>CAMYKU010000048.1 GCA_947259105.1 uncultured Alphaproteobacteria bacterium
CGCGCCGTCGAGCACGTCGTCGCCGTCGCCGCCGCGGAAGATGACCGAAGTCGCACTGGTCCCGTTGAGGTCGTTCACGGTCACCGTATCGTTGCCGTCGTAGCCCCGTATGTCGAAGACCTCGACGTTGCTCACTTCGGAGATATCGCCGTTCATGTCGAAGTAGACCGGGTCGGTGTTGCCGACCTGGCTGAGGTCGATGCTGTCGCCCGTCGGGGCGCCGCTCACCCGGAAGACGTCGGTCTCGGTGCCGCCATCGACCGTGTCCTCGCCGTCGCCCGCGGCGTAGAAGATCACGTCGCTCCCGGCGCCGCCGTCGACGACGTCGTTGCCCGTTCCGCCTGTGAGCCAGTCGCCGTCATCGCCGCCGGACAGGCTGTCCGCGCCGGCGTCGCCGAAGAGGTTATCCCGGCCGGCACCGCCGTCGAGTATGTCGTTGCCGTCGCCACCTCTCAGCGTGTCATCACCCATTTCGCCGAAGATCGTGTCGTTGCCCGCGCCGCCGTCGATGCTGTCGTCGGCCACCAGCGCGTGGTTCTCCACCGAGACGTGCAGCGTATATGTGTCGGTCGGGTCGACCACGTCCCCGGTGGGGTTGAAGAGTCCGGGGCCGTCGGAGGAAGAAAACTCGCCAACCACGACGTAGTACGTGCCGGCGGCCAGGGTCGTGTCGATGAACGAGTCAAAGTTCCCCGGATCGGCCGGAATGTTCTCGGACCCCGGGTCCACTGGGGAGCCTTGATCGTCATTCTGGGCAACCAGATTACCCGCGCTGTCGTAAAGGAACAGCTCGGTGTCCGTGTCGCCCGGGTCCCCGGTCACGCCCGTCTCGCCGAAGTCGATGTCCAGGACGACGCGCGAGCCGTCCGTGTCCACGGTGAACGAGTAATAATGGAAGCTGCTGTCGCCTGTAGCCGAAACCGTTGCGTGCGGGATGGTCGCGGAATCCGTGACGATCGGGTCCGCCGTGAGGACGAAGCTGCCGTCCAGGTTCTGCGCCGGCACCGTCCCATCAGTATCGCCGTAAAGCAGGTCGTGACCGGCGTCGCCGCTCAACGTGTCGTTGCCCGCCCCGCCATAGAGGGCGTCGTTGCCTGTGCCGCCATCGAGGGAATCGTCACCTTGATTGCCGAAAAGCGTGTCCTGTTCGTCCTCGCCGAAGATCGTATCGTTGCCCGAGCCGCCGTGGAGCGTATCGTTCTCGCCCCCGCCGAGCAGCCCGCCGCCGACGCCGTCGTCGCCGTAGATCAGGTCGCTGCCGCTTTCGCCGAAGATTTCGTCGCCGTCGTCGCCGCCGACCAGCGTGTCGCCGCCGTCGCCGCCGAAAATCGTGTCGTTCTCTGTGAACGTTAAGTTGGCTGAGAAGCTGGTGCCCTCGTCGCCATAGATGATGTCGGCGCCGCCGCCGCCATACAGCTCATCGGCGTTGTAGTCGCCATACATCAGGTCGGCGTCGTCCTCTCCGTAGATCAGGTCGTCGCCGTCGCCGCCGTGGAGCTCGTCGGCGTCCGGGAGGGGGTCAGCCGTCGCAGGGTCGCCGTCGCCGCCGTAAATCGTGTCGCTGCCCGCGCCGCCGAAGATCGTGTCGTTGCCGTCGGTGCTGTCGGGTCCGTCGCCGATCAGGAGGTCGAGTCCGTCGCCGCCATCGATGGAATCGTGGCCCGTGCCGCCGACCAGGGTGTCGTCGCCCGCGAGCCCGTCGATCACGTCGTCGCCGTCGCCGCCGTAAATCGTGTCGCCGCCGGCGCTGCCTTCCAAATTGTCGCCGAAGGAGCTGCCGATCAGGCCCTCGATGCTACCGGCGACAAACGTGTCGGTGCCGACGCCGGCCCCGGTCGCCGTGTTGGTCGTCAGGCTCGCCGTGACACCGCCGGTGGCATCCGGCCCGGCATAGGAGGCAAAGTCGTCGCCGGCACCGCCGTCGAGCGAATCGTCGCCCGCCCCGCCCAGCAGGGTATCGTTGCCGGCGCCGCCGAGAAGCGTGTCGTCGTCGGATTCGCCATAGAGGAGGTCGTTGCCGGCGCCGCCATCAATCGAATCGGCGTCGGGAAGGGGATCATTGCTGATGCCGTCCCCATCGCCGCCGTAGATGACCTCGTTGCTGTTTGATGATGTTCCGAGAGTATCGTTACCTAAACCACCAATAATCGTGTCATCGAACGTGCTCGGCATTTTTGCCTCCCCTAGGCCTTATCGGCGTTGAATCATGAGAACCCCACTTGCGGCGCGTGCGACGCGCGGCATAGCGAGGCTATGTGAATAGTACTGTGATCTGCGCTTGCAGTCTGACGCCGGTTCCCGGCGTTTCCGGATTGCCATAGCTCCCCAATCCTTAGAAGTCCCCTTGTGTGCCCCCTGAAACGTTTTGGCACACAACTTCAATTTTTCTTGGTCGTCTTCAGTCTCTGCTTAGATTCCGTTTCGGTCCCCTGTGCGCATCCCTTCGCTAAAACTCGGCATTACTGGCTGCAGATTGATCTTAATACTTCCCCGATGCGCAACCAATTCTATGTGAATAACCAATGCATTAACGACGTTTCTTAATGATTTGTTAACCTTAGGAGCATGACCGGCTTCGAGTCAACTTATTTTTCTCCGACGGCGACATTCCGGCTGAAATCGGCTATTGGCCTCGGATATCGCTCCCAAGATATTGGGTCCGTGCATATGACACACACAATATTCTGTGTAAGCCTAAAGTATTTACGCTGAAAGCATCGCAAACAACCGTTTTTACTGCAAGAAAGCCGGTTCCCCGGGCCCCCGTTTCGGCGCCCGTCGCGCTGGACAGGCCTTGTGCACTGCGATGCGCCTGGCCGGCGGGGCCACGGCGGCGCAACCTCTGCCCGGTGCGCCGACCGGCAACGGAAAATTTACCATTCCCATGGATATTGGTGACAGGGCCGTGGCCGGGGCGCCCAAGGGGCGGGCCGGCTGTGGCGAATCGGTCCGCGCTTGTGGCCGCCGGGGTGGAATTACCACGCTCCGCAAGGCTGCGGCGATGGGCCGGACAAACAGAACAAGCCAAAGGCTTTTCAGGACAGTCAGGCAGCAGGTGCATGGGTTCGGTGTCGCCGTGCAGCGATGCGGGATCCCATGGTTTTACACCGCCCGTCCGGGCGGCGGCCGCTCTCGCGGCCGGTCCCGGCGGCGCGGCGAATAAAAATTTGTGGCGCAGCGAGTATGAATTATGGTTCGGACGATTATTTTACGTGGCATTCTTTACGGGCTTGGACTCCTGCTGTTCTTCCCTTCCCCACCGGCCCGGGCGGATGAGGAGGGGCCGGTCTGGCTGCTCCAGATCGAGAACGACTATTTCGCCTGGCTGACCAACACGGACCGGCACTATACGAGCGGCATACGTCTGTTGCGCCTGTCCGCACCAACGGACCTGCCGCGCTGGGTCGATGCGATCACATTCGTGCCGTCCGACGCCGATCCGATCCAGCGCTGGGCGTTTTCCATCGGCCACTCGATGTTCACGCCGGACGACACCGGTGAAGCGGCGCTGATCCCCGACGACCGTCCCTACGCCGGTTGGGCCTATTTCGGCTTCTCGGTCTACAACGAATATCTTCGCGAAAGAGGCGCCGGCCGGCAGGACGTGTTCGCCGTCGAACTCGGCATCGTCGGGCCCAGCGCGCTCGGCAAACAGTTTCAGGATGCCCATCACGACGTGGTGGGGCGCGGATCCGCCGACGGCTGGGACAACCAGCTCTCGGACGAGCCCGGCCTGCAGCTGATCTTCGAGCGGAAGTGGCGCAGCGAGAGCATGACGCCCACCCCTGTGGACGCGCTGGAGGGCGATATCGTCCCCCATATCGGGATTTCGCTGGGCAATGTCGTTACCGAAATCGGCGTGGGCGCGACATTTCGCGTCGGGCGCCACCTGGCGGCGGATTTCGGCCCGCCGCGAATCCGGCCCGGTCTGCCCGGATCCGACGGCTACCAGCGCCGGAACGCCCTGGACTGGTACCTGTTCTTCGGGCCGGAGGTCCGCTATGTCGCACACAACATCTTTCTCGACGGCAACACCTGGAAGGACAGCCACAGCGTCGACCGCCGGCCCTTCGTGCTGGACACCCAGGTCGGGCTGGCGCTGTTTTTCGGCGGCGCGCGGGTCACCTATACCCACGTGTTCACGAGCCCGGAATTCAACGAGCAGCGCGACTGGGACCAGTTCGGGGCCTTCACCGTTTCATGGAAATTCTGATTCTACCGGTTTTCGGCGGATTCGTGCGCCTTTTTGACCCCGGAACAAGCCAGCGACCGCTTCGATCAGGGGATCCACATTCCCGTTGAGCGGCGGCAGGCGCGGTAGGGGAACTGCCGCGTGCCGCCGGACGCGTTTTCGACGACGATCGTCGCGCGCCGGCAGATGGTGTCGCCGACGATCTCGGTGCTGTCCGCCCTTATGACCAGGGTTACCGACGGGTCGGTGGTCGGCCAGCGGCGGCTTTCACCGTCGGGCGCCGTCTCGAGCGTGCGCGACACGAACCGCCCGACGCTGAAGGCGTGCCCGTTCGGAAAGGAAGACACCAGCGCCGGTGGCATGATGGCATCCACCACCGGCGCCGCCGGGCCTTGCGGTATCGCCGGCGGCACGTCCGCGGACGGCCCGGGCGATCCGGCACAGCCGGACACCAGCCCCAATATCGCCAGACATATGGAGGCCCTCGCAATCCCTGCGGTGAGCAGCGATCCGGCCATATCCGTCATTTCACCTCGTACGCCCTGGGCGCCTGTCCCGGCCTGCGGCGGCGGGGAGGTGTGCCCGTCACAATACCAGATTCTGCCGCCGGTGTCGGCCTTTTGAGGTGCGGCGGCGCGCCGACGGCGCCGAGATGCTTGCTGACATATTGCGCCGCCATGTGTCCAACAGCCGCCTGGACGGCGCCGGTCTGTCTCCAGCGCGCATAAAAACTGCCGTTTGCCTGGCATGTGGCGATCAACTCGCTCATGAACGCTTGGACGCGCTGCCTGTCGACCGGCGCGTGATCGGTCCAGAACCGCGGCAGTTCGCACTGTGCGGTCAGGCCGGGACGATCGTAGACCGCGCGGCCCAGGGCCTTCACCGGGGTCCCGTGGTAGAGCGACGACAGACCGACCGTGCTGTTCGCGGTGATCGTGCCGCGCGCGTTCTGAAGCAGCTGGGGCAGGTTGGCGTCGCGGATGTATATCGCCCGCCCGGCGCAGCCGAGCCGCTCGGCGGTATGCGCGACAAGCGCCGTGTAGTCGGTAAAACCGCGATCCATCGGGTGCTGCTTGAGCACCAGCACGTGGTCGACCGGCGCCTTCTTTGCGAACGATTCCATTACAGTCACGATAAAATGCCCGACAGACAGGAAACCGCAGTCGCGCATGATCTGGCTGTCCCGATGGACTTGCAGCGGCACCACGAAGTAAGGCGTTCCATCCTTCAGCAACCGCGCCACTTCCGCTTTGTCACGGGAGGCATGCCGCAGCTTACGGTATGCGGATCTGAGCCACGGCCTGATCTCGGCCAGGCTGCGCGGCTTGTGGTGGCGGTAGTGGGGATAGAACAGAAGCCCCAGGTCCATGGCCGACCAGTAGGCCATGCAGTGCAGGACGAGCGCCGGGAAGGTATTGCCGACGCGTATTGCGTGCCCGGGATCGAGGGCGGGGCCCTGCGGGGGCGCCGCACCGGAGTCCCCGGGCAGGTCACGCGGGACGATCAGCCCGGAATTCCCGTTGACGCCGTTCAGCTCGACGGTGACGTAATCCGGCCTGATATAACCTTCCTCGAATACGAAGGTCGGGATTCCGGCGGCCCGCGCCGCCACGATCGCCGCGCTGTGATAGGCCCTGGAATCCCCGAACAGTGCGACGGCGTCGACCTCGAGTTCCTGCAGCAGCCCACGCAGGTAATCCGGCCAGCCATCCGGCCTGCCGCGATAGGCCCGGACGTTCGGGCCCGGAAAGTAGACGGTGTCGCCGGCATTCAGGTTGACCTTCCACACCTTTACGCCCTGCCGGCGCAAGCGGCGCGCCAGCAGCCAGAAGAACGGCCCCACCGGCCCCTGCAGCATCAACAGCCGCCTGAATGGAGGCTGCGCGTCAGGCATGCGCCCAGCCTCCGACATAGCGGGCGATTCGCAGCAGCATGCGGCCGGGACGGGTGAGCGGCCCCGCACAGGCCACACCGCCGTCCGACGGCGCCTCCGCTGTCAGCCGGCCGACGATAGCCTCCGCATCGCACACCGTGTGCGACCCCCAGTCGTAATATCTGGGATAGACGATCAGCGTCCCGGCCACCAGCGCATCCAGCGGCAACGCGCGTCCGCGCCGCGGGAAGGACATGCGGTCCCGCGTCAGGCCCCAGCCGGCATAGAACGGGCCGCCATAGGTGGCAACGGTCTTGCCGCGCAGCAGCGCCTCGAATCCGGCCAGCGACGTCAGCGTATGCAATTCGTCGGCAATCTCGAGGCAGTCGTGGATATTGACCGCGGTCCACACCGCGTCGCACAGGGCCGCGATCTTTCGCCGGTCGGCGCCACCGCCGCCGTTGCGGTTACGGGCCACCACGTCCGGATGCGGCTTGTAGGCGATAAAGGCATCCGGCATTGCCGACCGCACGGCTTCGACAAGGTCGAGATTGCGGTAGATCTCCGAGCGGCCGAGCCGGACCGAAGCATCGTCCTCCACCTGGCCCGGCACCAGGACGATCCGCCGGCCGGAGGCCGCAGCCGGCCGCTGCAGGGGCGCGGCGCCGACGTTGTACTTGCTGAGGCGCGCCGCCACGATACGCCGCCGCAACGTGGCGGCGCGGGCCATCAGGTCCGGTGTAAAGTCGGTTTCGGCCAGCAGGGTCTCGAGATCGCTCGGCCCCGTCGGGTCGTAATAGGCGCCCTGCCAGTCGATGGTCAGCGACATCGGTTTCACGAAGTCCGAACCGAGTCCGACCGAGCGCAGGAAACCGTCCTCGACGCGGCCGACACGGGCGCCGAGCTGCGAGACCAGCGGCAGCAGGCCCGCCGGCTCGCGGTCGCCCCAGACCAGGATGCGGTCGCCGGGTTTGGCGCCCTTGCGCAGCGCCTGATCACCGCTGCGCGCGAAGACCGTCCGTCCGCCGGTGCTGGCCAGGAACGGGCGCACATGCCGGCGTTTCCACCTCTGCATCCCAAGGCAGATCGTGGTCCCCCGGTTCGCCTCGTTGACGCGCCGCGCCTCGGTCAGCAATTCGACGACACGCCGGATATCGCAGGCCTTTCCGGTGACCGGGTCGACATAGCGCGCGTAGTGCAGATAGGCGGCGGCGAATATCTCCAGCGGCGAATGCCGCGCCCGCCGGCGCGGGCATTCGATGCGGTCGCGCGTCGCACCCCAGCCGGCATAGAACGGCATCCCGTGGCAGGAAACCGGCAGGCCGGCCAGCAGCGCTTCGAAGCCAAGCTGGCTGGTCACCGTGTACACCGCCTCGCAGCGATCCAGCAGCGCGATCGGGTTGATGTCGGCGGCGAGCAGGCGCACCCGGTCCGGCATCTTCATCTCCGCAAGATAACCGCGCTTGGCCCCGGCCACCGTATCCGGGTGCGGCTTGACCAGGATCTCGGCCCCGGGGTTCTCGTCCAACGCCGCCTCCAGCATGCTGCGGAACGCCGCAGCGCTGCCCCCGCCCAGCAGAACCGACATATCGTCCTGCGTCTGGTCGACCGCCAGCACGCGCCGCCGTGTGGTCGGCGGCAGCAGGTCGGGGTCCGGGTCCGGCGCCGCGTTGTACTTGCTGAGACGCCGCTGCCGAATGGCCGCCAGCGCGGCTTTCGCAACCGCAAGCTCCGCCGCCATGAAAGGCTGGTCGCCGTTCAGGATCCACTCGAGGCGCGACGGTCGCGAACTGTCGTAATAGATCCCCATGTCGTCGACCACCAGCGACAGCGGCGCTGCGCCGCTGACGCCGAGATCAAGCGAGCGCAGGAACCCGTCCTCCACCGCGAAATAAGGCAGCTGGTGCCGGCGCGCGTAGGTTCGGGCGCGGCCGGCGGTCGGCTTGTGGCCCCAGCCGGCCACCGCGTCCAGGCGCTCCGTCAGCTGTGCGGAGCCGACGATCCGCTTTGCGTTCAGAAATGTGCAAAGGTGCGGGATGCGCGCCAGCCGCTGCGAGAACACAGCGATGTTGGAGGCGGGGCGAAACCGCGGGACGAGAGACAAGTTACCAATTTCAGTTGCCCGGTTGGTCGTGCGAACGTCGTCATCCGCAACCCCGCCGAATTCCGCAACCCACCACCCCGGGTCCACAGAACCTCCAACGGGGAGGCCTCCCCGATAATGGCCACCCATATGTGCGCTCCCTGCATATTGCGCGGCCCACCAGCCCGCGTCTCGATCGCGCAGGCTCCCCGCAACGCAACTTTCCATTACACCGCAAAAAGAGTATCCTATCGCTTGGAAGGTCGCAAGTGTTTGAATTTCCGCGATCTCGCAGTCGAACTGTTGGTGCCCCCGGCTGGTGCCGGCGCCACAGCCTACGCTGCGTGCTTATGCGACGACAGGGTTACATGCAAGACGAAACAGGTGAATGGGTCCGGACCCGAAAGCAGCCATGCCTGGCCTGTGCCGGAGTTGCAGGAATCGCCACAACGACCGATTTTCCGGCGCGCGTGCCGGTGCAGACTGTTCTGGCCGTTCGGCAAAGAGACTTGACAATTGAATCAAGCTGTTGTGCCATTTGAGCGTTCAGCTTTATCGAAAATCGACCGACGCGAGGGGTTGGGTGGCGCGGGTCGATGAATGGGGATTGACGATATGTCGGGGCCGGTAGCAAAGCACCGTGATTCACGATGGCGCGGCGCCCTTGGCGGTGCGCAACGGGCTGGCCGTATCCTGATACTGCAGCATGGCCCGAACCCGAGCACGGATATCTATCTGAGGCGCCGTCTGGCGGCGCCGGGCATGCCGCCGAGCACCATTGTCGACATCGGGCGGGAGCGACCGGCGGATCATGAGCTGGGCCCGGCGGCGGACGGCTCCAGAGCGTTCGTCGTCATTTGCCGCTACATCACCGGGGCCTGGCTGGGCGCCCTGGAGCGCGCACGGGACGATCTGGCCGGGCTGGCCTATTTCACCGACGACGATCTGCCGGCAATGATCGCGGATGCAAGCCTTCCGGCCCGCTACCGCTTTCGGATCTGGCGCCGCTACGGACGGTTCAGGCGCCGTCTGTCGACGCTGGCCGATGAAATTTGGGTTTCAACCGCGGTGCTCGCGCAGCGCTACGGGGACGAGGGAGCGAAGCTGGTGCCGCCGCTGTTCGTCCCGGCCCCGCGCCTGGTCCGCGGCGGGACGGACTCGGTGCGGCTGTTCTATCACGGCACTGCGGCGCACGGGCGCGAGATCGCCTGGCTGGCCGATGTGGTCGCCGAGGTCCAGCGCCGGCGCGGCGATACGCGGTTCGAGCTTTTTGGCCGCCGCGCCGTCGCCCGCCTTTTTCGCGATACCGGCCGCGTGACGGTCCGCCCGCCGCTCGCCTGGCCTGCCTTTTTTGACCATTCGGCGCGCCAGCAGGATATCGGCCTGGCCCCGCTTTTCGCCTCTGCGGTGAATGCGGCCCGGGCCCCGGTGAAGTTCTTCGACATCACGCGGATCGGCGCCGCGGGCCTGTACAGCGATACGGCCCCGTATGCCGGTTTCCTGCGCGACGGGGTGGATGGCGTGCTGCTGCCCGACGATCCGGCGGCCTGGGCCGACGCGATCGTCGCGCTGGCCGGCGATCCGGAGCGCCGCCGCCGGCTTGCAGCCGCCGCCAGGGCCAGGTGCGAGACCATCAACAGGGCCGCGGCGCCGCTGCCGGGTTTCGAGCCCCCTGTCCGGACGGCGAAACCCGACGGCGAACTGGAGGGCGCTGCGTGACCCCCTACCGCATGCCCTCGCGCCGGCAGCGCAAATGGCGCAAGTTCCGCCGTGAGCCGGTGCGATTCTTCGCCGATGCGAAAACCCCGCTGGTGCGCACGATCGGGCTATGGGCGCTGGCCGGGTATTTATGTGTTTTCGACCGCACGCACCTGCAGGTGGTCAAACGCCTGTTCCGGGATCAAAGACAGCCAAAGACAATTGCGCTGACACCCGGTGACGGACCGATACATACCGACTTTGGCTTGAACGATGCCGGGGATTCGCAGTGTTTTGCCCTTACCGGTGTTCCGCCGCTCAATGCCGATAACTGGATCGAGATTGAACTCTGCGCCAACGGCGAAGATTTCGGGACATGGCTGCAACCCGTGCTGGTCGCTGACGACCCGGACGGCGCCAACCCGATCCTGGCCGGCTTGCCGACTATTAAGGAAGGGTGCGTGCAAACGCTCGTGAGGATTCCAAGAAATGTTCGGGCCCTGTCCCTGATTCCTGTGGCGGGCGCTCAGAATATCGCGCTGCCGCATGTGCGTATCTGCCAGGTCCCTCGACTCCGCGCGCTCAGGTGGCTCTTGCAGGGTGGCTATAGTCTTCCGGACGCGCTCATCGAGTTGTGCGACAGCATGGGCACCAGGCACGCGGCGCAACTAAGGGCCGCGATGGACAATCTGACCTGCGGACAACATATCCAGCTTATCCGGGACAGCATGCTGTTTAATCCGGAGTTTTATCTGGCTACGCATGAAGATGTCCGCGCGGCAGGCTTGGACGCGGCAGAGCACTATTATCGCTTCGGCGCCCAAGAAGGCAGAAATCCCGGCCCCCACTTCGATACCGGACAATATCTGCACGACAATCCCGATGTGAAGTTGTCCGGTGTCAATGCGCTTGTGCATTACCTCCGTTACGGAAGGGAGGAACGGCGAAGAGTGCATTGGCGGGAGATGCCGGTTGCGCCGAAGCTGTCGGCCCCGACAGCCAGTAACTGGGACGCGCTCGAACGGCGACTGAAGCGGCGCAAAGCCAAGACCGCTGCAACTGATGTCGTGGTACCGGTTTACCGCGGTTTCGACGATACGCTTGCCTGCCTTTACTCGGTGCTCGGGACCAACGTTCGGGTGGGCTACGAGCTGGTTGTCATCGACGATTGCAGCCCGGAACCCGCCCTGACCCGGGAATTGCGGCGGCTCGCGAAGCGTGGCCTCTTCACCTTGCTGCGCAACAAGAGCAACCTGGGTTTCGTGGAAAGCGCCAACCGCGGCATGGCGCTGCACGGGGACCGTGACGTCGTGCTGCTGAACTCGGACACCGTGGTCTACGGCAACTGGCTGGACCGGTTGCGGCGTCATGCCGTTTCAGCGCCGGACGTGGCGACGGTCACGCCGCTGTCCAACAACGCGACGATCTGCAGCTATCCCCGGAGCAACCGCAACAATGACACCCTGATCGAGATTGACTTTGCGGCGCTCGATGCGCTGGCCGCCAAGACCAACTCCGGACACGCGGTGGCGGCACCGACAGGGGTGGGCTTCTGCCTGTTTGTTCGGCGCGACTGTCTCGACGCTGTCGGCCTGTTCGACGCCGGGCTGTTCGGGCGCGGTTACGGCGAGGAAAACGATCTGTGCCAGAAGGCGATCCGGCTGGGAATGCGCAACCTGATCGCCACCGATGTCTTCGTCCGCCATACCGGCGAGGTCTCGTTCGCCGGAACGGCGGGGCAGGCCAAGGCGAAGGCACTGCGCCGGCTCGCCGGGCGATTCCCCGACTATAAACGCGACGTTGGGCGTTTTGTCGAACACGACCCGATCGCGCCGGCGCGAAGGGCGCTGGATCTGGCGCGGCTGGTGCATGCGGCCGGAGGCGCGGCTCCGGTCCTGTTCGTGACGCATGGCCGCGGCGGCGGCGTGGAGCGGCATATCCGCGATACGATCGCAAAATTGCGGCGGGCCGGCACCGGCGCGCTTCTGCTGCGCAGCACACAGGGCGTTGCCGGCGAACTGACGCTCAACTCTATCGACGAAATCCATCTGCCGAACCTCAATCCGGTCGCGCGCGACGGCGCGGTGGACGGGCTGGAGGATATCCTCAGGCGGGCCGGAGTTTCGCGTATCGAGATCCACAACCTGGCCGACTATCCGCAGGACGCGGGTCGCCGGGTCGGCGCGCTCGCGGAGGCGCTGGGCGTATCTTACGGTTTCACGGTGCACGACTACTTTTCGATCTGCCCGCGTATCAACCTGATCGACTCGTCCGGCGTCTATTGCGGCGAGACGGGAGAGGCCGCCTGCCGCACCTGCCTCGCGGAGGGTGAGGCGCTGCCGGGCGGACGGCCGGACATTGCCGTATGGCGTGCCGGCTATGCGGCGCTGCTGTCGGGCGCCGCTGTAGTCCGTGCCCCAAGCCACGACGCGGCGCGCCGGATCGAGCGCTACTTTCCCGGCCTCGACGTGACCGTCCGCCCGCATGAGGAACGCATCAGGCCGCCGGCCGGCTATCGCCCGCCGGTCCACCGGCCGGGCGAGAAGCTGCGCGTCGCGGTGATCGGCGCGATCGGCCCGCACAAGGGCTCGGCTGTGCTGTTGGAGTGCGCCCGCGACGCGCTGACACGGAATCTGCCGCTGGAATTCGTGATCATCGGCTACAGCGATCGGCATGAACTGGGAAGGATGAGGAACGTTATTGTGACCGGCCGCTATGAAGAGCACGAGGTGTTTGACCTCATCAAACAATACAGGTGCCATATTGGGTTCCTGCCATCGGTCTGCCCGGAAACCCATAGCTATGTCCTGTCAACCAAGCTTGCCGCAGGACTTTTCCCAGTGACGTTCGACGTCGGTGCGCAGGCAGCGCGGCTCCTTGGCAACGCTGATTCGGTTGTTCTGCCACGCGAATTGTTCACCGAGCCGGCGCACGTAAACGACCGGCTGCTGGCGGCGATGCGCTGTGAAATACTATCCCCCGCCAATGACTTGGATAGCACGGAATCGGCTAGCTTGGGGACGTGCAATTGAACGGGACAACGGGAAGCCAGCGCGTCAACATGACCAGCCGGCGTCGAGTCCTTCCGATAGGCTTTTTCCATGTTCGGAAGGCCGGCGGCACGGGCGTCCGCCACGCGATCCCGGATGCCCGCGCGAAGAGACGGCATGTTCAGATCGAGAATGACGATACATGGGAAACCATGCCCGACGCACAGATCGCGTCCTACGACGTTCTTGCCGGGCATCTCGGCTGGCGTTTTACGGCACGCGTACCGGGCGGCATCGGGATTACCTGTCTGCACGATCCTCTCGAGCGCACGCAGTCGGTGTATTTCTTCATGGGAAAACTATGAAGGGATTTTTGTCAGATGCCTCTTTCTGGATGCCGGACTGGTTTGGCAAGTCGGCCTGGGTAGAACACGCGCC
This sequence comes from uncultured Alphaproteobacteria bacterium, assembly GCA_947259105.1. Lineage (GTDB taxonomy): Bacteria > Pseudomonadota > Alphaproteobacteria > UBA8366 > JADFVY01. The sequence continues at coordinate 13,275 of CAMYKU010000048.1, forward strand.
GTTCGCTTTCTGGATCGTCCAGGCGCACAGGCCCCGCGTTCTTGTCGAGTTGGGAACCCACACCGGCTTTTCGTATCTTGCCTTTTGCCAGGCGCTGCAGCGATTTTGTCCCGATTCGCGCGCCTTCGCGGTGGACACCTGGAAAGGCGACGAGCACACCGGGTTCTATGGCGAAGAGGTATTCGAAACGCTCAACGAATATCATCATGCCCGGTATGCAGGGTTTTCGCTCCTGGTTCGGTCGACGTTCGACGAGGCGGTCAGCCAATTTGAGGACGCGACGATCGATCTGCTTCACATCGATGGCCGGCACTTTTTCGATGACGTGAAGCACGACTTCGAGACATGGAAACCGAAATTGTCGGATCGTGCCGTGGTGTTGTTCCACGACACCAACGTTCGCGAAAGGGATTTCGGCGTCTACAGGCTTTGGGCACAGCTGTGCAAGGACTACCCGCATTTTGAATTCGTGCACGGCCACGGGCTTGGCGTGCTCGCTGTCGGCTCGAAGCACGGCGGTTCACTGGACGCGCTCCTCAAGGCATCGGAGAACCCAACGCGCGCGGCGGAAATAGGACAGACCTATGCGCGCCTGGGCGCCGGGATTGCCGACCGGCTCGGGCTCTCCGAGATGCACGATGATTTGGCAAGGAGCAAGACCAAGACTTGTGAGCTGGAGAAGGCTCTGAAAACGCGTTCCGTCGATATGGCCCGGCTGAAGGGCGAGAAGACGGCGGCCAAGAAGCAATCAACCGGCTTGGAGGCGAAGCTCGCAGTGCGGATTGCCGATGTCGCGCGGCTTAAGAACGATTTATCGGTGATTACCCAGCGTGCCGCAACGCTGGCTGCTGCGAATGACACCCTTGGCGCGGAATCGGCACGCCTGGAGAGCGAGCTGTCCTCGACACGTAGTCGCATGGCAGAGATGGAAGCACGGCTGCAGACTCGTGCCGAGTACAGCGCGCGTTCGCTCGGCGAAGCAAGGCCAATGAGCGACCGCATGGCTGAGACGGGGCCGACGCTCGAGGCAGATGGGCAGCAGGCGTACATTCAATCGCTGGTTTTCGCCTATCGTGAGCAGTCGAAGGAACTGCAGGCGAGCCTCAGGCAACAGGCGACAGAATTGGTGCGGCTGAGGCGTCAACTGGACGAAATTGCGGCGAGATCTTCCTGGAACATAGTGCGGTGGATCAGGGAAAAAGCCGGCTCCGCGATGCGCATCGTGCGATCGGCCTGGTTGATACCTATCCTCAAGATCTCGGGAAAATACGATTCCTACCGACTCTGGCTTGAAACCGTTGAACTGGTCCGGAACTCCGGGTTGTTCGACAGGAAATGGTACCTTGAAAACTACCGGGATGTCGGTAGCGCCGGGCTGGATCCTGTCATGCACTACCTGCGTTATGGCGCGGCTGAAGGCCGCGACCCGAATCCGTTGTTCGACAGCGACTGGTATTTGGAGCGCAACAGCGACGTAAGAGAAACCGGACTTAATCCCCTCGTGCACTACCTGCAGCATGGCGCAGCTGAGGGTCGCAACCCAGGTCCGGAATTCGATAGCAAATATTATATCGCGCAGCACCGCGAATTGGCCGAAACAGGTGAGAATCCGCTGATACACTACTTTCACTCCGAAGCATCTCGGGATGCCCTTGTGTTTGATACTGCGCGGCATACAAGTGGCGCTGCGGGCGCCGGACATCAATTCGTACCATCGAACATCCGCCGTCACGATAGCGGAGAGAATACCGTACTTATTATAGGAAACATCGATGGAGCAGGATCAAGTTCGACTATTACCGGATGGGTTTATTGTGCCGAGGACGCGAAATCCCGGGCGATAATTTTACGCCTGGATAATGATGAGGAGTTTACTGCCGCCGCGGATATCTTTCGAGCTGATTTGGTGGGGAAAGGTTTCGGAAACGGCAGATATGGGTTTGATTTTGCACCACCGATTTCATACTACGATGGACGGCCGCACACGATTGACGTGATTGATGAAAAGACGGGACAACATGTTCTTGGCACGGAAATGCGTTTCGTGTTCGACCGTCATTTCATGAATTTTGAGGGCTTCCTGAAACATTCCGTGCTTAACCCCATACTCTATGGTCCGTTCCGGGAAGAGGACAAGAGATGTTTCGCGGTAATGGAAAATATCGTTCGTCATCTTTGTAGCTTGGGGCGTGCCGGATCAACCGAAGAATTGGTTTCCGTCGTGATGCCGGTATACAATAGAGGCGCTATTGTCGGAGCCGCCGTCGAGTCTGTTCTCGCGCAGACATACGAGAACTTCGAGCTGATCATCGTTGACGATAATAGCGACGATAATTCGGCGGAAGCCGTTAGGTCGTATGACGATCCGCGGATACGCGTGATCAAGAGCGACGAACGGCTGGGTGTGTCCGGAGCCCGCAACAGGGCGCTGCAAGACGCCCGCGGGCAGGTAATCGCCTACCTCGATTCCGACAATACGTGGTCTGAAGACTATTTGCTGGCGATGATGGGCGCGTTCCGAACGTTGCCGGATGCCGATGGCCTGTACTGTGCCCAGGCTCTTTTCCGACGCGATACACCGGCGCCCTTTGCCGTTCGGTTCGGCAGCTTTAATCCCGCGCTGCTGGGAAACAGAAACTACATAGATCTGAACTGTTTTGTTCACAAGCGTGATGCCGGCGAGCGGGTCGGACATTTCGACGAGAAGTTGAGCCGGTTTGTCGACTGGGACCTGATCCTTCGGATTTCCGAAACCGCGACGATCTATTCTGTGCCGGCGCTCCTTTCCAACTACTATTTTGACAAGGCCGTCAACACGATCACCAACGATGCAACCCTCGCCGGTCAAATCGATCTGGTTCGCCAGAAGCGTGTCGAGCGGCGCAAGAACATGCCAGCCAAGGCCGCAGGTCTGCGGCATCCAGTAACTGTCGTTATTGCGAGCTATCAGGCGCGGGATGATCTTGAGCGCTGCCTGTCATCCATAAGACAGAATTACCCGTCGGATCAGGTCGGGATTATCGTCGTCGACAACGCATCGGATTCGGAAGTCGCGGAGTTTATAGTAAAAGAAGAAGAAAAAGATGCCGGGCTACGAGTAATATTGAATGACGTAAATTATGGATTCACCTATGCTATCAACCAGGGCATTGCGGCAGCCGACTCCGACCATGATATCATAGTGCTCAACAATGATGCACTCGTGACGGCCGGTGCGCTTGAAGCACTGCAGGAAGTGGTGCTGTCGGACCCGGATATCGCCGTGGCCGTCCCACAACAAGTGCTCTTTGCCCACACGAAAACGATAAATATCCATGTGCCTTTCGCATGGCCGGACCACGACTGCGATGTGAACTTATCCGTGCACCATAACAATATAGAGCAGATACCGATTTTTCATTCGGGTCGTACGGTGAGTTTGAACTTTGCACCGTTTTTCTGCGCATACATCAGACGATCGGCGCTGGACGGGAGCGCGGGGCTGGATGCGCAGTTTGGGCGCCACTACAGATCCGACCGCATCATGTGTGATTTCGTTCGGCACGTTCTCGGCAGGAAAATCGTCTATGTGGCTTCTGCCGTCGTCTACCACAGACTTCAGAGTTCGACAGCGGAGCTGCGAAGCGACGACGAAAAACAGAAGGAATTCGATGAGATATGCAATAAAAACAGGTGGCCCGAGGACCTGGGTGCCTCACTGGGTTTCGGGGTCCCGATTTGGGATCGGTCCTGATCGACTGCGTCGTCCCAGCGGATCCGGGCTCTCCAAATGCAGTCCGGGCTCACGTGAATGAACGGGCCTGATACGTGCGCGGCTTACGCGACTGCGATTCCGGAGGGTTCGTGAGTGCCTGATGTTGGGCACCGGGAGAAGCAACCGGCCCCATTCCGCGTGGGGTTGCGGGTCGTGCAGGCGCTCTTGTTACGCGAGATCAAAACCCGCTTCGGGGCTTACCGTCTGGGTATTGTCTGGGCGCTCATCGAGCCGGTGACACATGTCGCCGTGCTGTCGCTTATTTTCGGGATCAGGTCCCGCACCGCGCCGGGGGCGGTGGAATTCCCGATATTCCTGGCAACGGGCATTATCCCCTTCGTCATGTTTCGCGGCATGGTCATGCGCGCCATGACGACCGTGGAAGCCAATCGGGCCCTGTTCACCTACGCACAGGTCAAGCCATTCGACACGCTGATCGCCCGCTTTATCCTCGAAGTCATCATCTACGCGGTGGTGTTCCTGGTCTTCATGGTCGGGGCCGGCTGGGTCGGGTTCGACGTCGCGGTGCAGGATCCGCTCGTTGTGCTTCTGGTCTTCCTCGCGCTCGGGCTGCTCGGCCTCGGCCTCGGGGCGCTGGCCTGCGTGCTCAACGACGCCCTGCCCGACGTGGCGCAACTCGTGCCCGTTGTCCTCCGGCCGCTCTATTTCATTTCCGGCATTTTCTTCTCGGTCGAGGTGATTCCGGCCGAATACCGTGGCTGGCTGTTGTGGAATCCGGTGCTGCACGCGCTGGAACTGATCCGCGGGAATTATTTCCGCGGCATCGAGGCGCACTACGGCGACCCGCTGTATCTGGGGGCCTGGACGGTGGCCACCTTGTCCTTTGGCTTCCTCACCTTTCACGTCTACCGGACCCGCATGGTGGCCACATGATCGCGCTGGATTCGGTCAGCAAATGGTATCCCACGCGCAACGGGCGTCGCTATGTGCTGCGCGACGTGACGGTGCGCCTGCCGGCGGGGCGCCATCTGGCGTTGCTTGGCGCCAACGGCGCCGGCAAGTCGACACTGCTGCGCCTGATCGGCGGCATCGACTATCCCAGCACCGGGACGATCCGCAGCGAGGCACGCATCTCCTGGCCGGTGGGATTGACCGGCGGCTTCCAGGGCAGCCTGACCGGGCGCGAGAACGTCCGCTTCGTGTGCCGCATCAACGGCGTCGCCGAGCGCGCGGCGATGCGCGCAAAGCTGGACTTCGTAGAGGATTTCGCCGGAATCGGGACCTACTTCGACGAGCCGGTGAAAACCTATTCCGCGGGCATGCGGGCGCGGGTCGGCTTCGCGCTCTCCATGGCCTTCGACTTCGACTACTACCTGATCGACGAGGTTCTGTCGGTCGGCGACCAGGCCTTTCGGGCAAAATGCCAGGAAGAGCTCGCCGCGCGGCGCGGACGCTGCACCTTCATCGTCGCCTCGCACAACCTCAACACCGTGCGGCAGATCTGCGAGACTGGGGCGATCGTGCGCGACGGCGGCGTTGTCCTCTACGACGACATCGGCGAGGCCGTGGACGCCTACCAGGCGGCGTGACGGGACGGTGCGTCGGATCTTTCATGATATCGGTCCGCAAACCCGCAGGAATCGCCGGTGCATGGGGTTGTTCCGTTTCATCCGGAGGGGTGCGGCCGGCATCGGTCCGGACACCGGCTGCATTGCACTTTTCCCGCCGCGGGTGGAAAATAGGGGACACGCAACAACAGTGACGTGGTCGGATGGTGAATGATGGCGACTGAAGGCGGTTATCGCTGGCTGCGCGGAACCATGGGGCGGTTCCTCGCCCTCGTCGTGCTGCCCTTCGCCGTCGTGGCGCTGTATCTGCTTCTTGCCGCCTCCGATCGCTACATGTCCGAGACTCGCTTCACCCTGCGCGACAGCGGCGCGCCGAACGAGCCCATGTCGCTCGACCTCGGTACGCTGATCGGCGGCGTCGGCGGCATCGCCCGCCAGGACGCCTATGTCGTGCGCGACTACATCCTGTCCTACGACCTGCTGGCCCGGCTCGACGCTGAGCTGGGCGTGCGCGCGGCCTGGTCGGACCCCGCGATCGATTTTGTCTGGCGCCTGCCGGCGGATGCCTCGGAGGAGGATTTCCTGGAATATTACCGCGATATGGTCAGCGTCTCCTTCGACACCGAATCCGCGATCATCGCCGTCACGACGGAAGGCTTCGAGCCGGTCTTCACCCAAACCATGCTGGCGATGATTCTGGCCGAGAGCGAGCGGCTGGTCAACGCTATCTCCAACCAGCTTGCGGCCGAACAGCTCGGCTTCATCAATGGCGAAATCGAGGCCACCGCAGCCCGGCTGAAACAGACCAAGGGGCAGCTCGTCGCGTTCCAGAACGAGTTCGAGGTCATGGACCCGGAACAGCAGGCCGGACTCGTCGCCAGTGTGATCGCCCAGATGGCGGTCAGTCTCGCCGAGGATCGTGCGGAGCTCACCGTGCTGCGCAGCTACCTCGACAGCAATGCGCCCAAGGTCGTCACCCTGCGCAACCGCATCGCTGCGAAGGAAAAACAGATCGACGCAGAAAAAACGCAGCTGACCGGCGGGGACGAGCGCCTCAACGCCATCGCCGCGCGGTTCGAGGAACTGCGCTTCGAAGTGGAGTTTGCGCATGAACACTACCGGCTCGCGCTGATGGCGCTGGAAAAGGCGCAGATCGACGCATCGCGCAAGGTCAAGAGCCTCGTGGTCGTGGCGCGCCCCAACCGGCCCGACGAGGCGCTCTACCCCGACCGGCCGTATATTCTGGCGACGCTCGGCGCGTTTCTGCTGATGGGCTTCGGCATCCTCAGCGTGATCGTCGCCGCAATCCGGGAGCACATGGAATGAATCGGGTCCCGTTCGCGCTGCTGCCAGGTCTGGTACTGGCGCTGATATTCGCCGGTGGAACTGCGCTGGCCCAGCAGGTCATGCCGGACGACACGCCGATGCAGGTGCCGGCGCCGCGCGAGGATACGCTGCGTTCGCCCGGACCGGAGGAAGAAGAGGCCGAACTCCTGCCCGGCAGGGAGCTTCCGGTCTTCGGCGCCCGCATGTTCACCGGCGCATTCGCGCAGCAGCCCTTCACCGGCTTCAACCCCGATTACCGTATACAAATCGGCGACCAGGTGCGGGTGCAGCTCTGGGGCGCCGTCGATTTCGGTGAGGTGCTGACGGTCGACGCCCAGGGCAACGTGTTCCTGCCGCAGATCGGCCCGGTGCGCGTCGCCGGGGTGCGCAACGACGCGCTGACCAAGCTGGTGCGCGGCAAGGTACAGACGGTGTATCGCGACCAGGTGGGGGTCTACGCCAATCTGGAGGGGGCGCAGCCGGTCAGCGTCATCGTCTCGGGCTTCGCGCACCGGCCGGGCATGTACCGCGGCCTGTCGTCGGATTCGATCCTGTATTTCCTCGATCTCGCGGGCGGCATCGATACACAGCGCGGCAGCTTCATCGATGTCCGGGTCTTACGGGGTGGCAAGGTCCGGCACACGGTGAGCCTTTACGATTTCCTGCTCGAGGGTAGCCTGCCGTCGATCCAGTTCGCCGATGGCGACACGGTCCATGTCGGTCCGCTGACCAACACCGTAAGCGTCGAGGGTGCGGCCTACAACGCCGCCCGGTTCGAGTTCCGCGGCGCGACGATGCCGGCGGCAACCGTTGTCGGCTGGGCCGCGCCCCGGGCCGATGTGACCCATGTCCGGGTGCGGCGGAACAATTCCGGCGAGACCACGGCCGAATATCTGCCGTTGATCGCTTTGGCGGCGATCACCCTCATGCCCGGAGACCGGGTGACGCTGATCCCGGAGGACCGGCCACAACTGATTGTCGTCGGGATTAACGGTGAGCACGACGGAGCGAAGGAATATGTGGTTACCCCGGGCACCCGTCTTGGCACGGTCCTCGACCAGATCGTCCCGAGCGAGCGCACCAGATTCGACGCGATCCAGCTTTTCCGCCTGAGTGTCAAGGAACGTCAGACTGCGTTGCTGCAGCGGTCGCTGGACCAGCTCGAGCGCGAAGTCCTGGCGGCGCGCTCGTCAACCGACGAGGAGGCGTCTCTGCGGATCCGCGAGGCGGAACTGATTCAGTCATTCATCGCGCGCGCCCGCAAGCTCGAGCCCCAGGGGCTGGTCGTGCTCGGTGCGCCGGACGAAGCGCGCGATCTCTACCTCGAGGACGGCGACATCCTTTTCCTGCCGGCGAAGAGCAGGCTGATCACCATCGCCGGTGATGTCATGTTCCCAACCGCCGTCGCCTGGCGCAGCGGCGCGAGTATCAAGGACTACATAGAGATTGCGGGAGGATATACGCGCACCGCCGACACCAAGAGGGTCCTCATCCGGCGCGCGAACGGCGAGATCAAATCGGTATCGGTGAGCGGTTTTGGCCAACCACGACCGGAACCCGGCGACGAGATCATGGTGCTGCCCGAACCGAACGTGAAGAACCTGCAGCTCGCCAAGGCGCTGGCCCAAATCCTGTTCCAGCTGGCCGTGACGACGAGCGTCATTCTCGATCTGTGACCCGCCGCACGCCTTGCCGCCTGGTGTTTTCGCGCGCCCGGAATCCCTTCGGCACCATCTGAAACCCAGCCGGTGCGCCACTGCCCAGGCGTCTATGGCTTGCAGGCCGGCTGCGCTTCGTAATACTCGGCGATCGCACGGATGGCGGCGTCGGTCAGCTTCGCAGCCGCGATGCTCATCACATCGCTCTGCCGTTTGCCGTCCCGGTACAGCGTGAGCTGCTCCATCATATAGATTGATTTCTGGCCCGCGAGATTCGGGAACCCGGGCGACGTGCCGATACCGTCGCGCCCGTGGCAGGTGATGCAAGACTTGGCGGCGGTGGGGAGTTCGGGCTCCTCGGCATGTGCTGCGTACGGCGCGAGGCACGCCGATGCAATCAGCGCGAAGCGAATAAGAATTCTCATCGCGTCACCCCTCTTCTGCAAAGGACTGTTGAACGGTGAATTCGGGAAAGGGTCCCCGCCACCGGCCCGGCGGCGGGGACGCAGGCACTACATGCCTTCGTAGGAGATCCGGTAGATGGCTCCGGCGAGGTCGTCCGAAACCAGGATAGAGCCGTCGAGGAACTGCTGCACGTCAACCGGCCGGCCCAGGTACTCGCCGGTCTCCTCGACCAGCCAGCCCTCGGCGAACGGCACGGTTTCGTTCGCGCTGCCATCCTCGTTCAGCGAGGTGAACATGACCCGCGCCCCGATGGGCGTGGTGCGGTTCCACGAGCCGTGCTGGGCGCTGAAGATGCCGCCGCGATATTTCTCCGGGAACATTTTGCCGGTATAGAATGTCATGCCCAGGTCGGCCGCGTGCGCGACCATGTTGACCTCGGGGAACACGACGTCGGCCGGGACTTCGTCCTTGTCGTACTCGTTGGTCCGGGTATCGCCGCCGCCGTACCACGGGAAGCCGAAATTCTGGCCCTTCCCGGTTACGCGGTTCAGTTCACCCGGCGGGATGTCGTCACCCATGCCGTCCACCTGGTTGTCGGTGAACCACAGCTGGCCGTTCGCCGGGTTCCAGGCATGACCGACCGAATTGCGAACACCGTCCACATAGACCTCGCGCTCGGTGCCGTCACGGTTCATGCGAACGATGCCGCCGATGCCCCACTTCTTGTAAAGGTCCAGCTTTTCTCGCGGCGGCACGTTGTAGGGCTGGCCGAGGGTGATGTAGAGCTTGTTGTCGGGCCCGATGGTGCAGGTGCGGGCGCCATGGTTGAAGGATTCCTCCTCAACCGGGATCAACTGGCCCTGCGGCACGACCTCGCCGATCGCCACGTCCGGGCTCTCGTAGAAGAACTCGACCGCCGGAAACACCAGAACCCGATTGTGCTCGGCAACATACAGGAACCCGTCCTTGCTGTAGCACATGCCGTTGGGAACCTTGAATTCCACACTCGGCGCGAACACCTTCACCTCGTCGGCAACACGGTTCTTGTCGCGATCGGTGACGACCCAGGCCTTGGATTTGCGGGTGCCCACGAAAATCGCGCCCACATTGGTGCCCACCGCCATGTGGCGCGCATCCGGCACGATGGCATAAAGGTCGATCTTGAAGCCCGCCGGCAATTTGATCCGCTCGAGCGTCTTGCGGATCGCGTCGGCCTTCTCGCCGGTCTGCGGGATTTCGGGAATATCGAGACTCGTCCCGGTGGTCTTCATATCCATCATTTTCTGGATATTGGTCTGGGCCAGCGCAGCCCCTGCGAACAGACCCAGGCAGAACAGGGATGCAGCGATCCCGGTAGCGATTCTTCCAATCATGACAGTAACCTCCCTGTGGCTAACCGCTATTTGAACCCTTTGTGGCGATGGACAGAATCATCCACGCTCATTTTTTGTGGTTAACAATCGAATTGTCCTGAATTCTACACACGGACAGCGGGTTGTCCACAATCGAAATTCTCGTAAAAACACGATAATCGCTGTTATTTCAGGTGCCGGCGGATGGCAGGGCGTCGGCAGTCCGCGCAACGGCGGGTGGCGTTTCCGACATGCTTGCGGCACGCAACAGCTCGTTGAACAGAACGCCGTTGCCCGTGCCTGCGGGTTATACCAAGGATCGCCGGTCAGCCGCCCCGGATTTCGTCGATTCGCTGTCGGACGAGAGTCCGGTCTTCGTTGTTCTCCGGGATTTGCTGGTATACCCGCTCCAGCATCTCGATCGCTTTTTCGGTGTTGCCGGCCTCGGCCTCGGCGTTGCCAACGGCCCACAGCGCTTCGGTGTTGTCGGGATCGAGCGTCAGCACGCGGCGCAGTATGGACATCGACTCGGCACTGTGTTGGCCGCCATTGGCCTCGCGGATTGCGTTTGCCTGAAGCGCCAGGATCCCCGGGTCGTCGGGCGCCAGACGCGCCGCGTTTGCCATTGCCTCACGGGCCTTTTCGCGTTCGCCCATCACCATGTAGGAGCGCGCCAGCATCTGCCAGCCTTCCAGGTCGTCCGGCTCCTGTTCCAGCCGCTCCGCCAGCCGTTCGACCATGCCGGCGATATCGGCTTCGCCCACCGTGGCCGGCGCGTCCAGCCCCAGTTCCTTGCCCAGACTCGCGAGGCGCTGCTTCGGGAAGGGCGCCGCCGCGAAGACCTCGAGCGCACGGTCCAGCGCCGCCTGGGCGGCGTCCCGGTCGTCCATCACGCTGTAGGTGCGGATCAACTGCACCCAGCCCTCCATGTCCATCGGGTTTTCCGCCAGCCTGGCCTCCAGCCCCTCGACCATGTTGCGGACCGTCGCTTCGCGCTCTTCGGGCGACATCGACTGCAACTCTTCGTGTTGCTTGGCGGTCAGCCCCCCGCGATCGGCCGGCGGCAGTGGATCCGGCATGACATCCGCGACATCGAGCCCGAGGTCCTCGGCCGCCTGCGCCAGGTGCTCGCTGACGACGTCGAGCCAGGGGGCGTCGGCCGGCGATATAGCGATCAGCGCCGCCCAGCGGTCCAGCGCGGCCTGCGTCCGGCCGGACTGGTAATCGCCGAGGGCCAGATAATGCCGCGCGCGGATGTCATTCGGCTCTTCGGCCAGTACCGCTTCGAACGCGGCCCGGGCTTCCGGCGTAACGGTTCCCTGGGCCGCCAGCAACAGCGACTCGCCAAACTCACTGTTGAGCATCGGTGTGGCAGGCCGCAATGCGAACGCCTTGCGCAGCGCCTCGGCGGACTCGCCAAACCGCTGCATCCGCTTGTAGGCCAATCCCAGGTTCATCCAGGCATCCGCGTTGCCCGGATCGCCCTCGGCCGCGCGCTCCAGTTCGGCGATCATCCTGCCCAGGCCGTCATCCTGGCTGCCCACCGCAAGATCGGTGCGTGTCGACAACGGCATATCGGGTCTGCCGGGCTGGCCGACCTCGAGGTACAGAAAAACCGCGCCCAGTGGCACCATGACCGCCAGGGCGATGGCGAGCACAGATACTCCCACGGAGCGCGCCTTTCCGCCGTCCCTCGCGGCCTGCTGACCGGTCTGCGCCTCGAGCCGCGCATCGGCGGCCAGTATGCGCCGCGCAATCTCGTTGCGGGCCGCCTCCATCTCCGCCTGTGTCAGGACTCCGCGCTCGCGGTCACGCTCCAGTTCGGCGATCTGGTCGTGATAGACCTCCAGGTCGAATTCAGCGGGACTGGCCTCGCCAACCCGGTTGCGGAACAGCGGCAGGGCCAGCGCCGCTGCCGCGGCAACGGCCATCGCGCCGGCTACGATCCAGAAAGACATTTCTCGGCCTGCGGTGTCTTGTTGAGACAGTCGATCATCGGCAAGATCGTTTCCTTCAGATCGTTGCGCGAGAGTGGCCCGACATGCTTGTACCGGATGCGCCCGCTCTTATCGATTATGTAGGTTTCAGGGACGCCGTAGACGCCCCACTCGATGCCGACGCGGCCGCTCAGATCGAAGCCGATGCGCCTGTAGGAGTTGCCCAACTCGTCCAGCCAGGCGACGGCCTCGTCCTTCTTGTTCTTGTAGTTGATACCCCATACCGGAACGATCCCCTCTTCGCCGATCCGGGTTATCAGCGGATGCTCGGCGCGGCAGGGCACGCACCACGAGGCGAAGACGTTGACCATCACGACCTCGCCACCGAAATCGGCGGTGGCAAGGCCCGGGAGGTCGTCGAGCAGTGGCGGCAGGTCGAATTCGGGGACCGGCTTGTTCTGCTCGCCAGCCCCGATGATGTTCGGGGCGCGTTGGGAGTCCCGCTGGATTTCAAAGATGTACAAGGCGGTCGCAACGGCGAACCCGGCGAAGACGACGAGCGGTACGACAAAAATGAGACGACGCATAGGCTTATTCAGCTCCTGCCGGCTGGGCCGCGGCGGGCGTGGCTGCCCGCCGCCGCGACGGCGCCCCGACGCGAAGCCGCCGGTCGCTGAGCGAGAGTGTCCCGCCAACGATCATCATCAGCGAGCCGATCCACATCCAGGGCACCAGCGGGCTGTGATAGATACGCGTGACCCAGGCCCCGCCGTCGGCCTTGTCGCCGATCACGGCATAAAGGTCTTTCATCGGCGTGGTGAAGATCGCGGCCTCGGTGGTTTCCCGCTGCTGGACCATGTAACGCCGTTTTTCGGGCTCCATTACCGTGTAGAACTCTCCGTCGCGCCACACCGTAAATGTGCCGCGCTCGATGAAGTAATTGGGTCCCCGAAGATTCTCGACGTTTCCGAAGGTGAATTCGTAGCCGGCCACCTCGACCGTGTCCCCGGGCCGCATGACCTGGATCGATTCGGTGCGCCAGAGAGACGCGCCGGTAATGCCGGCGATCGTTATGGCGAAACCGATATGCGTGACCGTCATGCCCCAGGCCGAGCGGGGCAGGCCGCCGGCGCGGCGCAGGCTGTTGCGCAGCGGCAACCGGCCAAGGCCGATGCGGCTGGCAAATTCCGTCACCGTGGCGGTACCGAGCCAGGCCGCCAGGGCGATGCCGAGGAGGCTTCCGATCGAATAGCCCCAGGCCAGCCAGCCGGCCAGCGCCGTGAGGATCACCGTCGCCAGCACCGCATACTTCAGCCGTGCCAGCGCGCCCTTGATATCGCCGCGCTTCCATGCCAGCAGCGGGCCGATTCCGGCGGCAATGATCACGGGCATCATCAGCGGCACGAACACGATGTTGAAATAAGGCGCCCCGACCGAGACCTTCGGGAGGTTGAGGGCGTCCACCATCAAGGGGGTCAGGGTGCCGATCAGGACGACCAGCGCGGCGACCGACATAAAGAGGTTGTTGACGATCAGGCCGCCCTCGCGGCTGACCGGCTGGAACAGGCCGCCCGCCTGCATCGACGGCGCGCGCCAGGCAAACAGCACCAGGCTGCCGCCGATGGCGATGACCAGAAGCAGCAGGATGAATACGCCGCGCTCGGGATCGGTGGCGAACGCGTGCACCGAGGTCAGCACGCCGGATCGCACCAGGAATGTGCCGATCAGGCTCAGCGAGAACCCGATGATCGCAAGCAGAATGGTCCAGGATTTCAGCGTGTCGCGCTTTTCCACCACGATCGCCGAGTGGAGCAGCGCGGTGGCCACCAGCCACGGCATGAAACTGGCGTTCTCCACCGGGTCCCAAAACCAGAAACCGCCCCAGCCGAGCTCGTAATAGGCCCACCAGCTGCCCAGCGCGATGCCTGCGGTCAGGAAGATCCATGCAGCCAGGGTCCAGGGCCGCACCCAGCGTGCCCAGGCGGCGTCGACCTTGCCCTCGATCAGCGCCGCGACGGCGAACGAGAAAGCGGTCGAAAGTCCGACATAGCCGGCATAGAGCATCGGCGGATGGAAGGCGAGACCGGGGTCCTGCAACAGCGGGTTCAGGTCGGCGCCATCCAGCGGCGGGGGGAAGAGGCGCTCGAACGGATTGGAGGTAAACAGCAGAAAAGCAAGAAAACCGAAGGCCACGATGGCCTGAACCGCCAGCACCCGCGCCTTCAGGGTCGGCGGCAAATTGCCGCCGAACAGGGCCACCATGCCGCCATACAACGCCAGGATCAGGACCCAGAGAACCAGCGAGCCCTCATGGTTTCCCCAGACGCCGCTGATCTTGTAGAGCATGGGCTGGAGCGAGTTCGAGTTCTGCGCCACGTTCATCACGCTGAAATCGCTGACGATGTATGAATACATCAGCGCGCCGAACGCGGCCGCCACAAGGAGCAGCTGTACCGTGGCCGCCGGCGGCGCCATGTCCATCAGCCGGATATCGCCGCGCGCGGCGCCGACCATCGGCACGATTCCCTGCACCAGCGCGACCATCAAGGCCAGGACCAGTGCGAAATGGCCAAATTCTGCAATCATCGAGATCTACCCTCCAGAGCCGTCTTCCTGCCAGCGGCCCGATTCCTTGATTTTTTCCGCCACTTCCTTCGGCATGTAATTCTCGTCATGCTTTGCGAGGACTTCCGTCGCCTGCAGCGATCCGTCCGGCAGCATCCGGCCCTCGGCGATCACGCCCTGGCCCTCGCGGAACAGGTCGGGCAGGATTCCCGTGTAGCTGACGTCCACCGTGTCGATGTAATCCGTGATGACGAACTGCGTCGTCACACCATCATCGATTTTGCGGACACTGCCGTCCTCGACCAACCCGCCCAGCCGGACGCGCTGCTCGGGCCCGACCTGCTTTTCGGCAAGGTCGCTCGGCGTATAGAAGAAGACGATATTGTCCTGGAATGCGGTGAGCACCAGTGCAACGGCGATGCCGAGCATCGTCATTCCGGCCAGCACGATGTAAAGGCGTTTGCGTTTGCGCGTCGCCGCGCGGCTGAGCCCGTGCTTCGGCTGTGATTCGGCGCCGCTCATGGCACCGGGTCCGTAGTTGTCGTCTCATCCGCGCGGCGCCGAACGCGGTGGCTCCGCAGAGACTCGACCAGCGCCTCGCGCTGGCGCATCGATTTCAGCGACAGCACCAGCAGGCCGAACAGCAAGATTGTCGCGACCGCGTAAGCGGGCCAGATGAAGGCGGCGTAACCGCCCATGGCAAAAAATTCACTCATCGCGTAATTGACACCTCGTGTGATTTGCGCGCGACGATACAAGACTCCCGCGCTGGAAGGTAAAGCACCTGATCGCCATGGCGCTCTCAGCCATGGGTCAGCCCCAACTGCAGATTGCGGATGCGCGCAGCGGCGATCTCTCCACGCAGCCGCAGGATACCGACGGAGATGTAGTAGAGGTTGAAGCCGACCGCCATGAACGCCAGCGGCCAGAGCATCGCGGGGTCGATCTTCGGACCCTCCATCGTCACGACGCTCGCCGGCTGATGCAGCGTATTCCACCAGTCGACCGAGAACTTGATGATCGGCAGGTTGACCGCGCCGACCAGCGCCAGGATGGCGGCCGGTTTGGCGCCGCGCGCCGGGTCGTCGAAAGCATTCACCAGCGCGATATAGCCGATGTAAACGAAGAACAGGATCAGCACCGAGGTAAGCCGCGCGTCCCACACCCACCAGGTGCCCCACATCGGCTGTCCCCACAGCGAGCCCGTCAGCAGCGTCACAAAGGTGAAACAGGCGCCGATCGGCGCGCTGGCCCGCGCAATCATGTCGGCCAGCGGGTGCTTCCAGATCAGCGCCATGGCGCTCGATACGGCCATCGCGGCGTAGATGAACATCGCCATGTAGGCGGACGGGACGTGGATATACATGATGCGCACGGTCTCGCCCTGCTGGTAATCCGCCGGCGACCGGAACAGCCCGAGATACAGCCCCGCCGCCAGGAACAGCACGGTCAGCCCCGCGCACCACGGCAGGATCGCGTTGGCGACGCGCATGAAGCGGGTGGGGTTGGCAAATCGGTGCATCATGGTCGGGCCCTTATATAGGTCGCTGGGGCGACGTGGTCCAAGAATATTGATTCAAACACGGATCACCTTGATCTAAAGCAATTTTCGCGGCCGGCGACGGATCGGCGCGCGCGACATGCGATGCAAACACGAACTGTTAACTTATTTGGCCGATGATTCGCCATTGGTGAAGAGCATCATGGCAAGAATCTCGCAGCCATGGGAAAGGATTTGGTTATGAAGAGCATAGGTTGGTTGCTCGTGATCCTGGGCGTCGGCAGCTTCGTCCCTAATCTGATCGGCATTGAATTCAAGTACCTGATGTGGATCGACAATTGGGGCGTGGAAGCCGGCTGGGCGATTCGCGGCGCGATGGTCGTTGCCGGTGGCGTATTGATCTTCCTGGGTATGAAATCCGAGGCTGGCGCAACGGCTGCCGAACCGGCCCAGCCGGTCGAACAGCATGAGCCCGAACCGCAGGGATTCGAACCGCAGGAGACCGAGTCGCAGGGGTTCGAGCCGGAGGTTTCGGGCGAAAAGGAGTGACCGGCCGCGCGGCGCGCTGACCCGTGTCATTATGCCGCTGCCGCTCATCTTAAACTGTGCCGCAAAGCCGCTGCCGCCGCCCACGGGGCGAGCGGCAGTGCGGCGGCGAGCATTGCGCCCAGAATCAGCAGGTGCGGGCGCGGCGTGAGGCCGGTGATCGACGCGTCCACCGCGCCGACCGCGAAGATCAGCACCGGGATATACAGGGGCAATACCAGCAGCGAAATCAGGATGCCGCCCCGCCGGGCGCCCAGCGCCAGCGCCGCGCCCACGGAACCGATCAGGCTCAGCGTCGGGGTGGCCAGAAACATCGACACGATCAGCACGAGATAACCGCCTTCGGGCAGGTTCATCAGGGCGGCGAGAACCGGCGCCGTGAGGATCAGCGGCAAGCCGGTAAGCATCCAGTGCGCCAGCACCTTCGCCAGCACGACGAGTTCCAGCGGGACAGGCGCCAGGATCAGGAGATCCGTCGAGCCGTCGTCGTAATCCGACTGGAACAGCCGGTCGAGGGACAGCATGGTGGCGAGCAGCGCGGTAACCCAGACGACGCCCGCGGCGATCCGGGCCAGCACGTTCGGCTCGGGCCCGACGCCCAGCGGAAACAGGGTCACCGTGATCACGAAAAATGCGATGACCATCGCGGCGTCGGAGCCCTGCCGGAGCGCCAGCCGCAGGTCACGTGTGACCAAGAGTCGCATGATCCGGATCATTGGCTCACCTCGGCGTCGTCGAAGATCTGCCGGCGCGCCGCAAACCGTGAAATATCAAGTCCGTGTTCGTCACCGCCCAGCGCAATGGGCTGGTGGGTCGCCAGGACCGCCATGCCGCCGCCGGCGCGGTGGTCGGCGACCAGTGTCTCGAGAATGCCGACGGCATTGCGGTCGAGGCCGACGGTCGGTTCGTCCAGCAGCCATACTTCGGCGGTGCTTGCGACGATGCGGGCAAGCGACAGGCGCCGCCGCTGGCCCGAGGACAGGAACTGCGCCGGCATTTCGGCGATCCTGCCCAGCCCGACGGTCTCGAGGGCGCCCGTCACACCGTCGAGCGGGCCCCTGAGGCTGGCCCAGAACGCCAGGTTTTCGCGTACCGTCATGACCGGCTTGATGGCATCCTGGTAGCCGACATAGTGCAGCCGCGCGCGATGATCCTCGGGCGTCTCCGACACCGGGTCGCCGTTCCACTCCAGGCGGCCGTCGACCTCGGCCAGCAGGCCCGCCATGATCCGGATCAGGCTCGACTTGCCGCTGCCGTTGGGGCCGGTAAGCACCAGGGCCTCGCCGCTTTCAACGGAGAAATCCAGCGCCTCGAAAACGAAACGCTCACCCCTGAAACAGGTAATGGAGTGTCCGGAAAACCGATTCGGCATGAAAGTCGACTTTCTTTGGATATCAAACGGTCCTTGCTCAAACATCCCGGTACGGGGACCGGGATGTTGCACCGCCCAGAGCGGGCCGCCGAAGGCGAGTCCACCCGACCCGGATCGGGTCCAGGCACGATGCAAAGCGGGGGAGATTTCGGCAAAAAAACTGGCGGTTGCCGGGGGTGGGCCGGCAACCGCCAATAACAAGCGACCCCTTGGATGTGGTCGCAAATTAGAGGCTGTCAGGGTTAGCCTCGACTGAGAGGGGAGGTCTCAGCGTGTCTATAACACTCCCGCTTTATGGTGAACGTTTGCCGGAAATGTGGCAATTTTGTGGCGACGTTCGCCATTTTCGTTAAAACTCAGTAAAAAGCTGTGCGATTTCAAATAATATACTATTTTACAATGCGTTCGCCCTAGGTTTACGCGTAGCTTCTGATGTCTTCTATGACCTTTCCGTCATTGGGAATTGTGTTTGGTGCCACAATTTGGACGGTTGCTCGCAATTTGCATTCGACCTGAATGCTCTGTTCGACCTGTTCTACCAAAGAGTCGTCGCCGGCAACGGATTCGCACACGACAACAGCCGAATCCTTTCCGCCCTTGCTGGCCACCACAAGCCGGGCCCGCAGAACCTCCGGATGCCGTTTGACGACCCGGTCGATCTGTGCCGGGTGCACGAACATGCCCCGGACCTTCGTGGTCTGGTCGGCACGGCCCATCCAGCCCTTGATTCGCGGCGCGGTGCGCCCGCAGGGGCTGACGCCGGGAAGCAGCGCGGAGAGGTCGCCGGTCGCGAACCGGACCAGCGGGTAGTCGCGGTTCAGTGTCGTCACCACGACCTCGCCGACCTCACCTTCCGGTACCGGATCGCCGGTACCAGGGCGCAGGATCTCGACGATGAGCCCTTCGTCCAGGATCATGCCGTCCACGGCGTCCGATTCGTATGCGACCATCCCCAGATCCGCCGACCCGTAACATTGCAGGACGTTGACGCCGTGCGCGCGGATCTCGTCGCGCAACGACGGGAACAGCGCGCCTCCCGACACGCACGCCTTTGTCAGCGTGGGCAGGGGCGTGCCCATTTCCTTCGCCTTGTCCAGCACGATCTTGAGGAAATCGGGCGTGCCGGCGAAGCCGTCCGCCCCGAAATGTGCGATCGCCTGGACCTGCATCTCGGTCTGCCCGGTGCCGCCCGCGACCACGGCGCAGCCGAGCGCATGGGCCGCGGTCTCGAACATCGAACCCGCCGGCGTGAAATGATAGGCGAAGCAGTTGTGCACGATGTCGCGCTTGCGGAACCCGGCGGCGAACAATGCGCGGGCAAATCGCCACCAGTCTTTTCCACCGCCTTCGGGATCGGCGATCGGACCGGGCGACATGAACAGCCGCGCCATGTCCCGCGGCTCTGTCGCCGTCAGCCCGCCGAATGGTGGTTCCGCCTGCTGCAGTTCGATCAGATCCGATTTCCGGGTGACCGGAAGGCCCGCCAGCGCCGCGCGCGACGTCACGTCACCGGGCTCAATGCCGGCGAGGATTTTCGCGAAGCCGGGCGCGGCTGTCCTGGCGTGCGCCACCGCGTCGGGCAGCGCCGCCATCAGCGCGGCCTCCCGTGCGCCGGGATCGCGGGTCTCGAGTTCGTCGTAATACTCCGTCATCCTGAAAACCCCGCTGCGTGGCTCAGGCCAGCCAGCGCTTGCGCCGCTTGTAGTGCTTGACGTCGCGGTAACTCTTGCGGCCGCTCGACGACAGGCCGAGATAGAATTCCTTCACGTCCTCGTTCTCGCGCAGGGAGGCGGCGGCGCCATCCATCACCACGCGGCCATTTTCCAGGATATAGCCATAGGTCGCGTATTTCAGCGCGACATTGGTGTTCTGCTCGGCAAGGAGGAAGGTCACGCCCTCCTCCTCGTTCAGGCGTCTGACGGTCTCGAATATGCTCTCGACCAGCTGCGGCGCCAGGCCCATCGAGGGCTCATCCAGCAGGATCATCTTCGGGCGGGCCATCAGGGCCCGGCCGATGGCGCACATCTGCTGCTCGCCGCCCGAGGTATAACCGGCCTGCGCGGCCCGCCGGGCCTTGAGGCGCGGGAAATACTCATAGACCTTCTCGATATCCTGCTGGATGCGGGCTCGCCCGTCCGTGCGGGTATAGGCCCCGGTCAGCAGGTTTTCCTCGACGGTGAGGTGCTCGAAACAGTGGCGGCCCTCCATGACCTGGATGACACC
>CAMYKU010000049.1 GCA_947259105.1 uncultured Alphaproteobacteria bacterium
GCGCCGATCGCGATGGACGAGGGCCTGCGCTTCGCGATCCGCGAAGGCGGCCGCACCGTCGGCGCCGGCGTCGTCACAAGCATTATCGAGTAGGCAAGGAGTACCCGGACGGCGGCGCGAATGCGCCGCCGGCTCCGTTGGAGGACCGAATGGACAACCAGAACATACGCATCCGCCTCAAGGCGTACGATCATCGCGTGCTAGACCAGTCGACCAGCGAGATCGTGAGCACCGCGAAGCGCACCGGGGCGCAGGTCCGCGGTCCAATTCCGCTGCCGACGCGGATCGAGAAGTACACCGTGCTGCGTGGCCCGCATATCGACAAGAAGAGCCGCGAGCAGTTCGAAATCCGCACCCACAAGAGGGTGCTGGACATCATTGACCCGACACCGCAGACCGTTGATGCGCTGATGAAGCTGGAGCTTGCCTCCGGTGTCGATGTCGAGATCAAGCTCTAGGAATGGACGCGCCATGCGCACTGGATTGATCGCTCAAAAGCTCGGCATGTCGCGGGTCTTCAACGAGACCGGCGAACATGTGCCGGTCACCGTTCTGAAGGTCGACAACTGCCAGGTTGTCGCCGTGCGGACCGAGGAGAAGGATGGTTATACCGCCGTCCAGCTTGGTGCTGCCACGGCCAAGGTCAAGAACGTGACGCGCGCAAACCGGGGCCATTTCGCCAAGGCCAAGGTCGAGCCGAAGCGCAAGCTTGCCGAGTTCCGCATCAGCGGAGACGCGGTTCTGGACGTCGGCGCCGAGCTTTCGGCAGGCCATTTTGTCACCGGCCAGTTCGTCGACGTGGTCGGCACCAGCATCGGCAAGGGCTTCGCCGGGGCCATGAAACGTCATAATTTCAGTGGCCTGCGCGCCAGTCACGGCGTGTCCGTCTCGCACCGCAGCCACGGCTCGACCGGCAATAGCCAGGATCCGGGCAAGGTGTGGAAGGGCAAGAAGATGGCCGGCCACATGGGCGACGCCCGCACCACGGTGCAGAACCTCGAGGTGGTTTCCACCGACGAGGACCGTGGGCTGATCATGATCAGGGGCGCGGTGCCGGGCGCGGCCGGCGGCTGGGTGCTGGTCAGGGATGCCCGGAAGCGAAAAACCGACCTGGAGCTTCCGTTCCCGGCGGCTCTGAAAGGTGCGGCCACGGCCGCGGCGGAAGCGACGGAGGAAGCGGCCCCGGCCGCCGAGGACGCTGTCCCCGAGGCGGATGCCGTAACCGAAACGGAAGCCGCACCGGAAGCTGAAGCTGCGCCGGAGGCGGAAGCCGAAGCGGTGCCGGAGGCGGAGGTCGAGGCCGCGCCTGCCGACGAAGCGGGCGATACCGAGGACTCGGCAGGCGATGCCGGCGAAGAGCCGGGCACGGACGCCGAGAAGAAGGAATGACGGCGATGAAGAGCAAGGTCATCAATCTCGACAACAAGGCCGCCGGCGAGATCGAGCTGTCCGTCGACGTATTCGGCGCTGCGGTCCGGAAGGATTTGCTGGCGCGGATGGTGAACTGGCAACTGGCGAAGCGACGCGCCGGCACCCACAAGGTCAAGACGCGCGGCGAAATCAGCGGCTCGACCCGCAAACCCTGGCGCCAGAAGGGCACCGGGCGCGCACGCGCCGGTTCGCTGCGGGCGACCCAGTTCCGTGGGGGCGCGACCGTGTTCGGCCCGGTCCCGCGCGCGCATGCGCACAAACTGCAGAAGAAGGTGCGCAAGCTGGCGCTGAAGTCCGCTCTGTCGGCGAAGCAGGCCGACGGCAAGCTGGTGATTCTCGACGATGCCACACTCACCGCGCCCAGGACCAAGGATTTGGCAGGCCGCCTCGACAAGCTCGGCTGGAGCAACGTCCTGATCGTCGGCGGCGCTGAGATCGATACGAATTTCGCCAAGGCGGCGGCGAATATTCCGCATGTCGACATCCTGCCCAGCCAGGGTGCGAACGTATACGACATCCTGCGGCGCGATACGCTCGTGCTGACCAAGGAGGCCGTCCAGAACCTGGAGGCGCGACTGAAATGAGCTGGAAATATCTCAACAAGACCAGCCCGAGCAGCGAGCGCATTTACGAGGTGCTGCGCGCTCCGGTGATCACCGAAAAGGCGACGCTGGCCTCGGAGCACAACCAGGTTGTCTTCCGGGTGTCGATGGATGCCACCAAGACCGAGATCAAGGCTGCCGTAGAGAGCCTGTTCAAGGTCAAGGTCGAGGCAGTGAATACGATCCGCGTCAAGGGCAAGGTCAAGCGGTTCCGCGGCCGGCTCGGCAAGCGGAACGATTACAAGAAAGCGATGGTTCGGCTTGCCGAGGGCCAGTCCATCGATGTGACGACGGGGCTTTGAGACCATGGCGCTGAAAAACTTCAATCCGATCACGCCCGGGCTGCGGAGCCTGGTCCTGGTCGACCGGTCCGGCCTTTACAAGGGCCGGCCCGTCAAGGGCCTGACCGAAGGTCTGACCAAGAAGGGCGGCCGCAACAACCAGGGCCATATCACCGCGCGCCGGCGCGGTGGCGGACACAAACGGCGGTATCGCATCGTCGATTTTCGCCGTCGCAAGTTCGACATACCGGCGATGGTGGAGCGTATCGAGTACGATCCCAACCGGACCGCATTCATCGCGCTGCTGAAGTACGAGGACGGCGAGTTGAGCTACATTCTCGCGCCACAACGGCTTCAGGTGGGCGACACGATCATCGCCGGCGAACGCACCGATGTGAAACCGGGCAATGCGATGCCGCTGGCCAGTATTCCGGTCGGCACGATCGTCCACAATGTCGAGTTGAAGGCGGGCCGGGGCGGACAGATCGCGCGTTCCGCGGGAACCTATGTCCAGCTCGTCGGCCGCGATGCGGGCTACGCGCAGATCAAGCTGTCGTCCGGCGAGTTGCGCATGGTGCGTGGCGAATGCATGGCGACGATCGGCGCGGTTTCCAACCCCGACCAGTCGAACATCAAGCTGGGCAAGGCGGGGCGCAAGCGCTGGCTGGGCAAACGTCCGTCGGTGCGCGGCGTGGCCATGAACCCGGTCGACCATCCCCATGGCGGCGGCGAGGGCCGTACGTCGGGCGGCCGCCATCCGGTGACCCCCTGGGGCAAACCGACCAAGGGCCGCAAGACGCGGCACAACAAGAAAACCGACTCGCTGATTATCCGGCGTCGGCACCGCAAGAAGTAACAGGAGGGCGTCACATTGGCACGCTCGGTTTGGAAAGGGCCGTTCATCGACGGCCATCTGCTGAAGAAGGCGGAAACGGCGCATGCGTCGGGTCGGAACATGGTCATCAAGACCTGGTCGCGGCGCTCAACGATTCTGCCGCAGTTTGTCGGCCTGACATTTGGCGTCTACAACGGCCAGAAGTTTCTGCCCGTCCTCGTGACCGAGAACATGGTGGGGCATAAGTTCGGCGAGTTTTCGCCGACGCGCACCTACTTTGGGCACGCGGGCGACAAGAAGGCGAGGAGGCGCTGAGTCATGGGCAAGGCGGCACGCGAAAGAACACTGGCCGACAACGAGGCCCGGGCCTATTCCAAGGTCATGCGGACGAGTCCGCAGAAGCTGAACCTGGTCGCCCAGATGATTCGAGGCAAGCCGGCGGATCGCGCGGTCGCCGACCTGACTTTCTCCAAGCGCCGCATCGCGAACGAAGTGCGCAAGGTGCTGCAGTCCGCGATTGCGAATGCGGAAAACAACCATCAGCTCGACGTGGACCGTCTGTATGTGAAGGAAGCCACGGTGGGCAAGACATTCGTCGTCAAGCGGTTCCGCGCGCGTGCGCGCGGCCGCGCCGGCCGGATCATAAAGCCGTTCAGCAACCTGACCGTGGTCGTGCGCGAACGCGAGGAGACCGAATAATGGGCCAGAAAGTCAATCCGATCGGGCTGCGTCTGGGTATCAACCGGACCTGGAATTCGCGCTGGTACGCCGACAAGGGATACGGCGACAAGCTGCACGATGACATCAAGTTGCGCGGATACATTGAAAAGCGGCTCAGCCAGGCGGGCGTTTCGCGGATCGTGATCGAGCGGCAGGCCAAGAAGGCGCGGGTGACGATCCACAGCGCGCGACCCGGCGTGGTGATCGGCAAGAAAGGCGCCGATATCGAAAAACTGCGGCAGGACCTGATCAAGATGACGGGCGGGGACGTGAACCTCAATATCGTCGAGGTTCGCAAGCCCGAAATCGACGCCAAGCTGGTCGCGGAAAATATCGCCCAGCAGCTGGAGCGGCGGGTCGCCTTTCGACGGGCCATGAAGCGGGCCGTGCAGTCCGCGATGCGGCTGGGCGCTGAAGGCATTCGCATAAATTGCGGCGGCCGGCTGGGCGGCGCCGAAATCGCCCGCACGGAGTGGTATCGCGAGGGCCGCGTGCCGCTGCATACGCTGCGTGCGGATGTCGATTACGGAACCGCAACGGCAAAAACAACATACGGCACCTGCGGTGTGAAGGTCTGGATCTTCAAGGGCGAGATCCTGGGCCACGATCCGATGGCCCAGGACAAGCGGGCGCAGGAGCAACAGGCCCGCTGAGGCGGCGCCTGTATGAATTCGAATGACGGGACGTAAGACATGCTGAGTCCGAAGCGAACGAAATTCCGTAAGCAGCACAAGGGCCGCATCCACGGCGCTGCCAAGGGCGGCACCGAGCTGAACTTCGGAAGCTACGGCTTGAAGGCCACGACTCCGGGGCGCGTCACGGCGCGCCAGATCGAAGCCGCCCGGCGCACCATTACGCGCCATATCAAGCGTGCCGGCAAGGTGTGGATTCGCGTCTTTCCCGACGTCCCGGTCAGCTCGAAGCCGGCCGAAGTCCGCATGGGCAAGGGCAAGGGTTCGCCGGAATTCTGGATGTGCCGCGTGAAGCCGGGACGGATCATGTTCGAGATGGAGGGCGTCGACGGCGGAACGGCACGGCGCGCGTTCGAACTGGCCGCGGCCAAACTTCCGGTGCAGACACGGTTTGTCGCGCGCCTTGGGCTGGAGGGTTGACGGCATGAAGACGGTCGATCTGCGTCAGAAGACGCCGGATGAACTGAAGGATCAATTGCTTGGCCTGCGCAAGGAGGCGTTCAACCTGCGCTTCCAGAGGGCGACCGGGCAACTGGAGAACACAGCGCGAGTCCGCGAGGTGCGGCGCGATATCGCGCGGATCAAGACGATCCTCAACGCGAAGCGTAAGGCTTCCTAGGAGTTACGGGACGATGCCGAGGCGAGTATTGCAGGGGACCGTGGTGTCCGATGCGGCGGAAAAAACCGTGGTGGTGAACGTGCAGCGCCGGGTCAGTCACCCGGTCTACAAGAAGTTCATCACGCGGTCGAAGAAATACATGGCCCACGACGAGGCCAATGCGGCGAAGAAGGGCGACATCGTCCAGATTCGCGAATGCCGCCCGCTTTCCAGACGCAAGTCGTGGGAAGTCGTCGGCGCGGCCGAAGCGGTGAGCAAGGAGTAGCACCATGATTCAGATGCAAACCAATCTGGACGTGGCCGACAACTCCGGCGCCCGGCGCGTGCAGTGCATCAAGGTGCTGGGCGGCGCCAAGCGCCGGACGGCCGGCATCGGCGACGTCGTGGTCGTGACCGTCAAGGAGGCCATTCCGCGCGGCCGCGTCAAGAAAGGCGAGGTCCTGCGTGCGGTGGTCGTGCGCACGGCGAAGGAAATCCATCGCCAGGACGGCACGTCGATTCGCTTTGACCGCAACGCGGCCGTGCTGATCAACAAGCAGGGCGAGCCGATCGGGACGCGCATCTTTGGCCCGGTCACGCGTGAACTGAGGGCCAAGAAGTTCATGAAGATTATCTCGCTGGCGCCGGAGGTCCTGTGACATGGCGGTGAAGTTCAAGATCAGGAAGGGTGACCGCGTCGTCGTCCTGACCGGAAAGGACAAGGGCAAGTCCGGCGAGGTCATCCGGGTCATGCCGAAGGATGCGCGGGTCGTCGTGCAGGGCGTAAACGTGGTCAAGCGACACACGCGCGCCAGCCGCACTGACGCCGGCGGAATCTTCGAAAAGGAAGCGTCGCTGCATATCTCGAACGTCGCGCATATCGACCCGAAAGGCAGCGAACCGACCCGTGTGGGCATCAAGGTGATCGAAGCCAAGGGCAAGGGTGAGAAGCCGCAGAAGGTGCGGTTCGCGCGCCGGTCCGGCGAGATCATCGACAGCTGAGCCGAGGGAACGAGGGTAAAATGACCCGATTGCAGGAACAGTACGACAGTACGGTCAGGCCGTCGCTCGTGTCCGAATTCGGATACGGGAACGCGATGGAAGCGCCGCGCATCGAGAAGATCGTCGTGAATATCGGTATGGGCGAGGCGGTCGCGGATTCGAAGAAGATCAACAGCGCCGTCGAGGATCTGACCGCAATCACGGGCCAGAAGCCTGTTGTAACGCATGCCAAGAGATCGATCGCAACCTACAAACTGCGCGAGGGCATGCCGATCGGCGTGAAGGTCACGTTGCGGCGCCACCGGATGTACGAATTCCTGGACCGGCTGATCACTGTCGCGTTGCCCCGGGTACGCGATTTTCGCGGCGTTCCCGGAGACAGCTTCGATGGCCACGGCAATTTCGCGATGGGCTTGAAGGAACAGATCGTCTTCCCGGAAATCGACTACGACAAGGTCGATTCAATCCGCGGCATGGATATCGTTATCGTAACCAGCGCGAAGACCGATGCAGAGGCCAAGGCCCTGCTCAAGGGCTTCGACATGCCCTTCGTGAAATGAGCGAGGGAACGGAGTAAGCAAATGGCAAAGAAGAGCGCCATCGAGAAGAATATGAAGAGGAAGCGGCTGGTGTCGAAATACGCGACCAGGCGTACGAAGCTGAAGGCGATCGTGAACGATCGTTCGCTGGCGCCCGAAGAGCGCTTCGCGGCCCAGCTCAAACTGTCCGAGCTGCCGCGGAACAGCGCCGCCGTGCGTGTCCGCAACCGCTGCGAGGTTTCCGGCCGTCCGCGCGGTTATTACCGGAAGTTCAAGATGTCGCGCATCGCGCTGCGCGAGCTGGGCTCACAAGGCCAGGTCCCGGGCCTGGTCAAGTCGAGCTGGTAGAGGGAGGTCGTAGTCTATGGCAATGTCTGATCCTCTCGGGGATATGCTCACCCGGATCCGGAATGGCCAGCGGGCAAGCAAGTCCGCTGTGACGGTGCCGGCGTCCAAGCTGCGGAGCAATGTGCTCGAGGTGCTGCAGCGCGAAGGTTACATCCGTGGTTTCAGCTGGGCCGAGCTTCGTCCCGGCATCGCCGAGTTGACCGTCGAGCTGAAGTACAGCGACGGCGCGCCGGTGATCCGCGAGATCGACCGCGTCTCGAAGCCGGGGCGTCGCGTCTATGCCGGCATCAAAAAACTGCAACCCGTCTATAACGGGCTCGGTATCTCGATTCTGTCGACACCGCGCGGGGTCATGTCGGACACCGAAGCACGCGCGGCCAATGTCGGCGGCGAAGTGCTCTGCCGGGTATTTTAGGAGGCACCCATGTCCCGTATCGGCAAGAATCCTGTGGCAATTCCTGGCGGCGTCGAGGTGACGATCGCCAACAATCTGCTGACGGCCAAGGGCGGCAAGGGTACGCTGACCGTACCGGTGCACGAGTCGGTCCGCGTGAGCCAGGAGGATGGCAACTTGATCGTTGCGCCCCGCGATGACTCG
Organism: uncultured Alphaproteobacteria bacterium; assembly: GCA_947259105.1. Classification (GTDB taxonomy): domain Bacteria; phylum Pseudomonadota; class Alphaproteobacteria; order UBA8366; family JADFVY01. Next base: position 7,647 of record CAMYKU010000049.1, read on the forward strand.
AAACACGCCGTGACCATGTGGGGCACTGTGCGCAGCCTCGTGAACAACGCGATCGTCGGTGCGTCGGAAGGGTTCACCAAGCGGCTGGAAATCCGCGGCGTCGGGTATCGCGCGGCCGTGCAGGGCAGGACGCTGAACCTGCAGCTGGGTTATAGCCACGACGTCAATTACCCGATCCCGGAGGGAATCGAGATCAAGTGCGAGCGACCCACGTTGATCGAGGTTTCCGGCGCCGGCAAGCAGCAGGTTGGACAGGTGGCGAGCGAAATTCGCGCCTTCCGCAAACCGGAGCCGTTCAAGGGCAAGGGTGTGCGGTATGCGGACGAGTATGTCCGGTCCAAGGAAGGCAAGAAGAAGTAGGGACAAGCGATGTTGAACTCGAAGAATCTGTTCGCGCGACGTGCGCGGCGTACCCGCTACCAGCTTCGCAAGCGCGCCAAGGGTCGGCCGCGCCTGTCGGTGTTCCGGTCGGGCCTGCATATTTACGTCCAGATCATTGACGATGGCGGGGGTAAGACGCTGGCGGCCGCTTCGTCTGTCGAAAAGGACTTGCGCAAGAAGCTGAAGACGGGCGGCAATGTCGAGGCCGCCGCGGAAGTCGGCAAGTTGATCGCCGAGCGGGCGAAGAAGGCGGGCATTTCCGAGGTCGTGTTCGACCGCGGCGGTTATGCCTTCCACGGCCGGGTCAAGGCCCTGGCCGACGCTGCCCGCGAAAGCGGACTGAATTTCTAACAAGGGCCGGAACCAAATGGCACGGACACCACGCAAACCTCGGGACGACCGCGCGCAGCGCGAAGAATCCGAATTTATTGAAAAGCTGGTCGGTATCAACCGGGTGGCCAAAGTGGTCAAGGGTGGACGCCGCTTCGGGTTCGCCGCGATCATGATCGTGGGCGACGGCAAGGGCCGTGTCGGCCACGGTGCCGGTAAGGCGCGCGAGGTGCCGGAAGCAATTCGCAAGGCAACGGAAAACGCGCGCAAGTCGATGGTCCGCATTCCCCTGCGCGAGGGGCGCACCCTGCATCATGATGTCAAGGGCCGCTACGGTGCGGGCCGTGTGGTCCTGCGCAACGCACCACCGGGCACCGGCATTATTGCCGGCGGCCCCATCCGCGCCGTGTTCGAGGCGCTGGGTGTGCATGACGTCGTCGCCAAGTCGGTGGGATCCTCGAACCCGCACAACATGATCAAGGCGGCCTTCAACGGGCTTCAGAACTGCATGTCGCCGCGCGGCGTGGCGGCGAAGCGCGGCAAGAAGGTCAGCGATATCGTCGGCCGCCGAGACACGGACTTGGCGAAGGAACAGGCCGATGGCTGACAAGAAGGGCGCCACTGTTCGGGTCACCCAGGTTCGCAGCGCCATCCGCCGGCCGAAGGATCAGCTGGCGACGCTGAAGGGGCTGGGACTCAACAAAATGCACCGGACGCGCGAGTTGGAAGATACGCCGGCGGTGCGCGGCATGATCAACAAGGTAAGGCATCTGGTCCGCGTCGAGGACGCGGGCTGAGCGGGCGCCCGCGCCGCAGCAGAGGACACGTTCGATGAAACTGAATGAGCTATCCGACAACAAGGGCGCAAGAAGCGACCGGACGCGCGTCGGCCGCGGCGCCGGCTCCGGTAAGGGCCGGACGGCCGGCCGCGGCATGAAGGGCCAGAAGTCCCGCAGCGGCGTCGCGATCAAGGGCTTCGAGGGTGGCCAGATGCCGCTCTACAGGCGCGTGCCCAAGCGCGGCTTCAAGAATCCGTTTCGCAAGGAATATGCGGTAATCAATCTCGGCCGGCTGCAGCAGGCGATCGACGACAAGAAGCTCGATGCCGGCAAGACGGTGGATACCGCTGCCCTGACCGCGGCCGGCCTGGTGGGGCGTCGTGTGGGCGACGGCGTGCGGCTTCTTGCAAAAGGCGAACTGAAGACAAAGATAACCATTCATGTCGCCGGCGCGTCGAAGGCCGCCGTCGAGGTTGTCGAGAAAGCCGGCGGCAAGGTCATACTCCCCGAGGCGCCCGCGCCCAAGGCCGGAAAAAAGGCGGACAGGGCCGAAGCCAGGGCGAAGGCCAAGGTCAAGGACGAGACTAAGGCCAAGGCCGGGGATAAAGCCACGGATAAGGCCAAGGCCAAGGACAAGGACAAGGATAAAGCCAAGGACAAGGCCAAGGCCAAGGACGAGAGCAAGGTCGAGGCTGAGAACAGGGCCGAGGCCGAGGATGAGGACGCAAACGAGACCCCCCCGGCCGACGAAACGCCGGCTGAAGACAACTGAAACCTGAAGCCGGAATCGTCCGGCAGGAACCCGTGCCATGGCATCTGCCGCTGAACAGTTAGCCGCCAATTTCAATTTCGGTGCCTTCAGCAAGGCCACCGAACTGAAAAAGCGCCTGTGGTTTACCCTCGGCGCGCTGGTCGTCTACAGGCTCGGCACATATGTACCGATTCCGGGTATCGATCCGGCCGCGCTGAGCGACATTTTCTCGCGCCTGGCAGGCGGCATCGCCGGCATGGCCGACGTGTTCTCGGGCGGGGCATTGAGCCGTATGTCCATCTTCGCCCTGAACGTCATGCCCTACATTTCGGCGTCGATCATCATGCAGCTCATGACGGCGGTGGTGCCGACGCTTGAGGAGTTGAAGAAAGAAGGCGAGACGGGCCGCAAGAAAATCAACCAGTACACCCGCTACCTGACGGTCGTGCTGGCGACGGTGCAGGGGTACGGCATCGCTGTGGGACTGCAAAACAGCAGCGGTGTCGTGGTCACTCCGGGGCTGTCCTTCGTAATCACGACTGTTGTGACGATCGTCGGTGGCACGATGTTCCTGATGTGGCTGGGCGAACAAATCACCCAGCGCGGTGTCGGCAACGGTATTTCGCTGATCATCTTCGCGGGCATTGTCGCCAATATGCCGGCGGCGCTGGCGCAGACACTGGAACTCGGCCGCACCGGTGCGCTGTCGGCCGCCCTGATCATCGTCCTGCTGGTGATGTCCGTGGCCGTGATCGCCTTCATCGTGTTCATGGAGCGCGCACAGCGGCGGATCGTGGTCCAGTACCCCAAACGCCAGGTCGGCAACCGGATGTTCGGCGGCGAGTCGTCGCATCTGCCGCTGAAGCTCAACACCTCCGGCGTGATTCCGCCGATCTTCGCGACCTCGCTGCTGCTGCTGCCGGCGACCTTCGCGGGGTTCGGCGGCAGCGGGGGGCCGGAGTGGTTGACGACGATCACCGCCTATCTGGGGCGCGGCCAGCCTGGCTACCTGCTGATTTACGTATCGCTGATCGTTTTCTTTGCGTTTTTCTATACCGCGGTCGTCTTCAACCCGGCGGATACCGCCGATAATCTGAAGAAGTACGGCGGATTCGTCCCGGGCATAAGGCCCGGCAAAAACACGGCGGAATATCTGGATTTCGTCCTGACCCGGCTGACCGTTGTCGGCGCCGCCTACCTGTCGGCCGTCTGTATCCTGCCGGAAATCCTGATATCGCAATATGCCGTACCGTTTTACTTTGGCGGAACCAGCCTGCTGATCGTGGTCAGCGTGACCATGGATACGGTCGGTCAAATCCACGCACACATGCTGGCTCATCAGTATGAGGGGCTCATCAAGAAGAGCAAGCTGCGTGGGAGACGTGGATGAACATCATACTGTTGGGCCCTCCCGGAGCAGGCAAGGGCACCCAGGCCGAACGACTGGAAAAAACGCACCATATGATCCAACTTTCGACCGGTGACATGCTGCGCGCCGCCGTTGCCGCGGGCAGCGAGATCGGCCTTAAGGCCAAGGCGGTGATGGAGGCGGGCGAGCTCGTATCCGACGACATCATGATCGGCATCATCGCCGACCGCATCATGCAGCCGGACTGCGCCGCCGGTTTCATACTCGACGGGTTCCCGCGCACCACCGACCAGGCGGCGGCGCTGGACGACATCATGGCCGACAAGCAATTGAAACTCGACGCCGTGGTCGAGATGACGGTGGATGATGAGGCGCTGACGGAACGGATTACCGGCCGATTTGCCTGTGCGAAATGCGGCGCGGGGTACCACGACCGGTTCAAGCAGCCGAAAACGCCGGATACGTGCGACGCCTGCGGATCGTCGGAGTTTACGCGCCGGGACGACGACAATGCCGAAACCGTAAAGGCGAGGCTTGCCGCCTACCATGGGTCGACCGCCCAGATCATCCCGTACTACAGGGAAAAGGGCATTTTACGGTCGGTCGACGGGATGGCCGCGATCGACGACGTCACCCGGGAAATAGAACAGGTCCTGGAGACTCTGCAGTGATTGACATGGCGCCCGATAAAACTATAATCCGCCCGCCCGGACCGGGGACGGTCCGGCGGTTGGGTACGCCCGGAGATCGGAATTCATTTCCGACGACGGACGGCAATTCAAACGACATCGAGGAGCAGGCAGCGTGGCACGCATAGCTGGCGTGAATATCCCGACGCAGAAGCGCGTTGAGATCGCCCTTACTTACATCCATGGGATCGGCCGGACCAAGGCCTCGGAAATCTGCGGGAAATGTAACATCCCGCGGGAGCGCCGGGTACAGGACCTGACCGATCAGGAAACCATGCAGATCCGCGAAATCATCGACCATGACCACATCGTCGAGGGTGATTTGCGTCGTGAGGTGGCGATGAATATCAAGCGCCTGCTTGACCTTGGTTGTTACCGGGGCTTGCGGCACCGCAAGGGCATGCCGGTGCGCGGCCAGCGGACCCACACCAATGCACGGACGCGCAAGGGCAAGGCGCGGCCGATTGCCGGCAAGAAGAAGGCTTGATCCGAGATGGCGAAACAGACAGGCACACGCACGCGGCGTCGCGAGCGCAAGAACATCACGTCGGGCGTCGCGCATGTCAGCGCCACGTTCAACAACACGATGATCACGATCACCGACGCGCAGGGCAATGCGATTTCCTGGTCGTCGGCGGGTAGCCAGGGATTCAAGGGGAGCCGCAAGTCGACTCCCTATGCCGCGCAGATGGCGGCGGAGGATGCCGGCCGCAAGGCGATGGACCACGGCATGAAGACGCTGGATGTCGAGGTCAAAGGACCGGGCTCGGGACGCGAATCCGCGCTGCGGGCACTGCAGGCCATCGGCTTTAACATCACGGCAATCCGCGACGTGACGCCGATCCCCCACAATGGCTGTCGCCCGCCCAAGCGACGTCGGGTTTGACGTGACGGGTTGCCGGCCCCCACAGGCCCGGCATGAAAGACAGGGGTGCAATCGCCGTGCGGGCGATTGGGCGCCAATGATTTGACCGAGAGGTTTACAACCGTGATTCAGAAGAACTGGCAAACGCTGATTAAGCCCACGAAGCTCAATATCGAGGGTGGTGCCGATCCGGGCAGAACTGCGACCATCGTTGCCGAGCCCCTCGAGCGGGGCTTCGGGCTCACGCTGGGCAACGCGTTGCGGCGGGTCCTCCTGTCGTCGCTGCAGGGCTCTTCGATCACCTCGATCCAGATCGAGGGCGTGCTGCACGAGTTCTCGTCCATCCCGGGCGTGCGCGAGGACGTGACCGATATCGTCCTCAACCTGAAGTCCCTGGGATTGCGGATGCATGGCGAGGGCGCCAAGCGCATGAGCCTGACGGCGCACGGCCCCGGCGAAGTGACCGCGGCGCAGATCGAGACCGGCCACGACATCGACATCATGGATCCGAATCTCATCATCTGCACGCTGGACGAAGGCGCCAAGCTGGCCATGGAAATGACCGTGGAGACCGGCAAGGGCTACGTCCCGGCAACCCAGAACCGTCCCGAGGATGCGCCGATCGGCATGATCCCGGTGGATGCCATGTACAGTCCCATCCGCAAGGTGTCCTACAAGGTGGAGAACACCCGCGTCGGCCAGGTCACCGACTACGACAAACTGTCGATGACCATCGAGACTGACGGCTCGGTGACGCCCGAGGACTCGCTGGCGTTGGCGGCGCGGATCCTGCAGGACCAACTGCAGCTGTTCATCAATTTCGAGGAGCCGCAGACGCAGATCCTCGAGGAGCGGCCTTCCGAACTGCCGTTCAACAAGAACCTGTTGCGCAAGGTGGACGAACTGGAGCTGTCGGTGCGCTCGGCCAACTGCCTGAAGAACGACAACATCGTCTACATCGGCGACCTGGTGCAGAAGACCGAGCAGGAAATGCTGCGCACGCCGAATTTCGGCCGCAAGTCGCTGAACGAGATCAAGGAGGTGCTGGCGCAGATGGGCCTGCATCTCGGTATGGAAATCCCCAACTGGCCGCCGGAGAATATCGAGGAAATGGCGCGCCGGCTGGACGAGCCGTACTGATCGGCCACCTTGTAGCACGGATTTAATTGAGGGAGCCGTCGCGATGCGACATGGAATGAGCGGCCGCAAGCTGAACCGGACTAGCAGCCACCGCAAGGCGATGCTGTCCAACATGGCCAATGCGCTGATCAAGCACGAGCAGATCAAGACAACCCTGCCGAAGGCGAAGGAACTGCGTCCGTTCGTCGAGAAGCTCGTCACCCTGGGCAAGCGTGGCGGTCTGCATGCCCGCCGCCAGGCCTTTGCAACACTTCGCGACAACGCGATGACGGCCAAGCTGTTCGATACGCTCGCCGGCCGCTACGCGGAACGCCCGGGCGGCTATACGCGTGTGTTGCGGGCAGGGCACCGCCACGGCGATGCCGCCGATATGGCGGTCGTCGAGTTCGTCGAGCGCGACATCGAAGCCAAGGGCCAGGATTCCGGACCGACTCAGGAGGCCGCCGCTGCCGTCTCGGACGAGGAATAGCGCGCCGGGGCTCTCAGGCGACAGAACGAGTCAGGGGCGGCCATCGTGCCGCCCTCTTTCTTATTCGGCGCCTGGAGTGTTTCAAGATTGTCTGGATTCTTGCTTGCGCCGACGGCGCGACCTCATACTTCGAGACGCGGCTCCGCCGCTCCTCAGCATGAGGGAACAAGCGTTGGAGCCTCATGCTGAGGAGGGCCTTCAGGCCCGTCTCGAAGTATGAGGTCGCTCGATGCCGGCGTCGATCAATCTTGAAGTGTTCTAGTTCTTGAGATCGGATATCCGGGACGTTAGCATCGTGTCCATGGATCGAAGCCGCATCCCCAAGTGTTTCGCCGCAATCTGGGCGTTGAGCGTTTTGGCGCTTTTCGCTGGTGCGGGGTGGTCGAATTCAGCTGCGACTTCAACCCATCGGACGGCGGCTTGCTGGTCTGAGATTGAAGTGCCAACACCTTCCCCGCTGGATGATGACTATCGTATTGTCTATCGCGTGGACGGCCTGCCCGACGCGGTAACCGGGATTTTACCTCCCATGGCCAATCCGGGCGGGGGGTTCCTCGATTTTCATATGCTGGGGCTGACATTTGGCGGTTATTCGGCGAACAGTGCGTTTGTCTATTTCGAGCAGATATCCGGCACAGTTCCGACCCAACACCTGACTGTATTCCGGTTGCATGGCGGTCAGGCGACTGAATCATTCTCGGCCCTCGTTCGTGCGGATGCGAAGAATCTTGAGCAGCTCAGGGACTTTGTTGATCGATGTGAGGTCGTTCAATAGACGGCCATCATCAGTCTATGGCACAGAGTGGTGATACTGCCCCAACCATCGCGGCCTTCACAAAACAAACGATTTGCCTAGTGCAGTTCCTGCGTCGACGCTTTGTCCCCCGGCGCCGACGACTCCATCTTGTGGCGAGGGACGACGCTGCTTAAGTTGACGGACATGCTTTCGACGATTGCACGATTCCGTCTGTCGGCCGCTGCGCTGTTCGGTTTCATCCTGGCGCTGGCGCCGTGCGCCGTGCTGGCCGATACGACTGTCCCCGAAGGCCGCGAACAGATCACGCTGTCCTTTGCGCCCGTCGTGCGCAGCACGGCACCGGCCGTGGTCAACATCTACGCGAAGAAAGTCGTCCAGCAGCGATCGATCTCTCCGTTGTTCGACGATCCCTTTTTCAAGCGCTTCTTCGGCGACGATTTTCCGTTCGGCGGCGCCCCGCGGGAGCGGATCCAGAACTCGTTGGGTTCGGGTGTGCTGGTGCGCGCCGACGGCGTGGTGGTCACCAACAACCACGTCATCGAAGGCGCCGAGGAAATAACGGTGGTGCTGTCCGACCGGCGCGAATACGAGGCGGAGATCGTGCTCGCCGACAAGCGTACGGACGTCGCCGTACTGCGCATCGATCCCGAAGGCGAGGATCTGCCGGCGGTGGCGTTCGGCGATTCCGACGGCCTTGAAGTGGGTGACCTGGTATTGGCCATCGGCAACCCGTTCGGGGTCGGGCAGACGGTGACCAGCGGCATCGTATCGGCGCTGGCGCGCACCCGGGTCGGCGTCGCCGACTACCGCTCGTTCATCCAGACCGACGCGGCGATCAATCCCGGAAATTCGGGTGGCGCGCTGGTGGCCATGGACGGAAGCCTGGTCGGCATCAACACGGCGATCTTTTCGAAGAGCGGCGGCTCGCTCGGGATCGGCTTCGCCGTTCCCAGCAACATGGTCAGGGCCATTGTCGACTCGGCCATCGAAGGCCGCCCGCTGGTGCGCCCCTGGATGGGTTTCGAGGGCCGGGCGCTGACGGCGGAGCTGGCCCAGGCGATGGGTATGCGGCGGCCGGTCGGTATCATCGTGGAGGACGTATACAAGGGCGGCCCGGCGGACGGTGCGGGGTTGCGGTCCGGCGACGTCGTCGTATCCGTCGCCGGCCAGGATGTCGAAGACATGCAGGCATTGCGGTTTCGGCTTGCGACCCGCCGGATCGGCGAGTCGGTGCAGATGACGGTGTTGCGCAAGAAGGTCGAGCGGAGCGTCCGGTTCCCGCTCGTGGCGCCGCCCGAGGATCCGCCCCGGAACGAGACGCTGCTGAAGGGCGAGCAGCCGCTGGCCGGCGCCCGGATCGCCAACCTGTCGCCGGCGCTGATCGAGGATCTCGGGTTAACCGGGCGACGGCAGGGGGTCATTGTGCTCGGTGTCGTGCGGCGTTCGAGAGCGGCGCGGCTCGGCCTGCGTCCGGGCGATATTCTGGCCGCAATCAATGGCGTCGAACTCTCGCGGGTCCAGGACGTCAAGAAGATCATCTCGAAACCACCGGAGTCCTGGAGGATCGCGATCCGCCGCGGCGACCGGATCCTCAAGGTCGAGGTTCGATGAGCAGCGGGCCGCGGCAGGAGGGCCTGTTCGAATCCTCCGCGCCGCGGCCGCTTGCCGACCGTCTGCGGCCGCAGGACCTGGCGGAGATCGTCGGCCAGGATCATCTGCTGGCGGAGGGCGGGGCGCTGCGTCGCATGACCGATGCCGGGCGTCTCGCGTCGATGATCCTGTGGGGTCCGCCCGGCTGCGGCAAGACGACCATCGCGCGGCTGCTGGCCGACCGGACGGAGCTCGAGTTCGAACCGTTGTCGGCGGTGTTTTCGGGCGTTGCCGACTTGCGCAAGGTGTTCGAGAGGGCCAAGGCGCGGCGGCTGTCCGGCCACGGCACGCTCCTGTTCATCGATGAGATCCACCGGTTCAACCGTGCCCAGCAGGACGGGTTCCTGCCCTATGTCGAGGACGGGACCGTCATTCTGGTCGGCGCGACGACGGAAAACCCCAGCTTCGAGTTGAACGCGGCGCTGCTCTCCCGCTGCCAGGTGTTCGTCCTGAACCGGCTCGATGATGCTGCGCTCGAAAACCTGCTGCAGCGCGCGGAGGCCGCCGAGGGCGCTACCCTGCCGCTGGACGCGGATGCGCGGGCGGCGTTGCGGGCGATGGCCGACGGCGACGGACGGTTCGCCTTGAATCTGGCGGAGGAACTGTTCGCCCTGGATTCTGGTACCGCCCTGGATACCGTGGCGCTGGCCGCTACTGTCCAGCGGCGTGCGCCGCTCTACGACAAGAGCCAGGAGGGCCATTACAACCTGATCAGCGCATTGCACAAATCGCTGCGCGGCTCGGACGCGGATGCCGGCCTCTACTGGCTCGCGCGGATGCTGGTCGGGGGCGAGGACCCCCGCTATATCGCACGGCGTCTGGCGCGTTTTGCGTATGAGGATGTCGGGCTTGCCGACCCGCAGGCAGCGCCGCAGGCCCTGGCCGCCTGGGACTGCTACGAGCGGCTGGGATCGCCCGAAGGCGAACTGGCGCTTGCGCAGGCGGTCGTCTATCTCGCGACCGCGCCGAAATCGAACGCCGTGTACAAGGCGCTGGGGTCGGCGATGCGCAGCGCGCGCGAAACCGGCTCGCTGATGCCCCCGAAGCATATCCTGAACGCACCGACACACCTGATGAAGGAGCTCGGTTACGGCAAGGATTACGCCTACGATCATGACGTGGCGGATGGCTTCTCGGGACAGGACTATTTCCCCGGGGCGATGGCGCGGCGCCGGTTCTACCGTCCCGTCGAACGCGGCTTCGAGCGCGAAATCGCCAAGCGCCTGGAGTACTGGGACAGGCTGCGGCAATCGGCGGGCCCGGATGGCGGCGGGTAAGACATGGCCGCGCCTTCCACCGGATGGGTGGAATAACGGCGCACGCGAGGTGTACGCATCGGGACAGCATTAATAAACCAGAGAGAGGGAGCCGTTCGAAATGAAACAATTGCTCATTGCCACGATCGTGATCTTCGGGTTCGCGAGCCCCGCACTCGCGGCGCATTGTCCGAAGGATGCAAAACTGATTGAAGCGTCCCTTGCGAGCCAGGGCAACGAGGAGGCCAAGGCCCTTCACGACAAGGGCGTGGCGTTGCACAGTTCGGGCAAGCACAAGGAATCGCTCGAGGCGCTGCACCAGGCGATGGAAATACTCGGAATCGCGCACTGACCACCTCGGTTTGCATTTAACCGCAGAGCATTTGAACGAAGGCCCCGTCATCGCACGGGGCCTTCCTCACGCCGTGCCTGCCGGTCCCGCATCGCCATCGCGTCGCCACAATTTCCGGCAATAGTTCCTGTAATGAATGCATCCGCGGAAACGTTCTGTCCGCGCGGCGGACCCTCCGCCGGATGCTTTGATCGCCGCAGGCAGGATCATCATGAGCTTGAAGGCTTCGAGACGTTTCTCAATGCGCGATCGACGTCGCCTCGGCTGGCGGGATTTCATCATCGTGCTCTTGTCGGGCGCCGTCGCCGTTATGGGAACCTTTGCCTATTTCGCATACTCCCTGCCGCTTCCGGACGGCTTCGGGGAGGCGCCCGACCGGCCGTCGATGCTGCTGAAGGCGGAAAACGACGAGGTCTTTGCCAGCCGCGGCGCGTTTCGCGGCGAATGGCTGGCGGCTGAGGAACTGCCCGAGCAGCTCCGGCAGGCCGTGGTTGCGGCGGAGGACCGCCGCTTCTATTTGCATTCCGGCATCGACCTGCGCGGCATTGGTCGGGCAGTTGCGGCGAATGTCGAGGCCGGTGAAATCCGTCAGGGCGGCAGCACCATCACCCAGCAGCTCGCCAAGACCTATTTCCTGGAACCGGACCGTACCATCAAGCGCAAGGTTCAGGACATGATGCTGGCGCTGTGGCTGGAAAACCGGCTCGCCAAGGATGATATCCTCGCGAATTACCTGAATTCCGTCTATTTCGGCGCCGGGGCCTACGGCGTCGACGCCGCGGCCTGGCGCTATTTCAGAAAATCGGCGCGGTCCTTGAGTCTTTCGGAGTCGGCCATGCTCGCCGGGCTGATCCGGGCGCCCTCGCGGTATTCGCCGGTGAAGGATCTGGAGACGGCGCAGGCGCGCGCCGCGATGGTTCTGGGCCTGATGCTCGGCGAAGGATACATCGGCGAAGACGAGGCCCAGGCGGCACGGGCGGAGCCGGCGGTCCTGGCCATAGCGCCGGACGCTCACCCGGGCTGGAACTATCTGGCCGACTGGGTCGAGCAGGATTCTCACAGGCTGCTTGGCCCGATGGCCGCCGATCTTTCCGTCCAGACAACCCTGGTCCCGGAGATCCAGAATTTGGCCGAAGACACGATCGCGAGATGGTCAGGCATCCTTGGCACCGGTGAGGAGGCGGTTGAAACTGCCCTGGTCGCCATGACGCTCGACGGCGCCGTCGTCGCCATGGTCGGGGGGCGCAATTACCGGGAGAGTCAGTTCAATCGTGCAACGCAAGCCAAACGGCAGCCGGGTTCCGCCTTCAAGCTGTTCGTCTATCTTGCGGCACTCGACGCCGGGTTCCGGCCCGACAGCCTGGCGGTGGACGAGCCCATCGAGGTCGACGGCTGGAAGCCGCGCAACGCCTCGGGCGAATTCAGGGGCCAGGTGACCTTGCGCACCGCATTCGCCGAATCGATCAACACCGTTGCGGTGAAGCTTACCGAACATATCGGCCGCGAGAAGGTTATCGGCGTGGCCAGGGTGCTGGGGATCACTTCCAACCTGCAGCCGACGCCCAGCCTTGCGCTGGGCAGTTTCGAGACGACATTGCTGGAGCTCACCGGCGCCTATGCGGCGATCGCCGCCGACGTGAAGCGGGTCGAGCCCTATGTGATCCGGGAGATTCGCGGCCGGGGCCGAACGCTCTATGAATACCGCTCTCCCGCCGGCGGCGACCGGGGCACGATTCCCTGGAAGCGAGATGCCATGGTCAACATGCTGATGGCCGCGGTTCAGACCGGAACCGGCCGGGCCAGCGCTTTCGGCCGCCCTTCGGCGGGCAAGACCGGCACCAGCGAGGACAATCGGGACGGCTGGTTCATCGGCTTCACGGGGGACCTGGTGGTCGGGGTCTGGGCCGGCCGCGACGACAACAAGCCGGTCGAGGGTTTGCAGGGCGGCGGAATCCCGGCGCGCATCTGGCGTGATTTCATGACCGCGGTCTATGCGGCGCCGGGCGCCGACGGAAAGGAGCCGTTTGTCGCCGATGCGGCGACGAAGCACGTGCCCGTTTCAGCCGGGGACGGCAACGATCCGTTGAGTCTGAAGGATCTTGGCGACGTTATTCGCCAGCTGTTCGAGTAGCTTTTCTACACGCTTACCTGGTTCCGGCCGCCCTTCTTGGCGCGGTAGAGCGCCTGATCGGCGGCCTTGATCACGGTGTCCGGGGACGGGTTGTTGTCCGACCGCTCGGCAACGCCGATGCTGATCGTTACCGAGACTTTCCTGCCGTTCTTTGTCTTGCCGTTCGATCTGTTCTCGGCGTTCTTTTTCTTGCGGTCCTTCGACCGGATCGTGAACCCGGAATCCTTGATGTTCTGGCGCAACGAATCGAGATGTTCGACGGCCTCGTCGCTGGACTTCCCGGAAAACACGATCGTGAACTCCTCGCCGCCGTAACGGAAAGCCTTGCCGCCCCCGCCGACCATTTCCATGCGGCTGGCCACCATGCGCAGCACCTGGTCCCCGACATCGTGGCCATAGGTATCGTTGAATTTCTTGAAGTGATCGACATCCAGCATCGCGATCGCGTAGCGGGATCCCAGCTTCATGGTCTCGTTCATCAGCGCGCGGCGCCCGGGCAGGCCGGTCAACTCGTCATGAAAGGCCAGCCGGTAGCCGTCCTGGATCGCCGCGATCAACAGCGTCGTCGCCGCGGTGGTGAAGAACACGGACCCGGTCGACGCGTTGCCCGCGAAGTGCAACGCCAGTCCCACCGCAACCAGCGCACCCAGCGCACCGCTTTCCAGCGGCGGGTTGCCGAGGGCGACGAGCCGCAGCACGATGAACAGCGCCGCCGCGCCGAAGGCCACGAGAGCAAGCGCCGGAATAGTGGTCTGCGGCAGATAGGCTTGCGGCACCAACCGCAGGGACAGAACGAGCCTCACCCAATCGTGCAGACTGCCGGCGACATCGTCGACCAGCCAGAAATGCGCCCCGGCAATCGCCACCGCGACGCCGCCGACCGCGGCGAACCCCAGGGCGCGGGTCAGCCCGAGCCGCGACAGCAGGCCGCGCTCATGCAGGAGGGAGAGGGTAACGAGGCCAATCGGGAACAGAAACGCATACGCCATGTAGCCGACTTCGCCGGTTGTCCCAGGCTTGATGTTGCTTGCCGGTCCCAGCAGAAGCCAGTGTCCGATCACCAGAATTGCCATCGAAAACACCAGGCGGCTGCGATTGAAACGCCACCCGATGATCGCGCCGACCAATCCCAGCCCATAGGGCAGATAGGGCAACAGCAGGCCGATGGCTTCGGGAACGTGGGACGAATACAACATCGCGCCCCACGCGGCGGCAAGGAGCAGGGCGGGCCAGAAAACAGCGGCGGGCAAGCGGATCGCGGCGCGTCCCAGGCTGTCGGCGGTAATGGCTGTCATGGCATGCGGCATTTGCTTGTTGGTGGAGTAGACCCCTGGCGAAAATCATAGATGGTAAAGTGTTTACTTGAGGTGAACGTCCGCCGCGCCGGGTGCCGGAGCCGGCTCGCCGCCCGAAATATTCCATGCTCTGGTCAGTTAACCCACGCCTCCCTGCTTCGACAGGACGCCCTTTTTTGGGTTGAAGTCCCGGCGCGCCCTGCTGGCTGAAGCAACATCCCATTTTCAGAAAGAAACTCCCGTAAAATCCCATAATATATACAATATAATAGTTAACAAATATAGTAAACAAATATAGTTAACAAATACACTTTATAAAATTATCGGGATTTTTCCATCTATTCAATTGATTTCCGGATCACTATCTGATATTAACGTTTTGTTAAGGAGTTTTGGGGAGGCAGCGCTTCGATCTGGGGAGGTCTCAGCGCCGCAGCATCTCCGAAGACTCGCCCCGAAACCATGCCGCCAAGGCCGGACAGGGGTCGAAGAGTCCATAAAAACATGAATGCTTGGGTGGATGGTATGCTGCAAAAGGGGTCATTGATCGCTCTGGCGACAATTCTGTTGGCTGTCGTATTTCCCGGTGAGGGGAAGGCGGATATCAGAGATGAAATCAACTGCCTTGCGCTGAATATCTATTTCGAGGCGCGGGGTGAGCCGGTCGTCGGCAAGATCGCCGTCGGCCATGTCGTTTTGAACAGGGTTGCAGATAAGCGTTATCCCGACAAGATCTGCGCGGTCGTCAAGCAGGGCGGACCGAAGCCAAGGCACAGATGCCAGTTTTCCTGGTGGTGCGATGGCCGCAGCGACCGTCCTCGCGACGTGCAGGCCTGGAAGGAAAGCCAGGTTCTGGCCAGGGTGGTGTTCTGGGGTTACGCCGAGGATCCGACCAGCGGCGCGCTGTGGTACCATGCGGATTATGCGCTGCCGGCCTGGGGCCGGAAGTTGCCCCGTGGGCCGATGATCGGGCGGCACCAGTTCTATGTGCCCAATGCGCCGAGGCTGTCGCAGGCCGAGCCCAAACTGTCCGGCGACGCGTTGACTTCGGCGATCGGCGTCTTCAAGGGAGGCACCGCCGACGATGGCACCCGGGATGAGACGATCCGGGACGGCGACGAAGCCATCTGAATACAGGGAAGAAGTCGACTGGGCCCGTCTTGTGATCAAGATCAAGACGGGCCCTTTCGATTCGTGCTAACCGGACTACCACTGTGGCCGTCGCGTGTTTCCGGGCCCGGTTCCCCGCCATTCGAGGAGGCACGATGATGCGAACCATGAGCCTCGCCGGCACTGGAGCGTTCGTTGTGGCGACGTTGCTGCTTGCCGGTTGCGTGACACCCGAAGGGGCGGCCACGCAGACCGATTTCGATGCGCTGCGATCCGAGATCGCAGATCTGCGGGCCCGGATCGACAGCGGCGGATGCGAAGGCCGCGAGCGAGAAGGCGGACCGTATCTATACGCAGTCGCTGCGCAAGTAGGCGGCGAGTCAGACCTTACAGCCGGGATAACGCCCTAGTTCTTCGGCGGAATTACCGGCAGCAGTACATAGGGCGCAGCGCCGTCGCCGAAATGCAGCGTCGTCGTGCCGGCGAAGATTTCCGGCGGGCGGTTGCGCGGGTCGTCGTGCAGGAATGGCCCGCAGCCGGTCAGTTCGTTCTTGAAGGCCGACAGCCGCGCCCCGGTCGATTTGGCGTATTCGTAATCCTTGCCGCGCACCGTCAGCGCGATCCGGTAGCCGGGCGGAATGACGATCGAGGTCGGCCAGATTTCGACGTCGAGTTCCACGACCTCGCCGGGCGAGAGCGGCATCGGCTCATCGTGGATATGGTAGGGCCGGTAAGGCTCGCTCAATCCCGGATCGAGCTCGCGGTGCGAGGCCCGCAGCCAGCCCTGTCCGATCGGCGTGTGCGGGTCGATCGCGCCCTGGAACACGACCTCTTCGCCCTCCGGGTCGAACACGCGCAGCACGATGAAGATATCGGCGTCCTGCGTCGATGAGGACACGAACAGCTTGACTGCCGAAGGGCCGGTGATTTCGGTCTCGGCCTCCAGGGGCGCCGTCGTGAAGGTGATGCCGTCGCCGGACGCATCGAACGCGGCGGGTGCTCCCGGTGCCGCCTCGTCGACGAGGGCGCCTCCTTCGGGCGCGAGATAGAACCGCGTCCAGCGGGTCCGCGCGATCGGCCACTCGGTCTCCTTGCGTTCCTCGAAGCGGTCGATATGGCGCACCTGGAGAAGGATCGGGGGCTCCCGGTCCCAGCCATTGTCCTCGCCCTTCAGGTAGTGGTCGAAGAACCGCTTCTGCAGCCGGACGCCGTAGTCCGTATAGAACTCGGTCCAGTGCTCGATCCCGTGCAGCTCCAGCCACTTCTCGCGCGACGCGGCGCGCACGAAACCCTCCACATTGCCGCGCAGATGCAGTCCCTGGCCACCCCAGTTGCCGGCGGAGAGCATCGGAACGGTTATCCTGTCCCACACGGGCGAGCGGTCGCGGTGGTAGGAATCGTCGAGCGGGTGGGCGAGGATATCGCCCCCGAAATCCGAGCGGTTGGCGGCCAGTTCCGCCTCGCTCAGCGTCTCCGGCCCGCAGACAAGGTCGCCGGTCACCCGGCTGCGGGGTCCGTTCTCGCCGCGGCCGTACTGCACGGTCTTGACCTGCATGTCGTACCAGTTCTCCCAGAAGGT
This sequence comes from uncultured Alphaproteobacteria bacterium, assembly GCA_947259105.1. Lineage (GTDB taxonomy): Bacteria > Pseudomonadota > Alphaproteobacteria > UBA8366 > JADFVY01. Next base: position 24,550 of record CAMYKU010000049.1, read on the forward strand.
GCAGAGCATGCCGCCATGGTGGGTCATGTCGCGATACCAGTCGGCCGCGCCCTCCCAGATGCACATCGCGGTCAGGTGCGGCGGCTGCAGCGACGCCACGTGCCACTGATTGATGGCGTAGTAGGAGATGCCGTTGAGGCCGATCTTGCCGTTGCTCCAGGGCTGCGCCGCTGCCCATTCGATGCAGTCGTGGAAATCCTTGGTCTCGCGCGGCGAGAAGTGATCGATGAATCCGGGCGTGCGGCCGCAACCGCGGGAATCCACACGCACGCAGGCATAGCCGTCCGGCACCCATTTTTCGGGGTCGACCACCTCCCAGCTCTGGTAGGCGTTGGTCGAGCCGGCGGTCACGTCCGGGTGCTGTTCCGCCATCCTGTTCCAGGCGCTCGGATAGCCTTCCTGGAACGCCAAACCCTTGCCGTAGGGGCCGTAGGTCAGGATCACCGGATAGTGGCCGTCCCCGGGCGGGCGGAAGACATCGGCCCGCAGGACGAGCCCGTCATCCATCTCGATCGGGACGTCCCAGTCGATGCGCATTCCGTCCCTGATTTCGCTCTTGAAGTCGCTCATCCAGCCCATCCTTCTCTGCATTCCGCCGGCCCGGCGCGCGCCGCGTGCCGCGCGCTCATGCGCGGTGATGAATCGTCCAGATTTCCTCCACCGTGCTGCCGGCCTGCTGCAGCACCTTGGATACCGCGCAGTAGCGGCGCAGGTCCCGTTTCAGGATTTCGACCGCCACCCGGTCCGAGACCGTGGTGAATTCGATGAACAGCCTGACTTCCGGGAACGGCACGTCGACCTCCTTGACCAGACGCGTCCCGGAGCTGTTGACCGTCACCTCGGCGCGCACCGACATGTTCTCTATTTCGATGCCATTGGCCTTGGCGATCTTGTGCGAGACGACATTGGTGCAGCCGATCAGGCCGGCCATCATGGTCTCCAGCGGCATGAGCCCCAGATTCGTGCCGCCGCGATCCTTCGGTTCGTCCATGGTAAGGGTCAAATCGCGGCTCCCGACGGTCGTTTTCGTCGGCGTGTCGCAACTGCCGTCCAGAGTCATGGACCAGATCGTCTTGGGTCTGATCTTCACGGTAGTCCCCCTTTGATTTCCCGCCGCAACCGGCAGGAATTGTAGGATTGCCGTCCGACGTCCCAAAAATTCCAATTGGGGCTGACGACATGTCATTTCCGCATATATCACAAGTTCCCCTCACCCGTTAAACTGGCGCGCAAGAATGACAGACGGGTCGACGGGATGGCGAAATTCGGAATAGGGCAGGCGCTGCGCCGCAGGGAGGACGCTCGTTTCCTGACCGGGACGGGGCAGTTCACCGACGACAGGGAGATCGAAGGGCAGGCGTGGGTCTGCTTCGTCCGTTCGCCCGTGCCCCATGCGCGTATCGCCGGGATCGACGTTGCCGCGGCCGAACAGACGCCCGGCGTCGTCGCCGTCTTCACCGGAAAGGACGTTGCCGCCGACCCGGGTGTGCGCCCGATGCCCTGCCTGTTCGATTCGAAGGACCGGCATGGCAAGCCCGCCTATATCCCGCCCCGGCCGATCATGGCGACGGACCGCACCCGGTTCGTCGGCGAGCCGGTCGCCATGGTGGTGGCCGAAACCGAACAGGCGGCCAGGGACGCCGCCGAGGCGGTGATGCCGGAGTACGACGATCTGCCGTTCGTCACCGACGCGGCGGCCGCCGCCGCGGACGGCGCGCCCCGGATCTGGGACGACTGCGCCGGCAATGTCGGCATTCACTGGGAGAACGGCCCGCCGGACGAGGTCGCGGCGCTGTTCGACAACGCACCGCATGTCGCCGAAATCGAGATCGTCAACAATCGCGTGATTGCAAACCCGCTGGAGCCGCGTTGCGCGCTCGCGGATTACGACCCGGAAACCGACGCCACGACGTTGTACTGCCCGAGCCAGGGTGTGCACCGGATGTTCCGTGTTCTCGCGGGGCGCATTTTCGACTTGCCGAAGGAAAAGCTGCGCATCGTCTCCAACGACGTCGGCGGCGGCTTCGGCGTTCGCAGCAAGACCTACCCGGAACAGGCGCTGCTCGTCTGGGCGTCGCGGCGGCTTCGGCGTGCGCTTAAATGGCGCGGCGACCGCAGCGAGTCGATGCTCTCCGACAACCACGCGCGCGACCACGTCAGCAAGGCGCGGCTGGCGCTGGATGCCGAGGGCCGCGTGCAGGCGCTCTGGATCGAGACGGTCGCCAATATGGGCGCCTACATGTTCGAGAATGCGCCCGGCATTCCCACCGTCATCGGCCAGCGCAGCACCGGCACGGTCTACCGGATCCCGGCGCTCTACCACTCGGTTCGCTGCGTTTTCACCAACACGGTTCCGCTCGACAGCTATCGGGGGGCGGGGCGGCCCGAGACCGTCTACCTTATGGAGCGCCTGATGGATGCGGCGGCCCGCGTCGCACGGCTCGATGCGGTGGAGATAAGGCGCCGGAACCTCGTCCCGGCAGACGCCATGCCGTACCGGAACGCGATGGGGCTCATGATCGACAGCGGGGATTTTCCGGCGGCGCTCGATATGGCGCTGGCGGAGGCCGGCTGGAGCGGGTTCGACGCCCGGCGGGCGGACGCGGCAAAGCAGGGGCGCCTTCGCGGGATCGGTGTCGCGTGCTCCCTGGAATGCTCCGGCGGCGCGCCGGAGGAAGAGGCCCGAATCCGGCTGACGCCGGACGGCGGCGCGGTCGTGTACGCCGGCACCTTTCCGCAGGGCCAGGCGCACGAGACGGTGTTTCCGCAGGTCGCCGCCGAACTGCTCGGGCTCGATTACGAGCGGATCGAATTCATACCGGGCGGGGACACCGCGGTGGTTGCGGACGGCTTCGGGACGTCCGCCTCGCGGTCGGCCCATATGGGCGGCAATGCCGTGGCCGGCGCCTGCGAGCGGATCATCGCGGCGGTGCGGCCGGCGGCGGGGCAGATGCTGCAGGCGGACCCGGAAGCGCTACGGTTCGAAGGCGGCTTGTTCCATGCGCCGGATGGCGGCAGCATCGGCCTTGCCGAGGCCGCGGCGACGCTTGAATCGCCACCCGACGAAACCTACCGCTTCAAGCGCGAGCCCGGCGTCTTCATGTACCCGAACGGCTGTCATATCGCCGAAGTGGAGGTCGAGCCGGAAACGGGGTCCGTCGAGATCGTGCGGTACACCGCGGTGGACGACAACGGCGTCGTCCTCAACCCGATGATCGTGCACGGCCAGGTCCACGGCGCGGTGGCCCAGGGGATCGGCCAGGCATTGATGGAAAATACCTGGTACGACCGGGACACCGGACAGCTCTTCACCGTCTCGTTCATGGATTACGCCCTGCCGCGCGCGGACCAGATCCCTTGCATGTCGGTCCACAATATCATCGTGCCGTGCAAGACCGATGTTCTCGGCGTGAAGGGCGCCGGCGAAAGCGGCTGCTGCGCCGCCCCGCCGGCCGTGGTGGGCGCGGTGGCCGATGCCCTGAAACATCTGGGAATTCATCATATCGATATGCCGTTGACCCCGGAGCGGGTGTGGCGTGCGATCCGCGACGCACGCGTAGCCGGCGCCTGACCCAAGGGAGGACAAACGAAAATGCTTTTCACCTGTGCGGCGCACGCGCCATCGACCGAATCCGGGGGTGGCCGAAGGGTTTCCAACGGCTCGAAGACCCTGACCGTCGACATTCATTGCCACTGCGCCTGCTATGCGGCGGGCGATTTCATGAAGGCGGAATCCGAGCGCGCCGGCAAGAAGGAACTGGCTTATGGCGGCGGGCTGACGGCGGAGGTCAACGCACAGCAGCTGGTCGACATCAAGCCGAAGATGTCATCGGTGGACGAGCGCCTCGCCGACATGGACCGCATGGGCGTCGATATCCAGGCGCTCGCAGTGCCGCCCTATCAGTTCTACTACTGGGCGGAGCCGGAGAGCGGGCGGCAGGCCGCGCGGCTGATGAACGATCACCTCGCCGAGGTGGCGGCCGGCCATCCGGAGCGGTTCGTCACGCTCGCGACGCTGCCGATGCAGGACACCGGGATGGCGGTCGCCGAACTGAAGCGTTGCGTGAAGGACCTCGGCATGCGGGGGGTGGAGATCTCCACCAATGTCAATGGCGAGGAGCTCTCGAGCGCCCGCCTCGCGCCCTTCTTCGCCGCCGCCGAGGAGCTGGATATCCTGATCTTCATCCACCCGTCCGGCTTCACGCACACGCAGCGGTTCGGCGAGAACTACTTCGTGAATCTGATCGGGCATCCGCTGGAATCGACGCTGGCGATCGGCTACCTGATCTTCGACGGGGTGCTCGACCGGCATCCCGGCCTGAAGATCTGCATCGCCCATGGCGGCGGCTACGCACCGGCCTATGCCGGGCGGTTCGACCACGGATTCCACGCGCGGCCGGACTGCCGGCAGCATATCTCCGAGCCGCCCGGCAGCTATATGCAGAGGCTGTACTTCGACACCATGGTGTTCGAGCCGGACCAACTGGAGTTCCTGATCCGCAAATACGGCGCCGACCACATCCTCCTGGGCACCGACTATCCCTACGACATGGGAGAGGACGATCCGGTCGGCCTGGTCAACCGTGTCGAAGGCCTGGGCGACGCGGACCGGGAAGCGGTGTGCGGGCTGAACGCCGCCCGCCTGCTGAACCTCGCCCCCTAGTCTTCAGGTCGTTCGAGCCACAGCCGGGCGACGTCGATCTGGTCGCGGTCACCGCCGAATTTCTTTGCCGCGTCATGCCAGAGCGCGCTGCACAGCTCGGCGATCGGCGCAAAGGCGCCAAGGGACTTCGCGGTGTCCGCGGCGATCCCGACGTCCTTCGCGAGCAGCGCCAGCGCCATGCCGGTGACATGCTCCGGGTCGGCAATGTAGGGCTTCACCTTCTTTTCGATCGGGTTGTTGCGGCCCGTCGCGGCGGTGGTCATACAGTCCAGCATGACATCCGGCTCCAGGCCGAACCGCTGGCCGATCGCGAGTGCCTCGAAGGCCGTAATCAGGGCGCTGGCGTTGACGAAGTTGTTGAGCGCCTTCATCGCGTGGCCAGCGCCCAGGGGGCCGCAATGGATGACCTCGCGGGCCATGGCCTCGAACAAGGGTTGGCAGCGGTCGATGTCGCCCGGATCGCCGCCGGCGGTGATCGAGAGCGTCGCGTCCGTTGCGAAGACCACCCCGCCGGCGACCGGGGCGTCGACCATGCCGATGCCGCGCGCAGCAAGCGCCTCGCCGAGCGTCCGCGTGTCGACCGGGTTCGAGGTGCTCATGTCGACCATCACCGCGCCCTTCGACATGTCGTCCGCAATGCAATCTCCCGGCCCCAGCGCAACCTGTCGCACGACCGCGCCGGTCGGCAGCATCGTTACGACCACGTCGGCGGCGCCGCCCATCGTCGCGAGGGAAGGGGCCGCCGAGCCGCCATGTTCGGCCACGAATTTGTCGACGACGCCTGCCGCCGCGTCGGCGACGACGAGTTCGAAGCCGGCTCGGGCCAGATGTCCGGCCATAGGGAAGCCCATCTTGCCGAGGCCGACGAAGCCGACCGTTCGAATATCCGTCACTGCTCGCTCCTGTCGTTCTCCGGCGCCGGCGTGCCGTGCCGGCCGCACAGATCAAGGCTGCGGAATGTCTTTGCACAATAGCAAAAGGATTTATCATGGGGCTGCAAAACGGGCGCAACGTCTAACGAAGGAAGAAACGTTCATGATGGTTCTTGACTTGAACGCCGAGCAAGAGTTTTCACTCGATCGGCATATCGAAAAAATTCTGGGCACCGAATCTGGCGGAGATTTCACGGTCGCTTGCTGGGAGGCGGGTCAAACCAGCCCCAATCATTGCCACCCTCAGGCCACGGAGATGTATTTTTGCATGGAAGGTGGCGGTCACATGAACGTCAATGGCGAGACGGTCAAGATCGAGCCCGGTATGTGCATCGTTCATCCGCCGGGCGAGATCCATGAGTATGTCAACGGCGACCGGCGGTCGCTTCTCTTTCGTGTACGATATGGCGACAGTATGGAGTCACGTCACGTCGAGAAGGAATAGTGAGTGCCACGGTGGCAGGAGACTGTCCTGCAATGGGTCTTGGCTGTGTGAAAACTCTCGCGGAGACCATTCGGACGCAAGATTGATTCGCGGCACCCCCATCTGACGCATCAACGATTCACCAAGCCCGCACTCTCGATTCTAATGTTGTTGCGTGCGGAAGACGGCTTCCGGAGTTTTTACACAGCCTGGGTCAAGACCGGTCGTTCGACAAAATCGACTCATATGACCGGTCCTGGCCGCAAAGCGGACTTGGTAATCTCCATGCAGGGGCGGCCGGTTTGCCGCCCGGAGCCGAGGGCGCAGGGTGGCGGGAGCGAACCCGTCTCCGGTTTATTCCTCGATCTACGTGTTTTGCCGAATTTTACAGGTGACGTGTTCAGCCCAGGCCCGGCCACCAGGTCGCCTCCGGAAACGGCACGTAGAACACATGCGTGAAGATAAAATAGGCTGCGACACAGGCTGCAAGAGGTACGACCAAAGCCAGCGCCATGTTCTTTCGAGTCTTCTCCAGGGTCAGATAGACCGACGTTAGCAGCAACATCAGGAAGCTGGCCAACCAGAACCCGAGGCCGTGCAGCACGAAGACATAGGCGAGCACGACCAGGAAGAACACGAGCACGTCGAAGTAGGCAATCCGGTCTTCGGGGGTCAGACGGATGCTTTCCGGCAGGCGCCTCGTAATAGCCCGGAAAACAACGAGCGCGACCAGAGCCACGGCAAATCCGAAAACAAGGTAGGTGGCGAGGAGGGGAAAGATCCAGTCCTTGATCTCATCGCCACCGTCGGCCGAGAACACGGCACCGACGCCGAACAGGACCAGCGCGGTCAGGAAGTCCCGGTCCAGGAATACGCGCATGTCGCGTCCTACTCCGTTGTTCCAGCCGGGGCCGCCGACGGGCCCTCGGCCGAAGCGCGCGCGCGTTTCAGCGCCCGCTCCCGCCTGTGTGTCCAAACGACGAAGGCAATCGAAAAAACACTGAGCGCGATCAGGATGATGTTGACGGTGCCGGTGAAGAAGACGTGGCCGATTGAAGTTGCATCGGCGATGTACATGGCCTGTACGAGTGAGGGTTCGATGATGGGACCCAGAATCAAACCCAGACCGATCGGGCCGGGGTGAAAACCCAGCCGCCTGATGAGGAAGACAAACAGCCCGAGCCCGAGCATGAAGTAGACATCGAAGATATTGTTTCGGATCGCATAGGCGCCGATCATGGCCAACAGCATGATCAGGGGGGCCAGAAGCCGCAAAGGAATACGGATGATTCGAGCCAGCACCGGTGCAAACAGGCTGCCGAGGATGAACGTCACAATCCCGGCCAGCAACAGGGACCAACCGAAGGTATAAATGAGTGTTCCGTCGCTCTGGAAAAGTTCCGGGCCGGGGTTCAGGCCCCGCAGCATCAGGGCACCGGCGATCACCGCCGCAGGCGAGGAACCGGGAACACCCAGCGTGACCAGGGGAATCATCGCCGCCGGCGCCGCTGCGTTATTGGCGATCTCCGACGCCGTCACGCCACGCAGGTCTCCCTTTCCAAATTTGCTTTTATCCTTACTCCATCGAACTGCCTCGTTGTAGGAGACCAATGCGGCGATGGGGCTGCCGGCGCCGGGCAGGATTCCGATGAAAGAGCCGATCACCGCAGAGCGAACGATGTGCACCGGATGCGCGAGCACCTCTGCTATCGTCTTCAGGGTTACACCGCTCTTGGCTTTGTATTCGGCGATGAATTCCTTCTTGCGCAACTGGGTGACCATTGAAAGAACCTGCGGCACGGCAAAGACGCCGATCAGCCCCGCAACCAGGGACACGCCGCCACGAAGCTCCGGGACGCCGAAGGTGAAGCGCGCGACTTCATTGCCGTGACTGATCCCGACACTGCTGATCAGCAGACCGATCGCGCCGCCGGCGAGTCCCTTCAAGATAGAGTCGCCGGCCAGGCTACCGATAATCGTCAGGGCGAAAACCCCCAGCCAGAAGAACTCGGGCGGACCGAATTTTAGTGCGACCGCGATCATCGGCCACGCGAGCAGCAGATAACATGTGGCGCCGAAGAGAGTCCCTATAGCCGAACTGAAGCAGGCTGCGACGATGGCTTCATGTCCGCGTCCCTGCAGGCACATGGGGTGGCCGTCGAAGCCGGTGGCCATCGCCGCCGGTGTTCCCGGCGTGTTGACGAGCACCGCCGGGATGGCGTCGGAAAACATTGCGCAAACGTACAGGCCGCCCAGCATGGCGATGCCGGCGCCGGTCGGCAGGGCAAATGTAAAGGGGACGAGCAATGCCGTGCCCATGGTGGCCGTGAGGCCTGGAAGAGTGCCGACCACCATGCCGATCATGACTCCCACGGTGAGCCAGAAAATGTAGGACGGCTGCAGCGCCTGCATCAGACCTTCGATCACTGGAATACTCCTGGTGCAATATCCGTCATGTTGGCTCCGGCTGCACCGGTGCGACCTCATGCTTCGAGACGCGGCTGCGCCGCTCCTCAGCATGAGGCTCGAACATCTGTGCCTTCATCCTGAGGAGGTTGCGAAGCAACCGTCTCGAAGCCTCATGCTGAGGAGGGCCGTAGGCCCGTCTCGAAGTATGAGGTCGCGCCGCTGGCCGGGCTCGATTCCACGGCATTCTGGATTGCCGCGTCGGCCTTCGGCCTCCTCGCAATGACGATTTGGTGTTCCGGGCAAAGGTCTCCATCCCAAAGCAGACAGGCTGCCCCGGCATCATACGTTGCGATGCGAGGACAGCCTGCAATCCCGAAAGCCGCTATTTGGAATATTTCTTTACCGCGGCTTCGACATAGGCCTTGGCTTCCGCCGGGGTCATGCGCAATTGCCGCAGACCGACCTTTTCCACATTTGCCGTGAATGCCGGATCGGCGGTCACCTTGTTCAGGGCCGCGTTGAGAATCGCGATGCGATCCGCCGGCGTGCCCGGAGGCGCCATAACGCCCCACGTCGTCGCGTAGCCCCATTCCGGCTCGTTCGGAACGCCCGGCAGCGCGGCCTCCGGTCCGGCGGTGACGATCGAGTCCACCGTCGCGCGATGCCTGACGGCATGCGTGGACGAGGTTATGCCGGCATCGACGTGCTTGCCCTGCAGCATCGGCATCATCTTGCCAACGCCGCCCGAGACGGGGACATAGGTGGTCTGGATCCCGAGAATCCTGGTGATCTCGGCATGATGCGCCGCGCCGGTGTTGCCGACGCCCGCCGTGGTCAGCTTGCCCGGGTTCGCCTTGGCGGCGGCGACGAATTTCGCAAGGGTATTCAGCTCGCTGCCCTTGGGCACCAGGATGACGCCCACCGCCTTCGCGGTCATGCCGATATAGGAGAACTCGCCCGGCTTGAAGCCGACATCCTTGCCCTGGGCGGAGACGACGATGTTCGGAACGACCACGTTGCTGATCGTATAGCCATCCGGCTCGGAGCGCCAAAGCTCGTTGAAGCCGACCGCGCCGCCGCCGCCGGTCTTGTAGACGATCCGTATCTCGACACCGAGCTCCTTTTGAAGGCCGGGCTGGAGCCTGCGCGCCTGCTGATCGGATCCGCCGCCCGGCGAGTAGGGAACGATGAACGTGATGGGTTTGTCAGGGTATTCCGCGCTGGCGGCGCCAGCGGTGAGCGCCACGATCGCGGCTGCGACGGCGCCGAGAATTCCGCCGCGTTGGTAACCCGGTGTTTTCTTCAATGTCTCCTCCCAGAGTTCGAGTTTTGCTTAGCGTCGAGACGGGTTGTCCCGTCCCTGCCGGGAATTCGGCCATGCCACGCGGAGCGGGGCCCCGGCGCAGGCAGGCTGAATTATCAATATCCTAACGATCGCACCCCATATGTCCAAATGTCGTAAACTCATAGCATTCTGCGTAAAGCGCATATGCGGCGAGTCGCGTTCCGTCTCCCTGGCGGAACAGTATCGCACATCGCCACCCGGTTCAATAGGTGAACCTGTTTCTCATTTTTTGGAGGAAACGGTGATGTCACGCTCAGCCGGCCAGCGGGATGGCGCCGGGAGAGGGGCGCGGATGCCAAATCCGCGCCCCTGTGGCGCTGGCCGGCCCTGCTAAGGGACGCAACGCCCCGGCGCCGGGAGAGGGCTCCGTATCTTCGATGCGCAGCCTCGATCCCGTCGCCATCCCGCCCGGCGGCGTCGAGTCCGCGCCAATATCCCCTCCTGAAACCCGCAGAAAACGCCGGTGCATGGGGTTGTTCCACGCAGATGGGCCCGTTTGGGCCCGTCTCAATCCTCGCCGGTATCGGCCACCAGCCCCGCCGCCTCGATCCCCGCCACCGCGAACACCTCGTCCCTCGGCCCCTTGTCGCCGCTGATGCCCACCGCGCCGAGGATGGCTCCACCCGCGTCGCGGATCAGCACGCCGCCGGGGTTGGGCAGCAGCCGCCCGCCGGACGCGACCGCGAGGGAATTGAAGAAACCGGGATTGGCCTTGGCCCGCTTGGCGAGGCCGCGGCTGCCCTCGTCCATCGCCACCGCGCCCCAGGCCTTGCCGAGGCCGGCGTCGACGCGGAACATCGAGGCCCCGTCCTCGCGCTGGACGGCCTTGACATGGCCGCCGTCGTCGAGCACGACCACGGCGATGGGCGGCCCCGCCGCCTCACGGCCCGTTTCGATCGCGTGCTCGACGATGGTGTTGGCCTGCTGCAGGGTCAGTCTCGGCATGGATCCTCCCGTCCGTCCGCGCCCGTTGTCCGGCCAGACCGTGAATTCCGCTTCATTGCCGAGATGTATAATGATCTGTATAGTGCATCAACGGTGTATTATGCAAACCGACCGCCGCGGTGTGGCGCGATAACTGAAACCGGGTGGCGAAGGGGCGAAGAGATGTCGGTCAACAGCATCCCGCCCGACCTGCAACGCCAGGGCAGCAACGCATAATCCCCGGTCCCGCCAGTGAGTTGGCGGGCCAGGAAACACAGGGAGAATCCAATGAAGACAGCTTTACGATACGCGTTGATGCCGGCGGTTTTCGCCGGAATGGCGCTAGGCCTTACCGGCCCTGCGCAGGCGGAATTTCCGGACGGACCGATCGAACTGGTGTGCACGACATCGCCGGGTTCCGGTGCTGCGCAGTGGTGCCAGCTTGTCGCCGAACACCTGAAACAGCCTGACTTTCTGGGTGTGCCCATAAACGTGACGTTCAAGAGCGGCGGTTCGAACAACGAGCCTTCGGTCTACGTTCAGAGCAAGCCCGCCGACTGCCAGACCTTGATGCATATGAGCGGCAGCTTCACCGGCTATTTCAACCTGCCGCATTTCACATATGGCTATAAGGATTTCACTTTGATCGCGCGTATGGAACAGCATATCTATGCGGTCGCCGTGCACGCGGACACGCCCTTCATGACGTATGAAGATCTGATCGCCTACGCAAAGGCGAATCCCGACAAGCTGAGCATGGGCAGCAACAAGATCGGCTCGATCCATCACCGCCACCAGGAGCTCCTGCACAAGACCGCCGGCATTGATATTCTCTTCGTACCGTACAAGGGCACCGGTGCGGTGGTGAAGGACGTGGTCGGCAAGCACCTCGATGTCGGTTTCGCCCAGCCGGGCAAATGGATGCCGCATATGAAGGCCGGCACCGTCCGCGTCCTGCTGCTTCTCAACGAAGAGCGGCTCGACCATCCGATGTTCAAGGATGTTCGGGTTCCCTCGGAACTGGGGCTGGACTACGACATCCCGCATCAGTTCCAGGGTTTCATGCTGAAGAAGGGCGCCCCGCCGGAATGCATCGCAAAGACGCAAGCCGCGCTGGAGAAAGTCTTTTCGAGCGACATGTACAAGGACTATCTGGCAAAGCAGCCGCACGTGAACCCCGCCTTCGAGGGCGATCTGGACGACCTGGACGCCGAGTTCTCGCAGGGCCTCGAGGATACCCGCGTGCTGATGATCAAGCTGGAAATCCTGAAAGAGTAGAGCGGACACAGCCGTGATCGGGCGCTGCCGGCGGGTACCGGGGGCGTCCGGTCGCTTTTTCCCCGGGGGTAGTTGATGATGGACGCGGCGATATTCGGAATGGGCCGGTGGGGGCAAACGCTGGTCAAGTCGGTACAGGGCAAGAGCGACACGCTGCGCTTCGTTACCGGGATCACGCGGTCGCCGGACAAATACGTGGACTTCGCGACGGACGCCGGGCTGTCGCTGTCCGACGATTACGCCGCGGTATTGGCGGACCCGGCTATCGAGGCCGTCGCGCTGGCGACGCCGCATACGCTGCACGCGGATCACGTCCGGCAGGCCGCCGCCGCGGGCAAGCATGTCTTCGTCGAGAAACCCTTCGCCCTCACCAGGGCAAGCGCGGACGCCGCGGTGAGCGCCTGCCGGCAAGCGAATGTCACTCTGGCCGTCGGCTTCAACCGGCGCTTCCGGCCCGCCTTCGTCGACATGAAGAAGATCATCGCCGACGGAGTCATCGGCGATGTTCTGCACGTGGAGTGTCATCATTCGGGGCCGACCTTCCTGCGTACGCCGGCGGAGTCCTGGCGGGCGACACGCCCCGAGAACCCGGCCGGCGGTATGGCGGCACGCGGCGTGCACAATCTGGACTGCGCGATCGATCTGTGCGGCGATGTCGCCGCCGTCTGCGCCATGAGCGAAAGGCGTGAGGTGCCGATCGATGTCGACGATACGACGTCGATGCTGTTCCGCTTTGCCGGCGGCGTAACGGGATATCTTTCTACGATCATGGCCACCGGGAATTTCTGGCGCATGCAGGTATATGGGTCGAAGGGGTGGGTCGAGATGCATGGCGAGCATGCGCTGGCCATCAGCGACCTTGACGCCGTCACCGACGAGCGAAGCTGGAAGCCCACCGATACACTCAAGGATGAGCTGGAAGCCTTTGCGCGCGCGGTGGGCGGTGGCGATCCGTACCCGGTCACGCCGGCCCAGGCTGTCAGCTGTGTCGCCGCCTTCGAGGCCATCGATGAATCGGCGAAGGCCGGCACGTGGGTGGAGGTTTCATGAATCCGTCAGCCATCAGGCGTGAGCTTTCAGGAAGAAACGGATCGCCGACGGCCAACGGCTGATAACGGATGGTATCGCTGTTGCCGCCGCAACGCGGTTATCATAATGATCGGGAACGGAGGACGCATGACCGACAGGGAAGACTCCGCAAAGACACGGCAAATTCTGGTCAGCACCGGCGACCTGATAGCCGTCGGCGGCGTGCTGGCGTTTGCCTTCGCCCTGTTCCTGCACACCTTTTCCTTCGCGCCGCCGATGTTGCCCGGCTATCCGGGTGACGATCTCTTCCCGAGGCTGATCCTTGGCCTTGTCATCCTGTGCGGCGTACCGCTGTTCGCGCGCCGGCTGGTCGAAAGGCGGGCCCGGCGCGGCGCGGCCGGCGACGGTGAGACCTTCGACATCGATGTCGGCGGCTTCCTGATCACCGCGGCGATCGTATTCGCCTTCCCGTTTCTGCTTCCCTATATCGGTTTCGAGATCAGCACCGTCGCGTTCCTGACCATCCTGTTCACGACACGGCTGCACGGCCCGGTATCGGCCGAGGTCGTGACGCCGGCGATTATCGGGGCCGCGCTGCTGAAATCGGCGGCGATATCCGTCGTCGCCATGCTGGCGCTCTATGCGGTCTTCGTGATCCTGCTCAAGGTTTCCATGCCGGTCATGTTCCTGCCGAAATTCATTCAGTTCTGATCTACCGCGGGGCGCAGTCACGATGGATATCCTGGGAAGCGCCGTACCCGCCTTTGCGACGATCATTCATCCCTATACGCTGCTGATCATATTCATCGGCATCATGCTGGGGATCGTGCTGGGCGCGCTGCCCGGTTTCGGCAGCTCGCAATCGCTGGCGCTTCTCTTCCCGCTGACCTTCGCGATGCAGCCCGAACACGCCATCCTGTTTTTCGTCGCGATCTATTCGGCCGCCGAGTACGGCGGCTCGATCCCGGCCATTCTGATCCGCACGCCGGGCACCCCGGCGCAATCGGTGACGATCCTGGACGGCTACGCCATGACCCAGAAGGGACTGGCCGGCAAGGCGCTGAAGATATCGCTGATATCCGGCGTGCTCGGCGGCATCATCAGCACGGTCATCTTCATCGTCGGCTCCAGCTCGCTGGCGCAGATCGCGCTGCAGTTCGGACCGGGGGAGATGTTCGCCCTCGGCCTGTTCGGGCTTTCGATCATCGGCACCTTCTTCGGCAGGAGCCCGGCGAAGGGGTTCCTGGCGACGGGAATCGGCCTGCTGCTGGCGACCGTGGGCAGTTCCGAATTCGGCGGCTTGCGGTTCGTCTTCAACCAGGGCTATCTGATGGACGGCATTCCGCTGATCGTCGTCATCATCGGCGTGCTGGCCGCGCCCGAAGCCTTCCGCCTGCTGATCGACCACCGCAAGACCATCGAAAAGCCGGTCGACCAGCAAAAACAGCGAGAGCTGGCGGTGCAGAACCGGCTCACCTGGCTGGACATCCGCCGGCTGATCCCGACCTGGGCGCGCTGCAGCCTGATCGGCACCGTGGTCGGCATCATCCCGGGCGCCGGCGCCTCGGTCGGCGCCCTGGTCGCCTACAACGAGGAAAAGCGCTGGTCCAAGCGCGGCGACCAGTTCGGCACCGGTGTCGAGGAGGGGCTGGCCGCGCCCGAGGTGTCCAACAATTCGGTGGTGGCGGGGACCCTCGTTCCGACGCTGACGCTGGGGATTCCCGGGTCCGGCGCCGCCGCGATCCTGCTCGGCATGCTGGTCAGCAAGGGTGTCGAGCCGGGGCCGCTGCTGTTCGCGGATCAGCCGGTCTTCGTGATGACCGTCTTCGTCGGGCTGATCACGGGCAATCTCATCATGCTGGCGATCGGCCTGTTCGGCGCGCGCTGGTTCGCCTATGTGGCGCTCGTTCCGCGCCGGATACTGGGGCCGGTCGTGATGATCCTGATCATCATCGGCACCTACGCCTACCAGAATTACGGCGCCCATGTGGCGATGGCCCTGATCATCGGCGCGGTCGCCTATTATTTCGAGCGGCTGAACATCCCCCCGGTGCCGATCGTGCTCGCCTTCGTCATGGGCCCGATCATCGAGCACAATCTGGCGCGCGGCCTGATCATTCATTCCGGCGACCTGACGACCGTGCTGACCCGGCCGATCACCATGATCATCCTCGCCATGGCGCTCGCGACCGCCGTGTTCGGCATCGCGCGCGGCCGCAAGGACGGAAGCGTGAAGCCGGACTAGGCGGCCCGCCCGCGCCGGCGGGCAACCGCGACCCTCTGTTTCCCG
>CAMYKU010000050.1 GCA_947259105.1 uncultured Alphaproteobacteria bacterium
CCAACCGTGCCATCGCCAAACTCCCTCTCCATCCATACAAAGAGTCTGACACAGCCAACTGAATCGGTGATAGTGCGAACTTCAGATTCGGGACACTAGAGTATTGTCCGTTCAGTTGGAATCGGTTCCGGCCATCGGCGCGACCTCATACTTCGAGACGGGCCTTGCGGCCCTCCTCAGCATGAGGGAACAGGCGTTGGAGCCTCATGCTGAGGAACCCCGAAGGGGCGTCTCGAAGTATGAGGTCGCGCCGGTCCAATCGTCCCCAACATAACGAACTTGGCGATCACCACACTAGGGAGAATCCGTCGCCGCTGCGGTCCGTCAGTCTTGTTGGGTTGCCCGCTTCCCTGTGGCTTTTGCGCGGCTCTCCTTCTTCAGCGGCCGGCCGACCGGGCAGACCTGCTGCAGGAAGCCGTTCAGCGTGTTGACGAGGTTGTCCTCGACCAGGCTGTAATGGATGAACTGCCCGCGCCGCTCGCTGGACACCAGCCCGGCATTCTCCAGCACGCTGAGATGCTTCGAGAGCGACGGCTTGGAAATCTCGAACCGCTGCGCAATCTCGCCGGCCGTCAGGCTGGCGGCCGAGAGGTAGGCGAGGATCCGCCGCCGCACGTCCGACGACAGGGCGTCGAACACCTTCGTTACGTTCTGCATGTCGGTTCCCGCGCCTGTAATTAGATAATTGACTAATTAGGCAATTGATGTCATAACCGGATAATTAGCCATTTCGCTAAACATATTACTCCGGAACCCGCGGGGCAAGGTCTGTGATGGACAAAGAGAAAGAGCAGGACGTCGAGGTGGTGTACGATGACAAGTGTCCCGTGTGCCGCGCCTACTGCAAGCGCATCAGGCTCGCCGACCCGGGGCGCAACCTGGTTCTCGTCGACGCGAGGGTGCCCGGCGAAACGGTCAGCGAGATCTCGAGGCGGGGCCTCGATATCAACGAGGGCATGGCGGTCACGGTCGACGGGACGCTCTATTACGGAAGCGAAGCGATTCACGAGCTGACCCGGCTCGCCGAAGAGACGGGCCCGTTCGGCCGGCTCAACCGCCTGCTGTTCGGCTCGCCCCGGCTGTCGCGCTACACCTATCCCCTTGGAAAACTTGCCCGCAACATCCTGCTGCGGCTCATCGGCGTCGAGAAGATCCGCCACCCGAAGCCGGGTGACGGCGCAGGCATGGGCCCGGCGCGCTGATACGGACTCCCGGTCCGCCGCCCGGCGTTGAGTGGCGAGGGTGGCGCCGGCTTTCGCCGGCAGGTTTCCTTTGTCCCCCTCCCCCTGCCCCCTCCCACCGGGGGAGGGGGTAATTTATTGTTTTAAAACAAAATATATCCCTCCCCCTTGATGGGGGAGGGCAGGGTGGGGGTGGAAATCACCGCCATGACGGAGGAAGCCGCTGCGCGGACCCGCGATGACGCGAGCGGATCGCCCCCTACGACGTCATCGCGAGGCGGCGCAGCCGACGCGGCAACCCCGTTGCGCAGTTCCGGCAGTTCCGGGGCCAGTATACTTATCGCCCTCATCCGAGAAAGCCGAGCGCTTCAGTTACATATGCTGTCCCCAGAACCCCGGCGATCCCCGGCTATCCCGCCGGACTCCCGGCCAGGCTCTGCCAAATGGCGCCGATCAGGCCGGTGAAATCCGCAGCGTAGTGCCAAAGCCCCACCGGCACACCGAGCGCCACAACCCAGAACAGGAGCCAGTAGAGCGCCGAGAACCGCCCGGCCAGGGATTCGCGTTCGGCGTCTTGCCGGGCGCAGCGCGCGTCGACCCTGTGCAGGACGTCGGTGAGCCAGTCGTCGCTCACGCTTGCCTCCTTCTGTCCGCTTTTTTTGAACAGTAGCACGGCGTTACGCGATTTCATCCCGAATTCCGGGAATAGTGCACTTGTTTCCCTCATCAGGAGACCTTTGCACGAATTCCTTTTCCCGGCTCCGCCTGTCGTCCCACCCCCTCCCAACCCTCCCCCGCCCAGGCGGGAGAGGGCTTAACTGATTGCGGCGCAAAGATAAAAGCCTCTCTCCCTTGAGAGGGGGAGGGCCTCATCCTGAGGAGGGCCGCAGGCCCGTCTCGAAGGATGGGCAGGGGGTGACGCCCGGTATTCGGTTCCGTAGAAAGGCCTTCATCAGAGAAAGCCCAGCAATTCATCCAGGTGTACCCCCCGAGAATTTCCTCACGTGTTACGGCGCGGCCCCGCCGCGCCTGCGTCAGTTGAGGCGCCGGCGCTCCGCCGCGCGGCCGTTCGCCGCCTCCGCCGCCTGTCCGTTCGCCGCCCCCTTGCCAGCCTCCCCGCCGTTCTCGCCCGCCTTCGCCCGCGTCGGCCAGGCGGGCCAGGCGGGGCCCGGGGGTTTCGGGCGCCGGGGCGGGCGCTTGCCCCAGCGTTTGGCCTCCTCTTTTTCCCGTTGCCAGTCTTTCTCCTCCAGCCGCTCCGTGCGTTCCCGCACTTCCGTGCGGTCCTCGGCGGCGATGCGGCGGCGGTCCAGAGCGTCGCTCTGGCGCTGGAACAGGTGCAGCAGGCGCGCCGCCTCGCGCAGGTAGCGGGCCTCGATCTCCGGGTGCTCGGCCGCCACCTCGGCGGCGCGGGCAAGGCAGCGCATGGCGGCCTAGTGCACGGCCGCCATCTGTTCGACGAGCATCGCCTCCAGCGCGTCGCCCGGCCGCGCCTCGGCGAGGAAGGCCGGGGCGGTCTTCGGCTCGTCCATACATGCGGTATCCGTCATGACATCGTCCTTTCCCGAGTCGGTTGAAGGTTGAACCACAGAGGCACAGAGACACCGGGGGCGGCGGTGGGTCCGTGCGATTCCGCGGGACACACAGGCCGCGCGCAGGGCCGTATTCATTGCCTTGCGGGCGGCAGGCCGTATGCGGGCGCGCAAGGCCGCTGCGACCGCTCGGTCCCTCTGTGTCTCTGTGACTCTGTGGTGAAAAAATCGGGTGCAGTTCCCCGACTCTGGCGAGTATACGGATTGCAGGGTCTACCTTCAAACAAAACGGCCCGACCCACGCTCAGCCGGCCGCCGGGCTGGCCCCGGAAGCGCCGCTGCGGATTTCAATCCGCAGCGTATGGCGGCGGCCGGCCCCTGATCGCGGCCATCCCGCTGCGCTACTCTCGACCATCCGCATGGCGCCATGGGGCGCGCATCGCAGATGCGCACCCCTCTCCCGGCGCCATCCCGCCATGCGGGGTGTCCGGCATGGGGCGCCCAAAGGCGCAGAAAACGCCGGTGCATGGGGTTGTTTCACGGGTTTCGGCCGGACGGGCGGCGATCACGCGTCCTCGAATTCCGCGATCGCCGCAAGAAAGACATCCGCGAACTGCTCCAGCTTCGCCTGGCCGACGCCGAAGACGTCCGCGAAACTCTCCCGATCCGTGGGCCGGCGGGCGGCCATGTCGATCAGGGTCTTGTCCGAGAAGACGACTGCCGGCCGGGTTGGCGCACCGTATCGGGCCGGAAGCGGAACTCGGCCTCGCCCTTCAACAGGGCGCGCGCCTTGTCCGTCAGGCCCAGCCCGCCGTAGCCCTTGATGTCGATGGCAAGGAAGCCGGAGGCGACGAGCTGGCGGATCATCGCATTCCATTCCTGCTGGCTGCGGCCGGCGCCGACGCCGAAGGTCGGCAGCCGGTCATGGCCGGACGACGCGGTCTTGTCGGTGTTCTTGCCCAGCAGGATATTGACGATATGCGCCGCGCCCCAGCGCTGGCCGGTGCGGTAGACGGCGGACAGGATCTTCTGCCCGTCCTCGGTGGCGTCGACCGTCTCGACCGGGCTGACGCAGAGATCGCAGCGCCCGCACGGCTCCGCCGCCTCGCCGAAATACTGCAGCAGCATGCGGCGCCGGCATTCCGCCGCCTCGCAATAGGCCAGCAGCGAGTCCAGCCGCTTGTGCTCCCGCCGTTTGCGGTCGGACCCGCTGTCCTCATCCTCTATGAAGGTCCGGCGCATGCGAATGTCGTCGAGCCCGTACAGCATCAGCGTATCCGCCGCCTCGCCGTCGCGCCCGGCCCGGCCGATCTCCTGGTAGTAGGCCTCCGGGCTGCCGGGCAGGTCGGTGTGGAGGACAAAACGGATATCCGGCTTGTCGATGCCCATGCCGAAGGCGATGGTCGCCGCGATCACCGTGCCGGGCTCGGTCATGAAGCGGTCCTGGGCCGCCGTGCGCACCGCGCTTTGCATGCCCGCGTGATACGGTATCGCCTTATGGCCGTTTTCGCACAGCAGTTCCGCGGCCTCCTCCGTCTTCCTGCGCGACAGGCAGTAGACGATCCCGGATTCACCCCGGTGTGCGTCGACGAAGTCGAGCATCTGCTTCTTCCAGCTCTTCTTCATCTCGACGGCAAGCATCAGGTTCGGCCGGTCGAAGCCGGTGACAACGGCGTCGGCGCGACCATCGAACAGCTTTTCCACGATGTCATCGCGCGTGACCGGATCGGCCGTGGCGGTCAATGCCGCGATGGGAAGGTCCGGGAACAGGCCCCGAAGGCGGTGAAGCGCCGCATACTCAGGACGGAACGCCGGGCCCCACTGCGAAATGCAATGCGCCTCGTCGATGGCGATCAGCGACGGGCCGAACCTGGCGACAGCCGCCAGCATCTGTTCCGTCATCAGGCGTTCCGGCGACATGTAGAGCAGCTTGATGCCGCCGCCCTGGACACGGCGCCACGCGGCGACGTTGTCATCCCGCGAGAGCGAGGAGTTGATGGTCTCCGCCGCGATGCCGTTGAGCCGCAGCGCCGCGACCTGGTCCTTCATCAGCGCTACAAGCGGCGAGACCACGATGGCGGTGCCATCGCGCATCAGGGCCGGAACCTGGTAGCACAGCGACTTGCCTGCGCCTGTCGGCATCACCGCCAGCACATCGCGCCCCGCCAGCAGGGCCTCGATGACGCGGTCCTGCCCCGGCCGGAACGCCGCAAAGCCAAAGGATTGTGAGAGGACACGGAGCGCATCCCCCTGGCAGTCGACAGTCACGGTCGCGGAACTCCATTTTCGCGGGACTCACTGTCCCGATCTTAGACAGGACCTGGAGACCCTGTCCAATCCGCGCGGCACGAAATCCGGTCCGTGCGGCATTCCGTATCGGCGGGTCCCAGCGGGTCACGCCGATGACCGGCGCTGTGGCTCCTGAAAGCTGAGTCTTTGCGTGGCAGGACTTGGCATTACCCCAAAAAAGGGGCCGGGGCGGAAATCCGCGCCCGGCCCAGTTTCCCTGCGGCTTGTTCTGGGGGCAAGTACAGGTGTGGATTCGGTTAGACTTCTTCGTACCCGGTGATCATGGCCTTGATGTGCGATGTCGGCGTGTGTCCCGTCGTTGCGAAGTAGACGTGGACCACGAAGAACAACAGCATCAGGAAGGCCGCCACGGTGTGGACGAAAGCGACTGCGGCGAGGCTCAGCCCGTCGAGTCCGAGCGCCGGCCATGCCGAATAGTAGAGATACAGCAGCCCGCTTATCCAGATCGCCGGATTTATGATCAGCTTGACGAACAGATAGGCCAGACGCTGCAGCGGATTGTGCTTGGTCAGCGTGGTCGGGCGGAACGGGTGCGGGGCGTCGCTGAAGATGCCCGTCAGGTAGTAACGGAGCATCGCCATCAGCTTGTCCACCGTCGGGATGTACTGACGCCATTCCCCGGTGGTGAAGTGCCAGAAGATGGCAAACACCCACAGCCCGATCAGAAGCCAGGCGGCGGTGGTATGCACCTCCTGTGCCGACTCGTAACCAAGCAGGCTGTAAGTCCCGTGGATTTCGAAGCCGGTGACGCCCATGACGATGATCAACGCCGCCTGCGCCCAGTGCCAGAAACGTTCGAAGCGCTTGAAGATATAGATTCGTGTGGCTTCCATGACGCTAACTCCTCTTGGTATGGGCGTAGTAACGAGCCGCCCCGTGCCCTAGCACGGCGAGCAACGCAAGCAGGGCAGCTGCCCAGCCCAGGAAATCCAGCCAGCCGGTCCGGTCCCGTCCCGGCATGTAGACGCCTTCGATACCCTCGAGGCGGCCGTTGCGGCTGTGACATTCCTCGCAGGTTACGGCGTCGTCCTTGGGGGCGACCATATGCGTGATCGGCCAGGCCATTTCAGTCTCAACGAAGCCCATCTCGCCGCTGTAGGTCGCGCCCACGGCGGCCATGCCGGCCTGCAGGGCCTTGTCCCAGTCGTAGTTGCGCCAGTAGGCCGAGTCGTCCTTGCCGAAGGTATGCACGACGGCCAGGGTCTGAAGCCCCTTGTCATAGGGCTGCTTGCCGCGCATCACCTTGAACGGCCAGATACGCGAGTCGGGATCGTCGGGGCCGCCGCCATACTTGTTGATGGAGACGATTTCACTGCCGTCGACGGTATCGCCGAACAGGGTGTAGTCCGCCGTCCCGTTGAACCAGCGGTACTCGGGGATCACGTGCTCGCCCCAAGCGAAGTCGCCCTTCATGCCGGAATAGACTTCCAGCCCCTTGCCGTTGCGGATCTTCAGGGGCTGGCCGTTTTCGTCGAGCCGGCCCGCCGTGGACCAGTCCCACCACATTTTCGTGTTGTAGCCGCCGCGGGCGAAGCGCGGCACGTGGCAGGTCGCGCAGGCGATCTTGTCGGTGTGTTCGTTGAGCTTGCTGTTGGAAGACGCGGGATGCGGCTCCATGCCGTGGCAGGATTCGCATGTCGCCCGGGTTCCGTCGGTGCGTCCCGGGATATCGATGCCGCTGGTGTCCTTGGCTATGGTTGTATAGCGGCTGCCCTGCACTGCATGGGCGTCGCCCGAATGGCAGCTCGAACAGGTGAAGTTCAAGCGCTCCGGGCTCATGTGGATGTCCAGATACCGGCCCGGCTCGATTAGGGACAGATCCAGATCGCCATGCTTGATCGCATTGCCGCCGCCGCCGAGGAAGTGGCAGGTGCCGCAATTGCGCCGGCTGGTGGGACCGACATTCTGGGCCACCTTGGCGAGGTCTGGGGGCTGCATCATCCGGCCGCTGCCCACCGGCCATTCGGTGGGCACGTAGGCAGGGTGCCCGGCGCCGGCAGGAAACTTCCGGTAGCCGCCCGTGGTGTCGTGGCAAACGAGGCAATCCACGTTGGCCTCGCTGTTGAAGTCGAACTTGCCGTCCTTCCACCCGTAGCCGATGTGGCAGCTGGTGCAGCGGGCTTCATTGGACACGACGGATCCGCAGAAGTTATTGATGATGTTGCGTTTCCCAAGCTGTTCCCCGTTCGTGGGATTGACCACGCTCCAGGTCCAGTGCTTGGTCTTGTGGAGCTGCTTGCTTGCCTCGGTGTGGCATTGCAGGCAGGCCCTGGTGACCTCCGGACCCGTGCCGAAGGGGCCTTTGAGTTCCTTAAACTTGCTGTGATCCGCCGTCGAGACTTTCGGGGCTTCCGAGCCTTCGTCGCTCGTGGCGGCCCAGGCGCCGCCCGCGCCGAGTGCGAGCGCCAACGCGAGGACGGATAGGAAAGCCGTAAGATGGCGGAGGATTGCTGTGTTGCAGGTACGCATTGTCCTGCTCCTTTGATTCTAGCCTGAAAATATGACCTGCGTCGATCGGATGAACGGTTAGCAGCCGCCCAGATCCTGCAGGCCGCCCTTGCCGGTTCCGCCGCCGCCGCCGCCAGGCTTGCCGCTGACCAGCGGAGGCGCAGGCTTGGACGGATCGAAGGTGATGAACTTCTGCTGGTCGGCCGCGACGTTACTCATGACCGAGGCCACGGTGGAGCCGAAAAGCTGTCCCATGAGCCCTGTGTTCATCATGCCGATATAGACCTTCCCGTCCGACTTTTCGTACACGGTGATCGTGCACGGCATCAGGATTGAAAGGATGCGGGTGCTGTCCTCTTTGAGGATCGGCTTGGAGTAGTCCGGCTTGCAGGCTTCCACCAGCAGCACGTTCGGCACAGTCGCACCGAGCCGGCGGATGGTGTTGGAGGGGCTGCGAAGTCCGGATAGATCCCATCCGGCTTCCTGAATATTGCCTTGAATCCGTGCAGCGGTTTCTTCTATTCCGAAGGGACTCGGGTATTCTTGGACCATCAGCGAACCGCCCACCTGCCATGTCATAACGGCCGTGAACAGGATTCCGACGAAGAACCCGATGATTGCCTTTTTCATGATCAGAACTCCTACAGGGAAATTAGTGATTGCTTATATACTATATTTCTAATATAGTCAAGTAAATTGTTGTAATTAAATAATTTCCTACTATTTTACTCATGTATACGTGTGGATAAGGTTAAACGCCCGACACGGGCGTGCCGGTGAAGGAGAGAACCGCAATGAAAGTCACCGGATTTTCGGTGCGGCGACCGCATTTCATCGCGGGGGCCGCCTTTGCCGCGGCGGGTCTGATCGCAAGCTGGATTCCCCTAGCGCTCGCCGAGGGTTTGGATGCAAGCCCGCCGCAGCTGGGCGAAGACGGGTTGGCCGGCTATCGGGAATTCCTGGAAGGCGGTCATCACCGCGCCTTCGCCATCGCCCCCGGCGGTGCGTGGGCCTGGGTCTCCGACATGCCTGATCCGGAGGTCGCCGAGTCCGAGGCGATCCGCACCTGTTCCGGCTTTACCGACCAGCGCTGCATGATTTACGCGGCGGATGACCAGGTGGTCCTGGACACGGACGCCTGGGCCGCTTCGTGGGGTCCCTATCTTGAGCCCGGGGCCGCGGCGGCGCAGCCGGTTGGCACCGCTCGAACGATGCGGTTCCCGAACCTCCTGGTGACGGATCCGGATGGCGCGCCGACGAAGCTTTCCGATCTGCAGGGCAACATCGTTTTCCTGCATTTCTGGGGCACCTGGTGCGCGCCGTGCCAGGTGGAGTTCCCTGAACTGCAGCGCCTGTACGAGTCCCTGAAGACCTACAATCGGATCGAGTTCGTCCTGGTCCAGTCACGCGAGGATATCGAACGCTCGCGTCGTTGGGCGGATCGACGCGGCATCACTATGCCGCTTTTCGATTCCGGCACGCGAGGCCCCGCGGACCATGCCTTTCGAATCGCCGACGGTACCAGCATCGAGGACCGCTTCCTCGCGCCGCTTTTTCCGGCGACCTACGTTCTCGACGGACACGGAGTCATCATATTCTCTCACTTCGGTCCGCTTCGCGGGTGGTCCGAATACGCGCTGTTCATGCGCCACGCCGCCGAAAACATGCCGCGTTAGGATGTGTTCTGCACCTGGCGCTCGCGCCCGTGTGCAAAAAACGCACTCCGGGCGCGGATGGTCGGGAAGAGGCGACGATTGCATGGCCGCCATGCGGTTTTTTTTGAGGGACGCGGCCCGCACAGCGCGTATAGAGTTTCGGTAACTGGGATCGAGCCGGAACCGCTGTCATGAAAGCTGCCGTGTGTCGCGCATTCGGAAAACCTCTGGTCATCGAGGATGTCAATCTGGCGTCTCCGGGCGCCGGCGAGGTCAGGGTAAAACTGGCGGCCTGCGCACTTTGCCATAGCGACATCCACTATGCGGATGGCTCCTGGGGCGGCGAACTGCCCGCGGTCTATGGCCACGAGGCCGCAGGCGTCGTCGAGGACATCGGCGCGGGCGTCACGGCGTTCCTGCCGGGTGATCATGTGGTGGTGACGCTGGTGCGGTCCTGCGGGCATTGCTACTATTGCGACCGCGGGACGCCGGTGACCTGCGCGACGACCTTCGCGCTGGATGAAAAAAGCCCGTTGACCGCGGCGGATGGCGCGCCCATCGTGCAGGGCCTGCGTACCGGCGCCTTCGCCGAGTACGTGCTGGTGGAAGAATCGCAGGCGGTGGTTATTCCCCGGGAAATACATCTGGACAGCGCGTCGCTGCTCGCTTGCGGCGTGATCACCGGATTCGGGGCGGTCGTGAACACCGCCGGCGTAGAACCCGGCAGCAGCGTCGCGGTCATCGGGGTCGGCGGCGTCGGTTTGAACAGCCTGCAGGGCGCGGTCTTCCAGGGTGCGGAGCCGATCATCGCCGTCGATGTCTCGGACGCGAAACTGAGAGCCGCCCGCAAGTTCGGAGCGACACATACGGTCAACACCTCGAAGCACGATCCGGAGGCTGCGGTTCGCGCCGCGACCGACGGCCGCGGGGCCGACTACGTGTTCGTTACCGTCGGTGCAAAGGCGGCGGTCGATCAGGCGCTGGGCCTGGTCGCGCCCGCCGGGGCGGTGGTTCTGGTCGGTATGCCGGCGACCGGCGTGATGACGGAAATCGATCCCGGCACGATTGCCGGCCTGAACCAGCGCATCCTGGGCAGCAAGATGGGGACCGCGCGGATCCAGACGGATATCCCGATGCTGATCGACCTCTACCGCGCGGGTCGGCTGAAGCTCGACGAGTTGATCTCGGGACGTTATCCGCTGGCGGACATCAACAAGGCAATCGCGTCGGTCAAGCGCGGCGAGGCGTTGCGCAACGTGATCGTATTCTGATGGCACGGGCGGTTGGGCGGGTCCGGACGGATCACGCTCACAAAACGAAATCTTTGTGCCAATCTCGGCAACGCAGCGGCTTGACGCACAGCATCGCGGCGCGCTGCCATGCCGCAACCAGCGAGTCCCGTGCGCGACATCGCGCTTGATGCCGCAGTGGGGATTCCTACGACGGAAGGTGCCAGGGCCATGACCGCGAATCGGAAGACCCGCAGTGCTTCGACGAAACGGACGGTTCGCCGGGAACGGCGGGCGCCGGCGGGGGCGCCGCCGGGCACCCTGATCGCGGATCCGACCGCGGTCCCGCCGACGATCCAGCTCATCGCCTACGGCCCCAACGATTTCGAGGAGCATGACATCCGGGATATCGAGGATTTGCGCCGCAAGGCCGGCAAGCACCCGGTCAACTGGATCAACATCACCGGTTTGGGCGATCTCGATCTGATCCAGGAGCTGGGGTCGATGTTCAATCTGCACCGGCTCGCGCTGGAAGACGTCGTCAACCTCTATCAGCGGCCCAAGACCGAAGAGTACGAGGACCATGTCTTCATCGTTACGCGCATGATCCGTGCCGAGCACCCGGCGGTGACCGAACAGGTGTCCATGTTTCTGCGCGAGGACATGCTGCTGACCTTTCAGGAAAGACCCGGCGACAGCTTCGAGCCGGTCCGGGAGCGCCTTCGCGGCGATCGCGGATTCATCCGAGAGCGCAAGGCGGACTATCTCGCCTACGCCTTGCTGGACGCGGTCATCGACGGATATTTCCCGGCACTGGAGGCATGTGGCGAGCGGCTGGAGAATCTGGAGGACATTGTCATGGCAACGCCCGGCGCGGTGCAGGTGGCACGGATTCATGACATCAAGGGGGAACTTCTTGCGCTGCGGCGCGCGATCTGGCCGCAGCGGGAGATGATAAACGCGCTGACCCGGGACTCGTCGCTGAATATCTCAGACCAGACCCGGGTCTATCTGCGCGACTGCTACGACCATACCATCCAGCTGATGGACCTGGTCGAGACCTACCGCGAAATCGCGTTCGGCCTGATCGACCTCTATCTTTCGAGCGCGAGCGCCCGCATGAACGAGATCATGAAGGTCCTGACCGTCATCGCCACCATATTCATTCCCCTGGGTTTTATCGCCGGTCTTTACGGGATGAACTTCGACCCCGGAGCCTCGCCGTGGAACATGCCGGAGCTGAAATGGTACTGGGGATATCCGATGGCCATGGGCCTGATGGCCGTCGTAGCCCTCTTGCTGCTGTATTACTTCTACCGGAAGGGCTGGATTCTCGAGCGGTGGCGGCGGCGCGTGCCCCGGGACCGCCGATGACCGGCGGCGGCCACATGTCCTGCAAGGGTTTCGAGGCGGATCGGTGCAACGCAAGAAGAGATCTCGACACATGAAATACGGTTTTATCGGCCTGGGAAATCTGGGGGCGCATCTCGCGGGCAGCCTCGCCCGCGAGGGGTTCGAAGTCACCGTTCATGACCTCAACCGGGACGCCGCGGCGCCCTTGCTGGCGGCCGGCGCCCACTGGGCCGACTCGCCGCGGGCGGCGGCGGAAACCTCGGACGGCCTGATCACCTGCCTGCCGTCGCCGCAGGCGTCGGTCGCGGTAATGACCGGCGGGGACGGCGCGCTCGATGCCATCCCCGCCGGCGGCACGTGGATCGAGATGAGTACCAACGATGCGCATGAGATAAAGCGCCTCGCCGGGATCGGCGCGGCGCGCGGCGTGGTGACGCTGGAGGCGCCGGTGACCGGCGGCGTGCACCGCGCGGCTGCCGGCGAGATAACCGTTCTGGTCGGCGGCGACGGGGATGCCTACCGGACGCATCTGCCCGCGTTCCAGACAATGGGCGGCGAGGTCATCCATATGGGGCCGTTGGGGTCGGCCTCGATCATCAAGGTCATCACCAACATGCTGGCTTTCATCCATCTGGTTGCCGCCGGCGAGGCGCTGATGATGGCCAAGCGCGGCGGGCTGGACCTGGCCAAAAGCTTCGCGGCGATCCGCGCCAGTTCCGGCAACAGCTTCGTGCACGAGACCGAAAGCCAGGTGATCCTGAACGGCAGCTACAATATCGGCTTCACCATGGATCTCGCCTGCAAGGACGCGGGATTCGCGATGAAGATGGGTCGCGAATTCGGCGTGCCGCTGAAGCTGGCTGAGTTGACTGAACAGCTCTTCATCGAGGCGCGCGAGCGCTATGGCGGCGATGCCTGGTCGCCGATGGTGGTCAAGCTGCTCGAGGACGCGTTGGCGGAGGAACTGCGCGCCGAGGGATTTCCCGCCGAACTGACCGCGGCAGACGCCTGAGCGCCTGCTGAAATGCGTCGTAACCCGAGACGTCTGTCGCTTAGTTTCGTGAGATGTGCATACGGGACAGAATGTAACGATACCCCAGCAGCATCACGAACAGCAGTAAGATGAAGGCAGCCTCCAGCGCAAAGATCTTGTACACGAGGCGGTCCATCTGCTGGTTGACCTGTTCGACGACCGCCTGCGCCATGGGCACCCGCTGCTCCCATCCGGGCGACAGCAGGAACTGATCGGTGGAATTCACCAGCTCATTCATCTCGCGCACGGTCATCGAGGCATCCCCGACCAGCTGCTTGTAATCGTCGATGTTGAAGGGCTTGGCCGGCTCGGCCGGCTCGCCCCCGCCGCCAATGTCCAGCTTTGCGGCCAGCGCGTCCACGGTCACGACGGTACTGTTGATCGAGGCCGCCAGTTCCACCCCGGCCTCGATGGTCGCCCGCAACTCCGCGAGGATGCCAAGTACGCGTTTTTCCTCGGCCAGCAGATCGCCGAGAAAGGCCTCACGCTGCTGCGTCAGCTCAGCCGAGAACTGGCCGAGGGCCGCAACGCGCTGCTCGTCTACCCGGTCCATGAGCTGATTGATGGCGGCGAACTGCTGCTCGGGCAGCGTTTCCGCGACCACTGCGAAACGGTCGGCGGCCAGCGTCAGGCGAGACGTGCTCTCGAACAGGCCGGTGAACTCGGGCTGACGCATCAGATCGAAAACCGCGGACTGCGCCTCCAGCATGGTGATCGTCGGCGCGCGCTGCATGTAAAACAGCACCCGCTCGCCGAACTGCTGCATCTGCTCGGCCGTCTGTCGTGTCTGCGCCACCTCGCCCAAAAGGCCACCGGTGCTTGCGACCTGCTCCAACTCCGCGGCGCGCTGGCCGGAGAAGCCGCCGAAACGCACCTCCCAGAAATAGAGTTCGTCGGGATTCTGTTCGATCCACTCGGTGACCAGGGCACGCAGGTCTGCCTGCTGGTCGGGAGTGAGCACGATTTCGGCGCCCGTCCAGATATCCTCCTCCAGAATCCGGGATGCCTCGATAAGCCCGTGGCCCAACTCATCGCCCAGAAACTCGGGCGCCCAATAGGTTTCCACCGAATGACGGGTCAGTGCGGTCAGGACCAGCATGTCGAGCAGATTCTCGACCGCATTCGGCCCGATCGCGATGTCGACGACGGCTATCCGCGAATTCTTGATCCACCCCGTGGTAAACCAACGCAGATCACTCTTTGGGTCCTGCTGCTGGATGCGAAACATCTCGGTCGCCATTCGCCCGGCGTAGCGGTCGGCGAAGCGCATGATCTCCGCCTCGAGTTGCGCACGTTTTAAGCCGGTCGGCGTCGCAGCCTCAACCTGGCCGTATCCAAGCGGCGCGACGCTGACGTCCTGCGAGAACTCCGGAGCCGTTCCGAAGCTGCATCCGGCAAGACCGATCGCCACGAGGGCGATCCAGAAGATTGACGAAATGCGCCAATGCGTGGTTCGGTTTTTTTTCGACATTGGAGCTGCTCCCCATTGTTATTTATTGTATTTTTGCACAAAATGCCCGCCAATACCATGCGAACCATTGCCGCGCACGCCACCCTGCGACCGGCGAACGGTCAGATGTCCTGGACCTCGCATTCGACCGCCAGTTCCGTGCAGACCACCTTTATCGCATCCTCCATCAGATCGCGCCCGGTCTGGCCGCTGTCGCCGGCATCGATCCAGATAAACAGCAGCGTCTCGCCGCGGCCAAGGTCGGTCGCCTGGCCGGTCAGCCGCCGCTCGCCATCGGTCACCTCCAGCAGGTAACGCTTATCGTTCCTGTTGATCACGGTCAATTCGGGGCGACGCTCAAGCATCCCCAGCATGCCCCGGTAGACCGCGTCGGGAGGCAACGCAAGACGCACCGAGGCGGTATTCTGGCTTGCGCCCTTGCTGTAGACGACGAGGCCTGCCGATGTCGCGGGCTGGAGCGCAAGCGGCGTACAAGCCGGCGTCAAGGCGATGGCGGCGAGGCCGAGCAGGCCGAAGGTCAACGCGCGTTCGACAGGCATTACGAAATCTCCCGACTGGTTCCCGTACAATCACAATAGGTACCATACTCCCGATGTCCTGTAATTTGGCACGGCGATGCGCGAAACGAACTCGTCCTTTTTCTTGCATTGCACGTTACAGGCTTT
This sequence comes from uncultured Alphaproteobacteria bacterium, assembly GCA_947259105.1. Lineage (GTDB taxonomy): Bacteria > Pseudomonadota > Alphaproteobacteria > UBA8366 > JADFVY01. The sequence goes on from CAMYKU010000050.1 coordinate 14,875, forward strand.
ATATAGGCGGCATACGTTGCACAGTCGTCCTGCGAATCCTGATAGGCCCTGATCCGCCTAACTTGGCTGCTTCCCGGCATTGTGAACGTTGCGACCGAACGGGGCGTCACCCTGTGGTGAGGTCCCACCACCAACATGTTTAGGAATACGCTATGGCTATCGGTACAGTAAAATGGTTCAATCTTACAAAGGGTTATGGCTTCATCGAGCCTCAGGACGGCTCCAATGACGCCTTCGTCCATATTTCCGCGGTTGAGCGCGCAGGGCTGCATTCTCTTCGCGAGGGACAGAAGGTTACCTACGAACTCGTGCCCGGGCAGAACGGCAAGTCCTCGGCCGAAAATCTCGTCGTCGACGACTGATTTTGCCTCACACCGTATCCGGCTGGCACCGGATACGGCCGCGACGGCTTTGTCCATAGCGGCCCTGGTTCACAGTCTTTTGTAAATCGCGAATAGAGGCACGGCCGGTTTAATTCAGACCTATCGCGTGGGGAGGGGACCGCAACACGCTGTCGGCACACGTCCGACCGGCGGGGTCGGGAATGCCCGTCGCTGGACGAAGATCCAAGCGGATCAGGCGATTCTAACAGGCTCGTGAGTCCGCGTTGCATGTGGTCGACGCGGCTCTCGCTGTTGCAGGTCTCGGTGCGCAGGCGGTACTTCCTGCGATTCTGGACGGCGGGGCCGGGCAGTGGGTGCCGGGCATGTATCCGCCATGGTGTGCGCTGGGGCCTCGGGAATCGTATACAAAACTGGAAAAAGCGGTGGACCGGCGCGGCTTGCGGCGGCATATTGCCGCCCCGTCAGGCGCGGAGTGTCCTGTAGAAAACCCGCGCGAACGCGGCAATCAGCGAGACGAGAGCCAATGACCGACCGGATACGAAAGGGCGGCCTGCAGATCGCGGCCGTACTGCACGATTTCGTCGCCACTACGGCGGCCCCCGGGACCGGGATCGAGCCGGACGCGTTCTGGGCCGCATTCGAGGCCATCCTCGATGATCTGGCGCCGAAGAACGCGGCGTTGCTGCAGCAGCGCGCGGCGCTGCACGCGAAGATCGACGACTGGCATCGCGCCCGCAAGGGGCAGCCCCACGATGCGGCCGCCTACAGGGCGTTCCTCGAGGAGATCGGCTATCTGCTGCCCGAAGGAGGGGACTTCAGGATCGGCACCGGGAACGTCGATGCCGAAATCGCCGAAATCGCCGGCCCTCAGCTCGTCGTGCCGGTCAACAATGCGCGCTATGCGCTGAATGCCTCGAACGCCCGCTGGGGCAGTCTGTACGACGCGCTCTACGGCACCGACGTGATTGCCGAAGACGGTGGGTGCGAAAAGGGCGCCAGCTATAACCCCGCGCGCGGCAAGGCGGTCATGGACTATGCCGGCGGTGTGCTGGACCAGGCCGTTCCGCTTGCGAGCGGAAGCCACAAGAGCGCGGCGGCTTACCGTGTATCCGGCGGTGCGCTTGCCGTTGCACTGGCCAACGGCGGCGAGACCGGTCTTGCCGTTCCCGGAAAATTCGTCGGTTATCGAGGCGACGCGGATGCACCGACCTCCGTGCTGCTGCGCAACCACGGCTTGCATATCGAACTGCAGATCGACCGCTCCCATCTGATCGGCAGGGATCATCCCGCCGGCGTCAAGGACGTCATTCTCGAGGCCGCGGTAACCACCATCCAGGACTGCGAGGATTCGGTCGCTGCGGTGGACGCCGAGGACAAGGTGCTGGTCTACGCCAACTGGCTCGGCCTGATGAAGGGTGATCTCGAAGCGACCCTGGAGAAAGGCGGCAAACGGATTACTCGCCGCCTCAACCCCGACCGCGAATTCACCGCGCCGGACGGCTCGACGCTGACCCTGCACGGCCGCAGCCTGTTGCTGGTCCGCCATGCGGCCAAGCTGATGACCAGCGATGCGGTGCTGGACCGGGATGGCAACGAGGTCCCCGAAGGTGTGCTCGACGCCATGATCACGGCGCTGATCGCCATGCGCGACCTCAAGGGGCTGAACACCCTGCGCAACAGCCGCACCGGCAGCATGTATATCGTCAAGCCGAAGATGCATGGGCCGGAGGAAGTGGCCTTCACCTGCGAGCTGTTCGGCCGCGTCGAGGATGCGCTGGGCCTTGCCCGCAACACGCTGAAGGTCGGTATCATGGACGAGGAGCGCCGCACCACGGTGAACCTCAAGGAATGCATCCGCGCGGCGAAGGACCGCGTCGTCTTCATCAACACCGGGTTCCTGGATCGGACTGGCGACGAAATCTACACCAGCATGGAGGCCGGGCCGTTCCTGCGCAAGGACGCGATCAAGGCGGAACCCTGGATCACCGCCTACGAGGACTGGAACGTCGATATCGGGCTTGAGTGCGGCCTGCCGGGCCGCGCCCAGATCGGCAAGGGCATGTGGGCCAAGCCCGACGAGATGAAGGAGATGATGGAGACCAAGGGCGCACACCCCATGGCCGGCGCCAATACGGCCTGGGTGCCGTCGCCGACCGCGGCGACCCTGCACGCGATCCACTATCACCAGGTCAATGTCACCGAACGCCAGAAGGTACTGGCCGCACGTTCCCGCGCAAGCATCGACGATATCCTGACCATCCCCCTCCTGGCCGGCCGCAACCTGTCGCCCGGGGAAATCCAGGAGGAACTCGACAACAACGCCCAGGGAATCCTCGGCTACGTCATCCGCTGGGTGGAGCAGGGAGTCGGCTGCTCCAAGGTGCCGGACATCAACGATGTCGGCCTGATGGAGGACCGCGCGACGCTGCGCATCTCCAGCATGCACATCGCCAACTGGCTGCATCACGGTGTCTGTACCGAGGCGCAGGTGATGGAGACCATGCGCCGTATGGCCGCCGTCGTCGACCGCCAGAACGCGGGCGATCCGGCCTACCGCAACATGGCCCCGGATTTCGATGAGAGCGTGGGCTTCCAGGCGGCCTGCGACCTGGTCTTCAATGGCCGCGAGCAGCCGGGCGGCTACACCGAGCCGATCCTGCACGCCCGCCGCCGCGAGGCCAAGGCCAGATACGGTCGCTGAGCGGACCGGGGTCCGCGGTCTTCGGGCCGCGGCCCGGCCCGGGCATCGCCTTCGGGGTCAGGCTTTCGCCGCCACGGCGGATTTTCGCTGGTGCGAGCGTGCGGGCCGGACCAGTTCGATCCGGTTAAACGCGACATCAAGGATCCGCTCCAGCAGATCGCTGTAGCTCAGGCCCGCGAACCCCGCCATGAGATTCAGCTTGCCGTCCCAGCACCAGCCTGGATTGGGATTGGCCTCGAGCAGCTTGATGACCCCGTTCGCGTCGCTACGAAAGTCGAAGCGGGCGTAGTCGCGGCACCCGAGAACCTCGAACAGCCGGATCGACTGCACGACCATTTCGCGCTGGCGCTCGGCATCGAGGCCCGTCTCTAAGTAGTTGATGTCGGTCCAGTATGGCGAGTCGGGGTGCCATTTGGACTCGTAGCCCAGGATCCGCGGCAAGCCGGGGTCGAGGGCGCTGTAATCGACCTCGAGGATGGGCAGCGCGTCCAGCCCCGTCGCAGGATTGCCGACCAGCGCGATACTGTATTCGGCGCCCGTCAGGAACTCCTGGATCAGAGCCGGTCGGCCCGGCAGGATCTCGTTGAGATGGCCGAGGTAGGCGAGCAGGGCCTCGGGATCGCGCACCACCGCATCCTGGGTGATACCGATGGAACTGTCGCCGTGCGCCGGTTTGAGCAGCGCCGGGAAGACGGACGGCAGGGTTGCCAACCGGTCGCCGGCGCGCACATAGGTCTCCAGCGGCACAGGAATGTCGAGCGCCTGCGCCATGGCGCGCACCAGCGCCTTGTCATAGCAGATGCCAAGGCAGGCCGGTCCGGCCCCCGTGTACGGCAGATCCAGCATCTCCAGAAACGCCGGGACATGTAACTCCTTGAAGGCGTCGTTGCCGAAGCCCTCGTCGCACAGATTGAGCACGATATCCGCCGCGCCGTCCTGAAGATCGTCGATCAGTGTCGCATGCCGGTCGATTTACCGGAACGTGTATCCGGGAAGCCCTGCCAGTGCGAACTTCAGCCGTTTGATGGTTTCGAAATCCTCGGCGTTGAACTGCCCGTCCGCCTTGACCGTATCGGGCAATGACGCGTCGCCCATGACCACCCAGACCGCGCGTGGGCCCCTGTCCCCGGCTGGCGCGCGGGCCTCCAGTGGCGGCGCCTCGCAGGTCAGGAACAGCCGGTGCGCCATCATGCCGAGGTCCTGGCCACGGGTCGAGGTGCCGGTAATGGTCTGGTGGAACTTGATGCCCTTGAACCCGGCGGCGGCGAGCAGCGCCTCGATGGCATCGCGCAAATACAGCCGCTCGGCATAGAGCTGGTCGGCGATGACGCCGCGTTCAGCGTGAGTCACGACCTCGCGGCTGACCAGCCGGTCGCCGTCGGATGAAAGGCTGCGTTCGCGGCATACGAACTGGTTCTGGTCGATCCACTCCCACGAGCGCGGTTCGAAATTCTCGCGCATCCAGCTGCCGTCGGCGATATCGATGCTGAAGATGCCGCCGGGTTTCAGGCCTGCCTTCACGGCCAGCAGCACGGCCAGGTCATCCTCGTCGCGCTCGAAATAGCCGAAGGAATTGCCCATCATGCAGACCAGGTCGAGACTGGCCTTGGGCATGCGGAAGTTGCGTGCATCGCCTTCCCGGAAGGTCACGGCGAGCCCTTACCTTCTTGGCGCGGCGGCGCGCCAGCCGGATCAGATAGCCCGAGCGGTCGATGCCGGTGACATGTTTGAATCCGTGCCGCGCCAGTTCGAGGCTGTGCCGGCCCTGGCCGCAGCACAGGTCGAGGATGACGGCATCCTTGCCGACAGGCGCGGCGGAAAGCAGGGTATCGACCTCCTGGCGGGTCGCTTCGGCATTTTCCACCACGTCGCCATCGGTCTTGAGATACAGCGAGGTGAAGAGTTCCCGCCACCATTCGGCTGGCAGATGGGCTTCGAGATCGGCGAGCGGGCCCAGCGTCGGGCGCGGCCGAGGCTTTCCTTTGTTGCTTGATTTGATGGGCATGGTCCGATCGATACTCCGGGAAAAAACCGAGGGTGAAACCCCCGCGGAACGCCACCCGAAAGTTAAGCCCGGGCGGTGCCGGGATTCTCGGATCGCTCATGCCGCTCTTCGCGAACACGGTCAAGACCAATCGCTGTGGGTGATGATTGCACCGTTCAATTCGGCACAGACCAGCTGACATAAGGTGTCCAAAACCACTGTCGCTGTCCGGGTGGCGTACCGTTCCGGACGCACGTCGCGCTGAATTGCAGCCGACGTGCCAATCAAGCGAAAAGGCGCTTACTTGGCGACTCCGCCCGCAGTTGACAAGCGGTCCGCATGACTCTTCAATCGCAACATCGAGTTGCGGTTGTCCGCCGATGGCTGGATCGGCCCGGGATCGGACTGGCGCCCCGCCGTGCGCGTTTGGATCGGAAGCGCCGTTGCATGGACGCGGTAACGGCCAGCGAGCAAATACACGAGGGAGAGAGAGGCGATGGCCACTCCGAAGCCGAAAAACGTCGTGACCATGAATCTCGAGGGCAGTTGCCCCAACCATTCCCGAACCGACATCATGGTGCGCGATACAGAAACGGTGATCGACGAGCCTGTCGAGCGCGAGGGGACGAATCTGGGGCCGACGCCGACGGAAACCGCGCTGGCGGCGCTTGCCGGCTGCACCAACGTGATCGCCAACAAGATCGCCCGCAAGCACGGGGTCGAGTTCCAGTCGATGCATATCGCCATCGAGGCCCGGTTCGATCGCCGGGGGGTGACCTTGCAAGACGAGGTCGACGTGCCGTTCCAGCAGATCCGCCAGGTCATCACGGTGACCACGGACGCCGAAGCGGCCGATGTCAAAAAGGTCGAGTCGGAACTGCCCAGATACTGCCCGATTTCTAAATTGTTCCGCGAGGCGGGGACCCCGGTGACCGATGAATGGATCGTGAAGCGGTCCTGATCGACGCGGCGGCACTCAAAGCAAAGGGCAGAGCCAGCCCAGCATTGCGCCGTAGATGGTATGGACGACGACGGCGGTCATCCATCCGCGCGCCGGTCCCTTGCTGCCGAACACGCCATGCCTGAGGAACACGGGAACGAACACAAACTGCGACCCGATAAACAGGATGCCGCCCCAGATCAGGCCGCGCATCAGGTCCGGCCCCGGCAGCAGCGGCCCGACCAGGGTCGCGTACAACAGCGCGAACACGATGCCGTTCACATGAACCTGCAGCAGCCCGAGCCAGTAGGGCGGCGGCCCGTCAAACGAATCGCCGAAGGACAGCTGGTTGAGAACCTTCGGGAAATCCAGCCGTGCGACGCCGTACCGGTGCCCCCACAGCGCGAACATCAGATGCACATACGTGGCCAGCAGCCCGGCCGCGGAAACCAGCAAGAAGAACTCCAGCGTCATCCCGATCCTCCCTCTTTGTTCGGCTCGCATTTTGCGCGGCCTTGTCGATAACCATTATTGTGTTGGGGTTGCAGTCGCAAAGCAATGCTCATAACACTAGCTCATGAACAATCGGGGCCGATGGGAAGGTTCGCCGATTTGGCGGCCGTCCCCGCACTTCATGTTCACACCAGGTGACGAGGAAACGCCATGAAATTCGCATTGTATTCAGATATCCATGCGCAGATACCGCAGCTGGACGTGGTCCAGGAGGCGGTCGCCAAGGAAAATGTCGACAAGGAGATTGTGATCGGAGACCTGGTCATGCTCGGCCCGGATTCCGACAAGGTGGTCCAGCGCCTGATGGACAGCCCCCATATCGACGTCGTCGTCGGCAATCTCGACCTGTGGGTCGTCGACAAGCGGTGGGAAACCCACGAACCGAAGAGCCCGCACCAGGCCTGGATGTTCGAGATGGCCAAGAAGACGCGCGAGCAAATGACCGAGGAACAGCTCGAATGGCTCGGCAAGCGTCCGTTCTCGATCACCTACACGCCGGAACTGGGCCATGACTTCAAGATATTCCATGCGACGCCTTACAGCATCGGCGACGACGACGCGATTCCGCTGCGCCTCTCGGATGAGGCGGTCAAGGACAAGATCAAGGGCGTGACCGCGGACGTCATGGCGTTCGGCCATGTCCACGGCGCCTATGTGCGCAAGATCGGCAACCAGACGCTGGTCTGCGCCGCCGCGGTCGGTATGAGCTGGGACGGCGACAACCGCCCGGCCTACGCGATCGTCGAATATCTTGGCGACGGCGAATGGCGCTGCGAGGCGAAGCGCGTGGACTACGATTTCGAAACGCAGGCCCAATATAACGAAAACAGCTGGATCGAGCATGGCGAGCGGATCGCCTCGATGATCCGCACCGGCAAGTTCTGGAATCCGGAGCACATGCCGCACTGATCGGACGATGACCGTGCCCGTGGCCTACTGGGCCGACCAGGTCAAGGCCCAGATCGCAAGACGATATGGCCAACTCGCCGACGCGGACGGTTTCCGGGCCGGCGCGTCCACCAGGGCCCGGGATGCCGGTTATCCGGCGGCGGGGCTGGCCGCGCTGCCATCGCCGGTGGCCGCGCGCTATTCGGGATGCGGCTACGCGCTGGAGGACATCGACCTTACGGGCGTGAGGATCGCGGTCGATCTGGGGTGCGGGGCTGGTCTGGACGCCTTGCTGCTCTCGCAGCGGATGGTGCCGGATGGCACGGTTCTGGCGCTGGATCTTGCGCCCGAAATGCTGGTGCGCCTGCGTGAGGCCGCGGCAGACGGCGGCGGAGTCCCGATCCGTGCGGTTGCCGGCGACATTGAACGATTGCCGCTAAAGGACGGGATCGCGGACCTTGTCCTGGCCAATGCCTCGATCAATCTGACAGTCGACAAGCAGGCGGCCTTCGCCGAGATTGCGCGGATACTGCGTCCCGGCGGCCGGCTGGTGGCGCGAGATCTCGTGCACGACGGCGCGCTGCCGACAGATCTGGCGCTCGATCCGGCGGCCTGGAACACCTCCCTGGGCGGTGTGGTGAGCGAGGACGAACTGCACGGTGCGGCCCGCGCCGCCGGGCTTGTGGATATCCGGATATCGCATCACAGGCCGTTCCCCCCGGTCACCGCGGTGCGGCTGGAGGCTGCCAAACCCTGCTGATCGGTAATGAAGGTGCCATTCCAAGCGTGCATAGCGCTATTCCACATTTTCGCGCGCGCAATGGTATGTCCCTTTAACCGTATGGTGTATTACTGGTTATGAGCATATCGAAAGGCTAAAACGTAATTATAAGGCCATAAACAGGGCCAAAGGACTGAACAAGGGAGTAAACCATGGATATCAGGAAACTGATCGCAGTGGCCGGGCGGGCGCTTCCGCTGGCCGCGATTGTCGCGTTGCTCGCGCAGCCGCTGCCGGCCCGCGCCGCCGAAACCATCAACCTGACCGCGATCGACGGCTATCCGCCGAAATCGCTCTGGGTCAAGGAGTTTATCGAGTTCTATATCCCGGAAATCGACAAGCGCCTGGCCAAGACGGGCAACTACAAGATCAAATGGAATCAGGCCTGGGGCGGCCAGATCGCCAAGAAGAAGCATGTGCTGGAAGCCCTGCAGAAGGGGCTCGGAGATATCGGCGTGGTGACGACCGTGTTCCATGCCGACAAGGTGCCGCTGCAGATGATCGCCTATGCGACGCCGTTCGTGACCAGTGATCCGGCCCTCGTGGCGCGCACGGTGGACGATCTGGTCAATACGTTTCCCGCCTATAAGGAGACCTGGAAGAAGTACAATCAGGTCTATCTGACCAATCTTGCGGTGCTCGACACTTACCAGATCCTCAGCCGCGATCCGATCGAGAGTCTGGACGATTTCAACGGCAAGAAGATCGCGGGCGCCGGCATGAACCTGCGCTACCTCCAGGGTATGGGCGCCGCCGGCGTCGGCGGCAGCCTCGTCACCTATTACAACAAGCTGAAAACCGGGGTCGTCGACGGCGCGATGATCTGGGCCGAGGCGGCGGTCACCTTCAAGCTCGCGGAGGTTGCTCCATATATGCTGCGCGCGGACATCGGCACCGCCAACTCGAAGGCGATCACCATGAACGCCGACACATGGGCAAAGCTGCCGGATGAGGTCAGGACGGCGATCGCCGAGGCCGCCATCGATTATCGTGACCATATGGGCAGGCTCGCGATGGAGATCGCCGAGGGCAGCTACAAAAAATACAAGGCCGCCGGCGGAACCATTGCCGTGATGCCGCAGGAAGAGCGGGACAAATGGGCCGCGACGATGCCCAACGTCGCCAAGGGCTGGGCCGAGGATCTTGAGTCCAAGGGCCTGCCGGGCAAGGCCGTGCTGCAGACCTACATGGATGCGATGCGGACGGCACAGCAGCCCATTCTGCGCCAGTGGGATAAAGAGTTCGGCTCGTGACCTCCGCCGGGTCGGGACCCGGGACCGACCAAGGCGATATGGGGGCGCCGCCGCAAGGCGGCGTCCTCACGTCCGCGCTGACCATGGTCCTATCCGGCCTGAACACGGTCGGATCGGTGTGGATTCTGGTGCTGATTCTGCTGATCAACGCCGACGCGTTCGGCCGTAAGCTGTTCGCGCATCCGATCGATGGGGTGATAGAGCTCACGGAGCTGTCCCTGGTTGGGATTATCTTCCTGCAGCTCGGCGACGCGACGCGGCGCGGAAAGCTGACCCGATCCGACGGCTTCTTCCGAATCGTCCAGCGCCGCCGGCCGGTCGCCGGCCGCTGCATGGGCGCGGTCTTCGATCTGCTCGGGGCTGCGTTCATGGCCCTGATCCTCTATGGCAGCGTGCCTCTGCTCTTCGAGGCCGTCGAGGAAGACTTCTACGTCGGCGTGCAGGGGCTGGTCACCATCCCGGTGTGGCCGGTGAAGCTGGTCGTCGTCGTCGGGACTTTCGTGACAGCGCTGCAGTTCCTTGCGTTCTCGTGGCGCCACGTGCGGCCGCTGATTACGGGCGGTGCGAACCCGGCGCCTGCCGACGGGTGAGGGGGGGGCGGCCATGACCGGTATCGAAGTCGGCGCCGTATCGGTGGTGCTGATTGTCGTGCTGATCTATGCCGGGCTCTACGTTCCCGTGGCGCTGGGTCTCGTCTCGTTCCTCGGTGTCTGGGTCTTGCGCGGCAATATCGACATGCCGATCAATCTTCTGTCGCTCGCCGTGGCGGACACCGTGCTCGACTACGTGTTCGCGACGATCCCGCTGTTCGCGTTCATGGGGCTGGTCGTCGGCAAGTCGGGGCTTGGCCGCGACGTATACGATGTCGCCAACTCGGCGTTTTACAGGATTCGCGGCGGTCTCGGGATTGCGACGGTCGCGGCGAACGCCATATTCGCCTCGATAACCGGGTCCTCGATCGCGTCGGCAACGGTCTTTACCCGTGTCGCGGTGCCGGAGATGAGGCGCTTCGATTACACCAGGCAGTTCTCGGTCGGCGTGGTTGCGGGAAGTTCGGTGCTCGGCATGCTTATCCCGCCCAGCGCGATGCTCATCATCTACGCGATCGTCGCCGAACAGTCCGTCGGCCATATGTTCATCGCCGGCATTCTTCCCGGAGTCGTGCTGTCCATCGCATACGGTATCCTTATCCTGGGGCTGGCCTATGCCGCCCCCCGGCTGGTCGGCGGCCGGTCTCCGGCCGAACTTCGCGAAGAAGGGTGGGAGGCTCTTACGTTCGCTGAAATGGTGGTCAAGCTGGCGCCCGTCATCGTTCTCGTATTTGTCGTGCTGGGCGGCATCTACACCGGCTGGGTCACGCCGGTCGAGGCCGGCGCCGCCGGGTCTCTGGTGGCGATGATCATCGCCGTGCTGCGCCGCCGCCTCAGTCCGCGGGCGCTTTGGGAAGTGATGGTGGACACCGGCCACATCACCGCGATCATCATGTTCCTGATCATCACCGCCTCGATGTACAGCCGGATGCTTGGAGTCGCCGCCCTGCCGACCACCTTCGCGGCGTGGCTGGAGACGCTGCATCTGGGATTCACCGGGTTGATGATCGTATACGTGCTGCTGCTGATACTGCTCGGCACGATCATCGACACGGCGTCGATCATCCTGATCGTGGTGCCGTTGTTCCTGCCGGCGGTGGAGACGTTCGGCGGCGACCTCGTCTGGTTCGGCATCGTCACCGTTGTCGGCGCCGAAATCGGCCTGCTGACGCCGCCGCTCGGGCTGTCGTGTTTCGCCATCAAGAGCGCGCTCGGCGACCCGTCGATCACGCTGTTCGATATCTTCTCCGGCGCGTTTCCGTTCGCGGTGACGATGCTCATGGTGCTTATACTTGTCATTGCCTTCCCGTCGCTCAGCCTTATCCTCGTTTACTGATACGGTGGCGCTTGCAGAAGGAACCGATCATGGACAGCCTGGAGTGGGACGAGGCCTGGAGTGTCGGCGATGCGCGTCTGGACGACCAGCACAAGGGGCTCATCGGGCTCATCAACAGGCTCGGCAGCGGCGCCCCCGTCCCCATCGTGCTCGACGAATTGCAGATCTACGTCGACGAGCATTTCCGCGACGAGGAAAGGATGATGGAGGCGGCGGGCTATCCGGACATCGCCGCGCACAAGCTGCAGCACGCTGCGTTCGAGGAATGGCTCGAGGCGTCCCGGCAGGCCAGCCGGTCCGGTGAGGTCGTCGGACTCCTGCGCGACAGCATCAGCAGCTACCTGAAGACCTGGCTGGTGACGCATATCATGGTGTCGGACAAGGCCTATTCCGGGTACCTGAACTGACGCGCCGCCGCCGGGCGCTTCCGCGTCGCATTTGGATTTGACCGGGCCGCCGATTGGTGTCCTTCTAGCCGGCATACCGGAGGAGAGGACATGAAGGGTTCGAACGATCCCTCGGGCGGCGGCCGGACGCGCCGTGGGCGCCGCGGGGCGGACCGCGGATCGCGCGGCGGGCGCCGCGGCGACGGCGGTACGGCAACTATAGAGCAATTGCCCTGGCGGCAGCCGAGCAATCCCTACGCCCCCGTCGAGGCGGTGTCGGCGGATGCGATCGAGGCGATCCACGAGGCATCGCTCGTCATTCTCGAGGAGATCGGGCTCGATATCCTGAGCGACGAGGCCAAATCGATCCTGGGCGCCGCCGGCGCCTCTCTCGAACCCGGCGGCGACCGGGTCCGTTTCGACCGCGGACTGGTCGAAAGCGTGCTCGGCCGTGCGCCGGAGCAATTCACCCTGCATGCCCGCAACCCGGACCGTTCGTTGCAGGTCGGCGGGGCCTGGGCAGCCTATTGCGCGGTCGCCAGCGCGCCCAACGCGGCCGACATGGACAACGGGCGCCGTCCCGGGAACAAGGCGGATTTCCGGAACTTCGTGAAGCTCATCCAGTCGCTCAACGTGATCCATCTGAGCGGCGGCTACACGGTCGAGCCGACGGATATCCATCCCTCCGTCCGGCACCTCGAATGCCTGTCGGATTTCGTGACGATGACCGACAAGGTCTTCCACGCCTACTCGCTGGGACGCGAGCGCATCCGCGACGGGATAGAGATCGCGCGCATCGCCCGCGGCATCGACGACGCGACGCTGGACCGCGAACCGAGCCTGATGACCATCGTCAACTCGAACTCGCCCCTCAAGCTCGACGATCCGATGTGCGGCGGCATCATCGAGATGGCGCGGCGCAACCAGGTCGTCGTGCTGACGCCGTTCACGCTGGCAGGCGCGATGGCGCCGGTGACCCTGGCCGGGGCGCTCGCCCAGCAGAACGCGGAGGCGCTGGCCGGGCTGGTGCTGAGCCAGTCCGTCAACCCCGGCGCGCCCTTCGTCTATGGCGGCTTCACCTCCAATGTCGACATGAAGTCCGGCGCGCCCGCCTTCGGCACGCCGGAGTACATGAAGGCGGCGCTGGCCGGCGGCCAGCTGGCGCGGCGCTACCGGCTGCCCTACCGCTCCTCGAACGTCTGTGCCGCCAACACGGTCGACGCCCAGGCGGCCTACGAGTCCGTGTTCTCACTGTGGGGCGCGGTCATGGGCGGGGTGAATATCCTCAAGCACGCCGCCGGCTGGATGGAGGGCGGGCTGCAGGCCTCGTTTGAGAAGATGGTGCTGGACGCCGACCTCCTGCAGATGGTCTCGTCGTTCATGGAGCCGATCGAGGTGAACGACGCGACGCTGGGCCTCGACGCGATCCGCGAGGTGGGGCCGGGCGGCCACTTCTTCGGCGCGGCGCACACGATGGCGCGGTACGCCGACGCCTTTTACAGCCCGATCCTGTCCGACTGGCGCAACTACGAGAGCTGGCAGGAGGCCGGCAGTCCCGATGCCTGCGCCAAGGCGAACCGGGTATGGAAGGCCCTGCTGGAGGCCTACGAGGCGCCGCCGCTGGATCCCGCGATCCGGGATGAGCTGGACGCGTTCGTCGCCCGCCGCAAGGAGGAAGGCGGCGCGCCCACCGATTTCTGAACCTTCGTAACGAACGTTGCCCAGAACGCGCGCCGGGAGTATCCTTTTTGCAATACCGGGTTGCACCCGGCCCAGCCGGGCAATGCGGTGGAGACAGGACATATTCAGGGAGTACTTTATGAACATCATGCGCAAATTGCGCCGTCATGGCGCATTGGCGGGCTCGGTCGCTGCGATCGCGCTCGTCATCGTTTCCGGGGCCGCCCAGGCCGAGACCGTATTGCGGGTCGGCAATATGGGCGAGCCGGCGTCGCTCGACCCCCATTACGTCTCCGGCACCTGGGAGAACCGCATCGTCGGCGACATGTTCCTCGGGCTGACCACCGAGGGGCCGGACGGCAAGACCTATGCGGGCGCGGCTGAAAGCTGGACGGTCAGCGACGATGGTCTCGTTTACACTTTCAAGCTGCGCGACCATGTCTGGTCGGACGGCGAACCGGTTACGGCCGATGATTTCGTGTTTGCCCTGCGGCGCATCCTGCATCCGGAAACGGCGGCGGAGTACGCGTCGCTCCTGTATACCGTAAAGGGCGCGGAAGCCGTCAACACCGGCAAGGCCGCGCCGGAAACGCTCGGCGTGCGGGCGATCGACAAGAAGACGCTGGAAATCACCCTTTCGGGCCCGGCGCCGTTCTTCCTTGGCCAGCTGACCCATTACACGGCCTATCCGGTGCCCAGGCACGTGATCGAAAAGTATGGCAAGGACTGGATCAAGAAGGAAAACATCGTCTCGAACGGCGCCTATGTGCTGGACGAGTGGGTGCCCAACTCGCATATCAAGCTGGCCAAGAACCCGAAATTCTACAATGCCGCCAGCGTCTCGATCGACACCGTGATCCTGTATCCGCAGGAGGACCGGACGGCTGTCCAGCGGCGCTTCCGGGCCGGCGAGATCGATATCGCGACCGATTTCGCGTCCGACCAGATCGACTGGCTGAAGGCCAATCTTCCCAACGAGACGCGGATTGCGCCCTATCTGGGCAATTACTATTACCCGATCAACACCCGCAAGCCGCCCTTCAACGACAGGCGGGTGCGGCAGGCGCTGTCGATGGCAGTCGACCGCGAGACGATCGTAGACAAGGTCATGAAGACCGGCGAACTCGCGGCCTACAGCTTCGTGCCGCCGGGGACGCTGAACTACGGTGAGCCGTCCTACGCCTCGTTCAAGGGCATGAGCTATCCCGACCGCGTCGCCAGGGCGAAAGCGCTTCTCGCCGAAGCCGGATTCGGCCCGGACAAGCCGCTGAAGTTCCAGCTGCGTTACAACACGTCGGAGAACCACAAGCGGATCGCCGTGGCGGTCGCCGCCATGTGGAAGAAGCTCGGTATCGACGTCGAGCTGTACAACAGCGAGGTCAAGGTCCATTACGCCGACCTCAAGCAGGGCAAGTTCGACGTCGCCCGGGCCGGCTGGATCGCCGACTACAACGACCCGCAGAACTTCCTCTATCTGCTGGAGACTAGGACCGGCGCAAACAACTACGGCGGTTACTCGGTCAAGGCGTTCGACGACCTGATGAACAAGGCGTCGCGGACCGCGGACCTCGAGGCGCGTGCCGAGCTGCTGGCCAAGGCCGAGGCGATCGCCATGGAAGATCAGCCGATCATTCCGATCTACTATTACGTCTCCAAGAACCTCGTGGCCCCGCATGTGAAGGGATGGCAGGATACCGTCAACGACATTCACCGCTGGCGCTATCTGAGCATCGAAAAATAACAACAGCCGAAACCGGGCGGGGCGTTCCACGGGACGCCCCGCTTCCGGTTCAGCCTAGTGGTCTGCATTAGACATATGGCACCCATGGGACGGTCTTGCGCGTTCATCCGGCGTGGCGCGCCGCGATGCTGAAGCATCGCAAGCGGCGCGCAACGCGGCCGGTGGGCGCTCAAGGCCGCCCTTCGGGTCACGTTTCCCGCCCCCTCGGCGCGTCGGGCGCGCTTGACGGTGTTCCAGCATCGCCTGCGCGCACCCTCCTGCCGAGGAGACGGGAAACGCGATCCCATGGGTGCCATATGTCTAATACAGACCACTAACCGCCATGTTCCGTTATGTCTTCCGCCGCCTGGTCAGCGCCGTCCCGACGCTGCTGATCATCGTGACCATCGCGTTCTTCATGATGCGGGTCGCGCCGGGTGGCCCGTTCGATCAGGAACGCAACCTGCCGCCCGAGATCGAGGCCAACGTGCTCAAGGCCTACGGCCTCGACAAGCCGCTCGTGGAGCAATACCTCGACTACGTCGGCGGGTTGCTGCGGGGCGATTTCGGGCCGTCCTTCGAATTCCGCGACTTTACCGTGAGGGACCTGATCTTCGGAGGCTTCCCCGCCAGCCTGCAGATCGGCTCGATGGCGCTGTTGCTGGCAATAATCTTCGGCGTCGCATTCGGCGCGTTCGCGGCGCTGCGCCAGAACAGCCGCGTCGACTATGCCGTGATGACCCTGGCCATGACCGGGATTGCGATCCCCAACTTCGTCATGGCCCCGATCCTCACCCTGATCCTCGGGGTCTACCTGTCGCTGCTGCCGGTTGCCGGCTGGGGCGACGGCGCCTGGGTCAACAAGATACTGCCGGTGGTCGCACTCGCGCTGCCGCAGGTCGCCTATATCTCGCGCCTCACCCGCGGCAGCATGGTCGAGGTGCTGAATTCCAACTACATCCGCACCGCGCGCGCCAAGGGCCTGCGCGAGCGTATCGTCGTTGGACGCCACGCGCTGAAGGGGGCAATGTTGCCGGTGGTCTCCTACCTCGGACCGGCGGCCGCCGCGGTGGTGACGGGGTCGGTGGTGATCGAGACGATCTTCGAAGTGCCGGGCATCGGCCGCTATTTCGTACTTGGCGCGCTCAACCGCGACTATCCCCTGGTGATGGGCACCGTCATCTTCTATGCGATGCTGATCATCGCGCTCAATCTGGTCGTCGATCTGATCTACGCCTGGCTCGACCCCAAGGTGAGGCTCGAGTGATGGTCGGGCTGCCGGGGACGGGCGACGCGCTGGCCGGCGTCGCCGAGATCGAAGGGCGCAGCCTGTGGCAGGACGCCCTGGCCCGGTTGCTGCGCAACCGCGCCGCGGTCGTCGCGATGATCGTGCTGAGCATTGTCGGAGCGCTGGCGATCCTGGCGCCCTTCCTGTCCCCGCATCCCTTCGACGAGATCTACTGGGACCGCATCCAGGCGCCGCCGGATTTCGCCAACGGGCACTGGTTCGGCACCGACGGCAACGGCCGCGACATGTTCGTGCGAACGCTGTACGGCGCCCGTGTCTCGCTGATGGTGGGACTCCTCGCGACCGGCGTCAGCCTGCTGATCGGCGTCACCTGGGGCGCGACCGCGGGCTATTTCGGGGGCCGCGTCGACAATTTCATGATGCGCTTCGTCGACATCATGTACTCGCTGCCCTTCATGTTCTTCGTCATACTGCTGATGGTGATGTTCGGCCGCCACATCTGGCTGATCTTCATTGCGCTGGGCGCGGTGGAGTGGCTGACGATGGCGCGCATCGTGCGCGGCCAGACGCTTTCCATCAAGCGCAAGGAATTCATCGAGGCGGCGCACGCCTCGGGCATCGGCAGCTTCAAGATCATCTTCCGGCACGTCATTCCCAACGTGCTGGGGCCGGTCATCGTCTACATGACCCTGACCGTCCCGCAGGTGATCCTGACCGAGAGCTTCCTGTCATTCCTCGGGCTCGGCGTGCAGGAACCGCTGACCAGTTGGGGCGTGCTGATATCGGAAGGCGCGCGGGTCATCGAAACGGCGCCGTGGATGCTGATCTTTCCGGCGACGTTCCTGGCGGTGACCCTGTTCTGCTTCAATTTCCTCGGCGATGGGTTGCGCGATGCGCTCGACCCGAAGGATAGGTGAAACTTGCCGGCAGTCCTTGAGATCGAAAACCTCGATGTCCGGTTCGATACGCCGGAGGGCGAGGTGAGCGCGGCAAGCGAAGTCTCGCTGCGCATCGACGCGGGCGAAAGCGTCGGCGTGGTCGGCGAATCCGGCTCCGGCAAGACGCAGCTGTTTCTTGCGGTGATGGGGCTGCTGGCGCGCAACGGGCAGGCCACCGGGCAGGTGATGTTCAACGGCGACAATATCCTGAACAAGCCGGCCCGCGCGCTGAACAGGATCCGCGGCAACCGGATCTCGATGATCTTCCAGGACCCGATGACCTCGCTGAACCCGTACCTGAAGATCTCCCTCCAGATGACCGAACTGCTGGTCGAGCACCGCGGCGCCAGCGAGGCGGAAGCGCGCGTCCGCAGCATCGAGATGCTCGACCGTGTCGGCATTCCCGAGGCGGACCAGCGGTTCGACATGTATCCCCATGAGTTTTCCGGCGGCATGCGGCAGCGCGCCATGATCGCGATGGCGCTGCTGTGCGGGCCGGAACTGCTGATCGCGGACGAACCGACCACGGCGCTGGACGTGACGATCCAGGCCCAGATCCTGGACCTGATGGCGGGACTGCGCCGCGACATCGACACCGCGGTCGTCATGATCACCCACGATCTGGGCGTGGTCGCCGGGCTGTGCGACCGGGTGATGGTGATGTATGCCGGCCGCGTGGTCGAGACGGGAGCCGTGCGCGACATTTTCCATGCCCCCCGGCACCCCTATACGCAGGGCCTGGTCCATTCCATGCCGCGCCTCGACGAGGCCAAGGCCGAGTTGTTGGCGACCATTCCCGGTCAGCCGCCGAACCTCCAGGCCCTGCCGCCGGGCTGCGCCTTTCAGGATCGCTGCACGCATGCTTTCGACCGCTGCCGGGTGGAGGTGCCGCCGCTGCAGGAAACGGCCCCCGGGCGCGCCAAGGCATGCCATCTGGAGGCCGCGCCATGACCGGGCCGATCCTTTCCGTGCGCGATCTTACGGTGCATTTTCCGGTGCGCGTGCGCGGCGGGCTGTTCGGCCGCACCGTCGACCTGCGGGCGGTGGATGGCGTCAACTTCGACCTGTCGCCGGGCGAGACGCTGGGCATCGTCGGCGAATCGGGATGCGGCAAGTCCACGCTCGGACGCGCCGTGCTGCAGCTGATCCCGCCGACCGCGGGCAGCGTCGTGTGGATGGGAGAGGAGATTTCCGGTCTCGATGCCCGCGCCATGCGCCCGCGGCGAAAGAAAATGCAGATCGTCTTCCAGGATCCGCTGGCCAGCCTCGACCCGCGCATGGCGATCGGCGAGATCATCGCCGAGCCGTTGCGCAGCTTCCATCCGGATATGCGCCGCGCCGAGCTCCGCGGCCGGGTGCGCGCGATGATGGCCCGGGTCGGCCTCCTGCCGCAGATGATCAACCGCTATCCGCATGAATTTTCGGGCGGCCAGTGCCAGCGAATCGGTGTGGCGCGGGCGATGGTCGTCGAGCCCGCGCTGATCGTCTGCGACGAGCCGGTCTCGGCGCTCGACGTTTCGATC
>CAMYKU010000051.1 GCA_947259105.1 uncultured Alphaproteobacteria bacterium
GCAGTTCTGGACCCGTATCTACGGGCGCCGGCGGGGCTTCCCGCAGGTCATCCACAGCTCCAAGCGGTTCCGGGGGCCGACCGGGCTGGAGGAATATCTCGGCCGCGGCATCGGCATGGCCCTGACCCTCGACGGCGCCGGCAACGAACTGCATTTCCGCAGCGACCATTACTTTTTCCAGCTGGTCGGCCGGCGCGTGCGCTTTCCCGGATGGCTCGGCCCCGGCGCAACGACGGTCAGCCACATCGACCAGGGCGGCGGCCGGTTCGCCTTCGTGCTGGAGCTTCGCCACCAGCAGCTCGGCAGCCTGATCCGGCAGACCGGGCTGTTCCACGACATAGAGCAAGAGGAGTAATCTCATGACCAGGCCCCGAACGATCGATAACGATACCGAAACCGTCACCGCGCCGATGCGCCGGTTCGTCGATTACTTCGGCGAGCTGGGGCCGCGCTGGGGCATCCGCGCCGAGACCTCGAAGGCCCACGCCCTGCTGTATCTTGCCGACCGTCCCCTCGACCATGACGAGGTCGCGGAGGGGCTCGGCATCTCGAAGGCCAAGGCGACGGCGGCCCTGCGCGATCTTCGCGGCTGGGATATGGCGTCGAAGAGCCGCGACGGGCGCTGGCGCGCCGGCGGCCAGCCCTGGGACCTGCTGTTCAAGGCGCTCGAGGCGCGGCGGCGGCGGGAAATCGAACCGGCGCTGGACGTCCTGCGCGCCTGCAGCAAGCACGCCGTAGTGGATCCCAAAACGCCGCGCACCGTGCGGCGGCGCATCGACGGCGTGCTGACCCTGGTCGAAAACCTGGCGGCGATCGACGGCCATGCGCAGCGCCTGCCGAAATCCCTGATTCCGCGGCTGGTCAACGCGACCGGCGCGGCCTCGCGGGCGCTGGGCCGCCTGTCACCGAAGACGTCCGGAAGAGGCGCATGACCCGGAAAGCGCCGGTTTCGGCCAATCTTTGCAGGATCACCTCTCCGGCCCGGCCAACCGACGCCAGCGCGAACCGATGAGCGCGGCCCCCCTGCGCGTCATGTTGGTGGGCGCGGCCGGCGCCTTCGGCCGGCGGCTGGCGGAAGGGCTGGCGGGCGAGCCAGGCGTGCGCCTGATCCTCGCCGGACGAAAGCGGGCCCCGCTGGAGCGGCTGCGCCGGGCGCTCGGCTGGGCGCCGGCGGTCTGTGTGCTCGACCGCGACCGGGTGACGCAAGCCGATCTGCGCGCGCAGAACGTCGCGGTCGTCGTCGACGCCGCCGGTCCGTTCCAGGACAGCCGGACGGCGCTCATCGAAGCCGCGATCGATGCCGGCTGCCACTCTATCGACCTCGCCGACGGCCGCGCGTTCGTCTCCAACATCCGGCGCTTCGGCGCGGCGGCGCAGCGGAACGGCGTCGCCGTGCTGTCGGGGGCCAGCTCGACGCCGGCGCTCTCGCACGCGGCGCTCGACCGGCTGACCGATGGGTGGCGGCGGATCGATACGCTGCGCGTCGCCATCAGCCCCGGCAACCGCGCGCCGCGGGGCTTGTCCGTGGTGCGGGCGATCCTCTCCTGGGCCGGACGCCCGGTGCGGGTGTTCCGCGACGGCGGCTGGACGACGGCGCCGGGCTGGAGCGGGAGCCACCGGATCGACATCCCCGGGCTGGGGCCCCGGCTTGCGGCGCTGTGCGACACCCCGGACCTCGACCTGCTGGTGGAGCGCTACCAACCCCGCGTCGCGGCTGAGTTTCTGGCCGGGCTCGAGTTGGGGATTCTGCATCGCGCGCTGGAACTCCTGACCCTGCCGGTGCGGTGGGGCTGGCTGCGCTCGCTGCAGCCGCTGGCGCGCCCGCTGCGCCTCCTCGCCGCAATGTGCCGTCCGTTCGGCAGCGACCGCGGCGGCATGGTCGTCGAAGCGGCGGGGCGCGACGGCGACGACGCGCCGGTGATCGCCCGCTGGTCGCTGCGCGCCGAATCCGGCATGGGCCCGTACGTACCGACCCTGGCCGCGCTGGCCCTGGTGCGGCGGATTCGCGACGGCCGCCTGTCCTTCCGCGGCGCGGATCCCTGCACCGGCATCCTGACCCTGGCCGATTTCGAGGCGGATTTCGCGCGGCTCGGCATCGCGACGGCGACGGAGATCCGTCCGCTGGGCGTGTCCCTGTTCGAACGCGCCCTGGGAAACCGCTTTTGCCGCTTGCCCGCGGTCACGCGCGCGATCCACCGCCCGGACCCGGTGCTGCTGCTCGACGGTGCGGCCGACGTCGACGGCGCGGAAACATGGGCGGGGCGCCTGCTGGGCCGGCTGTTCTCCCTTCCCGGCGAAGCGCGCGACACGCCGCTGCGGGTGGTCATCGAGGCCAACGCGGACGGCAGCGAGAGCTGGACCCGTGTCTATCCCGACCGCGTCATGCGCAGCGTCATGTCGGCGCCCGATCCCGAAGGCGGCACGGTCGAGGAGCTCTTCGGCTCCTTGCGCGTCCGCCTGCGCCTCGAGGCGGCCGAGACCGGCCTGACCCTGACCCCCGTGGCCATCCGCTGGCGCTCGATCCCCCTGCCCCTCCGGCTGCTCCACATTGCCGCCGCGGAGAAGGCCGACGGCGAGCGCCACCTGTTCGACGTCGCCATCGCCCTGCCGCTGGTCGGCGGGCTGGTGCATTACCAGGGCGCGTTGGGATTACCGGGATTTTCCCTCAATACCCCTCGTCGAGCAGCGGGAAGGCGCTCAGCACCTGCGGCGGAGTGACCGGCGGGGTCGGGTGCAGGTAGCTGCCGTCTAGTTCGCCGTAGCCGGTGACGCCGAGCAGGGCGAGGGCAATGCGCGTCTCGGCCTCCAGGAGTTCGAGGGCGCGCACGACGCCCGCCTCCCCCGCAGCGCCGGCCGCCAACCCCTGCAGGCGGCCGATGCCGACGGCGTCGGCGCCCAGCGCCATCGCCTTGACCATATCGGTGCCGCGCATGATGCCGCCGTCGAAGATGATCCGGGCCCGGCCGCCGACGGCCTCCACCACCTCCGGCAGCACGTCGATGCCGCCGCGCCCGTGGTCGAGCTGGCGGCCGCCGTGGTTCGAGACATAGACCGCCTCGATGCCGTGTTCGACCGCCAGCGCCGCGTCCTCGGCGGTGGCGATGCCCTTGAGGATCAGCGGGATATCGCAGAGGTCGCGCACCCGCCTGATGTCGTCCCAGCTGAACAGAGCCTGGTTGGCATCGCCGGTAACCTGCAGCCGGCCGGTGGTGACGTGGCGCTTGGCGATGTCCCGTTCGCGCCGGCTGTAGGCGTCGAGGTCGACGGTGAAGCAGAAGGCGACATAGCCGGCGTCGATGGCCCGGCGGATCTGCGCGTCGACCCAGGCCGGATCGCCGCGCACGTAGAGCTGGTAGATTTTCGGCGCATCGGTCTCGCTCGCCACCGCCTCCAGCCCGGGCGCGCAGACCGAGCTGAGGATCTGGATGGTACCGAATTCGGCGGCGGCACGCGCGGGGACGAGGGCGCCGTCCGCGACGATGTCCTGCATCGAGCCGATCGGCGCCAGCAGCACCGGCAGGCGCAGACTGTGGCCGAACAGCGCACCGCCGCTGTCGATCTCCGAGACGTCGCGCAGGACGCGCGGCCGCAAGGCGATGGAGTCGAGCGCCTGCCGGTTGCGCTTGACCGTGGTTTCGGTCTCGGCGCCGCCGATCACGTAGTCCCAGGGCTCGGGCGCGAGGTTCCTCCGCGCGGCCTGGACGATTTCGTGGAGGGTCTGGAAATCGGCCGGCTCAGTCATGCGCCGGTTCCGGCAACACGATCACCGCATCGCGGTCGGCGTAGAGGTAGTCGCCGGGATTGATCGCGATGCCGCCGAAATTCAGTGCCTCGCCCGCGCGTCCCCCGGCGCCGCGGCGCGGCGGCATGGCCGTGGCGCCCAGCGCCTTGACGCCGAAATCCAGCTCGGCGAATTCGTGGCTGTCGCGGATCGCGCCGTTGAACACCAGCCCCTCCCAGCCGTTGTTGCAGGCCTCCGCCGCGATGTTTCCGCCGCACAGCGCGCGCCGCATCGAGCCGCGCCCGTCGATCACCAGCACCTTGCCGGCGCCGCCGGCCTTCAGCACGTCAAGAAGGCCCTTGTTGTCCTCAAAGGTCGCGAAGGTCACGACCTCGCCATGAAAATGCTCGCGCGCGGCATAGTCGCGGAACTGCAGTTCGCAGACCCGCGCATCTCCGTGGTCGTCGCAGATGTCGGCGGTGCGGATGATGTTGTCGTTGGATCGTGCCACGAGCTGTCCCTCCCCAATATCAAAATGCTTCCCGCCGAGATGCGGATCGGCCGCGATGGGACTATAATGCGCGGGCAGCAAATTGTGCAGATGGCAATTGGCGAAACCGCCATGCCGGTATGGCAAACCAAGCGCCGAGACGAATATGCCGGGCGAGCATATAGAATGGCTGACAAGCAAGATCGCGAATACTCTCGCACGCCGTACCGCTGCCGAATTTCCTGACTTGCAGATCCTGGCCTGGCGCGGAGGCGTACATTCGAGCGTTTGCTTGTCGGAGGGCGATCGTTGGTGCGCGATTTTCGCCAGTCCGCTCAAATACCGTATACCGCGCAAATTTGGCGTGGGCCTACCTAGAGCTTCCTATGAAGTATATCTGCATGTCGGAAACCTGCCGATTGCCGACGGCCGAATAGAAGACGTCGACGCGTTTACGTCAGTGTATCTGAACCAGCGAAGGTCGCGGGTTGCAGATGGCAGAACAGAAGACCTCGAAGAGGTTCTCTCGTGCGTCACGGCCTGGGTCGGCGAACGGTTACCTTTGCCGGCCCTTTACAGGCGAGTCGGCTTCATCGACAGGAACCGCCGCGCCCTGAAGAAGCTGGCCCGACATTTAGACCGGGCCCAGAGGGAAGCCGGTTCGGATATTCTGACGGTGATGAAACAAAAGCCAGGCAACGACATGGCTGCCGAACTTTATTTCGATGGTGGCCAGCGCTCCTGCTTTCTTAAGCTCGCCGAAGGCGCGCGTATCCGTTGCAGTTTCATGGACGCCAGAACCTTGCTGGCCGAGGCGGAACTTCCGGGCCCGCACGCCGCCGCCAGAGGCATTAATCTCTGGCTGGACCAGGGAGTGACCCTCGACAGGCTTTCCGGGGAAATCGGCAATCTGGCGCTCACGGATTTCGGCGACGCGTTCGAACGTGGCGATGTCACGCGGTGGAAGTGGCTGACACTGATAGCGAGTGCCCGAGGCTGGTGTTATGAGGCGAGCCATGTCCCGATCCTCGAGCGCTTCATGGAGACTCCGGAAATCAATCGTTTCGTGGCGCATACCAGTATGGACCGAATACGCTTTTTGAAATGCCCATACGCCGCGAGTTCCCTCGGCGGCATGCCGGTCGTGACGCCCACGCCGTCGGGATACATCGCAACATGCGACGATCACCAAGAAATGGAGGGTGACGTCGACGATATTGTCGCTTTCGTTGCCAAATGCCTGGAACGAATACCCGATCCTCCCTGCGTTGGCTGCTCCAGGGACGTTTTCCTCGAGCCGATCAACGCCTGCCTTGCCGAGCGTGGGAGCGCGTTGCGCGTCGTGCAGACCGAAGGCTGGAACCACTGCAACGTGTCGGTCCGCCGCGGAAACCGGACTTGCGGGTTTGCGACAACCGACCGTCCGGGTGTGCCGTACAGGGTGAACTTTTATGACCAAGTTGAGCGAAACGCCTGCGGCTTCTTCAAAACGATTCCGGATGTCGCAACTGCGGTGGAGATGTGGCTGGGCGAGGGTTGCGAATTCAAGGACGTTGCAGCGGTCGCCCACCGTATCTTTGTTGTTTTCTGACCCTGCGCTCTCGCCGCTAGTGAAGCCGGGCAGACCGGCGGCGGCCAAGAAACGGGCTCCCGTCCACTTTCGCGAAGGGAGCCCGATCCATATCGCCGGCCCCGGGCGCGCGTCCCGGACCGGTCTTGTCTCTCGCAGAGCCTACGGAATGATCTTCGTCTGCTTCGGCGCCTGGATCCGGTCCTGCAGGTGCTCGGCCGGAAGGACGCGGTTCTTGCCGTCATGCTCGATCTGCAGGCGGCAGGTCTCGCCGACCTGCACGACCCGGTCGCCCTCGAGGAAATCCTGGACGTGGGTCTGCTCGCTGCCGTCGGACAGGATGATCGAGTACTCCACACCCTGGCGGGTATGCATCTGGTCCGAAAGCTGCCGTCCCGCGGCGCCGCCGGCCACCGCGCCCACCGTCGCGCCGCCGACCGTGGCGATGCCCTGGCCCGCGCCGCCGCCGACCGTGCTGCCCAGAATTCCGCCGGTCAGCCCGCCGGCAATCCCGCCGATCGCCTCGCCCTTCTCGCCCGAATCGTCGTCGCGGATCTTCACCTCGCGGACCTCGAGCACGCGGCAGCGGACGATCCGCTTGGAAGTTCCGACCTCGCTCGACCTGTACAGCGAGTCACTGACCTTCGGGCTCGTGCATCCGGCAGCGACGAGGGCCGCCGCCAGGATGGTCCCGGTCAGAAACCTGGTGGCGATATGTCGATCTTTACTCATTGGTCCCTCCTGGACAAAACGATTCGCTGGTTGAAGGCACTATACCGACGTGAAAATCCGGGCCACGACAACCTTGTATCGCCAAGGCGGGGAACCCGCCGCAACCATAACGTCCGTAGCTTAACACAAGATGAACAGCCGGTTCCTGGCCGGCCCCGCCCGGGCGGATTGTGCTTTCGGCGCAACCGGCGAACGCGCATGACAATTACTGTATGCGGTTGTACCAGATGAGGCCTCGCATCACCGCAATATAATGCAATTGATACGAAATTCGTCGGCGGAAGGTTAGTTTCGGGAAGCGGTTCATTCCTTTTTTACAATTCTGTTGACATAAAGGACTCGGGAAAGCAATGTGCCTCTCGAGTCCTTGTTAACCAAAATGGTTCCATTGGAGTCTCGCCGCTTCTGGTAATAAATCGATAACTTATATGAATAAACTCTTTACAATTTTAGCTATCGCAGGCGGTGCCACGGTACTTTCCCTGGCGGGCGTGACGTCGCTGACGGCGCCCGGCGCGGCGGACGAAATTCCGATACTCGATGCGAATGCCGAAGACCAACACGCCGCAACGCAGCTCGTGGCCTACTTCGACGCAGACAGCGGGTATGAATCAGCCCAGCTGGCGGCGACCTACCAGCGGCAAGTCGTCGTAGGAAACGGCGACACGCTGATGGGCCTGATGGTGAAAAACGGGGTCGCGGCAGGTGAGGCGCACAACGCGATCACCACCATGAGCAAGGTCTTCAAGCCACGATACCTGATGCCCGGCCATGAGATCGTCCTGACGCTTCGTCCGTCGGGCGAACCCGATGCCGCCGACACGCTGGTATCGATGAAGCTGGTCGAAAGCGTGGAGCGCGATATTCTTGTGCGCCGCGACGGCGACGGTTTCCTGGCCGAAGCGCTCGACCATCCGCTGGAAATGGAGATCGCGGCAGCCGAGGGCAAGATCGAAATCAGCCTGTTCATGGCCGGGGAAGAGGCCGGGGTTCCGCCGGGCGTCCTTGCCGATCTCATCCAGGTCTATAGTTTCGATGTCGATTTTCAGCGCGACATCCGCAAGGGCGACGAGTTCACGGTTATGTACGAGCGCTTCGTCGACGAAAGCGGGGCGGCGTTCCGCACCGGCAAGATCCTGCGCGCATCGATGACGCTGAGCGGCAAGGAACGCACCCTGTACCGCTACGAGACCAGGAGCGGTACGATCGATTACTTCGACGAGGACGGAAAGAGCGCCCGGCGCTCGCTGATGCGCACGCCGATCAACGGCGCCCGGCTGAGCTCAGGCTTCGGCAACCGCAGGCATCCGATCCTCGGGTTCACCAAGCTGCACACCGGCACGGACTTCGCGGCGCCGCGCGGCACGCCGATCTACGCGGCCGGCAACGGAACCGTCGATTACGCGGGCCGCAAGGGCGGCTATGGCCTCTATGTCCGGATCCGTCACAACGGGACCTACAAGACCGCCTATGCGCATATGAGCGGTATCGCCCGCGGCGTGCGCAAGGGAACGCGCGTCCAGCAGGGCCAGGTCATCGGCTATGTCGGGACGACGGGCCGCTCGACCGGGAATCACCTGCATTACGAGGTCATCCGCAACGGCAAGTTCATCAACTCGCGCCGGATGCATCTGCCGTCGGGCACGAAGCTGAAAGGCGACGAGCTGGAGGCGTTCTTGATGGCGAGGGAGACCGCGGACGTCCAGTACGCCATGCTGATCCGGAAGGGGGTCGAGTTTGCATCGACGGTCGAGCCCGTGGCCAACTGCGACGGGCCGGACAGCGCCGCCTGCTGAGGCGGACCGCGGTTCCCCGTTTCGGGGATGGGCCGGACCCCGGCCTTTGCTCATCGCGCTGAAAACCTGAAGCATTTCAACACCAACATCGAGCGACCTCATACTTCGAGACGGCGCTTCGCGCCTCCTCAGCATGAGGACACAGGTGTTGAAGCCTCATGCTGAGGAGGGCCGAAGGCCCGTCTCGAAGTATGAGGTCGCGCCGACCGCGTTGAACAATCTTGAAAGCCCTTAATATGCCAGCCAGCCGACCAGCGGGCCCGGGAAACCGGTGATCCGGCCGTCCTCGTCGAACCGCAGGGTGGATTCGGGAAAGTCCAGGGCGGTGAGTTGCGCAACGGCGCGCAGCGCCGCCCCCGAGGGGTCGATTTGCGGCACGCCCCAGCCTTCCTGCCGGATGCTGTGGATGCGTGCGGACATCAGGTGTCCGTCGTGGGGAGAGACCTCCAGATCGACCACCGGCGCGACACCGGCGAGGCCGCGCAGGTTGAACCGCCCGTAGGTCCAGAAATTGCCCAGGCTGTAGGCGATGAACCGGTCCCGGTAAACCTCGACCGCGCGCGGCACATGGGGGCCGTGGCCCAGGACCACGTCCGCCCCTGCGTCGATGACGTCATGCGCGAAACGATAGACGTCGCCGCGCTGCTCGCCGACGAAGATTTCCATCTCGCGCGGCACCCGGGTCATCGCCGCTCCCTCGGCGCCGCCGTGGAACGACACCACGACGATATCGTGGCCGACATCCAGCCCACGCACGATCTCCTGCGCACGCCCGTGGTCGTTGATGCCAAGGGTGCCCCAGTTCGGCGCAAAGGCGGCCAGCCCGACCCGGATACCGCTGTCCAGGACCAGCGTGCCGGTCCGCGCGCCGGGCTCGTCGATGCCGGCATAGACGATCCCGTTGCGCGCCAGCGCCGCCATCGTCGCGGCGCGCCCGGCCTCGCGGAAATCACCGCTGTGGTTGTTGGCGATGGACATCGCGTTGAAGCCCATATCGCGCAGCAGTTCGGCGTGGAATTCCGGGCTGCGGAAGACGTAGCACCGCTTCGGGTTGCGGCAGGGCTTGTGCTCGCTTTCGCCGTCGAACAGCGAGCCTTCCATGTTGCCGAAGGTGATATCGCCGCCCCGCAGCAGCTCGAGCAGGTCGCCGCCGATGATCGCCGCCAGGTCAACGCCGGGAACAAGTTCGGGATTGAGACGGTCCGGCTCGGGGAAATCGGACCCCATCATGATATCGCCAACGCCGACCAGCCGCACCGTCGGCGGGAGCGGCCTTTCGACCATGCCCCATCCGGGTGGAATTGCGGCCGTCTGCTCCGGCAGGGTCGCCGGGGCCGGGTCGCCGGCGCACCCGCCCAGCAGACCCGCCGCGGCGATAAATCCGGCGGCCAGGTTTCCCTTGATCGACGTCATGCCCCTCCCCCGCTGGCTTGGCATGGCAGTATGTCGGAGGGCGACGGCCGCGGCAAGCGGCAGCCCTAAGCCGCCTCGGCCTTGGCGCCGTTGATCAGCAGGCCGCCCTCGCCGGCGCTGACCTGCACCGTCTGGCCGTCGGCGATGTTGCCTTCCAGGATCAGCTGCGCCAGCGGATTCTGCAGCGTGCGCTGAATCACCCGCTTGAGCGGCCGCGCGCCGTAGGCCGGGTCGTATCCGGTATTGGCGATCCACGACTTGGCCGCGCCGTCGACCTCGAGCGCGATCTTGCGGTCGGCCAGCAGAGCCTGCAGGTGCTGCAGCTGAATCTCGACGATGCCGGTCATGTGCTGCCGGGTCAGCCGGTGGAAAAGCAGGATGTCGTCCAGCCGGTTGAGGAATTCGGGACGAAACGTCATCCGCACGATCTCCATGACCTGATCGCGCACGGCGGCAGAATCCTCGCCCTCGGGCTGGTTGGCGAGGATCTCCGCGCCCAGGTTCGAGGTCATGACGATGAGCACGTTGCTGAAATCGACCGTGTGGCCCTGCCCGTCGGTCAGCCGCCCGTCGTCGAGCACCTGCAGCAGCACGTTGAACACGTCCGGGTGGGCCTTCTCGATTTCGTCGAACAGCACCACCTGGTAGGGCCGGCGGCGCACGGCCTCGGTCAACGCACCGCCTTCCTCATAGCCGACATAGCCGGGCGGCGCGCCGATCAGCCGGGCCACGGTATGCTTTTCCATGTATTCGGACATGTCGATCCGGACCATCGCGTGCGGATCGTCGAACAGGAACCGCGCCAGCGCCTTGGTCAGTTCGGTCTTGCCGACGCCGGTCGGGCCCAGGAACAGGAACGAGCCGATCGGCCGGTTCGGGTCCTGCAGGCCGGCGCGCGAGCGGCGCACGGCGTTGGAGATCGCGGTAATGGCCTCTTCCTGGCCGATCACGCTGGCGCTCAGCGCGTCTTCCATCTGCAGCAGCTTCTCGCGCTCGCCTTCCAGCATCTTGTCGACCGGGATGCCGGTCCAGCGCGAGACCACGGCCGCAATGTCGTCCGCCGTCACCTCTTCCTTCAGCATCTGGCCTTCGACCGCGTCCTCGGCCGCCGCGAGCGTCTTTTCCAGTTCGGGGATGATGCCGTAGGAGAGCTCGCCGGCGCGCGCGAGGTTGCCCTCGCGCTGTACGCGCTCGAGCTCCAGCCGCGCCGCGTCGAGTTGCTCCTTGAGCTGCTGGCCGGAGGCCAGCTTGTCCTTCTCCGCCTGCCACCGGGTGGTCAGCCGGCCGGACTCCTCCTCCAGTTCGGCGAGCTCTTTTTCGAGATTTCCGAGCCGTTCCAGCGAGGCCTTGTCGGTTTCCTTCTTCAGCGCCTCGCGCTCGATCTTGAGCTGGATGATGCGCCGGTCGAGCTCGTCGATCTCCTCGGGCTTGGAATCCACCTCCATGCGAAGGCGGCTGGCGGCCTCGTCCATGAGGTCGATGGCCTTGTCGGGCAGGAAGCGGTCGGTGATGTAGCGGTTCGACAGCGTTGCCGCCGAAACGAGGGCGCTGTCCGTAATGCGGACGCCGTGGTGGACCTCGTATTTCTCCTTGAGGCCGCGCAGGATCGAGATCGTGTCGGCCACCGTCGGCTCCGGCGTGAATACCGTCTGGAAGCGCCGCGCAAGGGCGGCATCCTTCTCGACGTGCTTGCGGTATTCGTCCAGCGTCGTGGCGCCGATGCAGTGCAGATCGCCCCGCGCCAGCGCGGGTTTGAGCATGTTGGAGGCGTCCATCGCGCCTTCCGCGGCGCCGGCGCCGACCAGCGTGTGCAACTCGTCGATGAAGACGACGATCTCGCCCTCGGCCGCGGCGATCTCCTGCAGCACGGCCTTCAGCCGTTCCTCGAACTCGCCGCGGAACTTGGCGCCGGCCACCATGGCGCCGAGATCGAGCGCCAGCAGCTTCCTGTTCTTCAGGCTCTCGGGCACGTCGCCATTGACGATGCGCTGGGCCAGGCCCTCGACGATGGCGGTCTTGCCCACGCCGGGCTCGCCGATCAACACCGGATTGTTCTTGGTCCGGCGCGACAATACCTGAATGGTGCGGCGGATCTCCTCGTCGCGGCCGATCACCGGGTCGAGCTTGCCTTCCCGGGCCGCCTCGGTCAGGTCGCGTGCATATTTCTTGAGCGCATCGTATGCGTCTTCGGCGGTCGCGCTGTCGGCCGTGCGGCCCTTGCGTATCGATTCGATCGCGCCGTTCAGCGCCTGCGGCGTGACGTCCGCGGCCTGCAGGGCGGATGCCGCCTGGGTCCCCTGCGCCAGGGCCAGCGCCAGCAGCAGACGCTCGGCCGTCACGAAGCTGTCTCCGGCTTTGCTGGCGATTTCCTCCGCCTGCTCGAACAGCCGCGCGGCCTCCGGCGCGAGATAGACCTGCCCGGCGCCCGCCCCCTCGACCTTCGGAAGCTTGGCCAGCGCCGCATCGATCGCCGCCAGCGCCCGTGCCGGGTCGCCGCCGGCCGCGCGAATCAGGCCGGCCGCAAGCCCCTCGCGGTCGTCCAGCAGGATTTTCAGGATATGCTCCGGCGTGAGCCGTTGATGCCCGGAGCGTTGCGCCAGAGTCTGCGCGGCCTGGATGAAACCGCGCGAACGTTCGGTGTATTTCTCGAATTCCATCGTGCTGCCGTTCCTGGGTTCGCCCCCAATCAGTACCCATCATCACAGGAGGATGATACGTATGATCGCCTCCTGTGATGGTGGGTACTACAGGCGGGCGGTCAAGGTTAAGCCTGAAACCGGACCCTCGAAAGAGGCGTCCTGCGTTTATATGGCGACACCGAAGAGGATGCTCAAGCCCGCAATGGCGGGTCGTTAACCTTTCAGTGGGGTTTTTCGGCGCTATAATATGCTGCAGTGCAATATCGGTGCTGCATCGCAGAACAGGCTGGGCATGAGCGACCGGAGCGGAATTCATCAAAACCTGAGCAGGTGGGGCCATGCCGCCGCCGCGGCCGTGCAGGCGGTTTTATCCCGCGCGGCCGGACCGGTCCTGCCGCGCCGGGTCGCCCTTGCGCTGCAAGGCGGCGGCGCGCACGGCGCGTTCACCTGGGGTGTGCTGGATCGGCTGCTGGAGGCCGGGATACGGATCGACGCGGTCAGTGGCGCCAGCGCCGGGGCGTTCAACGCGGTCTTCCTGGCTCACGGCTTGCTCGAGGGCGGCGCCGAGGGCGCCCGCGAGGCGCTGGCGACGCTGTGGCGCCGCATCGGCGCAAAGGCCGCGTTCAGCGCGCTCAGTCAGAACTTCATGGACCAGCTGGGCAGTGGCTGGAATATGGAGAACAACGCCCGCTTTGTCGGCTTCGACCTGTTTACGCGGGTTCTGTCGCCGTACCAGTTCAATCCGCTGGACATGAACCCGCTGCGCGACCTGCTGGCCGAGTGCATCGATTTCGATCGATTGCGGCACAATCGCCGCATCCGGCTGTTCCTGGCCGCGACCGACGTGGAAACCGGCCATGCCAGGATCTTCCGGACCCATGAGGTGACCGCCGATGCCGTGCTCGCCTCGGCAACGCTGCCGTGGCTGCATCACGCGGTGGCGATCGGAGACCGGCACTACTGGGATGGCGGATTCACCGCCAACCCGCCGATCATGCCGCTGCTGGAGGAAACCAGTCTGCGCGACGTCGTGCTGGTACGGCTCGACGAAGGCGCGGCGGACAGCGTTCCCTTGACGGCCCGGGCAATTCATGCGCGACTCAATCAGATCATGTTTACCGCGCCGCTCAATCGTGACCTCGACCAGCTGGCGGACCTCCGGCGCCTGGCGCAGGAAGGTGCGCTGCGCGGGTCGCTGGCGCGCCGTCTGGTCGCGCTGCGCCTGCATATGATCGAAGGCGGCGATATCCTGCGTCCTTTCGGCCAGTCGAGCAAGCTCAACGCCGAGCGCGGCTTCCTTCGCGATCTGTGCGCAAAAGGCCGCGAGCGTGGCGATTTGTGGCTCACCCGGCCGGAAGACGCCGAGCTGGCGATACCCGGCGACGAACCGGCCGCAGAGACACCATGACGACAACCCTGTCCGAAATCCGGCGTTACCCGGTCAAGGGGCTGAACGGCGAAATGCTCGACCATGCGGAAATGCGTGCCGGCGAGGGGCTGCCCCACGATCGCCGGTTTGCGCTGGCCCATGCGGCCAGCCAGTTCGACCGCACCAACCCGCAGTGGCTGTCGAAACAGAACTTCCTGCAGTTGATGCGCGACGAGCGGCTCGCCCTTCTCGACGCACGGTTCGACCCGGACGACGGCTATCTGACGATCTTCCGTGACGGCCGCAAGGTGGCGCGCGGCCAGGTCACGCAGCCGCTGGGCCGAATCCTGATCGAGCAGTTCCTGGACGCCTTCATCGAGCCGGGACCGCGCGGCAACCCGCATATCGTCGAGGCGCCTGGCGTCATGCTCAGCGACGTTCCCGATAAATTCGTCTCGATCGCCAATCTCGCCAGCATCAAGGACATCGAACGCGTCGCGCGGGCGCCGGTCGACCCGCGGCGATTCCGCGCCAACCTGCATCTCGATGGCGTGCCGGCCTGGGCGGAAATGGCCTGGCCCGGCAAGACCATCACCATCGGCGATATGGAGCTGGAGGTGGTCGAGAAGATCAACCGCTGCGCCGCCACCGAGGTCAATCCCGACACCGGTGCACGGGACCTGCATCTGCTCAAGATCCTGCAGGAGGGATTCGGCCACACCGCATGCGGGGTGTACGCGCGCGTCGTCCGCGGGGGAAGAATCGCCAAGGGCGACGTGGTGACCACGCCGCCCTCGTAAACCGTCCGATCCCGTACGGGAGCGACCTTGACGGATAACGCGTTATTCTTCGGCCGGCGGCACATCTCCGTCGCCTGCGTCGGCGCCGTTCGACCCGGTCGCCACATCGTCACCGCTCGAATCTCTTGCCTTGGATTTGCCGCGCGGGCTGCGGCCCTTGCCGTTGCCGCGACCGGCCCTGCGCTTCGGCGCTGCTTCGGCGGCTTTGGCGCCGTCCGTTTCGCCGCGACCCGCGTCCGGCTGCGCACCGGCATCAACGTCCGGCTGTTCGCCGGCACCCATGTCCGGCTGCTCGCCGGCGCCGTTGGTCTGAACGACTTCGGCCTCGGGCGCCGCGGCCGCGGTATCGGGCTGCTCGCGGCGTGCATCCATCGCCGCGTCAGGGCCGCCCGTGGCGTCGCGGCCATGTCCGCTCCGGCCATCGGCCCCATTGTGCTGGCCTCGGCCGCGTCCCTGCGAATCGCCGTCGTTGTCCATGTTGATTATTCGGAAATAGTGCTCGGCGTGCTGGAAAAAATTCTCCGCGGCGATCCTGTCCCCGGCCGATCCGGCATCGCGGGCGAGGGTGAGATATTTCTCATGCACCTGAAAGGCGCTGCCACGGATTCGGACACTCGGCCCATTGCTGTCGAATGTCTGGTGACGCGTGGGAACGTTGCGACGACCTGAGCCACGCCCGCGCGAACGCTTCGAGTTCTGACCTTGCCTCATTGTACCTATCGCTGTGGATATATCTGATCAACGGAAGCGGCAACGCCGCCCCCTCTCAGCCCTTGTCCCGACATGTCCGGAACCTGCAAATTTCACGCAGGCCGCATCGATGATGTCCGGGGACGTTTCCGGCGCTCACCATTCACCAAGGTTCGCGCTACGGGCCGGACATTAGACGGTCGGAACGGCCTTTCCAACCCCTTTTTCTCAGAAATTCGTCAATTTATCGTTTACGTACGATCAGACATCGCTCGCGTCCTGCAAGATCCCGGGAAACGCCTGACACGGCAAGGCCTCCCCGTGCGACGATTTGCGCAACCGCCTGGCGCTGGCCGGCGCCGAATTCCAGCACCGCCGCACTTCCGGGCGCCAGAAGACGGCCGATATCCGGCATCAGTGCGCGGTACGCGTCGAGTCCGTCCGGCCCGCCGTCGAGCGCCAGGCGCGGCTCGAAGACCGCCACTTCCGGCTCGAGTCCCGCAATGTCCGCGGTCGGGATGTAGGGCGGGTTGCAGACGATCAGATCGAACGGACCGGTTAGCGATTTACCCCAGTTCCCTTCCTCGAACCGCGCCCGGGACGCAAATCCCAGCAGTTCGGCGTTGCGCCGCGCCACGCCGAGAACCTCGGGCGAGACGTCCACGCCCAGCCCCACGGCCCGCGGCAATTCGTGAAGCACGGCCAGCAGCAGGCAGCCGGTGCCGGTCCCGAGGTCCAGCACCGAGAGCGGAGCCGTCCGGCCGTCCACGGCTTCCAGGGCGGCCGCTATGATGGTCTCGCTGTCCGGCCGTGGATCCAGGGTCGCGGCGCCGGTTTCGAACTCGAGGCTCCAGAACTCGCGCCGGCCGGTCAGGTGCGAGAGGGGCTCGCGCCGTTCACGCCGCGCGAGCAGCGCCTCGAACGCGCCGGGGTCCGGCACCGGCCGTTCCGGATAGCCGGTCACCGCGACGGGCTCCACACCCAGCGCATGGGCCAGGATCAGGCGCGCCTCACGCCGCGCATCGGCAACGCCGGCCGCCGCCAGCCGCCGCGCGCCCTCGGCCACACACGCGCCGATCGTCGCCGGATGTATCATTCGATCTCGGCCAGGCGGGCCGCCTCGTCCTCGGCGATCAGCGCATCGATGATCTCGTCGAGTCCCTCGCCCGCCAGCATCTTCGGGATGTTGTGGGTGCTGAGATTGATGCGGTGGTCGGTGATCCGGTCCTGCGGGAAATTATAGGTGCGGACCTTTTCCGAGCGGTCGCCTGAGCCGACCTGGCTCTTGCGGTCGGCGGCGCGCTCGGCGTCGCGGCGCGACCGTTCCGCGTCGAACATGCGGGCGCGCAGCACCTTCATCGCCTGGGCGCGGTTCTTGTGCTGCGACTTGTTGTCCTGGCACTGCACGACGATGCCCGACGGGATATGGGTGATGCGCACCGCGCTGTCGGTCTTGTTGACATGCTGGCCGCCGGCGCCCTGCGCCCGGTAGGTATCGATCCGCAGGTCCTTGTCGTCGATATCGACGTCCACGTCCTCGGCCTCGGGCAGTACGGCGACCGTGGCCGCCGAGGTATGGATGCGGCCGCCGCTCTCGGTGACCGGCACGCGCTGTACCCTGTGGGGGCCCGACTCGAACTTCAGCCGCTGGAAGACGTTGCGGCCGGTGATCGCGGCGCTGGCCTCGCGATAGCCGCCGACACCGGTTTCGTTGATGTCGATCGGCTCGAACCTCCAGCCCTGGCGCTCGGCGTAGCGCTGGTACATGCGGAACAGTTCGGCGGCGAACAGGCCGGCCTCGTCGCCGCCGGTGCCGGCGCGCACCTCGATGATGGCGTTGCGCGCGTCGGCCTCGTCGCGGGGTAGCAGAATCAGCTGCATTTCGCGCTCCAGTTCGGGCAGACGGGCGTTCAACGCCGCGCGTTCAGCCTCCGCCATCGACCGCATTTCCGGATCGTCCTCGGACGCGATCAACTGCTCCAGGTCGGACAGTTCCCCCTTTGCACCCTTCAGTTCGCGAATCTTCTCCACAATCGCGTTCAGATCGGAATACTCCTTCGACAGACGCGCGAATTCTCCGGCGTCCCCGGCGCCCTCCGCCATCAGCTGCGCCAGTTCGTCATGCCGGGCCAGAACCCTGTCGAGCTTTTCACCCAAATTCATCAATCGTCAGTCCTCGTCATTCCCGTTCTCGTTCACATCCCCGCCCGGGTTCTCTTCCGCAAGACCGAACAGGCGGGTGACGACTCGAACGGCCTCGTCGGCGTCTTCCCCTGCGTTTGCCGCCACGTCACGCAACGCCTTGCTGGGCGCGTGCAGCAGCCGGTTCACGAGGCGACGGGTCGCTTCGCCCGCATCGGCCTTGGGGTCCGCGGCCAGTATCTCGTCGCGGATCGCTTCGAAACGTTCGCGCAGCGCCACCAGCGTGGGAACGGCGTCGCGCTCGGCCCGCGACCGGCGCCACGCGGCGACGCCCGCGTCGACGATCCGCCATGCGTCCTCGGCGGCCGCTTCGCGCCCCGCGCGGTTCTCGCGCGCCACCAGCTCGAGGTCGTCCAGCGTGTATACGAAGGCGTCGTCCAGTTCGTGCACCGCGGGTTCGACATCGCCCGGCACGCCGCCGTCGATCACCAGGACCGGCCGGTGCCTGCGGCGTTTCAACGCTTGTTCCATCGCCTCCGCGGTGACCAGGTAGCGGCCGGCGCCGGATGCGGTAACGATAATGTCGGCTTCGGCCAGGGCATCGTCGAGCGCCTCGAAGGGCGTGAAATGGCAACCCATGCGCCGCGCCTCGGCCTCGCTGCGCCGCGACGGTCCGGTCAGCGCCATCCGGGCGACACCCGCGAGCCGCAACTGGCCGCCGATCAGGTCGCCCATATCGCCGAGCCCCAGGATGAGCACGTTCACGCCCGACAGGTCACCGTGCACGTCGCGTGCGATCTGGACCGCGCCGGAGACCAGCGTAACCGACCGCTCGGCGATGGGGGTTTCGGTGCGGACCCGCTTGGCCGCCATATAGGCATCCTGCAGCAGAGATTCCAGTTCCGGGCCGACCATGCCGTACCGGGTGGCGAGTCGATGCCCCGCCTTGACCTGGCCCAGGACCTGCGGTTCCCCGATCACCTGGCTTTCCAGCGATGCGGCGACGCCGAAGATCCGGCGGGCCGCCGAATCCCCGGTCAGCGACTCCAGCTCGCCGGCGATCGCGGCGGTGTCCTCCCCCGCCCTGTCGGCAAATATCCGGCACACCGCGTCGATCGCCTCCAGCGGCGACGCGGACATGCCCTGTACCTCGACCCGGTCGCAGGTCGACAGCACGATCGCCTGCTTGACGCCGGCTTCCGCGAGCCGCCTGAACAGGTCCGGCGCCGCGGCGTCGTCGATGAACAGCCGGTCGCGCAGCACGATGGTGCTGGAGCGGTGGGTCGCGCCGATAACGAAAGGCTCGGCCGGGCCGTGCGCCGGCATCGCGCGCTACTGGTAGCGGGCGAGCCGGTCGGCCATCGCGGTCAGCGGGACCTCCTCCTCGCCCGTTTCGAAATCGCGCACCGTAACGACGTCGCGCGCCAGCCCGTCTTCACGAAGAATCACTACGGCAGCAGCGTTGATCTTGCTCGCGCGCTTCATGCGCTTCGACAGATTGCCGGAGAATCCGAGATCTACGGTAAACCCCTCCCGACGCAGGCGCTGCGCGAGCTTGAGGGCATCCAGTTCGGCTTCGGCTTCGGCTGGCACCACGGCGATGGGTCGCTTGGCCTTGGGCTTTTCGCTCACCATCATGGCCAGCCGCTCAACGCCGGCGGCCCAACCGATGCCGGGGGTCGCTCGCCCGCCCAAGGTCTCGATCAGCCCGTCATAACGCCCGCCGGCCAGCACGGCGCCCTGAGCGCCGAGTTCACGCGTGGTAAACTCGAACGCCGTATGGGTGTAATAGTCGAGACCGCGCACCAGGCGGGGATTGACCTCATAGGCGATGCCGAGCGCGTCGAGGCCCGCCCTGACCCGCTCGAAATAGTCGCGGCTGTATTCGTTCAGATAGTCGCCGAACAGCGGCGCACCAGCCACCAATTGGCGGTCGCCCTCGTCCTTGGAATCAAGGATGCGCAGCGGGTTGCGGTCGAGACGCGCCAGGCTGTCCTCCGACAGTCGGTTCGAGTACGACTTGAAATAATTAACCAGCACCGCACGATAGGCGCGCCGGCTTTCCGGGTCACCCAGCGTGTTGAGTTCGAGAGTCGTCCTTTCGAGCACGTCCAGTTCCCGCAGAATCTGTGCGCCGACCGCAACGATCTCGACGTCGCCGAGCGGTTCTGCGACGCCGAGCAGCTCCACGTCGATCTGGTGGAACTGGCGCTGGCGGCCCTTCTGCGGCCGCTCATAGCGGAACATGGGGCCGGTGTAGAAGAACTTCAGCGGCAACTGGTTGGCCAGCCCACCGGAAATGAAGGCACGTGCGATGCCGGCGGTCGCTTCCGGACGCAGCGTAATCTGCTCGCCCCCCTTGGGCGAAAAGGTATACATCTCCTTGGTCACGACGTCCGACGTATCGCCGAGGCTGCGCTTGAAGACCTCGGTAAATTCGAAGACCGGGGTCGACATTTCGTCGTAGCCGTAACGCGCGGCGACGGTGCGCGCGGTATCGACGACGTGCCGGTGGGCGCGCATCGCTTCGGGCAGAATGTCGTATGTGCCGCGAACGGGCTTTACGGCTGTCATGAGCTGTCCGTCCCGGCTTTATTCGGCGGCCTGCGGTCGCCCGCTCGATCCGGCCTCGATCTCGGCCGCTTTTTCCTCCACCATCCGCACCAGATGCTCGATCACATCCTCGTCCTGCAGGCGGTGATGCGGCACGCCGGCAATGTAGACCTGATGTGTGCCGTTGCCGCCCCCGGTAAAGCCGATATCGGTTTCGCGCGCCTCACCCGGCCCGTTGACGACGCAGCCGATCACCGACAGCGTCATCGGCGTCGTGATATGCGCCAGCCGTTCCTCCAGCTTCGCGACGGTGTCGATCACGTCGAACTGCTGACGCGCGCAGGACGGGCAGGAAATCACGTTCACCCCGCGATGCCGCAATCCCAGGGCCTTGAGGATCTCGAAACCGGCCTTGACCTCCTCGACCGGATCGGCGGAGAGCGACACCCGGATCGTGTCGCCGATCCCGGCCCACAGCAGGGAGCCCATGCCGATCGCGGATTTGACCGTGCCGCCGCGCAGGCCGCCGGCCTCGGTGATCCCAAGATGAAGCGGGTAGTCGCAGGACTCGGCCAGCCCGTGGTAGGCGGCGACCGCGAGAAACACGTCGGAGGCCTTGACGCTGATCTTGAACGCCTCGAACCCGTTGTCCTCGAGGATCCGGGCATGGTTCAGGGCGCTTTCGACCATTGCCTCCGGGCAGGGCTCGCCATAGCGCTCCAGCAGGTCCCGTTCCAGCGACCCGGCGTTGACCCCGATCCGCATCGAGCAGCCGTGATCGCGCGCCGCCCTGACCACTTCGCGCACCCTCTCGGCGCTGCCGATATTTCCGGGGTTGATGCGCAGGCAGGCGGCGCCGGCCTCGGCGGCCTCGATCGCGCGCTTGTAATGGAAATGGATGTCGGCGACGATCGGCACCGCGGTCTCCGCGACGATCCGCTTCAGCGCCGCGGTCGAGTCTTCATCCGGGCAGGACACCCGGACGATATCTGCGCCGGCATCCTGCAACGCGCGGATCTGGCCGATCGTGGCGCCGGCATCGGCGGTCGGCGTGTTGGTCATCGACTGCACGGTGATCGGCGCGTCGCCGCCCACAGGCACATCGCCCACCATGACCCGGCGCGACATGCGCCGCTGGATTTCGCGATAGGGCCGGACGCTCATCTTCGACTGTTCCGCAAGATCTTCCCACCACAACGATTCTGGCCCGCTTCGGGGTTGCGCGCAATGTGCGCTCGGCGGGCGAAAATATCAAGGTCGGGCGGTTTACCCGGCGTCTCGGCCATACGGACCCTGAGGCTTCCAACCAGGTCACGGTCTTAGAGATCGAGTCGAAGACTCTTGAGGGTGTGAATATGCACGATCGCAGCGGAAAGCGTAGTAGGCCTGTCAGACAATCGTAAATTCCGGAAACTCGCATCGGATGGTATTGCGGAAATGGTCCGCCAGCGTGCGGAATTCCTCTCCGCGAGTCGAACTTTTTCGCCATACCATCCCGACCGTCCGGTAGATTGGCGCGCCCTTAAGTTCGGTGACCTTAATCGCCAAATTCTGTCCCAGGCTCGATCTGACGTAAAGGCCAGGCAAAAATGACAATCCCATCCCCATCCCGACCATTTCCCTGAGCGTATCGAGGCTTGTCCCTTCGTAATCGGACAATAGCTGTGCGCCCACCTCGGCGCATAACCCTTCGACCTGTTCGCGCAACTGATGGCCGGATTCGAGCGCGAGGATCGACTGTCCCCGCAGATCGCGCCTATCGATTCCCTTTCTGGTCGCGAGGGGATGATCGGCCGACATGGCAAGATAGAGCGGCTCCCGAAATACCGGTTCAGTTTCCAATTCCTTGCGGTTGACCGGCAGCGGTACGACGCAAACGTCGTGACGACCCTGTTCGAGCGCCGGTGGCAGCGCTTCGGGAAGATCCTCGCGCACATGGAGTTTCAACTCAGGATAGGCCGCATGCAGTTCGGGGATCGTCTTCGGCAGCAGGTAAGGCCCGATCGTGGGCGCCATCCCCATGCGAACCATCCCGCCCATACCGGTTCCGGGTCTTGTCGCGAGATGGCGTATTTCCTCAACGTCGCGATGCACGCGTCGCGCAATTTTTGCGATCTCTGCGCCGACGGGCGTCATGATCACTCTGGTTCGGCTTCGCTCCACGAGTTGTACCCCAAGCCGCTCCTCGAGCGCACGCAGCTGCGCGCTCAGGGTGGGCTGGCTGACACCGCAATTTTCAGCGGCACGGCGGAAATGACGGTACTCCTCAAGCGCCAGCAGATATTCAAGTTGTCGCAAACTCGGCACTGGAGCCCCGAATTGTGAAGGATCGACCGAATCATACGATAGAACAATACTATCAAAAGATCGATAAAATTCGATTGGATCAATTGATATCCGGTACCAATCTGGTCCTTAAGCATCATTCCAACATGCCGACAGGAAAAGCGTTGCCAGGTCCAACAGGGGAAACGCCATGAAGAGGTTCAAGAATGTGCTGGTTGTATATGATGATGCGATCGGTGGAGACGACGCGCTTGGACAAGCTATAGCACTCGCCCGAGAAAACGCCGCGCGCTTGACGGTCACCACGGTTCTGCGCGAAAGCCAGCTTTCCCCCCGAAATGTCGATGAAACTGAAAAACGTCTTCAAAGACTGGCCCTTGGCGTGCGTCACGTCGGCGTTTCGAAGGTCCATACGAAAGTCCTTACCGGAACTCCGTTTCTGGAAGTAATTCGCCAGGTCATTGGCGGGCAACATGATTTGGTCATCACCGGCGCGGAGGCCGGCAGTGTCCTCAAGGATGTTTTCTTCGGCAGCACGGCAACGCACCTGATGCGGAAGTGCCCCTGCCCGGTTTGGGTCGTGAAGCCGGGTCAATCCGTCCCCTACACCAAAATTCTGGCGGCTGTAGATCCTCAATCCCCGACATCGGAAGATCATTTCAACATCAAGATCATGGATCTGGCGACATCGCTGGCATCTCGCGACCATGCCGTTCTGCACATCGTGCATGCATGGGAGGTGGACGGGAATGATCTCGATACCATTAGGTCGGAAATAACCGCACAGCAGCGTGAAGCCATCCTGGAACATCACCACGGGAAGCATCGCTTGGCGCTCAACGATCTCCTGGCCCGCTATCCGATGTCGGATATCGACTGCCACGTTCATTTGCTACGAGAACGCCCTGAGCGGGCCATCAGCCGGCTTGCGGAACAGGAACAGATCGACCTGATCGTGATGGGAACGGTGGCGCGCACGGGCATTCCCGGGTTCTTTATCGGCAACGCCGCCGAATCGGTTTTGAGTTCGGTGAAGTGCGGCATGCTGACCGTCAAGCCGAACGGGTTCGAGACGCCGATATCGCTGCCCGAACAGGTTTTTACCGGAAAGCGGGAATTCGAAACCTCGCGCGAGGATGTGGGTCACATCGCCTGAGAACGCGGCGACGCGTCCCTCGACTTCAATTCAAGACAAACACATCTCGAACAGGCTGGACTGTACAGGAGCGTGGCGTGATAGCGGCTTTGGCGAAGAAAAAAAACGACCTCAAGCGCGGGGCACAGGCTTTTTTCGAACACGATGCCGCCGGCGGCATCGTGTTGATGGCCGCGGCGGTGATCGCGCTGACGCTGGACAATTCGCCGCTCAGTTGGCTTTACGACAAGCTCCTCAGCACGCCGGTCGTCATCCGGATCGGCGAGCTTGGGATCGACAAGCCGCTCCTGC
Organism: uncultured Alphaproteobacteria bacterium; assembly: GCA_947259105.1. GTDB lineage: Bacteria > Pseudomonadota > Alphaproteobacteria > UBA8366 > JADFVY01. Next base: position 23,649 of record CAMYKU010000051.1, read on the forward strand.
TTTGGATCAACGACGGCTTGATGGCGATCTTCTTTTTCTTCGTCGGCCTGGAAATTAAACGGGAAGTCATCGAAGGACGGCTTTCAAGCATACAGAAAGCGGCCCTTCCACTCATCGCCGCCATCGGCGGCATGCTTGTTCCTGCCTTGATCTATATTGCTTTGAATCAGGGCGATCCGGAGGCCCTCAAAGGGTGGGCGATCCCCGCCGCAACGGATATCGCCTTTGCTTTGGGCGTTCTCGCGCTGCTCGGGTCACGCGCGCCGGTGGCGCTTAAGGTCTTTCTTCTGGCGCTCGCCATCATCGACGATCTTGGCGCGATCATCATAATTGCCCTGTTCTATACCTCTGAACTCTCTCTCAGCGTCCTCGCCATCGCGGCGGTCGGAATCAGCGTCCTGGCCTATCTGAATTTTCGCGGTGTTCAGCGCACTGCGCCCTATCTGGTCACCGGTCTGGTCATCTGGGTGTGCGTCCTGAAATCGGGCGTTCACGCGACGCTTGCGGGCGTGATCGTCGCGCTATTCATCCCGCTGAACAGCAAGGACGCGGACGCCCAGAACTCTCCGCTAAAACAGATCGAACACGGACTAGCACCCTGGGTGGCCTTTGGTGTGATGCCAATTTTTGCCTTCGCGAACGCCGGCGTCGCGCTTTACAACCTTTCCTTCAGCGACCTGTTCAGTGGTATTCCGCTCGGCATTGCGGCTGGCCTATTCCTCGGCAAACAGCTTGGCATCATGGGTTTCGTATGGGCTGCGGTGAAGTTGGGGATTTCCCGTCTGCCGGACGGCGTCACCTGGCTGCAGATATACGGCGTCTCGGCGCTCGCCGGGATCGGATTCACGATGAGCCTTTTCATCGGCACGCTTGCGTTTTCCGACCCGGAACATGCCGCGGCCGTCCGCATCGGCGTCCTCGCCGGTTCAACGGCATCGGCGCTACTGGGATATTATGTCCTGCGCTATTCCCTGAGCCGCGCGGATAATGAAAACGATTCCAAAACATACCGTGTCGCCGAAATCGCCGAGCGCCCGCACGCGTAATAGCATACTTGTTCCCGAAGGAACCGGGACTGGAACTTCCTTATTCGCGTGGTCACGATTCAATACGCTGGTTGGAGAAGGAAGGGTGCTGAAAAACCAACTGCGCGGGGTTTCCCGCAGGCTGGACCCATGTGTCAGCTTTCGTTCTTTCGTCCCGTCTTCCCGCCCAAAGTCATCTGCCAATCGATTTGGCTCGGCGCTAGAGCCGATCCGGTTTGAATGGAACCGCCTTCGGCGATCTGCCAGCCCGGATCGGCCCTACGGCCCGGCCTGACCGGCTTTCAGGAGACCGGGATCGAGTTTCACCTCGCGCCGCACCTGACCCGGCGGGCCCAGCGCGGGCACCGGCTCGCCGTCGACCATGATTTTCAGGCCGCCGGCGTTTCCGGTTACGAATTTGGCGCCCTCGCGGTTCGGCGCACGGTAACTGTCGCCCTTGCGCAGGACCCGGCTGAACAGCCTTGCGTTGTCGGTGTCGGTAACCTCGACCCAGGCGTCTTCCTCGGCGATGATGATGATCCGCGCGTCGACGTTGCCCAGCCCGTAGACCACCGGCTCGCGCGGTTCCTCGTCAGCCGGCGGAGCGGATGGCGTTCCCGCCGCGACGGCCACGGGCGCGTCCGCCTCGGGCGCCGCCGGGGGCTGCTCTGCTGCCGGCGCATCCGGGACCGGGACCGGCACGGCAACACTCTGGACCGGCTCGGGCGCCGCCGCGGCAGTCTCGGCCGGCGGCGGCGGTGCCGGTGCGGCCGGCGCCGTTTCCACGGCAGGCGGCGGCGCGTCGCCTTCCAGCGGGGAAAGCGAAACCACGGCCGGCGCGGCGGCCGGCACGGGCTGGACCTCAGTGGGTGCGGGCGTGGCGGGAATGAACGCGGGCGCGTTCGTCACAGCCGACAGACGCTCGGGAACTTCGGGAACCTGCTGCACGGCCACGCTATCCGGCCGCGACAGGAAATACCAGGCGCCGTAAGCCGCAGCGGCCAGCAAGACGGCCACGAGCAGGATCGCGGCGGTCGGAACCTTGCCCTCCTCGAGCGGCTCCGGCATCACATAGCTCTGCGCCTTGAGGCCTTCGGTTTCCTCTTTGTACCGGGCAACCATCTCCCGTGCGTCGAGGCCGAGATAATCGGCATAGGTGCGCACGAAACCCAGCGCGTAAACGGTGCCGGGCAGGTCGTCGAGCCGCCCGGCTTCCAGGGCTTCCAGATATCGGCCCTGGATCCGGACCGCATCGACGATGTCGGCGATGCTCTTGCCCATCGACTCGCGTTGCGCACGCAACTCGTCGCCGACGCCGTATTGCGGCGGCATATCCGTTGGACCTTCGTACCCGGTTGCCATCGCATCCTCTTCCGCGGGCTGCCCCGGGTCGACCCCAGGTTTGGACCGCCCGTCCCGGCTGTAGTAATCGCTCATCCGTCGCATCCACAATCACGGCCCGTAACGCCGGCAAAATCCGGTATTTTCGGGCGATTTGCGGAAGGCTGTTTCCATCGCCGCATGCAACATACGCACAGCGACGTCCACCCATGCAACCTTCACTAAAATTCCCGGTCGGTCCGCCCTGCCTCGACCGCGCCGATGCGCGGCTCGCTCTCCCCCGACATCATGACAGCGGCGCGAATAACCGGACGCTACTGTGTATCAGCAATGCCGCACGCTTGGCAATCGCGCCGCATTCGAAGTCACAGTATTGCCCAAATTATTACAAAGTCTTAACCGCCCGCACGAATTAGGTCCACAACGAAACGCCGTGATCCCGTGCATATGCACTTAGCTTCGAGCGCAGGCTGCGCGACGGCCCGGTCAGGAGGCTGTCGAGAAAATCCGAGAGCGACCCGACATCGAGGCTGCGGATCATCATCCGCGTCGGCCCGATCGACGACGACGCCATCGAAAGCGACCGGAAGCCGAGCCCGACCAGCGCCATCGCCTCCAGCGGCTGGCCCGCCATCTCGCCACAGACGCTGACCGGCACGCCGGCCGCGTCGCACGCCGCGACCACGGAGCGCAGCATGCGCAGGGACGCCGCCGAGAGAATATCGTAGCGGTCGCTGACCGCAATATTGCCGCGGTCGCTGGCGTACATGAACTGCAGCAGATCGTTCGATCCGACGGCCAGGAAATCGGCGCACCCGGTCAGCTGCGGCAACTGGAACAGCAGCGAGGGCACCTCCAGCATGCAGCCCGCGGAGACCGACTCCGGCAGGGATTCGCCGCGCGAAGCCGCGCGCGCCAGCTCCAGCTCAAGGATTTCCCGCGCGGCCCGGTATTCGGAGACTTCCGCCACCATCGGGAACATCACCTCGAGCGGCCGCCCGGACGCCGCCCGGATCAGCGCGCGCAGCTGCTGTCGCAGCATGAACGGACGATCGAGGGTCATGCGGATCGCCCGCCAGCCCATCGCGGGATTCTCCTCGTGATGGCCGGACATATAGGGCAGCAGCTTGTCGCCGCCGGCATCCAGCGTGCGGAACACCACCCGCCGTCCGTCCGCCTGGTCCATCACGCGGCGGTAGACGCCGGCCTGCTCGTCGACGCCGGGCAGTTGGCCCTGCATCATGAACATGATCTCGGTGCGGTACAGGCCGATCCCGGCGGCGTTGGTCTGGCGCAGCTGGGGCAGGTCGAGCAGCAGCCCGGCGTTGAGGTTGAGCGAAACCTCTGCGCCGTCCCCCGACACCGCCGGCAGGTCGCGCAGCGTCTCGTACACTTCCTGCAACTCGGCGCGCGACTGCATGGTCTCCGCGAAGGCCTGCCGCGTATCGTCGCCGGGCCGGACGACCACGGTGCCGTTGTCGCCGTCGACCAGGATATGGTCCCCCGCCTCGACCCGGTCGAGCAGCCCCGCGACCCGGCCGATCAGCGGGATCTCCAGGGCCCGGGCGACGATCGCGACATGCGCGGTGGCGGAGCCTTCCTCGAGCACCACGGCCTTCAGTTCGCGCCGGCCGTAATCGAGCAGTTCCGCCGGGCCGAGCGAGCGCGCCACCAGCACCGTATCGCCGGCCTCGCGCAGACGCCGGCGATCCTGCTGCGCCTCGCCCCCGTCGAGATGCTGCAACAGGCGGTAGGCGAGATCGTCGAGATCGAGAATGCGCTCGCGGATATAGGGGTCGGTGATCTGGGCCATCCGCGCCCGCGTGTCGTTGAGCGCCTTGGCGACCGATGCGTCGGCGGTCAGCCCGCCGCGGATGCCCTCGCGAATCCGCGCCAGCCAGCCGCGATCCTCGGCGAACATCCGGTAGGCTTCGAGGACCTCGACATGCTCCTTGCCGCTGCGGTGGCCGCCGAGCTCCTCCATCATCGCGTCCAGCGACCGGTGCATGTCCTGCACCGCGGCATCGAACCGTTCGAGTTCGACGGTCACGTCCTCGGCCACCACCTGGCTGATCGTGGTGCGGCGCTCGTGGATCACGACCCGGCCCATCGCCAGCCCGCCGTTCAGCCGCGCCCCGTCTAGGCGCAGCGGCCTGAGCGCGATTCCGTCCGCCGACGCGAACTCCGATTCCGCCGCCAGGGCGCCGCTGGCCACCAGCTCGGCCAGGACCATGGCGACGGTCTGCAGCGTCTCGATCTCCTCCTCGGTGTAGTTGCGGCGGCTCTGGTTCTGGACCACGAGGACGCCGCGCACCCGGCCGCCGCGCAGGATCGGCACGCCGAGGAAGGAATGATAGATCTCCTCGCCGGTCTCGGGCCGGTAGGCGAACTGCGGATGGTCCTGCGCCTCGTCCAGCGACAGCGGCCTTGCATGCGCCGCGACGTCGCCGACGAGGCCCTCGCCGATGCGCAGCCTGGTGCGGTGCACGGCGGTCTTCAGCAGGCCCTCGGTGGCGAACAGCTCGAGGATATCGCCGGGGCGCAGCAGGTAGATCGAGCACACTTCGGCCACCATGTCGCGGGCGATGATGCCGGCGATCTGGTCGAGGCGCGCCTGCGCGTCGCCGCCGCCCGCCATGACGTCGCGCAGGCGGCGCAGCAGCTGTCTCGATCCGACCCAGTTCGTGGTGTCTGCCATATCCCGGTTCGTGCCGCGCGCGGTGCGGCGTTAGGGTTTTCCAGTTTGTCCCTGCAACGGCCCGCTTCGGCGCAAGCCGAAACTACCACCGCAACCCCGGTTCAGACGGCGTCCAGCCCGTAGGCCGTGTGCAGCGACCGGAGGGCCAGTTCCGTGTATTCCTCGTCGATCAGGACGCTGATCTTGATCTCGGACGTGGATATGACCTGGATGTTGATGCCCTTCTCGGCAAGGGTCTTGAACATCGACTGGGCGACGCCCGCATGGCTGCGCATGCCGACGCCGATCACCGAGACCTTGACCACGCCGTCGTCGTGGATCAGCTCCCTGTACTCGATCTCGCCGCGCTTGCTTTCCAGCAGCTTGACCGCCCGCTGCAGGTCGGCGCGGGCCACCGTGAAGGTGAGGTCCGTCCTGCCGCCGTCGGCCGAGACGTTCTGGACGATCATATCCACGTTGATGCTGGCGTCGGCCAGCGGGCCGAAGATTCCGGCGGCGACGCCCGGCCGGTCCGCGACCTGGGCGAGGGTGATCTTCGCCTCGTCGCGGCTGTAGGCGATTCCACTGACGACCTGTTTTTCCACGATCTCATCCTCATCGACAACAAGGGTTCCGGGCACGTCCTCGAAGCTGGACAGCACCTGCACGCGCACGCCGGTGTTCATGGCCAGCTCGACGGAGCGGGTCTGCAGCACCTTGGCGCCCAGCGACGCCATTTCCAGCATCTCCTCGTAGGTGATCTTGTCGAGCTTGCGGGCCTTGGTCACGATCCGCGGGTCCGAGGTGTAGACGCCCTCGACATCGGTGAAGATGTCGCAGCGCGCCGCCCCCAGCGCCGCGGCCAGCGCCACCGCCGTGGTGTCCGAGCCGCCGCGGCCCAGCGTCGCGATGCGGCCCTGCGGCGAGAGGCCCTGGAAGCCGGCGACCACCGCCACCTGGCCGTCCCCGAATCGCTCCAGGATGCGCTCCGGCTCGATCCCGGTGATCCGCGCCTTGCCGTGCGAATCGTCGGTGTGGATCGGGATCTGCCAGCCCAGCCACGAGCGCGCCGGCACGCCCAGCTCCTGCAGGCACAGCGCCAGCAGCCCGGCGGTCACCTGCTCGCCGGACGAAACCACGGTATCGTATTCGCGGGTGTCGTGCAGCACCCCGGCCTCGCTGACCAGCTCGACCAGGTGGTTGGTCACCCCGGCCATCGCCGAGACCACCACGGCGACGTTGTTGCCGCGGCCGGCCTCTGCCGCCACGCGCCGGGCGGCGGCGCGGATGCGCTCGAGGTCGGCCACCGAGGTGCCGCCGAATTTCTGAACGATACGCGCCATGGCCCGGAAACGTCCTATACAAAACAACAGCCTTTCCGCTGCCGGGCCTGGTATTTCGGTTTCGCGGCGCCGGCCCTCTCCCCCCCCCGGCCCGCCTACGGTATCG
>CAMYKU010000052.1:0-42183 GCA_947259105.1 uncultured Alphaproteobacteria bacterium
AGCCCGGCGCTCGGCGGTGCCGCCGTGGGGCAGCCGCTATCGCCATCCCGCTGCGCGCTTGCGCGTGGCTCCAACATGTCCTTCTGAAAGAATCCTTGCCAGACGGTCGCGGATTCAAGAATATCGACATCGTCGCGATCATCACAATTCGACCTAAATTTATTGCAAATATCGTCCGACGTATTTCGTCCAACGCACACACCGGCGGGTAAACCATGGCCGTTCTCGAAACAGACCTCAAATCCGAACCAAAGCGGCCGGCCGTTACCGCGCCGCCGAAAGCCAGCCGCATCGAGAAGATCGAGGTGAGCCGCCACAAGCTGCCGCTCGACCCGCCCCTCGCGGCGGCGTGGGACAGCCGGCCGCGCGAGGCCTTCGATGTCACCATCGTGCGCGTGACCACTGCCGACGGCGCGGTCGGAATCGGCGCCGGCACCGGGCTCGAGGGCATCGAGGCCTATCTCGACCTGTTCATCGGCCACGACCCGCTCGACCTCGAGCGCCACAACGCGGTGCTCGCCAATATCGACTTCCACGGCGGCCGCCCGTGGCCGCTCGACGTCGCGCTGTGGGACCTCGCCGGCAAGATCCGCAAGCAGCCGGTGTGGCGCCTGCTCGGCGGCGGCCTGGGCATCGTGCAGTGCTATGCCTCGACCGGCGTGCTGCGCGGCAAGAAGGCGCTCGTCGACGCGGCACGGGCGCTGACCGGCAAGGGGTTTCCGGCGATCAAGATCCGGCTCCACCGCGCCGACTGGCGCGAGGATATCGCCCTCCTGGAGGCGGTGGCGATCGCCGTCAACGGCAAGGCCGAGCTGCTCGTCGACTGCAATCAGGGCTGGCGCATGCCGTGGGACGCAGAGCCGTGCTGGACCTACCACCAGGCGCTGGCCGCGGCGTGGGAGCTGAAACGGATCGGCGTCTACTGGATGGAGGAGCCGGTGCATCACGGCGACGTCAAGGCGATGGCCGCCCTGCGCGGCGCCACCGGCCTGCGCATCGCCGCCGGCGAGATGACACGGGGCGAGCACGCGCTGCGCGACCTCGTGGACCGCAACGCCGTCGACGTGCTGCAGCCCGACGCGACGCTGACCAGCGGCGTGCTCGGGTTGAAGCGCCTGGCGCGCCGCGCCGCCGAGAAGGACGTCGCCTTCAGCCCGCACACCTGGGGCAGCGGCATCGGCCTCTTGGTCAACGCCCATGTGTTCGCCGGCTGCGGCGGGGGGCCGTGGCTCGAATACCCGATCGACCCGCCGGAATGGACGCCGGAGCGGCGCGACTTCATGCTCGCCAAGCCGGTCCAGGCCAACAAGGACGGCTGCATCGAACTCAGCGAGGCCCCCGGCTTCGGCATCGAGCTCGACGAGGAGCGGTTGGTGTCCTGCCGCGTTGAGTGAGAAAATCTGTGTAAATATTTGATTTTATTTCGAGATTTTTTCGATTTGCACAGAGTCCCGCTTGAGGGACCGGCGCGACCTCATACTTCGAGACGCGGCTGCGCCGCTCCTCAGCATGAGGGCGTAAACAGTGGAGCCTCATGCTGAGGAGGCGCGGAGCGCCGTCTCGAAGTATGAGGTCGCTCGGCGCCGGTCATGCCGGAATCGTCCCTAACGCTCGGTGCTCATCCAGGTGCCGGGGATCTCGCGGCAGCGGCCCTGTTCGACCAGTTCGAGCGTCGGGTCGATCACCGGCGCCGGGTCCTTCAGGATATCGACGTTGAGGCTGGAGCCGAGCGATTCGACGAGCTGGACCTCGTTCTCCCAGGCGATCCGGTCGAGCCGCGTGCGCACGAACCAGACCACGGTCGAGGCGCTGTGGCCCGGCAGGCAGTCGCCGAAGAAGGCGCGGGTGTGCTCGACCAGCTGGCCATCGACATGGCTGTACAGGCGGCCGGGATAGCGGTACCGCGTGGTCCGGTTGGTCATCCGTCCCTCGAAGGCGGAGTGGATGTAGATCGACCGGTTCGACTCGCAGCCGTGGCAGCGCCGCCCGGCGTAGATGTTGAACGGCGGCTTGTCGCGGGCCGACAGCTGGCCGATGAACTCCAGCTCGACGATGTCGGAGCGCATCTCGGAGCGGTTGCGGAATTCGACCGTCATGTGCTTCGGGCCGTAGATCCCGGGCTCGACCTGCGTGACGTTGCCGGTGATGCGCCGCGGCACCCAGTCCGCGTCGACGATCAGCTTGTCCTGCGCGCAGGCGGCCAGCAGGCCGGCCGCCGTGATCAGCGGGATCGCTCTCGTCCAGGTTCGCATGGCCTTATGCCTTCCGGTGTTCGCCGCTATCGGTCCGCGGGCCGCATGACCCGCGCGCCCACCGGATTAGAGAGCAATAAGACTAAATATTTGTAAAAACGGGGCGGGGTTTTCGAAGCCGCGCGCCTCGGCAGGCGGATCAGTCGGGGTGGACCGGCAGGTCCTTCGGGGCGAGCGCGAAGCGGCGGGCGATCTCGAGATACCCGCCGGCGAACAGATATCCGCCGTTGGTGCGAAGGATGTCGCCGCGCCGGCGCCGGTATTCGGCCGGCAGCGCGTACCAGGGCAGGTCCGGGCGCGCGTGATGGAGCGCATGCAGATTGTTGTTGAGGAACAAGAGGCGCATGAGCGGCCCGGACTCGACGATCGCCGACCGCGTATCCTGGCTGCCGGCCGGCCGGTGTTCCGTGAACGAGCGCAAGAGCGTCAGCGACAGGCCGGGCCATACGAAGACCAGCACATATTCCAGCACCGGAATGCCGCACGCCACGGTTACCCAGACCAGCACCGGCGCGCACAGCGCAAGGTGCAGCAGCCACGCCCGGGCATGACGGACATCGCCGGCCAGCAGTCTGCGCATCTCGCCGGCCCAGAACCGGCCGACGGTGAGCCACGGGCCGAAAATCATCCGTCCTGCGAGCGTGTTGTTGGCGATCAGGATCGCGCGGACCGGCCGGCGCAGCGCCGCCCATACCTCGCGCGGCACGTAAAACGATTCGGGGTCCGCCCGGGGATCGGTCAGCGCCGGCGACCGATGGTGCGCAAGATGGCTGTCGCGGTAGATGGCATAGGGCATCCACAGGCCCAGCGGCGGCCAGGCCAGCGCCGCGTTGAGCCGGCGATGGCGGCTCGGATGACCGTGCACGGCTTCGTGCTGGAACGAGCTCTGCCAGGCGACGAGCCAGGCGCCGAGGGGCAGGGCGAGCCACCATGGCACACTGTCGTAGAACCATGTGAGGCACGCCCAGCCGGCATAAATGGCAGCGGCCAGAAGCCAGGTCGGCGCCTCGCGCCGCGCCCGCACGCGCCAAGCCCGCAGCACTCCCGACGGTCGGGCCGCGGCTGTTAATTCCGCCAAATCCTGCATAAGAGAACGGTCTATGGTTATCTACGACAACAGTTTGAATTTTCTGCCGAATCCGTTGCGATGCCAAGGTGGGAGTTGTCACGGTAACGCAGATGATGTTGCGTAATATCAACCGAATTGCAATAACACACATATGGACACGAACAAATTGGACCGGCCGCCCGGCGACCGCCGGGAGACGGTGAAGATCTTTCGCAGCCGGCTCGCCGAAGCGCTCGACAGGGCGGGCATGAGCCGCGCGGCGCTGGCCCGTGCGACCGGCGTCGACCGGTCCACCCTCTCGCAGTTGCTGGCGCCCGCCAACGACCGGCTGCCGCGGGCCGATACGGTTGCGGCCATCGCCTTCGCGCTGCGGGTCAGCCTCGACTGGCTGCTGGGGCTCAGCCAGGAAGACAAGCTCGGGGCCGATATGCTGCTGGAATCGCTGCAGTTCACGCCGAGCGCGCGCACGCCCGTGGATGAGAACCTCGCGCGCTGGCACGACGAGGCCGTCGGCTACAAGATCCGCCACGTTCCGGCAACCCTTCCGGACCTCATGAAGACGGAGGAGGTGTTGCGCTACGAGTTCGAGGAGTACGTGGCGAAAACCGTCGACCAGGCGATCGCGGCGTCGCACGGGCGGCTCGCCTATACCCGCCATCCCGAGACCGATATGGAGATCTGCATGCCGCGCCAATCGCTGGAGGCCTTCGCGCGCGGCGAGGGGCGCTGGACCGGCCTTGCGCCCGAGGCCCGGGCCGAACAGCTCGGGCGGATGGCGATGCTGTGCGAGGAGTTGTATCCCGCCCTGCGGCTCCATCTGTTCGACGCGATGACCCGCTATTCGGTGCCCTATACGATTTTCGGGCCGCTGCGGGCCGCCATCTATGTCGGGCAGGTGTACTTCGTGTTCACCACGACCCCGCACATCAGGACGCTGACCCGGCATTTCGATGAGCTGGTCCGGGCCGCCTCCGTGGAGGCAAGGGATACCGGCGCATTCCTGAGAGGCCTGTCGCCAGGGCCCGCCGGTGGCTGACCGGATCGCCAGCCTGCCGATGTACGATTTCCCGGCCGTGCGGCCCGCGACCGAGTCGTGGTGGGCCGGCCTGTCGGCGCATTTTCGCCGCGCGGGGGTGCGCGGTGTACCGGATCGTCTGTCACGGCCCGGCGAAGGGCCGGCGTCCTGGCTGGCGCCCGACCTGCTGTTCAGCCAGAGCTGCGGCTATCCGCTGGTCACGCTTCTGGCGGGCCGGGTCACGCTGCTCGGTACCCCCTGCTACGACATGGATGGCTGCGATGGCGCCGATTACCGAAGCTTCATCATCGTTCGCGCGGATTTCCCGGCAGGCGGCATCGCCGATCTGCACGGCCGGCGGTGTGCGATCAACAAGGCCGGATCCTGGTCGGGCCATCATGCCTTGCGCCTGGTCGCGGGGGCACTGATCGACAACGGCCGGCCGGCATTCGACGTCTGGCTAAGCGGAAGCCATGCCGCCAGCATTGACGCTGTGCGCTCAGGGGCGGCGGATTTCGCTTCGCTCGACTGTGTGAGTTTCGGACTTTTGTCGCGCTACGAGCCGCATCGCACGGACGGGCTGCGGGTTCTGGCCCGGACGCCCGTCATGCCGGGGCTCCCGCTTATCGCGGGCGGGGGTGTATCCGAAGCCGACGTCCTGGGTATGAAGCAGGGGCTGCGCGCGGCGCTCGACGATCCGGCCCTCGAGAGTGTGCGAAACCGGCTTGGACTCAAGGCGATCCGCTTTACCGGTATGGCGGATTATGGCCGTCTGTCTGCGGCACTCGCGCGCCTCGACGAACAGCGCATCCCGCCGTTGATCTGAGCGCTCGGCCGAATCGGCTCAGCTCGCCAGCGAGATCACCGGCTCCATGGACTCCAGGTGCTCGTCGGACAGATGGCATTTTATGATATGGCCGTCCGCGATCTTCCGCATCGGCGGCATCTCGCTCTCACAGCGGCCGTCGGTCACCAGATGCTTGCGCGGACAGCGCGTCTGAAAAGGACAGCCGGGGGGCGGGTTCATCGCCGAGGGGATATCCCCTTCCAGCACGATGTGCTTCTTGACCACGGAGGTATCGGCGATCGGCACCGCCGACAGCAGCGCCTCGGTATAGGGATGGTAGGGTGGCGCAAAGACCTGGTCGGTGGTTCCCTGCTCGACGACATGGCCGAGATACATCACGACGATACGGTCCGACAGATAGCGCACGATGGAAAGATCGTGGCTGATGAACAGCATGGTGGTGCGTGATGACCGCTGGATGTCGACAAGCAACTCGGTAACGGCCGCCTGCACCGACACATCGAGCGCCGAGACCGGCTCATCCGCCACCACCAGCTTGGGGCTGCCGGCGAAGGCGCGGGCGATGCCGATGCGCTGTTTCTGGCCGCCCGAGAGCTGGCGCGGCATGCGGCGTTCGAACTCGCGCGGCAGCTTGACCAGGTCCAGCAACTCGAGCATGCGTTCGCGCCGCGCCGCCTGCGACGTGCCGACGCCGAACTTCTCCAGCGACCGGACGATCTGCGCGCCCACCGTATGGCTGGGATTCAGCGTGTCGAAGGGATTCTGGAACACCATCTGGATCGAGCTGACGGTCTCGGTGTCGCGGTCGGCGATCTCAACGGCACCGATTTCCTTGTCGCCCAGAAAGACCTCGCCCTCGGTCCGCGTCTCCAATCCCAGCAGCACGCGCGCCAGCGTGGACTTGCCACAGCCGGACTCGCCGACGATAGCGACGGTTTCCGCCTCGCGCGCTTCCAGCGAGACTTCCTCGTTCGCCTTGACGCTGCGGGCCTCGGTGCCGCCGAAGATCTCATTGGCCGCCACCCGGTAGTATTTCTTCAGTTTCTTGACCCTCAGCACCGTCCCGCCGTGCTCGATCGGCTCGTTGGTGTGGTCGCCGGCGACCGGGGCGTTCCAGTCGATCTCATCAGTGCGTATACAGCGCGTCTCGTGCCCCGCCAGGCCTTTTGGTTCACGCATGGCGAGTTTGCGCTGGTCGCATTTGCCGGCTTCGAAATGGGCGCAGCGCGGGCCGAAATTGCAGCCCGGCGGACGCTCATGCGGCAGCGGCAACTGGCCCGGGATGGCGATCAGCGGATGGGCCGTCTTGTCGGCGCTGGGCAGCGGGATCGAGCGGAACAGACCTTGGGTATAGGGGTGGCGCATATCGTCGAAGATCGCCTTTATGGTGCCGGTCTCCACCGCCTCGCCGGAATACATCACGGTGATCCGATCGCAGGTCTCCAGGATCAGTCCCAGATTGTGCGAGATGAACAACATCGAGGTGCCGAATTTTTCGCCCAGATTCTTGACCAGATCGACGATGCCGGCTTCGACCGTCACGTCCAGCGCGGTCGTGGGCTCGTCCATCAGCAGCAGGGCCGGGTTCGTGAGCAGCGCCATGGCAATGACGATGCGCTGTTGCTGGCCGCCGGAGAGCTGGTGCGGGTAGGCGTCCATGATACGCGCCGGGTCGGGCAGGCGCACGTCGCCCAGCATGTCCAGCGCGCGGGCCCGCGCCGCCGCCGCGGCGATCCCCTCATGGATGATCGGCACTTCCATCAACTGCTTGCCGACTTTCATCGCCGGGTTCAGGCTGGCCATCGGCTCTTGGTAGACCATCGAAATCGCAGAGCCGCGGATCTTGCGCAGACCGGCTTCCGACATGTTGGTCAGATCCTCGCCGCGGAAGCGGATGGTGCCGCCGACGATGCGCCCGTTCGTGCCGAGGTCGCGCATGATGCCCAGCGCCACGGTCGATTTGCCGCAGCCGGATTCGCCGACGAGGCCCATCGCCTGGCCCGGCATGACCTTGCAGGAGAAATCCATCACCGCCGGAATCTCGCCGGCGCGGGTGAAGAACGAGATCGACAGGTTGTTGATTTCCAGGATCGGTTCGGCCATGGCGCTAATCCTTCAGCGACTGCTCACGCAGCCCGTCCGCCAGCAGGTTGAGCCCAAGGACCAGCATGGCCAGCGCGATGGTCTGCGGCAGCACGATGGTCGGCATGATGCGGATGTAGCCGCGGGTCTGGTTGATCATCGACCCCCAATCCGGCGATTCCGGGGCCAGTCCCAGCCCGAAGAATCCCAGCGTGCCGAGCAGGATGGTCGTATAGCCGATGCGAAGGCACGCATCGACAATCAGCGGCCCGCGCGCATTGGGCAGGATTTCCCAGAGCATTATGTACCAGGGCCGCTCGCCGCGGGTCTGCGCCGCCGCCACATAGTCACGGGTCTTGATGTCCATGGTCAGGCCGCGCACGATGCGGAATACGCCGGGTGAACTCGCGAAGACCACGGCGGCGAAGATGTTCAGCTCGTTCGGATCCAGGCTGACCACGCCGAACGGATCGGCATCGAAAACCAGTCCTGCATAAAGCCATGCGCCGATGACGATTGTCACGCCAAGCTGCACGGCCAGCAGTTTAGGGCGTGTTGCATAGCGGCTGTAGAACAGGGTCCCGAAGAAGAGTATCGGGAATGCGAAAAAGACGCCCGACATCAAATTGGGGATCACGGTTTCGCGCACGCCTGGCGCCACAAGAAGGTAGAACAGCAGGATCACCGGGAAGGCCAGAACGAGGTTCGCGATAAAGGTCAGGATCGCGTCCGCGCGGCCGCCGAAGTATCCCGCCGGCAGGCCCAGAGTTATACCGACCATATAGGCGACAAGAGTCGCGGCCGGGGCCACGGTCAGCACGAACGTCGCCCCGTGGACCATGCGGCTGAACAGGTCGCGGCCAAGGTTGTCGCCGCCGAAATAGGACGCGATGCCGGTGCTTGTTTCGATGGTGCCCGGCGGTTTGCGCTTTATCGACCCGAACTGTTCGAGCGGATCGAACGTCGCGATGACGTCCGGGAAGATCGCGGTCAGGATCCAGAACAGCACGATGCCGAGACCGATCATTCCGACAGGGCTTTCGTAGAGCCGGCCATAGAGATTCAACTTGCGTTTGAAAACGGCGCTGCCACCCATAATGATGGCAAGACACAGCCAGACCGGCCAGAAGCGGCCGATAACGCCGGCCCAGATTTCGAAAAATCCCAGCGGTTCCATGGTCTGCCTACTTCACTCTGATCCGGGGGTTGAGATAGGCATAGCCGATGTCGGAAATCAGCTGCGTTACGATGACCACTGCCACCGAGACGATCGAACAGGCAAGCAGCAGTTCGATGTCGTTGTTATCGGCAGCCTCCACCAATACCCATCCGAATCCTTTGTAATTGAACAATTTTTCGACGATCACCACGCCGGTCAGCAGCCAGGGGAACTGCAGCATGATCACCGTAAAGGGGGCGATCAGCGCGTTGCGCAGCGCGTGTTTGACGACGATGGCCCGGAACGAGAGGCCCTTGAGGCGGGCCGTGCGGATGTATTGCGAGGTCATGACCTCAGCCATCGACGCGCGGGTCATGCGCGCGATGTAGCCCATGCCGTAGAGCGACATGGTCATTACCGGCAGGGTGAAGTTGATGAAGTTGGCGTCGCCCGCTTTCGCGACCCCCTTCAGCAGACCCAGCCAGGAAGCGAAGATAACGGTAAATATGATGCCGCTGACATATTCCGGCGTCGCCGTCGTGGCGATCGAGAGGATCGATAACGACCGGTCGGTCTTCGAGCCCTCCCGCATGCCGGCCAGAACGCCGACGATCAGCGCACTGGGGACCATGGTGATCATCACCCAGAAAGCCAGGATTCCGGTGTAACCAAGACGCTCCGGCAGGATATCGACGACCGGTTTGCGGAACCGCGTGGAGTACCCTAAATCGCCGGTAACCGTGTTGCCCAGCCACTCGCCGTAGCGAACGATGAGCGCGCGCCGGTAGCCGTTCTTCTCCAGCCAACTGTCGACTGCCTCGTCGGTCATACGGGTGTTGTTCTGCTCGAGCGCCAGCTTTCGCAGATTGGGCTCGAGGTTGATCAGACTGAAGACCACGAAAGTCAACGCCAGCATGGTCGCCAGCATCACGACCAGGCGTCGCGCTAGAAAGGCGAGCATCAGGTCCCCCCGTTACTTAATTCCCGCATTCCGGAACCGGTGCGGGGGAAGCGGATTGTCCGCTTCCCCCGTTCCCTGCAATCCGCCTTAAGCGAGCGAGACCTTGTCGAAATGCATCTCGAAGAGCGGATGCATCTTGTAGCCCTTGACGTTTTTCGTCGCGTGCGAATAGAGGGCGCGCCAGTAGGGCTGGATGATGACGCCGGAATCCTGGAGGATCTTCTGGATCTCCTTCATCAGCACCTTGCGCTTCTTGGCGTCGGCGACCGACAGCGCCGCGCCGAGCTTCTTGTCGAACTCGGGATTGCTGTACCCGCACTCGTTCCAGGCTTCGCCCGTCCGGTAGGCCAGCGCCAGAACCTGCACGCCCAGCGGTCGCATGTTCCAGTTCGTGGTCGAGAACGGGTATTTGGTCCAGTCGTTCCAGAACGACGAGCCCGGGATGATCGTGCGCTTGACCTTGATGCCAGCGTCGCGAATCTGCGCCGCGATGGCATCGGTGGTGATAGCCCGCCAGTCGCCGTCGATCGAGATCAGGTCGTGCTCGTAATCCGCAAGGCCCGCCTCCTTGAGCAGCGCCATCGCCTTCTTCGGGTTGCGCTTGACCGCCGGAAGTTTGAAATACTCCGGGTGGATCGGGCAGACATGGTGGTTTTCGGCCGGCGTGCCGAGACCGCTATAACCGAGTTCCAGCACCTTGCTGTTGTCGACCGACAGCTGCAGGGCCTGGCGAACCCGCTGGTCGTCATACGGCTTGTTGTTGACGTTCATGCGGGCAACGATCGTCGCCGCCGTCACGGCCTCGTACTTGACCAAGCCGTCGAGCCCGTCCAGGATTTCGACGAAATCGGCGTTCGTGTTGTAATTGACGTGGACGTCATCGGCTTCGTATGCCGCCACTTCGGCGGCCATGTCGGTCCCGTAGTCGGTCCATTCGATGCCGTCCAGCGCGGCCTCGCCGCCCCACCAGCCGGATTTGCGGCGCTTGACGGACGCCTTGATACCGACCTCGATGGAATCCAGTTCGAAGGGGCCGGTACCGACCGGCGCGGTCTTCAGGTCGCCGCCGTTCTTCTCGAAATCGCGATGCACGATCAGGGCCGGATAGTCGGACATGCCCGGGATAATGGTGATGTCCGGCTCGAGCAGTTTGAGCTTGACTGTATGGCTGCCGGCCCTGGTGATCGCGCCCGTGCGAGCCTTCTTGGTGTCGGGATCGACCAGCGCCGCCATGCGGGATGCCATCGAGTTACCTTCGACACCGGCTTCGCACCAGCGGTTGAGGTTGAACACCACGTCGTCGGCGTCGAAATCGTCGCCGTTGTTCCATTTCACGCCCTTGCGCACGTGCAGCGTATACTCGGTCGCGTCTTCGCTTACGTCCCAGCTTTTCAGCAGCCGGGGTTCGAAGGTGAATTCGGTCGTATAGCGTACCAGCGCTTCACAGATCTGGCGGGAGACGTTGGCCATCTCGCTCCAGTCATAGATGCGCGGGTCCGTGATGTCCTTGACCGACATCGAAACCTTCAGGACGCCGCCCTTCTTGCCGGCGGCCTCGGCTACCTTCGGGGCCGCCAAGCCGATCAACCCGTAGGCCGTCGCGGTGGTGGCGCCGAACGCGCTTGCAAGCGCAAGGAATTCGCGCCGCTCAAGGTGCCCTTCCTTTACCGCCCGCGCCCAGGGCTTGATGAATTTGTGCAGGGGGCGACCCTTGCGATCGGTGAATTTATTGGACATTCTCACTCTCCCTGTTGGTATTTTTCTCGTCGTGCTTTGCCGCTACGGCCGCTGCCGCACGCAAACCTTATCAAAAGCTTCAAGCAGTGGACACGCCCTGTCAATGGCCGACTATAAAAATCACGACCATCGACCGAGCCTGAGCGTCATCCGCCCTGGCAACCGCGGGCCGGAATCGTATTGCGATTCCAAGGAGTTCCGGCCTGCCTACCGCTGTGCGGCAAGGGCCTGTGCATCCTGATCGCCCGGCAACAGGTCGCTATCGTGCAATTGCCGCCAGCCCGGCTCGACGTGACGCCGGGCGCCTCAGAAATTCTCGGGGAGCTCCAGCGTGTCCTTCCACAGCGCCTCTTCGACGTCGATGCCCATCGCGCGGAGCTTGTCGCCGTAGCCGTCCAGCCAGCGCTGGAAACTGGGCTCGGTCTCGTAACCCTTTTCCTTGACGTAGCGGAACTGGAAATAGAAGTGGAACGGCTTGAAGTAGCCCGGCACCCGGTGCACCTCCGCCGCGTTGCCGGGTTTGCCGTTCGCTGCCTCGGATGAGTCCGGGAAGAACTGGAAGGTCGGCGTGAACAGGACGCGCCATTTGCGCGCCAGCTGCTTTTCGGTTGTGGCCTTGCCATCGAAGTCCGTGACTTCCCGGTCGCCCCACATGTTGAGTTGCAGGACGAAGAAGTTCTCCTTCACATAGTCGACGATCCGGGGAATCCGGAAACTCACCTCATGCGTCTGCCTGCAGTAGGGGCAGCCTTTCTGCTCCCAGATGATGACCAGCCTGCGGCCCGAATCCGAGGCCTCTGCAAGATCTTCGGAGAGGTCCAGGAAGGTCTCCTGGAACCATGGCTGCTTGTGCAGCCCGTCATCGCCCTGCTCCGGGGGCGGCAGCCGGTTGTCGCCAGCTTCCGCGGCGGCCGTTCCGCCCGGCAGCGCAAACGCCAGAACCATTGCCAGGCTTCGCAGCCGTTGTCCAAGTGACATCGCCATTGCTCCCTCTTGCACCGATTTTCCCCGTGCACCGGTCCGGTGCCGGATGTTCTGAGAAAGATACCATTGCGACAGCCCGGCCTGAAAGCCGCCTGCGGAACGTTCACGCGTTGTTGTTCGCCTACTGCGCAGTCAGCTGCCGTTTCAGGTAGCTGCGGAACTGTTCAGCGCCGTAGGCCTCCTCATGCACGTAGCGGAACATCGACAGGAAGTGCGGCGGCTGGAAATATCCCGGCATCTGCGCCACCGCGCGCGTCTTCGCCGGCATGTCCGCGAGGCCATCGGCCCGGCCGGGGAAGAACAGGAAGGTCGGCGAAAACCGGACACCGTATTTCCGCGCGAGCTTGCGCTCCTCGATCTCCTCGCCGTCGAAGTCGACCACGGCGCGCGAACCCTGCAGGTTGAGCTGCAGGATCAGGAAATTGGCCTTGGCGAAGGCGCGGATTTCGGGGTCCTGGAAATTCACGAAATGCGTTTCCTTGCAGTAGGGGCAGCCCTTGAGCTCCCACATGATGGCGAAACGCTTGCCGGCCGCCGTGGCCTCCTCGAGGTCGTCCCGCAGATCAAGAAAACTCTCGAGAAACCAGGACTCGGTATAGAGGCCGTCTTCGGTCAGGATCGGCCCTTCCTCGGCCCATGCCGGCAAGGCCAGGAACAGGGCCGCGACGAACATCAATCCGGTTGCCGGGAAGCCCTTGATTCGGGACACAGGCATGTCTTTCCTCCCGCCGTCGCTGTCCGCACCGCATGCCGTGCGATCCGGACGCGTTCATATTCAAGTTTTCATATGTTAGCATAAGGGGTAGCCTCAGCGGAAAGTGAAATCTGGAGGCGATGGATGCGGATAACGAAGGACGTCGCAATGCGGCACTGGGCTGTCTTCGGCGGCTGGCCGATCCTGTTGATCCGGCGCTACGCGGCACTGCCGATCATAGCGATCGTGTTCGGTGTCCTGCCGCAACAGACCCTGGCGAGTGATCTTCGCGCGTTCAACGACGCCTTTGCGGATGCCTGGGGACATTACCGGCAGGCCGTCTTCTACGGCCGCAGCGGGAACGTTGCAGTCGCGGCGCTCGAACTCGACGATTTCGTGACCAAATGGTCGGCTCTGGCGGCACGGTTCGGCGATCACCCGCCGGATGCGTTTTCCGACGACGGGGCCTGGAAGGATACGCTGGAATCGATCGGCGCGACCGCGCGGCAGGGACTCGGGCAGTTCGACGCGGGCGATGTCGAGGCGGCGGCGCAGACGCTCGCGCCGTTGCGCGGGATCGCGGGTGATCTGCGCCGGCGAAACGGCGTGACGGCATATTCCGACGAGGTCGATGAGCTGGGCGCGGCGATGGATATCCTGGCCCGCTACCGGCGGGAGATAGAGGACCTGGGCAATCCCGAAAGCCTGGCCCTGGTGACAAGGCAGGCGTCGGTGGTGGCCTATCTGTTCGACAAGTGCGACGCGCGGGCGTCTGCCGCGGTAAAGGGCGACACGGAATTCCGGCGCCTGATCGACGGTGCGCGGGAAAGTATGGACAAGCTTTGGCTGTCGCTCGGGACGGGCGAAATACGCCTGTACCGGATCGCGATCGGAGAGCTGCGCTCGTACGAGCGAATCCTGTTCCTGCGCTTCGGTTAGGATCGCGGGGGCGGTCAGCCGACCTGGCTGAACTGGGGGAAGGTCTCCAGCAGCCAGTTGGCGATGTCGTTGATGCCGCCGGTCAGGAACAGGATTCCGGTTGCGACCAGCAGCGCGCCCATGGCACGCTCGACCCAGACGATGTGGCGGCGAAACCGCGCCATGAATGTCAGGAACAGCGGCGCGAACAGGGCCGCCACAATGAACGGCACGCCGATGCCTCCGGCATAGGCGGCCAGCAGCGTCGCACCCCGCATCGTGGAGTCGTCGCTTGCCGCCACCATCAGGATGGCCGCCAACACCGGGCCGACGCAGGGCGTCCAGCCGAACGCGAAGGCAAGGCCGACGACATAGGCGCCAAGGATGCCGACCGGTTTCCGCTCGATGTGGAAACGCGCTTCGCGATAGAGCAGGGGGATGCGGAACACCCCCAGGAAATGCAGCCCCAGGACAATGATCAGGAAGCCGGCGATGACGGCGAACGTATCGATGTTGTCCACAACGATCCGGCCGATGGCCGAGGCCGTGGCGCCGAACGCGATGAAGACCGTCGCGAAGCCGAGTACGAAGACGACCGACGACAGGACGACCCGGATCGAAGCCGCGCGGTCGACGGCGGCTCCGTCCTCGAGCTGCTTGAGGCTGACGCCGCCGAGAAAACACAGGTAGGGCGGCACCAGTGGCAGGATGCAGGGCGACAGGAAGCTCAGCATGCCGGCGACGAATGCGCCGTAATAGGTGGCGTCCAGCCCGATCATGGGTGTGCCTTCTCCTGCGCTTCAGATCAGCTGCCGACGACCCGGATATTCTTGTTTTCCGGGATTTTGATGACCTGCTTGCGCCGAATGTGGTTGCTGACGACATCCCAGATCGGTGGGCCTTCGGTGCCCTCGTTCACCGACGCCCAGCCGGCCACGACATAGTTCTTGGCCGGATCGATCGCCTCGCCGGTCTTGAGCAGCCGCATGTCGGAAATCCGTTCGCCCATTTTCTTGCCCGGGGCGACCGCGTAGGACAGTCCGCCGACGCGGACCATGTCGCCGCCCTGCTGGTAATACGGATCGGGATTGAACAAATTGTCTGCGACATCCTCCAGCACGACTTTCAGGAATTCGCCGGTGAATTCGGTGCGGTAGGCAGCCGGGTAGGTGATGGAGGTCTGGTTGTAGACGTCCTCCACCGTTATGTCCTGTCCCGGAATCAGCGATGCGCCCCACCGGAATCCCGGCGACAGCGCGATCTCGGCGTCGCGTTCTTCGAGCAAGGCATTGCAGATCAGGTCGTCGAACGTGCCGTTGAAGTTGCCGCGGCGGTACAGCAGGCTCTCGGTCTTTCCCAGCACCTTCGACAGCTCCGCCTGGTGCGGCGCTCGGATTTCCTTGATCAACGCGGCGATCTCCCGGTCCGGCTTGATGACGTCCGAGAACACCGGGATCAGCCGGTACCGGTAGTCGGCCACCTTGCCGTCCTTGAGCTGGAGATCGAGCCGCGAGAGGAACTTGCCGTGCGAGCCCGAGGCGATCAGGAGCGTTCCGTTCTCTTTCAGCGCCACCGGGAGCGCGTCATGGGTATGGCCGGTCAGAATCACGTCGATGCCGTTCACGCGGCTGGCCAGCTTGCGGTCGACATCGAATCCGTTGTGGCTGAGCAGCACGACAAGATCCGCGCCCGCACCGCGCGCCTCGTCGACGAGTTCCCGGACGCGGCTTTCCCGAATGCCGAAGCTCCAGTCCGGAATCTTGTAGCGCGGGTTGGCTACCGGTGTGTAGGGGAAGGCCTGGCCGACGACACCGACCTTGACGCCGCCGCGCTCGAAATAGGCGACGCCATCGAACACAGGCTCCTCCCACTCCGTATCGCGCACATTGCCGGCGAGGAATGGAAATTCCAGCTGTTCCACGAGATCCCGGACCCGGTCGGTGCCGTAGGTGAATTCCCAATGCGCCGTCATGGCGTCCGTCGTCATCGCGTTCATGGCGCGGACCATGTCGGCGCCCTGGGTCTGCAGCGAGGTATACGAGCCCTGCCACGTATCGCCGCCGTCGAAGAACAGCGTGTTGTCCGGGCGCTGCGCGCGGATCGCCTTGACCAGGGTCGCCAGCCGGTCCAGCCCGCCGACCCGGCCGTAGGTCCTGGCCAGCGCCACGAAATCCTCGCTGGTCAGCGCATAGGCCTCGGGCGAGGTCGCCGAAATCGAGAATTCTTTAAGGAACTCCTTGCCGGTAATGTGCGGCGGCAGGCCACGGACCTCGCCGACGCCGAGATTGAACGACGGCTCGCGGAAATAGACCGGGACCAGCTGCGCATGGATATCGGTGATATGCAGCAGCGTTACCTGGCCGACCGGGTCGAAGCGCAGCAGGTCGTCCTGGGTGATTTCCTGGCGTGCGGCGGCCCGAACGAGACGGCCCGTGCCGCCCATCAGGGTTGCCGTGGCCGCAGCCAGGGTAAAGAAATCACGGCGCGTGAACATTGAGGGCGAGTCTCCAAAAAGGAAGGGGGATGCGGTCGGCCGCATCCCCCGACAGCGTTGTCGTTGCCGCTCTAGTTGCGCACGGACGGCGATTCGACCGGCAGGCCGCGTCCCCGCCATGCCAGATACAGCTCGAGATTGACGTATTCGTCCGAACCGTAGCCGAAGGGCGTCGAACGGACCTGACTGTTGCAGCCGCGGAAGCGGCGGTGCAGCGAACCGACCCCCTGCCATTTCAGGCGGTAGGTGGGGAAGCCGTTGCTCTGCCCCTGGCTCAGCAGGTTCGCGCGGATCATGTTGCCGGAATTATCCTCGTGGCAATGCTTGCAGGCCAGGTCGAGCTGGCCGCGCCGTTCGTAATAGAATGCCTTGCCCTTCTGGAAGAACGGCGTACTGGGACCGCCGATATCGACGTTCACCGGCATGTCGCGGGACTGATACTTGACATAAGACGTCATGCCGAGCATCTCGCGCGACTCGTACTTCCAGGGTTTCGCCTTCATGTTGTTCTCGCGGCACTCGTTGATCCGCAGTTCCACGTTGATCGGCTTGTCCCAGGGCTCGTAGAATGCCGGATAACGTGCGCCCACGCCCTTCATGGAATCTTCGGCGTCGTTGTGGCAGTCCGCACAGGATTTGTTGGCGTCGCCATCCTTCATCGACCACAACTCGGCCCCGTAATCCAGCGCAAGCATGGCCGGATTCTCGAAGTCGTCGTCCTGGATCGCCCTCGTCTCCGGCGCCGCATAGGTATAGCCGCTGCGAAGGTCGCCGACCTGGTACTTGCCCCACTCGCCTCCGGTAAGGGCCGCCGACGAAAAGCCGGCCAGGACGGCCGTCGCCGCAGCCGTCCCGATGAGTATCTTCACGTGCATCCGGGAGTTCCTCTCTTTTTTCATATTCTGGTTTCCTCGCCGTTCGAGCCTCAGCCGCAATCAGGCGACCGTCAGGTCGGCTGATTTGCTGTAGGTTTCCCCGTTGTCGTCGTGCCAGGCAAAATCCAGCCTGCCGCTTTCGGTCGCGCGCATATGGAACGACATTAAAGGGTTCGCCGAAACAGCGGGATGCCAGTCGGAACTGAAAATCACCTGATCGTTGAAGCTGCAGGTGAACTTGTTGATGATCTGCCGGGGAATGATCTTGCCGTCCTTGCCCTTCCGCAGACCTGTTTCCATCTTGTGAGAGATCAGGGTCTTGATCTCGATGATTTCCCCTTTGGTAGCCGATTCCGGCACCTTGATGCGGGGCGTGGCGCTTGCCATGTTCAAATCTCCCTTCGGGTAGCTCTTGGTCAGCCGCCGCAGCCGCCGATCGTAACCTTGACTTCGACGGTCTCGCGATAAACGCTGCCGTCACTCATCTGCGCAACGGCGACCACGTTCTGCGTCTTCATAAGGCGCATGCGCATCGATGCCTTCGCAACCCCGTTCGCGGGGGTGAAGTGGACCGACGCGACTTCCGCATTCGGATTGCCATCCGCGAAGACATGAACCGACTTCACGTAGTCGCTGGCGGTCATCGGGCTGTCGACCTCGATACCGATCGGCACCGTGTTGCCGTTTTCCGCGATCTGCGGAAGTTCGAGCGTGATCCGTCCCGACTGCAAGGTGGCGCCGCCAGCCGCTTTCTTGATCGCCGCATCCACCGCCGCCTTGTCGGCGAGAGCGATGCCGGGAAGCAATCCTGCTCCCGCGGCCGCCGCAGCAGCACCGGTCAGTACCAGCACATGCCGGCGAGTCACTTTTGATGGTGAGTCCATACGAGTCATTACCTTGTTTCCTCGGTGTCTGTATCCATTAGTTCCGGTATTTCGACGCTGCGCCAAACGGCGGAGCGTCCTGGCCTTGCCAACCTACTCCTTGAGCGTCACCAGATAGGCGACGACGTCCTCGACCTCCTCGGCCGACAGCAGGGATTTGCCCTCAAAACCCTTGAGCACCCGGTGAAGCCCGTTCGCCTTGTAGAAGGCCGGCATGATGGTATCGGGGTTGGCATACTTTGGGTTGACGATTCGCAGGCGGAGCTCTCCTGCGTCATAGCGGCTGCCGACACCGGCGAGATCCGGACCGACTGCGCCGTGAAACGGTTGTTCCGGTACCGGCATGGCATGACAAGCAAGGCAGTTTCCCTTCTTGCGGTCGATTGCGACTTTCCGGCCGTTCTCTGGCGTGCCCGGACGTCCGGTCAGGGATTGCGGGATGCTGTTGCCGTCCTTGACCATGAACTTAGCGAGTTCCTCGGCCCGCGCGTCGCCAGACGCCAGGGCGAACGCCGCGAGCAGACCGGCAATGCCGAGAATGGGAATCAGGTATCGTCCTGTCCTCAAAGTTTCCTCCCGTTCGCCCGAAAACATTGTTTCCGGGACCTTAGATTTGTACGTAAGGGGTCAGGCGGAAAACCCTATCACCCCTCATCCCGTCCGTAATTCTTGATTTTTTTGCAATCATATTCAGAAAACATAATTTATCAAGTTAGAATGTGAGTGTTATAGTAATGACCTGTTGTACGCCGTTTCTGCAGGCGCTGTCGAATATCACGTTGGGCAAAAACCGAGTAGGGCGGGAGATGATCGCTAAGACGGCGCGGTACTTTTGGATGCTGGCAAGTGTAGGTTTGCTGTGGGGGCCGCCCGCCGCCGCGGCGGAACTCGTGCTTTTCGAGGCGGCGGACTGCGTGTGGTGTGAGGCCTGGAACACGGAGATCGGAGAGATTTACCCCAAGGCCGCGGAGGCGCAGATCGCGCGGCTGCGCCGGGTCGATATCCACGATGAGCGGTCGGCCGACCTCGCCGCCGTACGGGGCATCGTCTACACGCCGACATTCGTTCTGATGGAGGGCGGCAAAGAGGTCGGACGCATCACCGGATATGCGGGTGAGGCGTTTTTCTGGGGTTTGCTGGGGATCGAGTTGAAGAAACTGGACGGCGCGGCGACGGCCGTCACCCGGTTGTCAGGGCCGCGCGACCCGTCCACTCACGAGCAAGGAGAAGGAAATTGAGAAAACTGGCGCTTGCCGCTGTAGTAATCCTTGCGGCCTCGGGGCAGGCGGCCGTGGCGCAGGACGAGGCCCTGGTTACGCTGAAGGTGATGACGCCGGAGGCCGCCCTGACCCTTGCGCAGGCTGCGCTGAAGGACTGCCGGAACAGGGGATATCAGGTCGCCGTCGCGGTCGTGGACCGGTTCGGCAATCTCCAGGTCTTGCTGCGCGACCGGTTCGCCGGGCCGCATACGCCCGAAACCGCCCGCCGGAAAGCGTGGACCGCGGTCAGCTTCCGCACCGACACGTTGAGCATGGCCGAGTTGACGGAGGCCGGCAAGGAAGCCTCGGGCGTGCGGTTCGTCGATCAGGCGCTGATGATCGGGGGCGGCGTCGTTGTGCAAGCCGCCGGCTCCATCGTCGGCGGCGTCGGGGTTTCGGGCGCGCCGGGCGGCGCAGCCGACGATGCGTGCGCACGGGTCGGCATCGCGGCAATACAGGAGGATCTGGAATTCTGAGTTTGCGGACAGGCCGCATTCGTGCCATTAACGGAATATATGCGAGTTTCGTGATATAATTTGATGAGATCCGACGACGAAAGCACGACGGGTGCCGGGACCGGGTAATTGAACGTGGCGGGCGGCGCGAACGGATCGAAGAATCGTGGTAAGTGGCCCGGTGGCCGGAACCGGAACCAGATTCTAGGACAATCATGAGCCGACGGGCGTCGGTCCGGATAACGAAGGAACACCCTCATGGATACTGGCGAGATGAAACGCGAGGGGCAGGTGAACGCATACTCAGTAAGGGAAAAGAAGGATTTCGGGGCCTTGTGGGAAAACACCCGCGGCGTGAATATCCTGCTGCGCGCAATGGCGAACGAGAACAGGCTGATGATTCTCTGCCTGCTGGCCGAGGGCGAACGGTCCGTCGGCGAGATCGAAACGATGACCGGCGCGCGCCAGCCCACTGTCTCCCAGCAGCTTGCAAGGCTGCGCGCGGACGGGCTGGTCGAGTCGCGGCGGGACGGCAAGACGATCTATTATTCGCTGATATCCCGGCGCACACGCCGGGTGCTGGCGCTGCTCGACGATCTCTGCGTCGAGCAAGCCGATGAGCCGGCGGCGGGTGCCGGCAAGGGATCGGCCCGACACGGCTGACTTGTGGCAGGGCAGCGGCGTGCGATCCCGTCCGGATTCAGTTCGCGGCCTGCCGTCCCGGAGGCAGGATGAATCCCGAAACCGGATAGTCGTGCTTGCCGAACACGCTGCCCGGCGTGTACCAGACGCGCACCGCCGACCAGTCGTTGTTCCGCGAGACATCCCGGATCGGCGTGTTGATGTGGATCCGGCCCTTGTTGAGCCAGTTCGCGTGGCGCGCGATGATTTCGCGGTCGTTGACGATTTCCGTGACCACGGCGAGATGCCCATAGCGGTTGCGCCTCGTCTTGCTGAAGACCACCACCGAGCCGACGACGGGCCGTGACGACCGCTGATACGTGCCGGCTGCCTGTTTCCACCAGGTCCAGGCATCGCCGCGGATCGGAATTCCGGACTGCTGCCGGGCATAGGGCACGCATTGCAGCCGGCGCGCGGGCGTGACGATGCGCGGGCCTGCGATCGTCGCGGTTGGTGTTGCGTGTGGCTTCGCCGTAACGGGCGGCGGCGGCTGGCGGACGTTGGCGGCAGCGATGCGCTCGCTGCTCGATGGGCCGCAGCCCGCAAGGACGATCATCGCGATAACGATGGCAGGGACAGTGGTTCGGTTCATTCCGCACTCCTTGGTCCCCCGGTTTACGCTTCCCCCGGTGACGGATTCAAGGGTAATCGGCGTCTGTAAACAAGAGGTTAAGGTCGCCCACTGCCGCCGGCGGACCTGTCCCCACATTCCTGTTGCCCCTCAGGCAGCCTGGATCCGGGTCCAGGCATCATCATACAGCCGCTGCGCGTCGCCGATCTCGATCAGCGAATCGCACTTGGCGACGACGGCGTCCGGCGGATAGATCGCCGGGTTTTCGAGATCGGCCTTCTGGATCAGCTTGCGGGCCGGCTTGTTGCTGGTCGCATAGTGGATCGTGTCGGCGATCTCGGCATTGACCACCGGATCGTGCAGGTGGTCGATGAAAGCATAGGCGTTGTCGAGGTTCGGCGCGCCCTTGGGAATGCAGACGCCGTCGATCCACACCAGGCTGCCCTCGTCCGGCAGCACGTAGGACAGTTCGCTATCCTCGGCCATGACCTTCAGGATATCGCCGTTCCATTCCATCGCCATGTCGACGTCGCCGGAGACCAGCATGTCCTGCCCGCTGTCCGGGGCGAACGCCTTGATGTGTTTCTTCTGCCGGATCAGCAACTCGCGCGCGGCGGCGATATGCGCGGGGTCCGTGCTGTTCATCGGGTGGCCCATATAGAGCAGGGTGATGCCCATGACGATCCGCGAATCGGCCATCAGCGCGATGCGCCCCGAATGGGCGGCGTCGTCGAGCAGCGTCTTCCAGCTGCGCAGGCCGTCGACCTTCGTGGTCCGGTAGCCGACGCCGACGGTGCCCCAGAAGTACGGCACGTTGTGCTTGCAGTCGGGGTCGAAGCCCGGATTCCGGAAGTTTTCGTCGATGTTCCCCCAGTTGGACAGCCGCCCCTTGTCGACCGGCAGCAGCATCCCGGACTTGATCATCGTCTCGATCATGTAGTCGCTGGGGAAGATCAGGTCGTAGCCCGGGTTTCCGGTCTTGAACTTGGCGAACATGTCGTCGAGATTGGCGTAGAGATCGTACTTCACCTCGACGCCGGTCTTCTTCGCGAAGGTGTCGAGCGTCGTCTCGCCGATATAGGTGTCCCAGTTGTAGACGTTGATCTGCTTGCCGGCCGCGCGGGCACGGCTCCCGAAGCTGACCGCCATGGCGGCCGCGCCCGAGGCCTTGAGGAAATTGCGGCGGCTGTACAGCCAGTCCGTTGCCGCTGGTTTCATGATATGATCTCCCTGTTCGTGTCCTGGGTTGGCACGGCGCCGATTATGCCCGATGCCGGAAGCGCCGCAAAGCCGCGCGCATCGCCCGGCCGGCGCCGTTTGTCCGCTGCGACGCTGTGGCCATTGCCGCCGCGGTCCGCTTGCGGCATATTCGGGCCGCATCGGGTTGTCGACGAATCAAAGGCAAGGGAATGACGTTCAATCGTGCCCCCGTGGCATCGCTGCCGGTTTCCCCGGCGCCGGAAAAAAGTGCGGGCCGCTACCGGATCCGGATCACCGATCTGGTGCTGCCCGCAAGCATCGGCATCTACGACCGTGAACGGCAGGCACCGCAGCGCGTGCGGATCAATGTCGAGCTCGAGGTCGCCGAACACGGCCGGCCGCTCGGCGACGACATCGCCAATGTCCTGTCCTACGAGGACATCGTGAGCGGCATAAGGGCGATCATCGGCCGCGGCCACATCAACCTCGTCGAGACGCTGGCCGATGAGATCGCGGCAATGTGCCTCGACGACGACCGCGTCGCGCTGGCCCGCATCGGGGTCGACAAGCTGGACGTCGAGCCGGACGCCGCCGCCGTCGGCATCGAGATCGAGCGGTCCCGCTAGCCGCGGGCCCGGACGAGGGAAGGAAACAGACCAATGGCGGACGATGCGGACCGCCGCCAGCGCTTCGCCGAAGCCGTGGCCGAGGCCATGTACGCGCGGGACAATGCAGCGCAATCCTGGGGCGTCCGCATCGCCGAGGTCCGCCCGCACTATGCCGTTGCCCGCATGACCGTGCGCGACGACATGCTGAACAGCCACGGCGTCTGCCACGGCGCGATCCTGTTCGCGCTGGCGGATACCGCCTTCGCCTATGCCAGCAACAGCGAGAACCGGGCGACCCTGGCCAATTCCTGCACCATCACCTTCACTGAGGCGGTGCGGGCGGGCGCGGCGCTGACCGCCGTCGCCGAGAAGCGCGCCCGCGGCCGCCGGACCGGCGTCTACGACGTCACCGTGACCAACGATGCGGGCGCGGTGGTCGCCCTGTTCCGCGGCAACTCCTACGAGGTGCGAGGCGAGTCGGCGCCGGCGCTGGGTACCGCCGGGGACTGACCCCGGCTGCGACGAGCCGCGCGTTGCGGCGCGCACGGCTTCATGCTTGAATGGCCATAACCACAATAACAGTACGATTATTGTCCGGGGGACATCATGACCAGCATGGCGCAGCCGCTTGACCGGCGCGACGACCTCGATCCCATTGAAATCGCCAGCCGTGACGAGATCGCGGCGCTGCAGCTCACACGGCTGCGGTGGTCGCTGGACCACGCATACAGGAATGTGCCGCACTACAAGACAGCCTTCGATGCCGCCGGCGTGCATCCCGACGATTTGCGGGACCACTGCGACCTCGCGAAGTTCCCGTTCACGGCCAAAAGCGACCTGCGCGCCAACTATCCGTTCGGTATGTTCGCGGTGCCGCGGAATGAGGTGGTGCGGGTCCACGCCTCGAGCGGCACCACCGGCAAGCCGACCGTCGTCGGGTATACGCAGAACGACGTCGACATGTGGGCCGACCTCATGGCGCGCTCGATCCGCGCCGCCGGGGGCCGCGCCGGCGATATCGTTCACGTCTCCTACGGCTACGGGCTGTTCACCGGCGGGCTCGGCGCCCATTACGGGGCCGAGAAGCTGGGCTGCACGGTGATCCCGGTGTCCGGCGGCATGACCGAGCGCCAGGTCCAGCTGATCGAGGATTTCGGCGCCGAGATCATCATGGTGACGCCGTCCTACATGCTGGCGATCGCCGACGAGTACAAGCGCCAGGGGCTGGACCCGCGCAAGTCACCCCTGCGCGTCGGCATGCACGGTGCCGAGCCGTGGACCCCGGCGATGCGCCAGGAGATCGAGCAGACCTTCGACATGGACGCGCTCGACCTCTACGGCCTCTCGGAGGTGATCGGCCCGGGCGTCGCCTGCGAGTGCGTCGAGACCAAGGACGGGCTGCATCTGTGGGAGGACCACTTCTACCCCGAGGTGGTGGACCCCGAGACCGGCGACGTACTGCCCGACGGCGAAGTCGGCGAGCTGGTCTTCACCTCGCTGACCAAGGAGGCGTTCCCGATCGTGCGCTACCGCACCCGCGACCTGACCCGCCTGTTGCCCGGCACGGCGCGCAGCATGCGGCGCATGGAGAAGGTCACCGGGCGCTCCGACGACATGATGATCGTGCGCGGCGTCAACGTTTTCCCCTCGCAGATCGAGGAGCAGATCTTCAAGGACGAGCGCCTGTCGCCGCATTACCTGCTGGAGCTGTCGAGCAAGGGACGGCTGGACGCGCTGACCGTGGTGGTCGAGCCGCGCCCCGGCCGCCCGCTGGACGGCGACGCGTCGGACGATGCGTCGGCCCGGCTGGCCGAGCATGTCAAGGCCGCCGCCGGCGTGCATGTCGACGTGCGGCTGGTGCCCGTCGGCGGCATCGAACGCTCGATGGGCAAGGCGAAGCGGATCGTGGATCTGCGCGACCGGGGGTAGGGGCGGGCGCGGAACACCCCACTTGGTTGGAACAACCCCATGCAAAGGCGTTTTCTGCGGGTTTCAGGCTGACGGGCTGGCGCCAGCATCGCGGATTTGACGCCAAGTCATTGGGCGGCCGCACCACGGCGAGCATTCGCGTGAAGTGCCCGGCGAAATCCGCTATACGGGGGAGCGGGGCGCCGCCGGCGCGGTCACGGATGCGGGAGCGGGATTGACATGGCGAAGACGATCGCGGCGCGGGCGCTGACCACAGGCGCGCTGGACGGGCTGGGGCAGGTGCTGATGGCGGACGGCCGGCCGGGCCAGCGCGACGAATACGCCGCGACCACCGATAATCTGCGGCCGCAGGCGAAGCTCAACGTCACCTTCATGCGGGTCGATCCGAAGCCGCCGCTGATCGGCGCGGTCGAGCGGCACAGGCACTCGATGCAGCTGTTCGTGCCGATGAACGGCGCCCGCTACCTGGCGGCGGTGTGTCCGCCGAAACCCGATGGCGGGCCCGACCTGGAGAAGCTGGCGGTCTACGTCGCCGATGGCGGGCAGGCGGTGAACTACAATGCCGGCACCTGGCACGCGCCGCTGACCGTGCTGGACCGGCCGGGTGAATTCACCATGCTGCGCCACGACGACGGCGGCCCGGAAGACACCGAACTCGTCAAGCTGGAGGAGCCGATCGCGGTGAAGGTGGCGGAGTAGGGGGAGGGGGGCGGCGGGCGCCTGCGCGACGGCGCCTCAGCGGCGGCCGTAGAGCGCCTGCCGGGCGCCGGCCTCCGAGACAACGCTGTCCGGAACGTCCTTGGCCTCGTCGGTCCAGACCCGCCACTCGACGAGCCGGTGCGGGCCGAAGGTGGTCAATACGGCGCAATCGGCGGCATCCCGGCCCCGCGCCATGAGGATGCGGCCGCGCCGGCGCGTGTTGAAGCGGGCGTCGAAGGTGTACCAGGCGCCGCCCAGGAAGACCTCGAACCAGGCCGAGACGTCCATCGGAAAGGGCTCCGGCTCGATGTCGATGTCGCCCAGGTAACCGGTGCCATAGCGCGCCGGGATGTTGAGCGCGCGGCAGAAGGCGATGGCGAGGTGGGCGAAGTCTCGGCACACGCCGGCGCGCCGCTCGAACACCTCCCAGGCGGTCATGTTGAGCCGGGCGTGGGCATAGCCGAAGACCACATTGGTGTGGATCCAGTCACAGATCGCTTGGACCCTGGCCCAGCCTGGCGCGACCGCGCCGAATTGCGACCAGGCCTCGCCCATCAGGCGGTCGACCTCGCAGTAGCGGCTGCCGAGCAGAAAGCGCAGGGTCTCCACCGGCAGGGCCTCGACCGGCAGCTGGGGTGCGTCGGGGACCAAGGGGTCGAGCTCGAAGGGATCGTTCACAAGGGTGTCGGCCGTCAGCCGCAGCTCGCCCGCCGGCGCGACGCCGCGGACACAGCGGTTGCCGAACTGGTCGAGGAAGGGCTCCAGAGGGATGGCGGGTGTCGCCGTCACGTCGTCCGGCGCACAGAGCGCATCAGCCCGCTCCGGGTGGACCTGAAGCATCGCAATGAAGGGGCCCGGCTGACCGCAGTCGATAGCGATCGTGCAACCCGTCTTGATGAACATGATCGTCGTGTCTCCCTGGAGGTGTCCCGGAAATTTCCGGTCGGGCGGCCTGCACATGCGCAAGGCGGTTCAAGAGGCCCTTATGGCGGCGCTCCACGACCGGCCTTGCGACCGAGGAAGACTGGAGCCGATCCGGGACCACTCTGCCCGCGTGCTCAGTCTTCGGCTCAAGGGCAGCATACCGACGCTCGAAGGCAAAGCAACCATCGCCGGCGCCCGGAACAAGGCCGGCGCCATGCGCGAGGCGCGGATCGCCGCGCTGGCGGCCGAAGACGAAGCGGCGGCGCCCGGCATCGCGGGGGCCGGCCGGCGCCATCGCGCGTCGGATTGGAAATCCCCCGGCCCCTCCTGTGTTCATCCCGTCATGCGGGTTTTCGTGGGTGGCTACAATCCGCGGCCATCACAGCTCGTCCTCGGCCACCACCACCAGGGTGTCGTCCGCCGTCAGGAGATATCTGGCGGTCTTTTCGGGCACCATGCGCACGCCGAAGTTCCTGTCGCCGTCCGCGGCGGCGCGCGCCTCGCGGACGCCGATGCAGATCTCGCCGCGCTTGTTGGCGATCGCCAGGAGATCGGCGAAGCTCACCTCCAGCGGCAGCTCCTCGAAATACAGCGAGGCCGGTTTCAGATAGATTTCCGAACCGCTTTCCTCGAAGAGATTGTCGTAGACGGCCTTGATGTCCGCCTCCTCGCTGATCTGCGCGAGGATGTTGCTGACGAACCGGTTGGAGATGATGAAGTCGTTCACCCCCGCCCGCGAGATCAGCTCCTGATTGTCGGAATCCATCACCTCGGTGATCAGCGCGGTCTGCCCGGCCTCGCCGGAGTTCGCCTCGAAAATGGCTCGCAGCAGCAGCAGGATGATGATGGTTTCCGAGTCCGTCTTCTCGGGGCCGTTGGTCGCCCCGCCCTGGCTGAGAATGACGATGTTGTCGTAGGTGAAGGGTTTCAGGGCGACGAGCACCGTGTTGGACAGCGGGTTCGCATCGTAGAGCTGCACGGTCAGCGATCCGAGCTCGCGTTTCAGCGCCATGACCTCCTGCGTGACCGCCTCCGAAGGCTCGTCGACCACGATGTCGACCGCGGACTCGTCGCGCACGTAATCGGCAAGCTCGCGGACGAAGATCGCCGCCTTGCGGCTCCAGCCGAGGATCAGGTTGCGCTCCTGTCGCGGCTCCAGCCGCCCCTCGCGCAGGGGGTGGTCGGCGGGCGCGGCCACCGGCTTGCGCGCCAGCCTGATCGTCGAATCGTCCTGGGCCAGGATCAGGATCTCGTCGCCGTCCTGCATCGGCGTATCGGGCGCGGGGTTGATGGCGATCGCGCCGTCGGGCTTGCGGATCCCCATCGGCACCCCGTCGGCGAAACGGTACTGCAGCTCGCCGAACCCGGCCCCGCGCCAGTCGGCGCGGTGGAAATACATCTCCGATCCGTCGAAGGAGAGAATCTCGTTATAGACCACCGCAAGGCCGCTGGTCCGCGACGTCTGCACCAGGATCTTGGCGAGGATTTCCTCGGTATCGACGGCCCGCACCTCTTCGGGAGAGATCTGTTCGACGACCGCGCGGTTCCGTGCATCGAAAATCTCGGCGACGATGTTGTGCTGCTTGCCTTCATGCTTGGCCGCGACCACCGCCAGCACGGTCTTGATCACCCTGGCGTCGCTCGCGGCCTTGTCCTCGACCGCGGCCGAATCGGAACAGCTTGCGAGCACGATGATCGACTTGCAGCCTTCCACCGTCACCCGGTCGAGATTGGCGAGCAGCGAGGTGTTGCCGGACCTTGTGATGAGGCGGGTGTTGCCGGTGTCGGGAACGCGCGCTTGCAGGGTCTCGTCCATCAGCTCCTTGTCCTGATCGGACAGGATGACGATGGCCGGGTTGCGCTCGCTCTCGTTGGCCATGACCAGCTCGCGGACGATCTCGACGACCCGCTCGTTCCAGCCCAGGATCAGGCTGTGCCCCGATTCCAGGACCTTGGAGTGGCCCTGCTTGAGCTCGTGCAGCTTCTGGTCGAGCGCCGTCGTCACCACCGCGATCAGCATCGACAGCAGGATCACCCCCGCCAGCCCCGCGAGCACGCCGGTCGCCTTGTAGTCGACCGTGGTCGTGATGTCCTGGGCCATGTTGCCCGGGTCGACGAGCTGCACGAAGGTGATGAAGATATTCAGCAGCATGTCGTCGAAGGGCGCGGCGCCTTCGGGATGGATCGCGAAAATGGCGGCGCGCACGCCGCCGATCACGACCAGGATCGCAAGGAAGGCGACGACCAGGCTGAAGAAGATCGACATGCCGCCCTTGGAAATGAAGTTGTCGAATTTGTAGCGCAGGATCTGCGCGAAGCTCGCTTTCTTCATCGTCTTCGTTCCACCCGGAACCAGGGGCCGTTGTTGCGACGCGCGAATGTGTCATCTGCGGGTATCTGCTGCGGTATTTGACATGCAATGGATTAAGCATTGGTGAGCGCCGGCGCTTTTTCTTGCGCCATCCGCATGGCGCCGCCGCTGCCGCATCGATGATACGGATTGCAGGGAACATCTCCCAATCCCGGGCCGGTCGGCGCGCCCGCGCCGGCATGAGTCGCGAAACAACCCCATGCAAAGGCGTTTTCTGCGGGTTTCACGGGCGCGTTTCGGGCGCCGCCGGCGCACGGGAGGATGGCGCTACGACAAGGCGCGCGTCATCCAGAAGCCGGCGAGCGCGGCCAGACCGGTGAGGACGCCGCCCCAGGCCATATCCACAACACTCATGGCGACCGGCCAGTTGCGGAGCGTCGCCAGGTTCGTCATGTCGTAGGTGCCGTAGGCGAGCAGCCCCAGCAGGACACCGTGCACGACCGCCCTCCGCCAGGACCCCTCGGCCAGCGCCGGGGCGACGGCGAAGAACACGATTCCGGCGACGTAGGCGAGATAGAATCCGCCGGCGGCGAGGAAGTTGATGTTGTCGCGCATCAGCCCGCCCAGCTGCGAGGCATAGAACCGCCGCGCGACGAGCCCCAGCCAGAGAAGATCGAAGCCGAAGAAGACGACCAGCGTCAAGGCGTAGGCTTTCAGGTAGATCACGGTATGCTCCCGGGCGGTGTTGCGCGGCTGTCCCGAAGACTTATACGGTCCGTTTGGCAATTCGGATGTCGAATACCCAAAGGCGGGCGCGCGCCAAGGGCACGCCGCCGGCGCGGCGCGTCCCGTACGGCCGCCCGCTGGCGCGTTATCCGTTCAGGTGGAATCGGGACCGGCCGGCGGCGCGACCTCATACTTCGAGACGGGCTTACGGCCCTCCTCAGAGTCTGTGAATCTTTCGGTTTCTAGGTGTAATGCGCCGCCTGCGGCGGCGGGTCGTAATCTGGCCACCCCCTCCCCAACCCCTCCCCCGCCAGCGGGAGAGGGGCTTTATTGTTGCGGCAGCGTGAGTTAGCCCCTCTCCCGCCTCGGCGGGGGAGGGGTTGCGGCAGCGTGAGTTAGCCCCTCTCCCGCCTCGGCGGGGGAGGGGTTGGGGAGGGGGTGGGGACATGTAGATTCGCCGGCAAAGCCGGCGGCAATACACCGATTTCCACCTTGTTCCGAAAGATTCACAGGCTCTCAGGATGAGGAGACAGGCGTTTGAGCCTCATGTTGGAGACCTTTGCACGGAACAGGATCTTGTCATCGCGAGGCTGCGAAGCAGCCGTGGCGATCCAGAAAAGGGCTCGCTTCCACGGCATCCTGGATTGCCGCGTCGGCCTGCGGCCTCCTCGCAATGACGATTTGGTGTTTCGGGCAAAGGTCTCCGGCATGAGGAGCGGCGCAGCCGCGTCTCGAAGTATGAGGTCGTGCCAGTCCGACAGAACCCGAGATAACGGATATCAGTCTAGATCCAGGCCAGCGCGTCGGCGAGGATCGCGGTCGCATTGCTCTCGGCGCAGTCGCCATGGGCGATCAGCAGCCGTTCGGCCTGCCAGCCGAGCACCGTGTCGCGGGCCGCGCGGGCGGGACCGCGCCGCAGGAAGCTCGCGCGCCACTCGCGCGGTGTGCTGCCATGCGCGCCGACCAGGCCGTCGAGCCGCATCAGCATACCCCGCCAGCCCGTCATCTCGGCCTCGGGGTGCCGCTGGACGAGGTCGCAGACGATCGCCGTGCGCGAGGCGCGGTGGAAGAACGCGACCTCCTCCATGGCGAAGGAGCCGCGGAAGATGACCTGGTCGATGTCCGCCGCCCAGGCCGGGTCGGGCGCGTCGTCGAGCTCGGCATCGAAGCGCAGCTCCGGCCGCTTGCGGGCGAGGCCGGGCGGGGCGTAGAGGCGGGCCTCGGGCCAGCGTTCCGCCCAGGCACCGAGGAAGAGGTGATGGAGCTTGTTCGGCGCGACGATGTGGCCGACCGGCCCGATCGCCTCCACGGCGCCGGCCAGCGCTTCGGTCAGCGCCACCGGCGACCACACGAAGGCGCTGCCGTCCGAAAGCCGCGCCACCGCCATGCGGGTGGGGTAGGGGAAGCCGTAGAACGCCACGGCCGGCCCGTCGGCGATATAGAGGGAAGGTGCGAATTCTTCGAGCATGGGGGAGCCTGGGGGCGGGCGTTATTGCAGCGTCACCCGATAGCACGGTTGGCGAACTGCCGCGATGAGCCGAGCGACTCTTTTTGCGCCTTAGCCGTCATGGGCGACCTGGCCGATTTCCAGACGGCGGCGCGGTGGCTGTGGCGACTCTCGGCCCGCTGAGACTCACCCCCACCTAAATCCTCCCCCGTCAAGGGGGAGGACTTGACGGCGTGGCCGCGTGGTCTGCAGGCCCTCCCCCCTTGCGGGGGAGGGTTGGGTGGGGGGTGACTCACCGGCGGCGGAGGGGATGCGCCAGGCCTGGCTGCACACGATTGCCGGCGTGCAGAACAAGGCCGGCGACATGCTCCAGGAGCGCATCGGGTTCCTGACGGCCGAAGACGAAGCGGCGGCTGACGGCCGAAGACGAAGCGGCGGCCTGACCTGCAGCACCGCCGAACATGTCGGGACCGCATTGCTGCATTTAGCAGGCGTCATTTCGGAAATTCACGATTTCCGCCGACCGAAGCCGTCAATTTGCCTACCTGGCGCATACTTACATATAGTAGCCCGTCAAAGATGGCTCGATGAAATGCGGGTGCACACCGCGAAAGGACAGGGGAGGATGCAGATTGTGGCGAGATCCCTCGTTGCGGCTTTCGTCGCCGCGCTCATTAGTGTGAGCGTCCCGAGCCCCGCGTCGGCGGCCCTTGAGGCCGGTGAACGCGCTTACCAGCGTGGCGACTATGCCACGGCATTGCAGCAACTCCGCCCCTTGGCCGAAAAGGGCGACGACCGTGCACGGTATTTCCTCGGTCTCATGTATTTCATCGGCCAGGGCGTGCCGCAGGACGATGCGAAGGCCGCGGAATGGTTTCGTCGGGCGGCCGAGCAGGGGCATGTGCGTGCGCAACACAACCTCGGTTTCATGTATGAGAGCGGCCGGGGCGTGCCGCAGGACGACGCGCAGGCGGTCGACTGGTATCGCAAGGCGGCCGAGCAGGGACATGTGGATGCGCAAAACAACCTCGGTCTCATGTATGCGGACGGCCGGGGCGTGCCGCGGGACGATGCGCAGGCGGTCGACTGGTTTCGCAAGGCGGCCGAGCAGGGACATGTGGATGCGCAAACCAACCTCGGTTTCATGTATGCGAACGGCCGGGGCGTGCCGCGGGACGATGCGCAGGCGGTCGACTGGCTTCGCAAGGCGGCCGAGCAGGGACATGTGGATGGGCAAACCAACCTCGGTTTCATGTATGCGAACGGTCGGGGCGTGCCGCGGGACGATGCGCAGGCGGTCGACTGGTTTCGCAAGGCGGCCGAGCAGGGACATGCGCGTGCGCAAACCAACCTCGGTTTCATGTATGCGAACGGCCGGGGCGTGCCGCAGGACTACGTGACGGCGCATACGCTTTACGATATCGGGGCTGCCCAAGGCCAATCGGAAGCGGCAGGGTCAAGGGCTTCGCTTGAAGAAAGAATGGCGCAAGAGGACATCGCACAGGCCCGGCGCATGGCCAGGGAATGCGCCAAAAAGAACTACAGGGGATGTGGCTTCTGACGGATGGTTCGCCCGACCCGCTGGTAATGACGCAACGCGGGACAGGAATTCCGGGGACAGCCGAGGGCCCGGCGGCTGCGGTATTGCTCTTGGGCGAGGGAGGGCGCGGTCTGTCCGACGAAATATGAAATCATCGGTTTCATTTTCCTACGTAACGTGACGTGGCGTAACGGTTTCCGCCATTTGACGCCTGGCGGTGCGCCATGGCGCGCCGGTTCCGATGCCAACCAAATCCCTCACAGGGGCGTTCGTCCTCATTGTCGCGGCCGGCACAGAGCGGATCGTGATTGATCGTACTCGCGATCAATCGCGTGAATCCGCTCTGCATCTTGAAGGTCGAGCAGATTCACCGGCTTGATGGATCGCCGAAGGCGATTCCAGCCAAGCCGGATCGGCTCTGGTCACCAGGGCGGTCTATGACCTGTACGTCGCGCCCCGCGGCTGAGCGATCCAATGCCGAAATCCAAAGACCTCGTCATGTTCGCCATCGTCGCCGCAGCGGCGGCCACGGGCGTGGCCGGGGGGCCGGCCAGCGCCATGTGGCGTCGGATCGAAGATCCGCCGCCCGCTCCCGGGGCCAGCCCGCTGGCCGGCGTCGAGTGGGTCACAATCCGAGATACGCCGGCCTCGCGCAAAGCGGTCACCGTGTCGAACACCTCGTCGACCAGCTTCGGGGCGAGGCCGAGGCTTGGCTCGTCGAGCAGTAGCAGCCGCGGCTTGTCCATCCCGTTCTGCCACCTCAGCCGATGACCCATGGGAACCTCGGATTTGAGGCAAATCCGCTGGCACGCTTTTTGCTTTCTGCACGTTATTCGTTTTGGCTGAACTGGTGCCCGAGATGGAACATAAATCTTTTGGCGTCCGAGAGGACCGAATGAAGAGCTGCACGGTGGCCGGCGACACGTTCGTCGCCATGGTCCTCGACGTCAGCGGACCGGCCGTCGAGAGCGATCCTTACGTGATCATTGACGGCCTGCGGGAGGAAATGGACCGCGTGATTCAGACCGACGATTCCAGCTGCATCTGCATCGTCAGCCCGGACGGCGCGGTCGACGACGCGATGATGGATGTCCTCGGCGAATGGTTCACGGCCAGCCTGCGGCCCATCGACGATTTGTATCGCATTGCGGACAGCAAGTATCTTCTCATGTTGCGTGAGGTGGACCGCGACGCCGCGGTCTACGTCATCAAGAAGATGCGTGAGCGGCTGCTGTCGGATGCCCTGCCCCCCGCCGCCGGCGACGACAGGCAAGGTCAGGTGACTGCATCATTCGGCGGCACGATCCTGGATTCGATGGCGCCCCTGCACGAGCATATGGATCGCGCTTCGGAAGCGCACAACTTTGCGCTCAAGGGCAGTGGTGACACGATCTGCATCTGGACCCCGCAATTCTGAGCGGAAGCGGCCCGTCGGGGCGATGACCGGTTGGACCTTGAACCCGCCGCGTATCATGGAATGACGGGTCGGCCGCGCTTACTCCCGCAGGAGCCACGGAGCGCCATGGGCGCGGATGGGACATCCGCGCCCCGACCCGTGGCCATCCCGCTCCGTGGCTTGGCACCGGATGCGGCAGCGCCGGTCGCCCGCTGGCCGGCGTCGAGTGGGCTACAGTCCTAAGTACGCCGCCTTCACCCGCTCGTTGGTCAGCAGCGCCTTGCCGGTGTCGGCCAGCACCACCTGGCCGGTCTCCATGACGTAGCCGCGGTCGGCGATGGAGAGGGCCTGGAAGGCGTTCTGCTCGACGATGAACACGGTCACGCCGGCGTCGCGCAGCGCCGTCACCGTATCGAACACCTCGTCGACGAGGCGCGGCGCGAGGCCGAGGCTCGGCTCATCGAGCAGGAGGAGCCGCGGCTTTCCCATCAGCGCCCTTGCCACCGCCAGCATCTGCTGCTGGCCGCCGGACAGCATGCCGGCCGGCTTGTTCCGCGAAGCCGCCAGCGCCGGAAAGCGCTCGTACTGCAGGGCCAGCGCCTCGCGGCGCTCGGCCGCGCCGCGCGTGTAGCCGCCCATCAGCAGGTTCTCCTCGACCCGCATCGGCGCGAACACCTGCCGTCCCTCGGGCACCTGCACGATGCCCCGGCGCACCCGCCGGTCCGGCGGCATCCGCGTGATGTCCTTTCCGTCGAACAGGACGCGGCCGGCGCTGGCCGGCCTTATGCCGGAAATCACGCGCAACAGAGTCGTCTTGCCGGCGCCGTTGGCGCCGACCAGCGCCACCAACTCGCCCTCGCCGATCTCGATCGACACGTTGTCGAGGGCGCGGATGCGGCCGTAATGGGCGGAGAGTCCCGTGATTTCCAGCAACATTTAGAGCAATGTCCGTTCAAGTGGCATCGGTTCCGGCCGGTGGCGGGACCTCATACTTCGAGACGGCGCTTCGCGCCTCCTCAGCATGAGGGCACAAGCGTTGGAGCCTCATGCTGAGGAGGGCCTTCAGGCCCGTCTCGAAGTATGAGGTCGCGCCCATGCCGTCGGCCCCAATATAATGGATTTCGTACTACAGATACCGCCCTTCCTCGCCGAGATAGGCGGCGACCACGTCGGGGTTGTGGCGGATCTCCTCGCCGGTGCCCTCGGCCAGCAGGGTGCCGCGGTCGAGCACCAGGATATGCTCGGAGACGCCCATCACCAGCCGCATGTCATGCTCGACCAGCACCACGGTGACGCCGGTCCCGGCGATC
The DNA here is from genome assembly GCA_947259105.1 of uncultured Alphaproteobacteria bacterium. Lineage (GTDB taxonomy): Bacteria > Pseudomonadota > Alphaproteobacteria > UBA8366 > JADFVY01. The sequence continues at coordinate 34,989 of CAMYKU010000052.1, forward strand.
TTCCGGATCAGATCGTCGATCTCGCCGGTCTCCGACGGGTTGAGGCCGGCGGCGGGCTCGTCGAGCAACAGCAGGCGCGGCTTCGTCGCCAGCGCCCTTGCGATCTCCAGCCGCTTCAGCGCGCCGTAGGGCATGGCGTCGGAGTCCGCGCCGACATAATCGGCGAGGCCGACGAAGTGCAGCAGTTCCGCCGCCTCGGCGGCGATCTCGGCGTCGCGGCGCACCACCCGCGGCAGCCGCAGCATGGAAGGCAGGAAGCGGCGGTCGCAGTGCAGGTGCATGCCGACCATGACGTTCTCCAGCGCCGTCATGTTGAAGAACACCTGCAGGTTCTGGAAGGTGCGCGAGAGGCCCAGCCCGGCCATCCGGTAAGGCGCGAGGCCGGTGGTGTCCGCACCGTCGAGCAGGATGCGCCCGTGCTCGGGCGTGTAGATCCCGGTGACCAGGTTGAACAGCGTCGTCTTGCCGGCGCCGTTCGGCCCGATGATCGAATGCACCGCGCCCTGCCGCACCGAGAGCGACAGACCGTCGATCGCGCGGTTGCCGCCGAACGCCTTGCTCAGCGACTCGACGGCCAGCAGGGTCACCGGACACGGTCCCTTATGAGCCGCGCGACGGTCGGCACCAGCCCCTTCGGCATGAAGATCATCACGCCCATCATGATGGCGCCGAAGCCCAGCATCTCGTAATCGTGCAGGGCGGTCAGCAGCTGCGGCAGGGTGGTCAGGATGGCGGCGCCGACCACCGCGCCGTAGATCGACGCGAGGCCGCCAAGCACCACCATGGTGATCAGCTCGATGGAATGCACGAAGCCGGCCTCGCTGGGCGTGACGAACCCGATGTAGTGGACGAAGACGCTGCCGGCGATGCTGGCCAGCACCGCCGAGACGACGAATACCAGGACCTTGTAGTGGACGACGTCGACGCCCATGGTCTGGGCCGCCGCCTCGGAGCCGTGCACCGCGCGCAGGGCCCGCCCGACCGGCGATTCGACGATGTTCAGCGCCAGCCAGACGGTCAGCAGCAGCAGGCCCCCGACGATCCAGTACCAGACCAGCACGCCCGAGGGCTCCCAGCCGAGGACGGAGAAGCCGGAGACCGGCATGCCGTCGGGGCCGCCGGTCAGGTCGACCTCCTGCGTCAGCACGATCGAGATGATGATGCCGAGGCCGAGCGTGCCCATCGCCAGGTAATGGCCGCGCAGTTTCATGATCGGCCGGGCGACGGCGAAGGCCAGCAGCCCGGTCCCGGCGGCGCCGGCCAGCAGCGCCAGCACCGGCGGCCAGCCGTAATTGCCGGTCAGGATCGCCGAGGCGTAGGCGCCGAGCCCGAAGAACCCGGCATGGCCGAGGCTGATCTGCCCGGCATAGCCGACCAGCAGGTTCAGCCCGATGCAGACGATGGCGTTCAGCCCGACCAGGATCACCACGTCGAAATAGAAACTGTTGGGCAGGAAGGCCGGCAGCACGGCGATGATCGCGGCCAGCCCCAGCATGCCGCCGTAGCGGGGAGTCGCCAGGCGCATAAACCGGTTCATACCCGCTCGATGCCGCGCCGGCCGAACAGCCCGTTCGGCATGAAGAACAGGGTCATCAGGATGATCACGAAGGCGACCGCATCCTTGTAGGCGGACGACACGTAGCCCGCGGTCATCGCCTCGCTGATGCCGACGATCAGCCCGCCGACGATGGCGCCGTAGGGGTAGCCCAGCCCGCCCAGGATCGCGGCGCAGAATCCCTTCAGCCCCAGCATGATGCCGACGTCCGGGTAGGTCAGCGTGATCGGCGCGATCAGCACCCCGGCGAGCGCGCCCAGCGCCGCCGACAGACCGAAGCTGAACATCAGGATCAGCCGGTTGTTCACCCCGGCCAGCTGCGCCGCCAGCATGTTGAAGGCGACGGCGCGCATCGCCCGTCCGGTCATGGTGCGCGAGAAGAACCAGTGCAGCAGGATGACGACGACGACGGTGCAGCCCATCACCCACAGGCTCTGCGGGTTCACGGCGACCCCCGACAGGTCGATCGGCGCGTCGCCCGACAGCGCCGGCAGGGCGTGGAAATCCCGGCCCCAGACCAGCTGGGCGCCGCCGCGCAGGAAGATCGAGGCGCCGATGGTGATGATGATGAGGGTCACGATCGAGGCGTTGCGCGCCGGCTCGATGGCGAATTTCTCCAGCGCCAGCCCGACCAAGACCGTGCCGGCGATGGCCAGCGGCACCGCCGCCGGCATCGGCAGGCCGGCCCGCTCGAACAGGAACCAGGCCATCATGCCGCCCAGCATCACGAACTCGCCCTGGGCGAAATTGATCACCTGGCTGGCGTTGTAGATGATCGAAAACCCGACGCCCACCAGCGCGTAGGTCGCGCCGACCGTGACCCCGGAAAGCAGAAACTGGAGAAATTCGGTGAACATGTCCGGACCGGCAGGAAAAGGGCTTCCCCGTCATAGCACGGGGAAGCGCCCGATGCAGGCGTATGATTTCCTATTTGAGAAGCTGCCAGTCGCCGTTGCGGATTTCGACCATGACGAACGAGTTGGTGTCGAGCCCCAGATGGTCCTCGGGCGACATCGTGTAGATGCCGTCGACACCGATGTAGTTTGCCGTCTTCTCGATCTCGGCGCGCACCGCTTCGGGGTCGGTCGAGCCGGCCCGCTCGATCGCGCCGATGGCGATCATCAGCCCGTCATAGGCGTGGCCGCCGAAGGTCGAGATCGGCTCGTTGAATTTCGCCCGGTAGTCCGCCTCGAACTGCAACGCCAGGGTCTTCTGCGGATGCGAGTCCGGAAGCTGGCCGGCCACCAGCAGCGCCGCGGCGGGCAGCCGGATACCTTCGGCCGCGCCGCCGGAACCCGTGACGAAGCGCTTGGAGGCCGAGCCGTGCGACTGGTAGTGCGGCAGCGTGAGGCCGAGCTGCCGGTAGTTCTTGGCCGCGACCACGGAGTCCGCCCCGAAGCCGCAATAGAGGAAGGCCTCGACGCCGCCGGTGTTCTTGATCTTGGTCAGTTGCGGCGTCATGTCGGTGTCGCCCTTGCCGTGCGTCTCGTCGGCGACGATCTCGATCTTGTACTTGCCGGCCAGGGTGTGGGCGTTGGCGCGGCACGATTTGTCGAAGCCGCCGCTGCCGGCGAACAGCGCCACCTTGCTGAGGCCCTGGGCCTGGATGTCCTCGTAGATCTTCTGGACCGCGAGGCCATCGGTGTGCGGCGTCTTGAACACCCATTTCTTGACCGGCTGCACGATCACGCCGGCGCCGGCGAATGAAATAAACGGAATGCCGGCCTTCTCGACCAGGGGCACCACCGCCATGGTCTCGCCGGTGGTGGTGCCGCCGAGGATGATGTCGACCTTGTCGTCGTTGATCAGCCGTTTGACGAAGCTGGCGGCCTTCTTGGCGTCGGTGCCGGAATCATAGAGCACCAGCTCGATCTGCCGGCCGATCACGCCGCCGTTGGCGTTGACCCGCGCCACATACATCTCCAGCGTCTTCTTCTCGGGATCGCCGAGGAACGATGCGCCGCCGGTGACGGCGAGGAACGAGCCGATCTTGATGGGTTCCGCCGCCCGGGCGCCGCCCGCGGCCAATATCAGGACAGCCAGCGCCGACAACAGGCAAACGGCCGCCCTGCTAAAAATGTCCCTGATCATGATTTTCTCCCTGCAGTGTCGTGCGACGTTCGTTCGCCGCACCGTCTAAATGAGTACAATGCGTCACTCTTGTCCCTCGACCCGCGGCCCGATTTGGCCTTATTTTATCTGTGGTTTAAAAACCATATAGTCGTTACGACAATGGTGCAATCCGTTTCCGGAGGCGCTACTCTGGAGGCGTGCGCAACTATAACCAAAGGGGTGAGTGGCCGTGGACGCCAAGGCACGGATCAGGGAGCAGGACGATACGGACGATGCCGGCGCCGCACGGGCGGCGCTGGACACCGTCGCCACGCGGCCGATGATCGGCAACGAGGCGATCGCGCGGGGCGCCTGGGAAGCCGGCGTCAAGGTCGCCGCGGCGTATCCCGGAACGCCGAGCACCGAGATCATGGAGTTCGTCGGCATCTTCCCCGCCGGCGACATAAAGGCGCAGTGGTCGACCAACGAGAAGGTCGCCATGGACGTGGCGATCGGCGCCTCGTTCGCTGGCGTGCGCGCGATGACGGCGATGAAGCATGTCGGGCTCAACGTCGCCTCGGATCCGCTGATGTCGCAGGCCTATATCGGGGTCAATGGCGGGCTGGTGATCGTGGTCTGCGACGATCCCGGCATCCACAGCTCGCAGAACGAGCAGGACACCCGCATGTTCGCCCGCTTCGCCCAGGTCCCGGTGCTGGAGCCGTCGGACGCGCAGGAGGCGCTGGATTATACCCGCTGGGCGTTCGAGATCAGCGAGCGGTTCGACACCCCGGTGATCGTGCGCAGCACGACACGCCTGTCGCACACCCGCAGCCCGGTGACGACGGGCCCGCGGGTCGCGCGCGAACCGCTGGGATTCAACGAAGACCCGGTCAAGAACGTGATCATCCCGGCGCATGCGCGGCTCGCCCATCCGCGGGTGCTGGAGCGCGAGGCGAAGCTCGCCGCGTATTTCGACGATCCCGAATTCACCCGCTGGGAAGAGGGCGATACAAGCGTCGGCGTGATCACGGTCAGCACCTCCTATGCCTATGTGAAGGAGGTCCTGCCGGATGCGGCGACGCTGAAGCTGGCCTCGTCCTATCCGCTGGCGCTGGACCGGATCCGCGCCTTCTGCGACTCGGTCGACCGGGTGTTCGTGGTCGAGGAGCTGGAGCCGGTGATCGAGACGGCGCTGCACGCCGCCGGGATCGCGGCCGAGGGCAAGGCATGGTTCCCGCGGGTCGGCGAGTTCTCGCCGGAGAACGTGCGCGAGGGTTTCCGCAAGGCCGGCGTGCTGGAGGCCGTCGCGGCGCCGGAGCCGTGGGCGGTGACGCCGACCATGCGGCCGCCGGTGCTGTGCTCCGGCTGTCCACATACCACCAGCTATATGGCCGTGCGCGCGGTCGAGGGGCGGGTCGCCGGCGATATCGGCTGCTATACCCTGGCCGCGGTCGATCCGCTGAAGGCCATCGATACCTGCGTCTCGATGGGATCGTCGATCGGCAACGCCGTCGGCCTGTACAAGGCGGGGCAGGAAACCCGGCCGATCATCGCCACGATCGGCGATTCGACCTTCCTGCATGGCGGCATCCCGCCGCTGATCGATGCGGTCTACAACAACGCCAACATCACCGTGATGATCCTCGACAACCACATCGTCGCGATGACCGGCGGCCAGGACCATCCGGGCACCGGCAAGACGTTGCGCGGCGACGAGACCCACAGGATCGATTTTGAGGAGATGGTCCGGGCCTGCGGCGTCAAATCGGTGCGGACGGTCGATTCCTACGATGTCGCGTCGGTCTATCAGGCCCTGCGCGAGGCGATCGAATACCGCGGCGTCGCGGTGGTGATCTCCAACCGGCCCTGCGTGCTTGACCCGGTGAAGCTCAAGGGATCGCCGCTGCAGGTCCGCGCCGACGGCTGCACCGCCTGCCAGTCCTGCATGAACCTGGGCTGCCCCTCGCTCGGCTGGTCCGACGAGATGCTCGACGGCTTCCACAAGATCACCATCGACGAGTCGAGCTGCATCGGCTGCACGCTGTGCGCCCAGATCTGCCCGTCCGACTGCATCCGGCCGGTCGCGAACTGACGGCGCGGGGGAGGGGGAGCGATGGACGGCAGCAGCGAGAAGGCGCCCGCGCCCCGAAACGTCCTGATCGTCGGCGTCGGCGGCCAGGGGGTGATCCTGGTATCGAAGGTGCTGGCGCTGATCTGCCAGCGCCAGGGGCTCGAGGTCAAGCAGAGCGAAGTCCACGGCATGGCCAAGCGCGGCGGCGGCGTATTCAGCCACGTCCGCTTCGGGCCCAAGGTGTGGTCGCCGACCATCCCGCAGGGCGAGGCCGACGTGCTGCTCGCCATGGAATGGTCCGAGGGGCTGCGCTGGCTGAACCATATGCGGCGCGACGGCGGCACCTTCATCGCCGACACCCGCCGCATCATCCCGCCCTTCGCCTTCCGCAGCCGCAAACACGGCTCGCAGTCCGCCTATTCGTCGCAAGCGCCGCGCGAGGTCATGGAGATGGTCGGCAGCGGCTATGCGCTGGACGCATCGAAGATCGCGGCCGATCTGGGCGAGAAGCGGGCCGCCAACACGGTGCTGCTGGGCGTGCTCTCGATGGCGCTGGAGTTCCCGGTCGAGGACTGGCGCGAGGTCATCGCCGAGACGGTTCCCGCCAAAGCGCTCGAGGTCAACCGGCTGGCCTTCGAGGCCGGGCGCGACTGGGTCGAGACCACGCGCGCGATTCCGCTGGCCGAGCGCCTGAAGGACCTGCCCGGCCGCGAGGCCGAGGCCGAGACGCTGGCACCCGTGGACATCCGCTTCGAAATCACCGCGGAATGGTGCAAGGGCTGCGACATCTGCGTGAAGATGTGCCCCGAGCGGTGCCTGCGGCTCAACGACCGGCTGGTGGCGGAACTGACCGACGCGCAGGCCTGCACCGGCTGCCGGATCTGCGAGTGGCTGTGCCCCGATTTCGCGATCCGGGTGCAGCGCGTGCCGGTCCTCGAGCCGGTGGCCTAGCCCATGTCGAACCGCACGCTCCCCGTTAATCTCCAGGGCAACCACGCCTGCGCGCTGGGCGCGATCGCCGCGGGCTGTCGTTTCTATGCCGGATATCCGATCACGCCGTCCTCGGAGGTCGCCGAGAAGATGGCGGCGGAACTGCCCGGCGCGGGTGGCGTGTTCGTGCAGATGGAGGACGAGATCGGCTCGATGGGCGCGGTCGTCGGGGCCTCGATGGGCGGCGTCAAGTCGATGACCGCGACCAGCGGCCCGGGGTTTTCGCTGAAACAGGAAAATCTCGGTTACGCCGCCATGACCGAGGTGCCCTGCGTCGTGATCAACGTGATGCGCGGCGGCCCCAGCACCGGCATGCCGACGCGGCCCTCCCAGGGCGACGTGATGCAGGCGCGCTGGGGCACCCACGGCGATCATCCGGCGATCGCGCTGGCGCCGTCCTCGGTGAAGGAGGTGTTCGACGAGACGGTCCGCGCCTTCAACCTGTCGGAGGCGCTGCGCACCCCGGTCATCGTGCTGATCGACGAGGTTGTCGGCCATCTGGTGGAGACGGTCACGCTGCCGGC
>CAMYKU010000052.1:42210-48912 GCA_947259105.1 uncultured Alphaproteobacteria bacterium
CTGGTGCCGCCGATGCCGCGCCCGGGCGACGGCTATCGCACCCATACGACGGGGCTGACCCACGATGAAAGCGGCTTCCCGACGCAGAAGCCGGAACAGGTTACGCGCGCGATCGCGCGGCTTCTGGAGAAGCTGGAGCGCCATCGCGACCTGATCGAGTCGTACGAGGCCGTGCAGTGCGATGACGCCGATATCCTGATCGTCGCCTACGGCATCACCGGTCGCTCGGCGCGCAAGGCGGTTGCGGCGGCGCGCGAGAAGGGCTTGCGCGCGGGCCTGCTGCGCCCGGTCACCCTGTGGCCCTTCCCCGAGGCGGCGTTGCGCACGCTTGCCGCCGGCGCGAAGCACGTCCTGGTACCCGAGATGAATGCGGGGCAGCTGTGCCTCGAGGTCGAGCGGGTCTGCGGCGCGGAGAAGATCGCGCGGCTGAACCGGTTCGATGGCGAGGCGATTCCGCCGGCGCAGATCCTGGAACAGATCGAGAGGCTCGCCGAAACCGGCGGGAAGAGCAATGGCGGCAGTCGCAGACGTCGATAGTTTCGAGATCAACACGTATCTGCGGCTCGAGATGATGCCGCATTTCCTGTGTCCGGGCTGTGGCCACGGCATCGCGCTGCGGGCGCTGCTCTGGGCCGTGCACGAAGTGGGCATCCCGAAGGACCGGCTCGCCATCGTCTCCGGCATCGGCTGTTCCGGGCGCATCGGCGGCTATGTCGACGCCAACACCTTCCATGTCACCCACGGACGGCCGCTGGCCTTCGCGACGGGCCTTGCGCTGGCCCGCCCGGACCTCGAGGTGGTGGTGATCACCGGCGACGGCGACGCGCTGGCGATCGGCGGCAACCATCTGATCCACGCCTGCCGCCGCAACCTCAAGATGACCTGCCTGCTGCTGAACAACGAGGTCTACGGCATGACCGGCGGCCAGGTGTCGCCGACGACCAGCCAGAACCGCCTGACCACGACCACGCCGGCCGGCAACCTCGAGCCGGTGTTCGACGCCTGCAAGCTGGCCGAAGCCGCGGGCGCGACCCTGGTCGGGCGCGAGGTCACGCTGCAGACGCCGGCGCTGAAGAACCTGATCAAGGAGGGGCTCTCGCATCCGGGTTTCGCATTTATCGAGGTGATCTCCGACTGCACCGAGATCTATGGCCGCAAGAACGACCTCGGTAATTCGCCGGAAATGATCCTCAGCCAGAAGAAATCGATGCGGCCGGACTCGTACGGCGCCGTCGTCGACCGGCCGTTCCGGCCGAATGCGCTGCCGACCGGTGTGCTGGCGCGCAGCGAGCGGCCCGAATACGGCGCGACCTGGCGCGCCTTCGCGGCCTCGAGGCAGGCCGGCAAGGCATGAGCGGCTACGAAATCCGGTTCAGCGGCTCCGGCGGGCAGGGACTCCAGCTTTGCGCCAAGCTGCTGTCCGTGGCGCTCGCCCGCGAGGGCAAGACGGTGGCCGCCTCGCAGGCCTACGAGCCGACCTCGCGCGGCGGGCTGAGCCGCTCCGACATGGTGGTCAGCACAGAAGGCGCCGCCGACTACCCGCTGGTCACGGCGCTGGATTACCTCGTCGTCCTCGACCAGACGGCGGTGGCCGCGTCGGCCGGCCTGATCCGCGAGGGCGCGCTGGTGCTGGCCGACACCAGACGCGTCGCGGCGCCGCCCGAGGGCAGGTACGACGTCCGCCGGCTGCCGTTCAGCGAGACCGCGATCCGGCTGGGCAGCGAGCGGGTGGCCAACGTCATCGCGCTTGCAGCCCTGGTCGCGATCGCCGACATCTGCAGCCGCGAGACCCTGGAGCAGACCATCCGCACCGGCACGCCGGCCAAATTCCTCGACCTCAACATCGACGCCGTGCAGGCCGGCTTCGCCATGGCCGACGCCCACGCCGCGGTGGCGTGATTCCAATTCTCCCACGCCGGCATCACGGACCGGTCGCATCCACCGCCCGGCTGCGCTAGCTTGCGGCCGGGTGTTTCATTTCACGAAGATTTCCGATGAGGAGGAAGGCATGGACAAGGAGCGGTTCGACAGGGGGCTCAAGGAACGCAAGGACGTGCTCGGCGCGGAATATGTCGAGAACGCGCTGGCCAGGGCCGACGATTTCAACCGTGAATTCCAGGAGGTGGTGACGGAATACTGCTGGGGCCTCGCGTGGGGCGACAAGACGCTGGACCGCAGGACCCGCAGCATCATCAACCTCTCGATGATCGCGGCGCTGAACCGCATGCATGAATGGGAGCTGCATTTCCGCGGCGCGATCGAGAACGGCCTGACCCGCGAAGAATTGCGCGCCATCCTGATGCAGATTACCATCTATGCCGGCGTGCCCTGCGGCGTCGAATGCCACCGCATCGCCAGGAAGGTCTTCGCCGAGCTGGACGGGTGAGGGCGCTGGTCCAGCGCGTGAGCGAAGCCTCGGTCCGCGCCGGTGGCGAGACGCTGGGCACCATCGGAAAGGGCCTGCTGGTGCTGTTCTGCGCCGAAGCCGGCGACACCCCGGGCGATGTCGAACTGCTGGCCCGCAAGACCGCCAATCTGCGCATCTTCGCGGACGACGCCGGCAAGATGAATCGCTCGGTGCTGGATATCGGCGGCGCGGTGCTTGCGGTCAGCCAGTTCACGCTCGCCGGCGACTGCCGCAAGGGCAACCGGCCGAGCTTCATCGGCGCCGCAGCACCGGAGACGGCCAACGCCGCTTATGACGCGTTCTGCGCCGAGTTGCGCGGGCTCGGCCTGCCGGTCGAGACCGGTCGTTTCGCTGCCGAAATGAAAGTGGCCCTGGTCAATGACGGCCCGGTCACGATCTGGTTGGATACCGCCGAGCTGAGGGGCGGGAAGGGGTAGGGAGGCGATCCGCCGCGCCGGCGCGGCCTTGCGCCTTGGTGACTTGAAAGAACAAGGGGCCAGATTTCTGGCCCCTTGTCCTGATTGGCTCCCCGGGACGGACTCGAACCGCCGACAAGGTGGTTAACAGCCACCTGCTCTACCAACTGAGCTACCGGGGATCGGGGTAGCGGCGGGACGATAAGCGCCGTGTAAAGGCAGGCATCGCCCAGCAAGCGGCGCGGTTATAGCAAAACCCCTTGCCGATGCAAAGTCTTCCTTGCGGCTTCGCCGCTCATTTGTCGGAACCGGTGTTGCACCCGGCCGAATTCAAGCCGTGGCCGGTTACTGGCGAAGCTTGCCCAGCCTGGTTTCCAGGGTCTCGATATGCGCCGTGGCCTCCCTGTTCTTGCAGCGTGCGTAAGCCAGGCGCCACCCCGTGCCCTGGTAGTAGGGTACGTCCTTGTTGCAGCGGGCCCGGGCGGATTTCTCCCAGGCGTCACGTTCCGCCTTGAGCCCGGCCGCCTTCCGGGGGCCAAGTGCGGCAGCCAGTTGCCCGTAAAGTTCGTCGAGCCGGGCATTTAACGTGTCGCGCTGCGCTCCCGCTGACTGCGAGATCGTCATGCTTTTCCCAGTGCAATTACCCTCGCAGGGCCCGCCGTAACCGTGTTTGATGTTGTCGACCGCTCCCGCGCGTTCCAATGCGCGCGCGTCCGCCGTCTCGATGACGTGGTCGAGCCGCACGACGCCGGCGGCCGCGGAAGCCGGCGACACGACCGACAGGGCCAGCAACGCGGCGGCGAGGTGGAACGGGTATCTCATGGCGCTCTCGCGGCAGGACAGGTTGCACGGAGACCATACAGCGCGGTTTTTCAACGAATGGTAAATATCGGGAAATTGGAGGTCCGGGCCGGAATCGAACCGACGTAAAAGGCTTTGCAGGCCTCCGCATAACCACTCTGCCACCGGACCGCGCTGGCGCCCGGCCAGCGGGCCGGGCGGTGAATTGCCTGCGCCCGTGATATACGGTGCCGGCAAATTCGGGTCAAGGCGGTCCCGCGCATTTGCCGCGGTGCAATACATTGTCTTCGGCGCCCAAGCTGCTTATAAGAGAACCGTTCAGCCGTATGGTGCGGGTCACCGCCTATGGGAGATACCGGAGATGGATTTCGGCACCGCCAGAAGAAACATGATCGAGAGCCAGTTGCGCACCAACAGGATCGTCGATGAGACCCTGCTCGCGGTCATGGCCGACGTTCCGCGCGAGCGCTTCGTGCCTGAGCATCTGCAGGGGATCGCCTATGTCGACGAGGACCTGGCGATTGGCGGCGGACGCTATATCATGGAGCCGCTTGTTCTCGCCGCGATGATCCAGGGGGCCGGGATCCGGCCGGCGGACGTGGTGCTGGATATCGCAAGCGGCACGGGATACGCGGCGGCCGTGCTGGCGCGGCTGGCAGGAACGGTCTTCGCGCAGGAGAACGATGCGACGCTGGCCGCCCGTGCCGCAGACCTGTATTCGGAGATGGCCCCGGACAACGTCGTGCCGGTCGAGTGCCCACTCGCCGAAGGCTGTGCCGAGCACGCGCCTTTCGACGTCATCCTGATCGAAGGCGCCGTCGAGCGGATTCCGGACGCGATCCTCGACCAGCTGGGAGATGGCGGACGGCTGGTTGCCGTCGTCCTGGAGAAAGGAATTGGCCGCATGACGGTGATCCGGAAGACTGGCAGCCACTATTCGCGGCGCGCGATCCGCGATGCGAATACGCCGCCGCTGGCAGCGTTCCGGCTGCCGCCGGAATTCGTGTTTTGAGATGAAAGTTCGTGCACCAGGAAAGCCCCGCGCGGGGCTGATTGGCCCAGCCGTTGCCCTCGGGCTGGTGCTGTCGGCAGCGGGTCTGCAGCCCGCCGCGGCGGAAACGCTGAACGAAGCCCTGGCCGCCGCCTATAGCAGCAATCCCACCCTGCTGGCGCAGCGGGCGCGGCTGCGGGCCACCGACGAATCCCTGCCGGAAGCGCGTAGCGGCTGGCTCCCGACCGTCACGGCGGACGGCGATGCCGGCGTAGCCTCGGTCGATTCCAGCATCTCCGGACAGCAGGACCTCAACCCGCTGTCCTACGGGTTGTCCCTCCGTCAGCCGCTGTACAGCGGCGGCCGGACGGTCGCCGGCACATCCCGCGCGCGCAACCTGATCATGGCGGAGCGGGCGCTCCTCCGGTCGGTGGAACAGACGGTGCTGCTGGACGCGGCGACGGCCTATATAGACGTGGTGCGCGACACCGTGGTGCTGGAGCTGAATACCAACAACGAGCAGGTGTTGCGCCGCGAACTCAACGCGACGGAAGACAGGTACAGGGTCGGGGAGTTGACGCTGACCGACGTCGCCCAGGCGAAAGCCAGGCTCGCCGGCGCCGTCGCCGGGCGGATCCGGGCGCAGGGCGATCTGCAGGCGGCCCGTGCCGAATATGTTCGTGTCATCGGCAAAACGCCGGAAAATCTCACCGTGCCGCCGCTGGCCGGCGGTCTGCCGGCGAACCTCCAGGAAACCCTGAACGTCCTTCAGAACGACAATCCCGATCTCATCGCCGCGCGGTACCAGGAACAGGCAGCGATCAACGAGATTGCACTGATCAAGGGCGAGTTGTTGCCCACCCTGTCGCTCGACGGCAGGGTCTCGCACAATGAGGAGAACTCGGCTGTGGGCGTCGACACGGATTCGGCCAGCATCATCGCGCAGCTGACCATCCCGCTCTATCAGGCCGGAGGGCCCAGCGCGCGCGTTCGACAGGCCAAACAATTGGCCAACGAGAGGCGCATCGCGGTCGACGAGGCGGAACGGGCCGCGATCGCCTTCGCGACGTCCGCGTGGCAGGCGCTGGAGGTGGCGCTGGCCGCGGAGGCCCAGTTCGAAGCCCAGGTCGAGGCCAACAAGGTCGCTCTGGAAGGCACCCGCGAGCAGGCCAGGGTCGGATCGCGTATCCTGCTCGACGTGTTGAACGCCGAGCAGGAACTCCTGGATGCGCAGGTGCTGCTCGTGGTCGCGAAACGGACCTCATTCGTTGCCAGCCTTGCGCTGCTGGCGTCGGTGGGCCGGCTGACCGCACGCGATCTCAAATTACCTGTCGAATACTATGATGAAACGGCGTATTTTGACAAAGTCAAAGGCAAGATCTGGGGCACCGGAATCGGCAATGATCGATAAATCAACCTTTCATAAACCATGTCCGAATACACTGCGGTTCATTGTATGACCTACGGAAAGAACGCAGGATGAGCAAGAGCAGCGGGCAGAAAGATCCGTCGATGGACGAGATCCTTGGATCGATCCGCCGAATCATCACCGAAGACAACGCGCAGCCCGGTCAACCGGTCGAACCCTCAGAGGAAGTATCCGGGGCGGAGGACGACGGCATACTTGAGCTGACCGATATGCTGGATACGCCAGACGAGCCGGAAACGCGGCGCGAACCGATCCTCAAACCGGTCGAACCGGTGGCCCGGGACGATAGTGCCGAGGCGCCGGGAGAGCGCCGCGAGCCGGTGCTGGGATTACACAGCCCGGCGGCGGTCACCCCGCAGGAGTCCGGGGCGCCGATTGCGGATACGGCGCCCGTGGAACCTGCCATTGCGGCGGAGACCCCGGTCGCGGCCGGAACCCCGTCACAGGAAGAGGAGCCCGCCATGGCGACATCCGATGACTCCGCGGCGCCGCCCGCCGATCAGCCCGTGGCTGGCGGCGCGACCGTCGTTTCCGACACCACCTCGTCGGCGACCACGGCGGCGCTTGGCGAACTCAACCGGGCCATGGACGAAAAGGTCGGCCGGCTGCGGCTCGGTGAGGGCGACGCCACCGTATCCGACATCGTCAAGGAGCTGAT
>CAMYKU010000053.1 GCA_947259105.1 uncultured Alphaproteobacteria bacterium
CAGCGGAATAAGGCGGGGGCCGGAATTCCGGGTCGACGACGGCGCCCTTGACGCAAGGCAGGCCAACGTCGCCGGCCTTCCCGGTGGCGGATTTCTCGTCGCGTGGTATGGCTGTGAGGTCGACGGAAATGGCTGCGCCATGTGGTCCCGCGCCTACGACAGCGACGCCCTGCCGATGAACCGACCGGTCTCATTCGTCTTCGGCGCGCCGTCGCTTCCCGGTATGCCGATGTCTTCGTCGGCGGACTGACCGGGGCCGGGCCTGCCGGGGTCCGATAGCCGGCATTTGTCTCAAATATCATGGCGCGGTTTCGACGGAAATGGACGCGGTTTCGAGATAAACCGCGCCGCGGGAGGCATAGAATTAACGCTAATAATTCGGGGGCTTGCGACGGATCGCGGCCCCCGTGCGGTCTTCACGGCGATAAGAGAAGGCAGGCGTCATGACCGATACCGTCGTCAGCTCAGCGAGCAAGGAAGTCGTCATCGGCTTCGACCGTCCGTTCTGCGTCATCGGCGAGCGCATCAACCCGACCGGGCGCAAGGCGCTGTCGGTGGAGATGCGCAACAGCGACTACAGCCGCGTCGAGGCCGACGCCGTCGCCCAGGTGGCGGCCGGCGCCAACATGCTGGACGTCAACGCCGGCATCCCGCTGGCCGACGAGCCGGCGATCCTGGCGGAAACCATCAAGCTGGTGCAGGGCCTTGTCGACGTGCCGTTGTCGATCGACTCCTCGATCGTCGCGGCGCTGGAATCGGGCCTGTCCGTCTATCAGGGCAAGGCGCTGGTCAATTCGGTGACCGGCGAGGACGAACGGCTCGAGACGGTGCTGCCGCTGATCAGGAAATACGGTGCGGCGGTGGTCGCCATCTCCAACGACGAGAGCGGCATTTCCGAAGACCCCGACGTGCGGTTCCAGGTCGCCAAGAAGATCGTCGAGCGCGCCGCCGATTACGGCATCCCCGCCTCGGACATCGTCGTCGACCCGCTGGTCATGCCGGTCGGCGCCGTGAACCTGGCCGGCGCGTCGGTGTTCCGCCTGATTCGCCGCCTGCATGACGAGCTCAAGGTCAACACCACCTGCGGCGCCTCCAACATCAGTTTCGGCCTGCCCAACCGGCACGGCATGAACGCCGCCTTCCTGTCGATGGCGATCGGCGCCGGCATGACCTCGGCGATCATGAACCCGCTGCATGCGGAGGAGATGACCGGAATCCGCGGCGCCGACGTGATGATGGGCCACGATCCGGACTGCACCCGCTGGATCCGCAGTTACCGCGAACCCACGCCGGAGATCGCCGAGATCGGCGGCAACGGCCGCCGCGGCCGCGAAGGCCGCCGGCGCCGGCGTGCCTGACCGGGGCGCGCCCTGGGAAAGGATACGGGACCATGAGCCATGCATTCGACCGGGGTATACGGATCCTGACGCCCGAGCAGCAGCGGATCGTTGATTTCCTCGACGGCTTTTCGATCGAGACCACCCCGGGTACGGCGGCCAGGACCGACTCCTACCGCGCGCTGCTGGCCGAGGGCACGACGGTCAACGTCACTTTCCTGACGGGCTCCGATTTCGGTGACACGGTGAACGTCTCGAAGCGGCTGAAAGACGAGGGCATGCGGCCGGTTCCGCACATCGCCGCGCGCAGCGTGCCGTCCCGCGCGCATCTGGACTCGTGGCTCGGCGCGCTGGTGGACGCCGCGGGGATCGACGAGGTGCTGCTGATCGGCGGCGGCGCCGACAGGCCGCTGGGCCCGTTCGACCGCGCCATGCAGTTGCTCGAGACCGGCCTGTTCGAGAAGTACGGCATCCGCCGCATCGGCGTCGCCGGCCATCCCGAGGGCAGCGCCGATTTCAGCGACGAGGCCGCGATGCAGGCGCTGCGCGACAAGAACGCCTATGCCAGGGAAACCGGTTGCGAGATGTTCATCACCACGCAGTTCGTCTTCGAGGCGCAGCCGGTGATCGACTGGGACCGGCGGATCCGCGACGCGGGCATCGAGCTGCCGATCCATATCGGCATCCCGGGCCTTGCCACCATCAAGACGTTGCTGGGCCATGCAAGAGCTTGCGGCATCGGCCCGTCGATGCGGGTGCTGACCCGCCAGGCGAGGAACCTGACCAGACTGATGAGCGTGCGCACGCCGGACAAGCTGGTCGCGGATCTCGCCAACTGCGCGGTGCGGGATCCGGGCTGCGGCATCCGCCGGGTCCACCTGTATCCGCTGGGCGGGCTGCGCCGCACCGCTTCCTGGACCTATGCGGTGCTCGACGGGCGCTTCCACATGAACGCGGCGGGCGGCTTCGACCTCGACGCTGCGATCGAGTAGCGCCGGGAAGGGGGCTTGCTTCCCCCGAACGGCCGGCCCGGATACCGGGCGCCCCTTTTTCTCCGGGTTGGGGCCGGCAGCCTGTTCCAGCCTTGATCCAGCGCAAGGACATGGCCGGCGCGAAATGCTAGGCATGTCAGGCACCGTGGGCGCAGCTGTTCGCCCGGGATCTTTCGTAAACATGCGCGCCCTGAACTCCCGGCCCGGCCGGGCATGCATCCATCGGTGCGCCACATGAATCATGGGAACACCGGCCATGGTCGAACGCACCCGCATCAGGCTTCTTGCCGGCGCCCTGGCGGCGGCCGTGCTGCCGGGCCTGTCCGGCTGCGCCGGGCCGCCCTATGCGGGGCCGCCACCGCCGCCGCGCTACCCGCCCTACTACTACGACTATTATTACTACCCGCATGTGGACGTGTATTTTCACATCTACAGCGGCTACTACTGGTACCCGGACGGCAGGTACTGGCGCCGTGTGCGCACGCTGCCGCCGCATATCTACCTGTATCCGCGTTACCGGGTACTGCTGCGGGTCCCGGACGAGCATCCCTACAAGCACCACGACGCGCACCGCAGAAAATACCCGCCGCCGCCGAAACCCCGCCCGGTCCCCGAGCCGCGCGTACCGCCGCAGACGGGCCAGCAACCGGGCCTGCCGCCGCCGCAGCCCCGCCCCGACCGGGAACGCGACCGCGAGGAACGCGACCACAACGTCCGGCAGAACAAGGAATACCGGAAGAAACCCTGGATCCGGCCGCAATAGGCCGCGCCCCGGCGGGCGATCCCGATCCGCTAAAATCCCTCCCGATTCCGCTGGACCGGCGCGGCGGAATGAGTATCCTGCGCGCCGCGCCATGGCGTGTGCGCGCCGCATATCGCAATATCCAGGGAGTTCCAGCGTCCATGCCGCTCGATCATCTGCAACATCTGCTGATCCAGACAACGGATCTCGAGGGCACGAAGGACTGGTGGGTCGACGTGCTGGGGCTTGAGGTCGGGCCGCATCCCGACTTCCGCGTGCCGGTCTACTGGCTGTATCTGAACGGACGCGACGTGCTGCACGTCACGACCGGCGGCAAGGCCGTCAGCGAGAACCGCAAGCGCTATCTCGGCCAGGACTCCGAAGCCACCTGGGGCAGCGGCGTGGTCGACCACGTCGCCTTCCATGCCACCGGCCTGCGCGAGATGATGGCGGGACTGGATGCACGCGGTATCGAATACCGGCAGCGCCAGATCACCGACCAGAATCTCTACCAGTTGTTTCTGACCGATCCCAACGGGGTCAAGGTGGAACTGAACTTCCCGGCCGCCGAGGCGGTGGGAATAAAGGCGGACGTCACGGCCGAGGATCTCGACTGAGCGCCTCCGCACAGTTGATATTGACCCAGCGCATGGAAGACGCGGCGCGCATGCGCTAGGGTTTACGGTACGCGGCAGATGCCTGCCCGGCAATCTGCGCGGAATGGGGTGCAGCGCGGCGGGGGCGGACGGTCCGGATGTCAGAGCTTCCTCTCAGCGCGGCTACGGTATTGTTCCTGGCCGCTGCGGTGATCATCACATTTGCCGGCATCCGCATGGCCGAAACCGCCGACCGGCTGGCCGACCGGACCGGCATCGGCGAGGCGCTGTTCGGCGGCGTGCTGCTGGGCGGCAGCACCTCGATCCCGGGGATCGTCGCCTCGATGACCGCCGGCGCCGGCGGTCATGCGGAGCTGGCCTTCAGCAATGCCATCGGCGGCATCGCCGCGCAGACCTTCTTCCTCGCCATCGCCGATATCGTCTACCGCCGCGCCAACCTGGAGCACGCTGCGGCGTCGCTGACCAACCTCACCCAGGCCGGACTCCTGGTGTCGCTGCTCAGCCTGCCCTTCGCGGCGGTAACGCTGCCGGCCCTGTCGGTTGCCGGCGTGCATCCGGTATCGCTGCTTGTGTTCGCCGGTTACGTGTTCGGCGTCCGGCTGGCCGCGTCGGCGAAGCAGGACCCGATGTGGGGACCGAAGCGGACCAGCGAGACCCGGCTCGACGTGCCGCAGGAGCCCAAGGGCGGGCGCCGCACCGTGATCCGGCTGTTCCTGCGTTTTGCCGTCCTCGCGGCACTGCTCGCCGTGGCCGGTTACCTGACCGCCGTCACCGGGGTGGCCATCGCCGACCGCACTGGTCTCGGCCAGACCCTTGTCGGCGCCTTCTTCACGGCGATTTCGACATCGATCCCCGAACTGGTGACGACCATCGCTGCGGTGCGCCGCGGCGCCCTCACGCTGGCGGTCGGCGGCATCATCGGCGGCAACATGTTCGACATGCTGTTCATCGCCTCGGCGGATGTGGCGTACCGCGAAGGATCGATCTATCACGCGGTTTCAGACCTGCCGTATTTCCTGACCGCCTTGAGCATCCTGATGACCATGGTGCTGATGCTCGGCATGCTGCGGCGCGAGCGCTATGGCATCGCCAATATCGGCTTCGAAAGCGCGCTGGTAATGGCGCTCTATCTGGGTGGCGTGGCCGCCGTGGTGGCGTCCGGCATCGGATAGCTGGAAAGGGAGTGCGCCGGTCCCCGGCTTATCCGTAGCCCTGGCGCCAGCGGGCGCTGGACCGGCATTTCTTGCACACGCGCTCTCCCGCCCAGGCGCTGTTGAAGTCCTCGCTGCAACTCAGGCAGCGGCGGACTTTCTCCTGGTGGCCGGTCGTCTCGAACGATCCGGTATCTTCGGTGGCCGTGTCGTCCGGCCGTCTCGACTCAAGCATCGTGGTCCTTCCGTTTCTTTTGCCGTCTTGCCCGTTCGGAGGGCGATCCGCACGCCGGCGCGGGGGCCGGTTCAGCGCGCGCCGCGTCGCGGCCGCTTGACCTGCACGGTCACCATATGGGCGCGCCCCTTTTCCAGGGTCTGAAGGATATGCCCGTTTTCCTCGGTGCGGTGCGCACCGTTCGCCGGACGTTCGCTGGCCCATTTCGCGCTCAGCCGCTCGGCGGCTTCGGCGATCTCCTCGTCGTCGGGCGCCTGCACGGCTGTTCCCGTCTGTGGTTTCTTGTCGGTCATCCGTATGTTGATCGTTGTAATGAATCCACGTGGTTCGTGCGGGATGTCGCCACACCGCGGCAGAACCGGCGACGCCGGTCCGTACCACCAACCCGGCCAATGCCCGCCACGCGGGCTGTGCGAGCGGCTGTAAGCTCACCGGTATCCGAAGGGATTTGCAGCTGGGTCGATGACAGATATATGGGACGGACCGGGCCAAAACGCAAGGAAAATGAACCGACGGTCCGTCGTCGGACAAGAAGCGCGGGAGGGAGCGAACTCAAAAGATCGCGCGCCGGTCCGACGCAGCGGCGCCGATTCCACGCAAGTGGATCGTATGCTTAGCCGCCGCTCAGCACCCGCTTGCGCTCTTCGTAGTCCTCGCGGTCGATCTCGCCGCGGGCGAAGCGCTTGTCGAGGATGTCGAGGGCCGAGCGGCCCGCGCCGCCCCGCGCCGCCGACCCGCCGCCGAGGGCTCGGACCACCAGCACCACGGCGATCGCGATGGCGGCGATGAACAGGACGCCGAAGACGGGGCCCAGGAACATGCCGCCCCAGCTCCACTCGCCGCCCCACATATGCGGGTGGTGGCCGTAACCGCCGTAACCGCCGGGCCCCTCCTGCACCTGCGCCCAGGCGCCGCCCGCCGCCGCCAGCCACACCGGCAGCGCAACCGTCAGGATTTTCCATGCCTTCATCGAGGTGTCCTTCCGTCAAGGGGAGTGATGTTGCGGGGAGGGGAGCATATCCCGGATTCTGCGGCGATGATATGGGTCAAGCGCAAGATGCGGGACCGCGGAACGCAACCGTCGTTTTCGCGGCGCTCTTCTCAGAAGCGAAAAACAGGCTAAGATAAGCACCTGGGAGGGACAGGCCGATTGGCGGACTCGCATACCGCATGCCCGTCGGTTACGCTCTGCCCCAAGCAAAGGCGACAAGCATCGCATAAGGTGCAAACGCAAAAAAACAAAGTCTGTGGGAGGACGACAAGGGTAATGAGCCCCGTAGAAACCGGGCGCCGCGGTGCGGCGCCAGATCCATCGTTCGCACCTGAACCTGCGGGCGCGGTGCCGGTCATCGTCTCCAGGGACCTCACCGTCGGCTACAAGCTGCACCGCGAGCGCAAGCGGCTGACCGCGCTGCGGGATATCAGCCTGAGCGTGAACGCCGGAGAATTCGTCGTGCTGGTCGGGCCGTCGGGCTGCGGCAAGACGACGTTCATCAACGCCATCGCCGGCCTGGTCCAACCCTGGGAGGGCAGCATCGAGGTCAACGGCCGGCCGGTAACGGGCCCCGGCCCCGACCGCGCGATGGTGTTCCAGGACTACGCGCTGATGCCGTGGCGGACCGTGGAATCCAACATCCGCATGCCGTTCGAGCTGCAGAAACTCGGACTCTCGAAACAGGAAATAGACGCGCGGGTGCGCCGCTACATCGACCTCGTCGACCTGACCGGATTCGAGAAATCGTTCCCCTACGAGCTGTCCGGCGGCATGAAGCAGCGGGTCGGCATCGCCCGGGCGCTGGTCTCCGAGCCGGACATCCTGCTGGCCGACGAACCGTTCGCGGCGATCGACGCGATGACGCGCGAGGCCATGCAGGGAGAGCTCGAGCGCTTCGTCGCCAAGACCGGCCAGACCGTCGTCTTCATCACCCACTCGATCGACGAGGCGATCACGCTGGGCGACCGGGTCGTCGTGATTTCCTATCGGCCGGGCCAGATCAAGGAAGTGGTCGACGTCAACCTGCCGCGCCCGCGGTTCGACTACGACGTGAAGTCGCTTCCCGAGTACAGCGAACTGCGCGACCACATATGGCGCCTGGTAAAGGATGAAGCCCTTCAGACCGCACATGGAGCAAAGTAATGAGCACGCCCGACCTCAGTGACGGCGGTTCCATCAGCGAAGCCACGGACCCCAACCGCATCGAAGACACCGAATGGACGGCCGGCGAGGCCTGGGAGCGCTATGGTTCCAAGGTCGTGACGGTGATCAATCTGACGATATTCTTCATTGTCTGGGAGCTGTTCGCCCGATCCGGCGCCATCAACCAGCTCTTCCTGCCCACGGCGAGCAATATGTTCCTGGCGCTGTGGGACGGTTTCACCACCACGGCCCCGCCGGGCGCGGTAATCTCGGGCAGCATCCGCGACCACCTCCTCTACAGCCTTACCAACCTGTCGATCGGCCTGTTCATCGCCTGCGTAATCGGAATTCCCGCGGGTCTCCTGATGGGCGGCAGCAAGTATGTGGAGAAGATACTCAGCCCCTATGTCTGGGCGCTCGCGTCGCTGCCGCGGATCGCGCTGGTGCCGCTGTTCATCCTGTTCCTCGGATTCACCGTCAAGATGCAAATCACGATCATCGCGCTGTCGGCGGTGTTTCCGATCATCATCAATGCCTGGGCGGGGGTGAAAACGACGGATGAATCGCTGCTCGCGGCGGCCAGGGTCTTCGGTGCGAGCCGGGCTGAGCTCTATGTAAAAGTGGTCCTGCCTTTCACGCTGCCCTTCATCATCTCCGGGATCCAGCAGGGCATCGGGCGCGGGCTGATCGGCGTGGTCATCGCCGAGATCTTCGGTGGCTCGAAGGGCCTCGGCTACCTCATCACACGCGCGGCGGACACCTTCAATTCGGCGCTCCTGTATGCCGTGCTGCTACTTCTGGTGATCGTGTCGCTGACCTTGATCCAGATTACCCGGTCGCTGGAAGCCTATGTGGCGCCCTGGCGGCGGGTCGACAAGGTGTGAGACCTCACACCGCAAACGTTCGATACGAAACGACCTAAACATCTTCAGATAGGGAGGAACAAGCATGAAGAAGCACAGCAAGCCGCAGATACGCCTGCCGCGCCGGGACTTTCTCAAGGTCGGCGGAGCCGGCGTTCTCGGCACCATCATTGCGGCGTCGACCCTCAACCGGGCCGGTGCGCAGACGCCGAGTGCCGAAAACGTCATGGCCAATATGAAATCGCTGATAATGGGAGATTTCAATCCCAACTATGCCACCCAGTGGTCCTACCGGCTGGCGCAGGCCCTCGGATACCTGCAGGAGGTCGGTATCAGCGAATTCGAGGTGATCCTGTCGGAGGAATACATGCCGGGGCTGATCGGCGGCAGTCTCGATATCACCCATGGCGACACCAGCGAGTTCTTTGGCGCCGGCCATGCGAGCGGCCTGCCCATCAAGATGATCTCGCTGTATCGCGACAGCGAATGGTGGATCATGGGCACGCGGAAAGGCATCAATAAACCGGAGGACCTGAAGGGCGCGAAGATTTCCGGCGGAGGGCTGGCCGGCCGCAACACCTGGGTCATGCGCCAGGTGGTCGCGAAGATGGGCCTCGACCCCAACAAGGACGTCGAGTTCGTTCCCACCTCCGGCGGGTCCGACAAACGCATGGCCGCGGTTATCAGCGGCACGCTCGACGGCGCCAGCATGTTCCCCCGCCACCGCGCCGGGCTCGAGGGCGCGGGCGGCAAGTTCATCTTCGAGGAACTGACGACGGCGCCGCAGGAAGGCTTTGCCTCCATGGGGGGCTGGCTGGAGAAGAACGAGGACACCGCCTATGCCTGGGTCCGGGCGGACCTCAGGGCCCGCCAATGGCTGTTCGACCCGGCCAACAAGGAACGCGCCTACAAGATCATGATCGATCTGGGTTTCGAGATCCCGCCGGCGTTCAAGAAACTGTACTCGGTCGAACTCGACCAGATCAGCCCCGATGGCGGATTCGAGAGCGCCGAGGCGATGGACCGGTTCGTCGACGATCTCTCGCAGACCGGCGGCGTACCCAAGGGTCTCGACTGGCGCAAATACGTCGACATGAAGTACGTCTGGGCCGCACAGGATGCGCTGGGCATCCCGCGGCGGCCGAAGACGCTCTGAGTCTCTCCGACTCTGTGGCAAAACGGAACCCGGCGGTGCAAGCCGCCGGGTTTTGCCCATCCGGGCGGGCGGACCTTCAGGGCAGGAGAATCGTGGAACCCGTATTCCTGCGCGCTTCGATGTCACGGTGGGCGTGGGACGTCTCGCTCAGGGGGTAGACCTGATTAACGGCAATCCTGACATGTCCTTTGGCCACGACATCGAACAGTTCAGCCGCCGTGGCCGCGAGTTCCTCGTGCGGCGAAATGAAATGGCGCAGCGAGGTCCGGGTGAAATTCAACGACCCCTTTGTCATCAGGAGAGACGGGTCAATGGCGCCGATTTCGCCCGAGATATCCCCGAAAGCGACGAAATGGCCGCGCCGGCGAAGGCTGTCGATCGACCCCTCGAAGGTGTCCCTGCCGACGGGATCGTAGACGGCATGGACGCCTGCGCCATCGGTAATCTCGCGCGCCCGTTCGGCGAAATTCTCCCGGCTGTGGATGATCGGATGGTCGCAGCCGTTGGCGCGCGCCAGTTCGGCCTTTTCCGCGCTGCCGACAGTGCCGATAACGGTGGCGCCGAGATGTTTCGCCCACTGGCAGACAATCATGCCGACGCCGCCGGCGGCGGCGTGGACCAGGATCGCGTCGCCTGGCCGGACCCGGTAGGCGCGGCGCAAGAGGTACTGGGCGGTCATGCCCTTGACCATCATTGCCGCCGCCGTCCGCTCGTCGATGGCGTCGGGCAGCGGAACCACCTTGTCCGCGGCAACGAGGCGGGCCTCGGCGTAACCGCCGAATCCGCCGAACCCGTAGGCGACCCTCCGGCCGACCGCAATGCCTTCAACGCCGGAACCGACGGCTTCGACGATCCCGGCGGCTTCGCGGCCGAGAATGATCGGAAACCGGTCCGGCGGATAGCTGCCCCGGCCGGCGCGGATCAGAACCTCGTTGAAATTGACGCCGACCGCGGTCTGGCGCAGGCGGATCTCGCCGGGACCCGGACTGCCGATGTCCGCGTCCTCGTATTTCAGGACCTCCGGGCCACCGAACGCGTGAATTCGAACGACTTTTACCAACGACCTGACCCCTTCATTTCGTATCTATATATACTGTTCGGGCGCGTATCCCGATACGGCTCGATAAGTACCGGAGCTCGTTGATAATGGCTGTTTGGGAGAAGGATTGCCGGCGATGCTGACATTGTACCATTGGTGGGGATCGACCTGCTCGCGCAAGGCCCGCATGACCCTGCACGAGAAGGGCGTTGAGTGGGAGAGCCGGCACGTCGACCTGCACGAGTTCGAGAACTGGGAGCCCTGGTACGTGAGGATCCACCCGAAGGGGGTCGTCCCGGCGCTCGATCACGATGGGCGTATCGTCATCGAATCGAATGCCATTCTCGAATACCTGGACGACGTCTATCCGGACCCGCCGCTCCGCCCGGCCGACCCGTGGGAGCGCGCCGTGATGCGCGTCTGGCTCGACAAGTCCGAGCACACCCTGCACAGGAACATGCACCTGATCTCGCACAACCGGGTGCATGCCCACCGCTGGCAGGAATATGCGGCCAGGCATTCCGAGGCGGAGCTGATGCGCAAGGTTGCGGCCCAGCCCGACCTGCAGCGCCGGCGCGACGAGATCGGCCATGCGGAGCACGGCATACCCGACGAGGCCGTCGCCTTCGCGGTGGACCGGATCGTCGACGAGCTGGACGACATGGAGCGCGACCTGGAACGCGGGCCCTGGCTCACCGGGGAGACCTTCTCGCTGGCCGACATCGCCGTGCTTCCCTTCGTCGAGCGCTTCATCGCCAACGGCTTCGGCGAACACGTGGAATCCGCCGCGCGGCCGCGCCTCGCCGACTGGTTCGCGCGCATCATGGCGCGCCCGGCCGTCGAGAAGGCCTACGCCTTCGCGGACCCGGAAACCGAATCCTGCTGAAGGACGCAAGAGACCATGCTCGTCGAGAGGACCGGCGTCACGATTTGCGATGAGCGGCGCGCCACGCCCGGCTACACGCTGTTCGCGCCGCTCGGCCAGCCGAACGCCTACATCGTCAATATGCGCGGCGAGGTCGTGCATCACTGGGACCTGGGAGGATCGCCAGGCAATTACGCCTATCTGTTGCCCTCGGGAAACCTGCTTGCCGCCGTGCGCACGGGGCGCGGCCCGCAGGGCCTGCCGGCGAAGGGCGGCCACCTTAAGGAGTTCGACTGGGACGGCAACCTCGTCTGGGAACACGTCGATGACTTCCAGCACCATGATTTCCGCGAGACCGGGGACGGCAACATCGTTTATGTCAGATGGGAGGTGATGGACCCGGCGGACGCCGCGCGCGTCAGGGGCGGGCGCGACGGCAGCGAGCATCCGGACGGCATCCATGCCGACGTGTTTTGCGAGATCGACCGCAACGGCGCGACCGTCTGGGAATGGCATGCCGCCGGGTGCGACGCGTTCTACGACTTCCCGATCAACCCTTTGTGCCCGCGCGAGGAGTTCTGCCATTGCAACGCGCTGTTCCCGCTCGCCAACGGCGACCTCCTCGCCAACTGGCGGTTCAACCATACGATGGCCATCACGATGGCCATCATCGACCGGGCGAGCGGGCGGCTGAAATGGCATCACCGGGACCTGGCCTATGGCCAGCAGCACCACGTCCAGATGCTGCCCAATGGCAACCTGCTGTTCTTCGCCAACGGCGCCGACGTCATTTTCAAGGGACCGCGGGCCGGCTCGAAGGTGGTGGAACTCGATCCCGAAACGCGGGAGATCGTCTGGCAGTTCGAGGAGACCCCGCCGCGTTCGATGTTCAGCTGGTTCATCGGCAGCGCCGACCGCCTGGCCAACGGCAACACGCTGATCAATGAAGGGGTCTGGGGACGGCTGTTCGAGGTGTCACCCGCGGGCGAGGTGCTGTGGAACTACATCAGTCCGTTCCCGGGGCGCGAGATGCCGTACAAGGACGGCAATTGCATCTTCCGCGCCTACCGCTACGGCCCGGATGCGCCCGAACTCAAGGGCCGGCTGCCGGCGGACCCGTGGTAGGTCGCCGGACTTGACGGCAGGCGCGCCGATCTACCCCCTCCCCGGGGCATTCAACCCCATGCACCGGTGTTTTCTGCGGGTTTCAGCGCCTCGATTTGACCCATCTCAAGGATTTTCCCGCCCGGATGTGGTAAGCCCACTCCTGCATCGTGGACGCGTGCGTCCGCACGAAGCCCCCGGAAGGACTTCCGAGCAAGCCATTCCGCCGCTGGCCGACACGGGCGCGCCCGGCAAGGTGCGCGAGCCAGGCCTCGCGGGACCACCACCGACCGATGGAGGGTGCCATGCCGCACAGAGAGCTTGCTCCCTGGCGTCTGGGTGAACTCGGCCGCCGGGAAGAGGAGGAGCGGCCGTTCGAAGCCCTGCGCAAGGACATGGAGGCGTTCCAGCGCAACATGGACCGCCTCTTCGCGGGCGTGCTGGGCGGCGGCCGCCGCCGGGTCGTGCTGCCGCGGTACTGGGCGATCGGCGAACTGGCGCCGCGCCTGGACGAGACCGAGGATGACAAGGCCTTCCATGTCGACGTCGAGCTGCCCGGCATGGACGAGACCGACGTCGAGGTCACGCTGTCCGACGGGCTGCTGACGATCAGCGGCGAGAAGAAGGCGGCGCAGGAGGACGAGGCCGAACGCTTCTGCTGGCGCGAGCGCGCCTACGGCTCGTTCCGCCGCACCCTGGCGGTCCCCGGCGACGTCGACGCGAACGGGATCAGGGCCGAATTCCACAACGGCGTGCTGACCATCGACCTGCCGAAGAGCAAGGCGGCGCAGGCGGAGGCGAGGCATATCGAGGTGAAAGCAGGGTAGGGCCGCACGGGCCAACGCAGCCGCCCGGCCGGATGGCGCCGGGAGACGGGCGGTCCCGCGGGAGTGGGCACGACCTCCGACCGCCCGGCGGTCACCCCCTCCCAACCCTCCCCAATCAAGGGGGAGGGATTTAATACAGCGGCTGATCCCCTCAACCCGAATCGACGGGAGGTCTCCAATTCCGCAAGCGTATTTCCCCTCCCCCTTGATGGGGGAGGGCCAGGGTGGGGGTGGAAAACGAGGTGTCGCCGGCGAACGCCGGCGCCATAGTCGACAAGATCCACAAGCTCCGCGCCTGTCGCCCGGCAACCGTTCCGCGGCGCCGCCGCCGATCAGCCGGCCGGCCACGGATCCCGGGGGGTCGCCCGGCCCCGCGCCGGCGATGCGGAACGCCGCTGGCCCGCCGGCGCGGATGTGCTAGCATCGGGGCTCTTTCGGGGAGGATCGCAACATGGCTGCAACATTCGATTTTTCCGGATACGCGGTGCTGGTTACCGGCGGGACGCGGGGCATCGGCCGGGCCATCGCGGGGGCCTTCGCGGGCGCCGGCGCCGAGGTCACCGTCACCGGCACGCGCGCCGATGCCGGCGAGTACGGGGGCAACCTCTCGGCCTTCGCCTACCGCCAGGCGCGGATGGAGGACGCCGCGTCGGTCGACGCCCTGGCCGCCGCGACGGCGCGCGTCGACGTGCTGGTCAACAACGCCGGCACCGTGATCCGCCAGCCCGAGGGGCTGACGCCGGACGCCTTCGAGAGGACCGTCGCCGTCAACCTCAACGCCGTCTTCCGCCTGTGCCAGGGCCTGCGCGAGAAGCTCGCGGCCCGGCCCGGCTGCGTCGTCAACATCGCCTCCATGTACAGCTACTTCGCCTCGCCGCACGCGCCCGGCTACGGCGCCGGCAAGGCGGCGATCCCGCAGCTCACGAAGTCGCTGGCGGCGCTGTACGCGGGCGACGGCGTCCGCGTCAACGCGATCGCGCCGGGCTGGACCGAGACCGACCTCACCGCCCCGATCCAGGCCGACCCGGACCGCGACCGCGTGATCCGCGCGCGCACCCCGATGGGCCGCTGGGGCAGGCCGCGGGAGATCGCCGGCGCCGCGCTGTACCTCGCCTCCGGCGACATCGCCGGCTTCGTTACCGGCGCCACCATCCCCGTCGACGGCGGCTACAGCGCGGGGTAGCGGGGTGGGGCGGTGCCTTGAACTGGTGCGTTGTCCGTTATGTTGTGTTCGGCTGGGCCAGAGCGACCTCATACTTCGAGACGGCGCTTCGCGCCTCCTCAGCATGAGGCTCCAAGGCCCGTGCCCTCATGCTGAGGAGCCCCGAAGGGGCGTCTCGAAGTATGAGGTCGCGCCGCCGGCCGGACGCGATTCCACTTGTACGGATACTGCACTAGCTACGATCGGGACGTGCGATGAGCCAGAGCGTCACGCCGACGAGAGACCCGATCGGCCCCGCCGTTATCCATGCTCCCCAATCGCTGAATGACGACAGAGCGCCAAGCAGTAAATCGTCGACGCTGTATCCCAAGGCCAAAGCAAACAGGACGTTGAACAGGAATAGCGTTATCACGGCGATGGCGAAGCCGAGGACAGCGCCGATCCAGGGAGCAGTCCAGTTTCGCGACCGTAGAAACAGGAACGCCGGGACACCGAACAAGAACGTGCCGGCGTAACCGATGGCAAGGCTGGCGAAGCCCGCGAACACGGCCCAAAAGTTGAGCAGGTCAAGCGGTGTTGCGAGAAGCGACCACTCGATCATCAATGCGACGGGCACCCAAAGCGGCGCGACTACGAAGGCGAGCTCTGTCCTACTCATCCCGGAAAGATATCACGAATCGGTGGCTCGGAGGAGGGGATGGCTCACCGCCGGTGGAGTGAAGACGCAGGGCAAGACACGCCGATCGGCCGGCCAGCCACAGATCCCGCTGATCGCCCGGCCCGTTCCCGCCGGCCCGGCCCGGCCCGCCGCGAAGCTGCCGCCTGCCCAACACGGCCAGCAGGAACAGGGCCGGCGCGCCCAGGAAGATCACGGCGAATGCGAACGGCGGAGTCGGGAACGGGGACGGGAAGCAGATGATCCACGGCATCGGCGCCGGGCCGCCCCCGCCCCGGAAATGCGGCGCATCGACGAGATGATAGCCGCTCGCCACGGCCAGCCATGCCAGCACCAGGGCAAGCAGGAGCGTCAAGGCCTTCATCGGTGTGTCCTCCCGGCAGGGGCGCATGGCAGTTCTGGGGACAAAATACGTAACTAAATTGGCATTAGTATACTGGACTGGACCCCTGTCCCCCGAACCCAGGGCGGTCTATGACCTCACCGGCGCGCCCCGCTTACGCGCGATCCAATGCCGAAATCCGAAGACCTCGTAATGTTCGCCATCGTCGCCGCACCGGCCGCGACGGGCGTGTTCCTTTACGCCCGGACGGTGGAATTCCCGGGAACGGCACACCAAATTCCTTACCACATGACATTTTCCCGGGGCAATGGATATACTGCTGCCCGGATCGAAGGAGCGGTTCCCCGGGGATCGCGATTGCGCAACGGCGCCGGGCGGGCGGCGAACGCATGAAGGCCGGGGATGGCGCCGGCAATATCGTGAACAACGCGGCACGGAAGGATGGCGATGACGGGAATGGAGAGGGCGGGGGACCTGGATGCCGAATTCCGGCGGATCGTCGGCATCCTGTTCGAGGAATGCGTGCGGGAGCACAGCTTCGAGGCGCCGTTCTCGATCCATGTCACGGATGCCGGCGGGTATACGTTTTCCGCCGCCTTCGTCGAGGACCCGCAACAGGGCCGCCCCAGGCTGTTCGGGATCAAGGCGCCCGAAGACGAAAACGGCGACATCGCGGAACACAGCCTGGACTTTCCGCTGCGGGTAAACGCCAGCGACCACGAAGGCAAGACCTACAGGACGATCTTCCAGCGCATCCAGTGAGCGGCGCGGACGCCCCGGCCCGTGCGGCCGCGGTCCGGATATGGGTAGCTTGCGGGCGGGGGCGGTAATAATTCAATAACGCATGCCTGAGCTGACCCGGTTACAAATCGGAGCGTTTCGCACTGCAGAGGCAGATCATGAAACTGAAGCCAAGCACAGGAATCTTTGCTGCCCTGCTTCTTCTGGTCGTCGGTCTGATGATCGGGGCGACCCTCACGCGGACCGTCGACCGATGGCCGCTCACGGAGGTCGACGGGGAGGGCTGGTTTTTCGTCGAAGCCCTCGGCTGCAAATTTCCGATTCCGGATGCTTATACCCTGAAAGCCAGGGATCCAGACGAGATATTCCTATATTACGATTACGATAGGGTGGAAGATGTAATGGAAACGCTTCAAACGTACTATCCGCTTAGTATAAGAATCAAACAAATTGAAGGAGAATACCAGCACTATTATTCAGATCATTTCGATTTGAAATACGAAACGCTGAAACAACACAACGATCTGACATATGAACATATGACGTATGACGGGAAGCATGGTTTTTATTTTATTCGTAACAAGGAGCAGATTGTCCGCTTCATGGGCGGGAGCAGGGAGGTTGTCGATCTGATGTTCGACTATTGCGTGGCGCACCCGATCGAGGAGAGTAATCTCAACTGCGAGACGAGGGACGGATATGTCTATTGTGATTAGAAATAGCTGATGGATTGGGGTGTGTTCTGCCGGATTCAACGGATCATTGTAAGCATGGGAGGGAGCGCGCGGTGAGCTTGCGCGCCGGATCGATAGGATGGTTGTCGTCCACCCTGGTCTTGTTCCTTTTCTCTTCCGTCATCGCGGCCGAGACCCGGATGCAGGAGATAACGGTTCGGGATAATGAATTCGCGGTGTTGAGGATAATCAACACGGCCGATCGGCTCGCCAAGGTGCAAGAACTTTGGGACTCGTTGATCCCAATCGATGAATTGCCAAACACCGACTGGACACACAAGCTGGATATCAGATCCGATTCCATCGGCGGCCGGTGGCTTTATAGCGAGGAAGGTTACATTGCCAAGCTCAATTATCGACTGAAGCCGATATATAAGGTTCCAGATGTGAAGTCATTCAACGCGATCTTTCTAGGTCCGTGATTGCGTGAAACCCCGAGATTCATGTGAATGGCAGGGAAGAGCATCGTGACACATCGCACACGCCTCGCCATCGACATCGGCGGCACGTTTACGGACGCGGTGCTCGAACACGGCGGCGCGCATACCGGCGCCAAGGTGCTCACGACGCCCGCCGACCCGGCGGAGGGGTTCATGGCGGCCGCCCACGCCGTGCTCTCCGCCGCCGGGGTCGTGCCGTCCGCGGTCTCGCTGGTGCTGCACGGCACCACGCTGGCGACCAATGCGATCATCGAGCGCAAGGGCGCCAAGACGGCGCTGATCGTCACCGAGGGCCACCGCGATTCGCTGGAGATTGCCTGGGAGAACCGCTTCGCGCAGTACGACCTTGCGATGGAGCGGCGGCCGCCGCTGGCGCCGCGCGAGCTGCGCCTGCCGGTCACCGAGCGCCTGAATTTCCGCGGCGAGGTGCTCACACCGCTGGACGAGGGCTCGGTCGAAGCGGTGATTCCGGTCCTCGAGGCCGCGGGCGTCGAATCCGTCGCTATCGGCCTGCTGCACGCCTACGCCAACCCGGCGCATGAGCGGCGCGTCGCGGCGATCCTGGCCGCGGCGCTGCCCGACGTTTCGTACAGCCTGTCCTCCGAGGTCTGTCCGGAGATCCGCGAGTACGAGCGCCAGTCCACCGCCTGCGCCAACGCCTATGTGCGGCCGCTGATGGCGCGGTACCTGAACGCCATCGAGGCGCGGCTGGGCGCGGCCGGGATCGCGGCGCCGTGCCTGCTGATGACCTCCGGCGGCAACCTCATCACCCTGGAGACGGCGGCGAAGTTCCCGGTGCGGCTCATCGAATCGGGGCCGGCCGGGGGCGCCATCCTCGCGGCCCATATCGCCCGCGACCTGGCCGAGGACCGCGTCGTCTCGTTCGACATGGGCGGCACCACCGCCAAGATCTGCCTGATCGACGATTTCGCGCCGCTGCTCTCCCGCAGCTTCGAGGTCGACCGCGCGCACCGCTTCATGAAGGGCAGCGGCATGCCGGTGAAGATCCCGGTAATCGAGATGGTTGAGATCGGCGCCGGCGGCGGCTCGGTCGCCGCGGTCGACGCGCTCGGCCGCATCCAGGTCGGCCCGCAGAGCGCCGGCGCGGATCCGGGCCCGGCCTGTTACGGGCTGGGCGGGGCGCTGCCGACCGTGACCGACGCCAACCTCGCGCTGGGGCGGATCGCGGCGGCGGGCTTCGCCGGCGGGACGATGACGCTGGATACCGCTGCCGCCGGTGCGGCGCTGCGCGACCATGTGGCGGCGCCGCTGTTGTCCCGGCAAGGGGGAGCGGCTGGACACGCCCCGCCCACCCCCTCCCAACCCTCCCCCGCCCAGGCGGGAGAGGGCTCAGTTGGAGCGGGTCGGACAAAAGAAAGCCCCTCTCCCTTGAGAGGGGGAGGGGATGGGGAGGGGGGTGACGCTCCGCTCTCTGGTGGGCGCGAAGAACGAGCACCCGACCCGATCGCCGCCGCCGAGGGCGTCATCGAGATCGTCGACGAGAACATGGCGGCGGCGACGCGGGTGCATGCGGTCGAGCGCGGCACCGAGGTCGCCGGGCGCACGATGATCGCCTTCGGCGGCGCGGCGCCGCTGCACGCCGCAAGGCTGGCCGGGAAGCTGGGCATCGAGCGCGTCGTCGTGCCGGCCAATGCCGGGGTCGGCTCGGCGGTCGGCATGCTGCTGGCGCCGATCGCCTACGAGGTGGTGCGCAGCCGCTACATGCGGCTCTCGGATTTCGACGCCGCTGCAGTGGACGCGCTGTTCGATGAGATGTGCGAGGAGGCCGAGGCAGTCGTGCGGCTCGGCGCGCAGGAAGCGGAACTGACCGCCGCCCGCCATGCCTGGTGCCGCTATGTCGGCCAGGGCCACGAGATCAAGGTGCCCGTACCCGATGATGATTTCTGGCCGGACGCAGCAGCGGCGCTGCGGGATGCCTTCGCGCACGAGTACGAGCGCCAGTACGGCCGCACCGTCCCGGACCTCGACATCGAAGTGCTGACCTGGTCGCTGCATTTGAGCGCTCCGGCGCCGGATCTGCCGCCCATCGACCTCTCCGAATACGAGATCATCAAGTCGGAGGTCTCGATTGGCGCAGGCGAGCCGCCGGAGAGTCTCTCTCCCGAAATGCGTCGGGGCGGTGCCGCTGGGCGGGACCCTTCGAGACGCAGCCTCGCGGCTGCTCCTCAGGGTGAGGCTCCTCAAGGTTTTCCTCATGCTGAGGAGGCGCGAAGCGCCGTCTCGAAGTGCGAGGAAAACCGTCCCGCCGAGGAAGCAACACCCTCGGGCACCCGCGCCATCCGCTTTCCTGGCGCGGCGCCGGTCGAGGCGGCGCTGTACGACCGCGC
The DNA here is from genome assembly GCA_947259105.1 of uncultured Alphaproteobacteria bacterium. Classification (GTDB taxonomy): domain Bacteria; phylum Pseudomonadota; class Alphaproteobacteria; order UBA8366; family JADFVY01. Next base: position 19,510 of record CAMYKU010000053.1, read on the forward strand.
ATCGCTCCCGGAACTGTCCTCGCTCGCCGGCCCAGCCGCGATCGCGGAGGCGCAGACCACCACGATCCTGCCGGAGGGGTTCCACGCGCACGTCAACCCCGGCGGCGATCTCGTTCTGGAGCGCGTGGCCGCCGCCGGGACGCGTCCCGCCGCCACCGCCTCGGCGGTGCGCGACCAGGTGATCTGGGACCGGCTGATCGCCATCGTCGAGGAGCAGGCGCAGGCGCTGATCCGCACCGCGTTTTCGACCACCGTGCGCGAGGCCGGCGATCTCTCGGCCGGAGTGTTCGACCTCTCGGGCCGCATGCTGGCCCAGGCGGTGACCGGCACGCCGGGCCACGTCAACGCGATGGCCGCCTCGGTCGGGTTCTTCCTCGACAAATACCCGGTGGAGACGATGCGCGAGGGCGACGTGTATCTCACCAACGATCCGTGGCACGGCACCGGGCACCTGTTCGACTTCACCGTGGTGACGCCGGCCTTCCGCGGCGGCGCGCCGGTCGCGCTGTTTGCGTCGACGGTGCATGTGGTGGACATCGGCGGGTCCGGATTCGGGCCCGATGCGGGGCAGGTCTACGAGGAGGGGCTGTGCATCCCGATCCTGCCGCTGTTCCGGGCCGGCGCGCCGGACGAGGCGGTGCTGGAGATCGTGCGCGCCAATGTCCGCGAGCCGGTGCAGGTGGTCGGCGACCTCTATTCGCTCGCCGCCTGCAATGCGGTCGGCGGAAGGCGGCTGGTCCAGCTGATGGACGAGCTTGGCCTGAACGACGTCGCCGGCATCGGCGACCGCATCATCGAGACCTCGCGCCGCGCCATGATCGCCGAGATCGGCAAGCTGCCGGCGGGGGTTTACGAGAACGAGATGACCGTCGACGGCTATGACCATCCGGTGACCTATTGCGCTAAAATGGAAATTTCTCCGGACGGGATTTCCGTCGACTTCCAGGGCACGACGGAGATGTCCGCGTTCGGCATCAACTCGCCGCTGACCTATACCCAGGCCTACACCAGCTTCGGCATCCGCTGCGTCGTCGGCGGCGCCATCCCGAACAACGCCGGCTCGCTGGGCACGATCCGGGTCACCGCGCCGGAGGGCTGCATTCTCAACGCGCCGCGGCCGGTTGCCGTCAACATCCGCCACGTCACCGGCCAGATGCTGCCCGACGTGGTGCTCGGCTGTCTCGAGCAGGCTCGCCCCGGCATCGCCCCGGCGGAAGGCGCGTCGAGCCTGTGGAACCCGATGCTGTCCGGCGGCCGCGGCATCACCGGCGGCCAGGATTACGGCGATGCGACGCCGTTCTCGGTCACCATCTTCCATTGCGGCGGCACCGGCGGGCGGCCCGGCAGGGACGGGCTTTCGGCGACCTCGTTCCCCTCGGGCGTCCGCAACACGCCGGTCGAGATCACCGAATCCATCGCGCCGCTGATCTTCCGGCGCAAGGAGTTGCGGCCGGATTCGGGCGGCGCGGGAGCGTATCGCGGCGGCGACGGGCAAATCATCGAGATCGCCCACGCCGAAGGCGCGCCGTTCGCGATCTTCGCGCTGTTCGACCGCATCGACCATCCGGCGCGCGGCCGCAACGGCGGCGCCGACGGCGCGCCCGGCACGGTCCGCCTGGCCGGCGGCGGGGCGCTCCGGGGCAAGGGCAAGCAGATCGTTCCGGCCGGCGACGCGGTGGTGCTGGAGCTGCCCGGCGGCGGCGGGCTGGGCAAGGCGGGGTAGGGCGCCGTGCTTTACCGCCCAGGTTCGGTCCTGTCGGACGGCCACCCGCCACCGTTGACACCCCGTCAACGACCACTACGCCAAAAGGCGTATGCGTGCGCTTGCGCAGAATCTTCTTCGCGATCCCGCACACGTTTAAGGCGTGGAAGCCGGTTCGCGGCTGAAACCATTTGGTGTAAAGACTTTTTTCGGCACGTGCGCCGCGAACTCACCCGGGAGCGGATGCGACATCCAAGAAATGTCCGTTGGTATAATCGGAACCTTGGGAATTTCCCCTGTTCACGCATTCTTAAGTAATTTCCCATAGCTTCAACGCTGTGTGCGCCGTGGCGCGGGGTGATTGATCGCGCCGCACGCGCGAGATGGCAAGTCGCAGGTATGCAAGTTTTTTATGGGCTATCATCAGGAGCTACCCAATGATTTCTCGAAAGATTCTGGGCGCCGTATCGGTGCTCGTGTTTGCCGCCGCAGCCGGTCAGGCCGGTGCGGCGGGAAAGTATGACGGCAAGAAGGTGCTGGTTATCGATTCCTACCACGAAGGCTATGCCTGGAGTGACGGAACCGTGGCCGGTGTCCGGTCGGTGCTCGATTCCAGCGGCGCCGAAGTGCGCATCGTCCGCATGGACACCAAGCGGAAGAAGACCGACGAAGACAAGCTGGCCGCGGCCGAAATGGTGCGGCGCACGATCGAGAGTTTCGGCCCGGACGTCGTGATCGCGTCCGACGACAACGCGTCGAAATTCGTCATCATGCCGTATTACAAGGACGCCGCCCTGCCGTTCGTGTTCTGCGGCGTCAACTGGGACGCGTCCGGCTACGGGTTCCCGTACAAGAACGTTACCGGCATGGTCGAAGTGGCCGCCGTTGACGAGCTGTTCGCGTTCCTCGAGCGTCTGACCGACGGCCGCCGGGTCGGCTATCTCGCCGCCGAGGTCTTCACCGCCCACAAGGAGCAGGAGAACATCGAAAAGACCTTCGGCATGAAGTTCGCCGAGACGCGCTACGCGACCAATATGGCCGAGTGGCAGGCACAGTACCGAGAGCTTCAGGGCAAGGTCGACATGCTGCTGGTCGGCAATTCGGCTGGCACCGATGGCTGGGACGACGATGTCGCGGCCCGCTTCGTCGAGCGGAACTCCAAGGTTCCCAGCGGCGGCATTCACGAGCACATGTCGCGGTTCGTGCTGATCGGCTACACCAAGCTGGCCGAAGAGCAGGGCGAATGGGCGGCCAAGACGGCGCTGCGAATCATCGACGGCACGTCGCCTTCCGCGATTCCGATCGCCCGCAACACGCAGGGCCGTTTGGTCATCAATGCGCGTATTGCCGAAGGGTTGGGCGGTAGCACGACGGCTGCGCTGGGTGACATGCTCCAGTCGGCCGACGAGGTGATCGAGTAGCGGCGCCTCGGCCGTGGATTCATAGCGGACCCGTCCCGTCTCTATTATTCATGCGAGATTTTGAACCATGAGCTTGCGAAAACAATTCCTTATCCCGTGTTTGTTGGTGTTGGCGTTCGGCCTCGCTGGGCTGTCCTACTTCGGCTACAAGAACACCAACACTGCGGTGCAGGTTTCGGTTGCCGGGCAGCTTCAGCAGGCTGCTTTGGGCCTGGCGACAGCTGGTTCGGGTTGGTTTGCCGACCGCCGCATGGATGTGACGGGATGGGCCGCGGATCCGCTTTACTCCAAATCCCTTCTGGATACGTTCGTTGGCCGCGCGACACGCCGGGCCGCCAACGAGCGGCTGACCATGACCAAGCGCGGTTATGGCTACTACCTGACGATCGGCCTGATCGACCTCAACGGAATGGTCGTGGCGTCGTCCGACGACAATCAGCTGGGCAAGAACCTGTCGAATCGCGACTTCTTCGCGAAGCGCGGCCGCGGCGAGGCGATTCTGTCCGACGCGACCGCCAGCGACAACTCCGGTTTGCCGGTGGTGACGGTCGCGGCCCCGGTGATGACGGACGGCGCGGTCGCCGGACATCTGTTCGCCGTGATCTCTCTGGACTATTTCAACGAGCGGTTCATCGCACCCGTCAAGGTCGGCGAGACGGGACGCGTTCTCTTGTTCAACAGGCAGGGCCTTGCGATCGTCCATCCCGATGGGTCGCAGGTTTTGAAGCTGGGCATCAACTCGCTGATGACGTCGAAAGTGACAGGCACCGAAAAAGGTGCGCGGCTGACCGAGTATGTCGACCAGGGGATACGGCACAAAGCGGCGGTCAAGACGATGGAGGGTCTTGGCTGGACGGTCCTCGTCGACGCCGATCAGGACGAAATCGACGCGCCCGGCAAGACCGTCGGAATCGCGAACATATGGGCATCCGCGATACTGCTGGGGATTCTGCTCGCCGCGATCGTCGCGATCCTGGAGCGAATCATTCGACCGCTCCGCAAGAGCACCGAGATCATGGGACTGCTGGCCGAGGGTGATATCTCGGTCGACGTGCCGGCGCTCGACCGGTCCGACGAGATCGGCGAAATGGCGAAGGCCGTCCAGGTGTTCAAGGATAACGCCATCCGCATGGGCGAGATGCAGAAGGAAAAGGAAGAGGCCGAGCACCGGACGCAGGAGGAAAAGCGCAAGTTCATCGAGGCCCTCTCCGACGATTTCGGGGCGCAGGTCAAGGATGTGGTCGAGTCGCTCTCGTCGGCGGCCACGGAAATGCAGGTCACGGCCGAGCAGATGTCGAGTACGGCCGAGAATGCGAACCATCAGGCTTCCGGCGTCGCGACAGCCTCCAGACAGGCGACCGCGAACGTCCAGACGGTGGCCGCGGCGACCGAAGAGCTTTCCAGTTCGACCGCCGAGATCGGCCGTCAGGTCAACCAGTCGGCGCGCATCGCCGGCAATGCCGTGTCCGAGGCCGAGGCGACCAACGACACTGTCCAGAGCCTCGCGTCGGCGGCCCAGAAGATCGGCGAGGTGGTGGTGCTGATCAACGACATCGCCAGCCAGACCAACCTTCTGGCCCTGAACGCCACGATCGAGGCGGCGCGGGCGGGCGAGGCCGGCAAGGGCTTTGCCGTGGTCGCACAGGAGGTCAAGAACCTCGCCAATCAGACCGGCAAGGCGACCGAGGATATCTCCGCGCAGATCTCGGCCATCCAGGAGCAGACGTCCGGCGCGGTCGGCGCGATCGACCGGATCCAGGGGATCATCGTCGAAATCAGCAACATCTCCACGACCATCGCGACGGCCGTCGAGGAACAGGATGCCTCGACGCAGGGCATTGCCCGGAACGTCCAGGAAGCGGCACGCGGAACACAGGAGGTCAACAACAAGATCGAAGAGGTTTCCAGCGCGGCCAGCGAAACCGGTACGGCGGCGGACAAGGTCCTGAAATCTGCCGGAAACATGTCGCAGCAGTCGAGCCTGCTGCAGCAGCAGGTGGAGAAATTCCTGGCCCAGATCCGGGCCGCCTGACCGGTATACCGGAACACGATCGCCTTCAGGGGGCGGGGGAGGAATTTCTCCCGCCCCTTTTTCATGCGCGCGCCGGCATCCTGAAAGCCGCTTCGGACCCGCTCGGTCCGGGGCGGCTGCCACCCCCGGGATACCCGGCTGCGTGCCCCGCTTCGGCGGCGCTCCCGAAGGCCGTTCTAACACAAAATCAATGTTGAAATGAAACGCGGACTGCGACAATTAGGCGACCATAACCACAATAATCTGACGGACACTGGCATAGGTATTGCGTGTCCACCGGGATCTGGCGGGGCTCTTCCGTTGAGTTTCGCACATTTTTGCAAGCCGCAATTTACCCCGGCGTCGGCCAAGGGAATGCAACGGCTGGGCTGTGGGAGCCCGTTAGGAGAACGGCAATGACCTTGAGAATGAAATTGATCGGCGTGCAGGGCAGCCTGATCACGCTGTTCGCGCTGGTGGTGCTGGTGATCTTCGTGAATCTGCGGATCGCGGCGTCGAACCTGGAGCAGGCTTCGAACGAAGCCTCGCACATCTCGGCCACAGGGATTCCGTTGTTGCTGAGCATCAAGGAAGCCAAGACCGATATCATCCAGGTCCAGCAGTGGCTGACCGACATCTCGGCCACACGGGCGCAGGACGGGCTCGATGACGGCTTCGAGGTGGCAGAGGATTATGCGAAGAAATTCGCAACACATGCCGCGGCCGCGCGCGAGCAGGCCGCAATGATGGACCAGGCCGAGGTCGTGCAGCTGATTGACGAGATGGAGACCGAATTCACGCCATATTACGAAATGGGCCGCCGCATGGCCCGGGCGTATATCGACGAGGGGCCCGTGGCCGGCAACAGGATCATGCTGGAGTTCGACACTCTGGCGGAAAAACTCTGGGTGACGACGGACCGGCTGATCGAACTGGTCGAAGCCCACACCGGACACATGCTCGGCCGGCTCGAACAGGATACGCTGGATATGCGTGACGACAACAGGCGCCTGCTCTTCCTGGTTATCGGGCTTGCCGGTGTCGCCCTGCTGGCGGCGATCGGTGGTGCGATGTTCCTGTACCGGACGCTCAGCGGCAGCATCGCCCTGGTGCAGAAGGATCTTGGGATGCTGGCCGACTACGCCGTGACCGACGATACCGGCGATACCACCCGGTCGCTCACGCTCAAGGCCGACCGGCCCGACGAATTCGGCGCGGTCGGGTCGGCGCTCGCCGTGCTGGCGGAGTTCCTTACGCGCGGCAAGCAGCTCGCCGTGACGCAGGCCCGGCAGGAAAAGGACCTGCACCGCGCGCAACGGCTCGAAGAGACCACGAACGCCTTCAGCGGCGACGTCGCATCGATCATCGAGGTCCTTTCCACGGCGTCGACCGAACTGGAGAGCACCGCCCAGTCGATGACCGGATCGGCCGAAGAAACCAGCCGTCAGTCGGCGTCCGTCGCCTCGGCTTCGGCGCAGGCGTCCCAGAACGTCCAGACCGTGGCGACAGCGTCGGAGGAACTCGGTGCATCGATCTCCGAGATCGGCCGGCAGGCCGTCCAGTCCGCCAACATCGCCGGGCGCGCCGTCGAGGAGGCCGAACGCACCGACGGCGTGGTCCGCGGCCTGTCCGATTCGGCGCTGCGCATCAGCGAGGTCGTGAGCCTGATCAACGACATCGCCGGGCAGACCAACCTCCTGGCGCTGAACGCGACCATCGAGGCCGCCCGCGCCGGCGAGGCCGGCAAGGGGTTTGCCGTGGTGGCCCAGGAGGTGAAGAACCTGGCCAGCCAGACCGCCAAGGCGACGGAGGAAATCTCGCAGCAGATTCTTGCCGTGCAGGACGAGACGCAGAGCGCGGTCGACGCGATCGAAGCGATCCGCACCACCATCCAGGAGATGAGCGATATCGCAACGACGATCGCCTCGGCGGTAGAGGAACAGAACGCCGCCACCGCGGAAATCAGCTCCAACGTCCAGCAGGCCGCCGCCGGCACCGACGAGGTCTCGTCGAGCATCGTGGGTGTATCGGCTGCGGCGGAGCAGACCGGTGCGGCTTCGACACAGGTTCTGCGCTCTTCGGCGGAACTCAGCCAGCAGGCCGTGCGCCTGCGCGGCGAAATCGAGCGGTTCATCGGCGAGATCAAGGCCGCCTGACCGGTATACCCGAACACGATCGCCTTTAGGGGGCGGGAGAGGAAATTCTCCCGCTCCTTTGTCATGCGCGCGCCGGTCCACAACGCTGGCCCGGGGAAGCTCGATCCGTGGGCTGACGTTGCGATCTCGTGATCCTCGTGCGGAAACTCCGGAGCGGCAAACTCCCGGCGCGACGCCGCAAATCTCGAGGGTTGTCGCCGTGGCTTCCCGAAAGGACAAATGTCAACAATTCGGTGTTGAAAATTGTTTTAGATCAAAGCATAACATTACATAACCATAATATACCTATGGATAAAGGAGTTTGGAAAAACCTGGCTGGTGGAATGCCGCCATGCATATCCAGCCGAGTTTCTCTGATCGGCGAAATCACGGCGGTATGACCGCCAGTTTCGTGCGGGCCGCCGGTCCGGCCTGTCGCCCCTGGCCGCAGGTCAGTTTACCGATTGGCAACTATGATTTGCTATGACGGAATTTAGATCCGAATACCGCCAATAAACTGGTGGAACATGGCGCCGCAGCCGAACTTCGGAGCCGGGGAGAAGGCGGTGCTTTTGTGATGTGGGGAACACCATGACCCTGAAGGGCAAGGTCATCGTCGTATTGGCCCTCCTGGTCGCCTTGATCGCGAGCGCCGGCACCACCGTGTCCGTCGGTCTCCAGCTCGGGCAGGGCGAGCTCGACGTCATCTCGGCGGATGCCGACGCGCTCGACGCATCGACACTGCCGTTCCTGATCGCCGCCGGGAACCTGAAACGGGAAGCCGACCGCATCGCACAGGCGCCCGGGCTCGAATCCGGCGCATTCGACCGGGCTTTGGGTGTCGCGCGCGATCTGGCGGCGACGGCGCGGTTCAGTGAGGCGCTTGCCCTCCTCGACACGCTGGCGCGCGAGCGCCGGGAGGAATCGCCGCTGCTCGGCGAAACCGCGGGCCGTTTGCTTGCGCTTGCGCAGAAACAGGCACGCGACCATGCGGGGGCGCTCGAAGACAGCACGGCGTCGCTGGGCGATGCCAACCGGACCCTGAAGTTGCTGGTTCTGATGTTCACCGGCATCGGTGTGGCGATTGCCCTGTACGGCGCGGTGTGGCTGTACCGCAACATCAGCAGCAGCATCGCGCTGGTCCAGCAGGACATCGGGGCGCTGTCGGCGTATGCGTCTTCCGTGCTCGATGACGAGCAGGACGTCGAACTCGGGCTCACCGACGAGCGCCCGGATGAGTTCGGTACGATTGGCGTTGCCCTGGGCGTGCTGGCCGCTTATCTCGCGCGGGGCAAGGCCCTGGCCCGCAGCGATGCGCGGCGCCAGCAGGAAAAGCTCCGCGAGGCCGAGCGGCTGGGGCGGGTCACCGGCCTGTTCAGCGATCATATCGGAGAGATCATCCGTGCCGTGTCGTCCGCCTCCACAGAGCTGGAATCGACGGCCCAGGCCATGTCGGTAACCGCGGAAGAGAACAGCCGCCAGTCGGCAACCGTGGCGGCATCCGCGAACCAGGCGTCGCAGAACGTGCAACTTCTGGCGACGGCTTCGGCGCGCCTCAGCGCGGCGGTCGGCGAAATCGGCCGGGAGCTGTCGGATTCGGCGCGGATTGCGGAACGGGCGGACGACGAGGCCAACCGTACGGATCAGGTGGTGCAGGACCTGTCCGACGCGGCCCTGCGCATCACCGAGGTGACGACGCTGATCAGCGAAATCGCCGGACAGACCAACCTGCTGGCGCTGAACGCGACGATCGAGGCGGCGCGGGCCGGCGAGGCTGGCAAGGGCTTCGCCGTCGTCGCCCAGGAGGTCAAGAACCTCGCGGCGCAGACAAGCCGCGCCACCGAGGACATCTCCAAGCAGATCAGTACCGTTCAGGAGGAAACGCAGAGCGCCGTGGTGGCGATCGAGACGATCCGCGGCACGATCGGCGAAATGACCGGCATCGCCGTCCGGATCGCATCGGCGATCGAGGATCTCGACTCGTCGATCGGAGAGATCCGCCGCAACGCCGACAGCGCGGCGCAGGGCACCGACAGCGTGACCGCCAATATCGAAGGTGTCAGCCAGGCCGCACAGGACACCGGCGCCTCCTCGACCGAGGTGCTGCAGGCCTCCGAGGACCTCAACCGCCAGGCCGAATCGCTGCGCGGCCAGATCGAACGCTTCATCGACGAGGTGAAGGGCGGCTGATCGCGCTGCCCGGACCGGAACCGAGCGCCGGGGCCGTGCGTCTAGCCGATCTCCGACTTCTGCATCAGATCGCCGCCGCGCCACAGATAGAGGGCGAGCATCGGCTCCGCACCCATGCGGGTCGCATGCGGACTCCAGGACGGGCGGTGCAGCACCGCGCCGGGCGGCGCAACCGCGTATTCCTCGTCGCCGGCCCGCCATTCCGCCCGCCCGGCGAGCACGACGTAGATCTCCTCGGCCTCGTGCCGGTGTTGCGGATACTCGGTTCCGGGCGCGAACATCAACAGGCCGCAGGCGATGTCGGCGGCCGCGAGGGGGCCGCGCGGCCCGATCAGCTCCATGAAGCCGTAACGGGCCTGGAAGGCGGCGCCGAAATCCGCCGCGCTGTAGTTCTGGCCCCAGGGGAGGGTGCCGGCCAGGTCGGCGACGGTATCCGCCAGGGCCTGCGTTCCGGGGCCGGCACAGGCCCGTATCTGCGGCAGCCAGTCCAGCACCGGAAGGGGCGCGGGCGCGGTCGGCCGCGCGGCCGGCGTGCCGGGCAGCATCGCCAGCCAGTCGCGCCGCGCCGCCGGGAGAACCTCTTGCAGCAGGCCGCATACCGCCCGGTACAACGTCGCCGCGGCGGCATCGGGCGTTCGCCCGCCGATCGGCTCGCGTCCACTCATGCCCCGCATTCTGCCGTCCGCGGGCGCCGATTCAAGCGAAGATATGCCGGCGCCGCGGTCCGCGGCCTTACAAACGCCGGGCCGGCCCGCCATATTGTCGGGGGAACGGCGGCGCGAAGAGGGGATTCATGGACAATATCCTGCGGTTCGGGTGCGGCCCCGACGATCAGTCGGATATCACCACCGAGAGCGACAGCGGCATGGCGGTCATCGCGCTGGTCTCTCCGTCGGGCGGCGCCGGACGGACCATGCTGGCGGCCCATATCGCGGCCCAGGCCGGCCGCGCAGGCGATGGTCCCATCGCCGTGCTCGACGTCGATCCCAAGGGCAGCCTGTGGACCTGGTGGCGCCAGCGCCAGGGCAAGGGCGGCGCGCCCAGCTTCGCCGGCCGCGCGGAAACCGCGGGGCTCGGCGCGGCGCTGGCGGACCTGCGCGGGCAGGGCGCCCGGCTCTGCGTGATCGACACCGCACCCGGCGACGCCGCGGCGCTCGGACCGGTCGCCGAGGCCGCCGATCTGCTCGTCATCCCGGCCGATGCGGATGCGGCCGGGACCGAGGAGGCCGCGGCGCTGGGCCAGGCCCTGGCCGACAAGGCGACGCTGGCCTTCGTGCTCAACGGCCGCTCCCACGGCGGCGAGCAGCTTGGCAACCTCACGAGCCGCCTCGCCGCCGGCGGCGGCTGGCCGGCCGGCATGGTGCGCCACGCCGACGCCTACGCGGCATCGATGACCGCCGGCCGCACCGTGATCGAGACCCATCCCGAAATCTACGCCGCCGATGACATCGCCGAACTCTGGGCCAATTTGCGGGGCATCCTGGTGGCGGGGTGAGCCGTTCGGGCCCGATTCCGGCGGGTTTTGTCGTATCGCACAGTCTTGCGGCGCCAGACCACGTTGCGTATTTCATTAATCATACTGCAAGGAGTTCGCTGGTATGCTGGCGGTCTTGACGACGGAATAGGACCGCCATGTCCAGCGATACCGCGAATCCGTTCCACGGACTCTCGCACAAGGAATTGATGGCGCTCGCCGAGAAGATCGGTACGGGCATGGCCGTGCTGACCGTGGCGTCGGGCTCCGAGGGCGCGGGCAAGTCCACGCTGGCGTCGCATTTCGCAATCCAGGCGCAGCGCGCCGGCGTCGAATCGGTGGTGATCGCCGACACCGCGGCGCGCGGGCCGCTGGCCGCCTGGTGGAACCGCCGCACCGGGCCGAAGCCGTCGATGTCCTCGCTGGGCGGCGCGGCGCAGGTGCCGGAGGCGCTCGGCCGCCTGCGCGAGATGAAACACAAGCTCTGCATCGTCAACACGCCGCACGTCATGGACGATAAGGTCGAGCAGCTGCTCGAGGTCAGCGACCTCGTGGTCATCCCCTGCCGGCCGAGCCGCCGCGACCTGCCGCGGGCCGACCAGGTGGCCGAGGTGACCCACATGCTGGGCCGCAAGAGCGTGTTCGTGGTCAGCGCCGCGACCATCGGCGCACGCATGAGCGAGGCGATCGCGGTCGAGCTCGCCAAGCACGGCACGGTCTCGCCGGTGACCATCCACCGCCGCCGCGACTTCATCGAGGCGATGGAACAGGGCAAGACGGTGATGGAACTGGACCCGCGCAGCGATTCGGCGCGGGAGATGGAGCAGCTCTGGAGTTATATCTACGAGCTGCTGAAAAAGAACATCAAGTTCAGTATTTGACGGAACCAGACCGCCGCCGCATGTAACCAGCGCGGAAATCGTTCAGGTTTGCACTGAGTCCGGCTTTCGGCAGCGGTGCGACCTCATACTTCGAGACGCCCCTTCGGGGCTCCTCAGCATGAGGCTTCAAGACGGTTGCTTCGCAACCTCCTCAGAGTGAGGGCTTGAATATTGGAGCCTCATGCTGAGGAGCGGCGAAGCCGCGTCTCGAAGTATGAGGTTGCTCGGCGACAGCGCAAAGCACTCTTGAAAAGCGCTATTCGATCACCGGCCCGTGCGTGCCGTCCGCAAGCGTCTGCTTCCGGTAGCGCCCGCGCGGCACGATTTCGGCAACCGGCCCGCCCGGCGCGCGGAACTTGACCGGCAGCTTGCCCGGCGCGCTGAGGATCTCGCCGCCGGAAGCGGTCAGCGCCCGCGCGAACGCCTCGACGTCGTCGACCTCGATGCCGAAATGGTGGATGCACGGCGCCGGCCCCGAAAAATCCGCCTCGTCCGCGTCTTCATGCGCGTACTGCATCAGGGTCAGGTCCAGGGCGCCGTCGGTCAGATGGCGCGAGACGTGGGAGCCGCGTTCGCCGTCGCGGTGCACGGTGTTGACGTGGGCAAAACCGAACACCGTCTCGTAGAACCGGCTGGTCTCGTCGAGGTCTTTCACCTTCAGGGCGATATGTGTGATCTTCGGCATGGCAAGCTCCGTACCTGATCGCGTGTTGACGGGATATATCCTGTATAGCTAGACGATCGGGCGGCGGGTTTCCAGATCCGGCCAACGCTGGAAGCGGTGCCGGGCGATGGCCGGAAGGGCACGGTTTGGCGGTTGATCTTGCATATGACGTGACCGGCGACGGGCCGCCGCTGGTAATCCTGCACGGGCTGTTCGGGTCGGCGCGGAACTGGCGCGCCATCGCGCGCGGACTGGCCGGCCGCCGCCGGGTCTGGAGCCTCGATCTGCGCAATCACGGCGACTCCCCCTGGGATCCCGACATGTCCTATGAGTCCATGGCCGGCGACATCCGCGCGTTCATGGAAGCGCAGGGCATCGCGGGCGCCGCCGTGCTCGGCCACAGCATGGGCGGCAAGGCGGCGATGGCGCTGGCGCTGGCGCATCCGGACCTGCTCGGCGCGCTGGTCGTGGTCGATGTGGCGCCGGTGACCCGGCCGCCGGAACTGCGCGCCTATGCGCGCGCCATGGCGGCGCTGGACCTGTCGCTTGTGTCCCGCCGCGCCGAGGCCGACCGCCTGCTGGCCGGGGCGATCGGTGACCGCCGCATCCGCGGGTTCCTGCTGCAGAACCTGGTGATGCGGGACGGCGCGCCGGCCTGGCGGCTGAACCTCGCGGCCATCGACCGGCAGATGGAGGCGATCGGCGGGTTCCCCGAACATCTGCTGGCCAACCACTACGACGGCCCGACGCATTTCATCACCGGCGCCGAGTCCGGCTACGTGAAGCCCGAGCACCGCGCGCTGATCCTGCGCCTGTTCCCGGCCACGACGCTGAGCGTCATCGCCGGCGCCGGCCACTGGGTGCATGCGGAAAAGCCGGAGTCGTTCCAGCGGGCAGTGGAACGGTTCCTTTCCGGCGCCGCCGAAGCGCGCCCCGGCTAAGAGTCTGTGAATCCTTCGGCATTCGTTTGTTCGGCGCCGGCCTTCGCCGGCAAGTCGCATATTTCTCACCCCCACCCGTCCCTCCCCCATCAAGGGGGAGGGCTTTGATTTGGCAGGCAATTTTCTCCCTCCCCCTTGTGTCGAAAGATCCACGAGGGCCGGAAGGTGGGGCTGGGGTTGTAGGGCCGGTATCGCGAGCGGCTGGATGCGTATGGGCGGACCGCCGGGGCAAAAAAAGCCCTCTCCCGTTTTCGCGGGAGAGGGTCAGTTTGGGGAAATCAACCGGCGGGTGGGAGCTGCCTCAGGCAGCGGCCGGTTGGGATAGCACCCGGTTGCGCGGCAGCGACAGGACGGCCCCCAGGTCGGCGACGATGCGCCGCCTGATGTCCGTGCCCCGGCCGCAGAAATGGATCAGCATGTGCGTCGCGCCCAGTCGGCGCGCCTCCGCTATTCGTTCGTGCCGCGCATCGCTGCGGTCGCGCATCCCGCCGGTTTCGCCGACGAGAAGCGGCTCCCAGTAGGATGTCATGCTGCGTTGCGGACTGTCCGACGGGCGCGCGAAGATATAGATCGCGGCCCCGCAGGGCGCGTCTTCCAGGGGAAAGGCCGTAAAGCCGTAAAGCGCCGCCGAACTGCCCTGAATCGTGATCACCGCCTGGCCCGGCGGCGTCTTGCAGACATCATGCAATATGCTCATGGCAGCCTCCTCTATAAGGCTAGTTCATGCGGCATTTTATCTTGTAAAGGTTGAATAAAAGTTAACGGGAATTTTACTATAACCGTAAAGACCTGGGGCGATTCTGCGGCGCGGGGGCCGTTATGGCCGCTCCGCGGGTCCGTTGCGGCACGAAAAAGGCCCCTTTTTCAAGGGGGCCGGCTGGTTTCGGGATCGCGGCGGCCGGTTCGCTCAGGCGGCGGCCGCGCGGCGCTGCAGCGCGTTCAGCGGCGGATCGAAGGCGGCGACGATATCGTCCTCGATAAAGCGCCGGAAATCCTCGTCACGGCTGCAGATATGGACCAGAAGGCGGGTCGCGCCCTGCTTCTTCGCGTCGGCGAGCCATTCGTGGGTCGCGCCCGCACGGCCGCCGATGTCGCCGGTCTCGCCGACGAACAGGAGGCGCCAGTACAGCGTATTCCCGCCGTCCGCGCCGGCCGGCGCCGCGAAGGCGTAAATGCCGGCGATGGCGGGCGGCGCATCCAGCGGGAACGGTGTGAAGCCATAGATTTCCCGCGACGCGCCATGCAGCGTAACCACCGCCTGGTCCGGCGTGACTGTCGGTCTTGCGGGTCTGTTGCCCATTCTCTCTTCCCTTCCGTTGATTGGCGGCCGAGAAGGATAAGCCCGCAGGTGTTACCTGAAGGTTAACGCCGGGGGACGCCAGGCGCCATGGCGCCTCGATGGGCGTGCTCCGCGGCAGCCATGCCCGGCAGGGCGGTCATTCCAGCGCCAGCTTCATGCCCTCATGGCTGGCCGCGAAACCGAGTTGCTCATAGAAGCGACGCGCGTCGGGGCGGGCCTTGTCGGTGGTCAGCTGCACCAGCCCGCAGCCGGCGTCCCGGGCGCGCCCGATGGCGTGCCGGAACAGCGCCGCGCCGACGCCGCGGCCACGGAACCGGGCATCCACGCGCACCCCCTCGATCTGGGCGCGGCGCATGCCCCGGCGGCTCAGCCCCGGGATCACGGTCAGCTGCAGGCAGCCGGCGATCTCGCCGTCGAGCTCGGCGAGGACGCATTCGTTGCCGCCCTGCGCCTGCATGGCGTCGAACGCCGCGCGATAGGCCGGCGGCAGGGGATCGGCAACCTGTTCGCGCGCCGCCCCGAGATCGTCGTCCGCCAGCAGCCGCACGATGGCGGGAAGATCGGCGCTCGTGGCGGCGCGGAACCGCAGGGAAGGCGTCGGGTCCGCGTCGGCCACGGCCGGTCCCTCAAACCTCGATGATTGCGGGCCGGAAGGGCGCCGCCGCTTCATTTTCGCCCGGATAGCCGCGCTGGGCGCTGATGCAGCGCGTCGCGCCGCGCACGACGTCGACGGAGAAATGGGTGTGGCCCCAGATCCAGGCGGCCGGTTGGTGGGCGGCGATCAGGTCGTCGAGGTCGGAAACGAACGCGGGCGACAGCGGGCTGCCCTCGAAGCGCGGCTCGATCGCGGCGCGCACCGGCGCGTGGTGGGTCGCGACGACGACCGGCTGCGTCGCCCCCCGGGCCAGCTCACGCTCCAGCCAGCTTCGCGATTCGCGGTGGCGGGCCAGCGCGTCCCCGGGCATGAAGCCGCGCCCCGCGGCCCGGATCAGCCGGTGGTCGGCCAGCCCCGCGGCGGCGTCCCGCATGCCGGCACCGGCATCGCCGTTGATCGCGTAGTCGGTCCACAGGGTGCAGCCCAGCACCCGCACCCCGGCGACCTCCACCGCGTCGTTCTCGAGGAACAGCACGCGGCTGCCCGTTGCCGCCGCCGCCGCCCGGCAGCCATCCAGCACCGCGTCGAGATCGCCGTGATAGGCCTCGTGGTTGCCCATCACGTAGACCACCGGGATGCCGAGAAACCGCGCCGCCTCGTCGGCATATGCGACGCCGAAAGTGCCGAGATCGACATCGCCGGCCAGCACCAGCAGGTCCGCCGCGCCATGCACCGCGCCGAGGTCCGGCCCGCCCGATGGATGCAGGCCGGCCGCCACGGGTGCCGGGTCGGGCTCGCCCGCGCGTTCGAACTCGATATGCAGGTCACTGGCCACGGCGATCCGGGTCATGGCGCGTAGGATAGCAGAGCGGGCCGGCGCCCGGAATACGGTATCGGGACCGGGTGGCGAGATTCGGAAAGCAGAGGAAAAATGGTGCCGCCGGAGTGAATTGAACACTCGACCCCGCCCTTACCAAGGGCGTGCTCTACCCCTGAGCTACGGCGGCTCCGTGGGTGCGCGCGCCTTATGCCACATGGCCGGTTTCGGCGCAAGCGGGCCGATGCCGGTTGACAGGGCCGCGCACGGCCTGAAATGTGGGGGCCATGGCAAGGCAGGACAAGGACAAACCCGGCCAGACTACCGAGGGCCGCCGGCGCGCCGGGGAACGAGAGGCCCGCCGCGCCGCTTCGCTGCGCGCGAACCTGCGCAAACGCAAGGCGCAGCAGCGCGGCCGCGAGGACCCTGAATCGCCGCCGGAAGAAGACAGATAACCACAGAGACACCAGGTGTCGACGATATACACCGAGTCCTGGTTGAGACCATCGAGCGACCTCACCCTTCGAGACGGGCCCCTGTTTCGCGGCTCGCACACGCCGCCTTCCGGCGGCTGCTCGGCGCGGCGGCCCTCCTCAGGATGAGGAAACAGATATTGGAGCCTCATCCTGAGGAGGTTGCGAAGCAACCGTCTCGAAGGGTGAGGTCGCTCGGTGGCGGAAAATGAGCAGATATCGGGAACACAAGCGGCCCCTGCCGCCGCGCCTTGTGGGCGCCACGGTCATGGGCTAGAAAGGCTTCCGGCCGTTCGGCCCGGCCTTTTGCATAAGGACACAGATGGACCAGATACGAATCCGCGGCGGCAGGCCGCTCGAGGGGTCGATCCGGATCAGCGGCGCCAAGAACGCGGCGCTGCCGCTGATGACGGCGAGCCTCTTGACCGGCGAGACGCTGACGCTTACCAACCTGCCGTTCCTTGCCGACATCACGACGCTGGTGCAGCTGCTGATGCAGCACGGCGTGCATGTCGCGATGCGCGGCGAGGGGGCCGGCGGCGGCCATGTCATGGAGCTGTCGGCGGCGGCGATCACCAGCACCGAAGCGCCCTACGACCTGGTGCGCAAGATGCGCGCCAGCGTGCTGGTGCTGGGCCCGCTGGTGGCGCGCTGCGGCGAGGCGCGGGTCTCGCTGCCGGGCGGCTGCGCCATCGGCACGCGGCCGGTCGATCTGCACCTCAAAGGGCTGGAGGCGCTGGGCGCCGGGATCGAGCTGGCCGGCGGCTATATCCATGCGAAGGCGCCAAAGGGGCTCTCCGGCGGGCATTACGTCTTCCCGTTCGTCTCGGTCGGCGCGACGGAGAACCTCTTGATGGCGGCGAGCCTGGCGAAGGGCGAGACGACGCTGGTCAACGCGGCGCGCGAGCCGGAGGTCGTCGACCTCGCGAACTGCCTCGTCGCCATGGGCGCGAAGATCGAGGGCATCGGCACCGACACCATTACCGTTCAGGGCGTCGATGCATTGGGCGCGGCGGAACACCGGGTCGTCCCGGACCGCATCGAGACCGGCACCTTCGCGATGGCCGCGGCGGCGACCGGCGGCGCGCTGGAGCTGGTCGGCGCGCGGCTGGACATCGTCGCCTCTGTGGCCGAGGCGCTCGACGCGGCGGGTGTCGACATCGCCGAGACGAAAAACGGGATCAGGGTCAGCCGCCGCAACGGCCTCCGCGGTGTCGACGTGATGACCGAGCCCTATCCCGGCTTTCCCACCGACATGCAGGCGCAGGTGATGGCCCTGATGAGCGTCGCGGAGGGCGCCTCGATGATCACCGAGACGATCTTCGAGAACCGCTTCATGCATGTGCCGGAGCTTGCCCGCATGGGCGCCAACATCAACGTGCACAACGCTTCGGCCATGGTGCGCGGGGTTGCGCGGCTGACCGGCGCGCCGGTGATGGCGACCGACCTGCGGGCCTCGGTCTCGCTGGTCATCGCGGGGCTCGCCGCGGAGGGCGAGACCGTGATAAACCGGGTCTACCACATCGACCGCGGCTATGAGCGCATCGAAGAGAAGCTCAAGGGCTGCGGCGCCGAGATCGAACGCATCGGATCCTGACAGGGAGGCCCGCGAACCATGGCGGAATCCGACCACATGCCCCTGAAGCTGCGCGCCGCCGACCTGAAGGACCTGTCGGTGGTCGCGGCGATGGTCCAGGACGCGCTGGCGCCGATCGGCGACATCGCGTTCCTTGCCGACGAGGGAAGCTTCGTGATGGCGCTGAACCGCTTCCGCTGGGAGGCGGCGGCCGCGGCGCGCGGCGCGGACGGCAGGCCGTACCAGCGCGTCCATGCCGGGCTGCGTTTCGATAAGGTCAAATCCGTGCAGTTCCGCAACATCGACCGCGACGACCGCGGCCGCTACCTCGAGCTCCTGACCATCGCCTGCGACGAGGGCCGCGTCGTGCTGCATTTCGCCGGCGGCGCGGCGATCCGCCTGGAGGTGGAGGAACTCGTCTGCGCCCTCGGCGACCTCGACGAGCCCTGGCCGACCGCCTGGAAGCCGGCGCACGAGGACGGCTAGGCGCATTAACCGTTATGTTGGGTTCGGTTGGATTGGCGCGACCTCATACTTCGAGACGGGCCTTGCGGCCCTCCTCAGCATGAGGGCACAGACCTTGGAGCCTCATGCTGAGGAGGCGCGCAGCGCCGTCTCGAAGTATGAGGTCGCGCCGCCGGCCCGACCCGATTCCATTTGAACGGGCAATGCGCCAGGCGCGCGTGCCAACACCGGCGGCGGGCGGTATCCTGCTCCCCCACACGGCGTTTTCCCCCCGGATACTTTCGGTGACCCCGGAAAGCTGATAAGGTCGCCGGGTGGTTCCGGGTGGATGGGCCCGAGGCCGCGCAGCCAAAAAACGCAGCCAAGAACAATTGGTTGACGGGGAGCAGGCAGATGAAGCAACGGATCGGTCTCGCGGTCCTGCTGATCGTTTCGGCAGGCGCATGGGAGGCATCGCAAGCGCGGGAAACGCCGGGCGCCGCAACAATCGAAACACAGGAACAGACGCCGCTCGAACGTGGCATCGCCGCCGATCGACGGGGCGATCATACGGCGGCCCTCAGCATCCTCACACCGCTTGCCGAGGCCGGCGACCCGAAGGCCCAGCTCTATCTTGCCTCGATGTATGACGCAGGAAACGGGACGGAGCGGGATACGGAGACGGCGGCGCACTGGATCGGCCGTGCGGCCGGCCAGGGCTTCGCCAGCGCGCAGAACAGCCTCGGCGCGCGCTACGAGCGTGGGCTCGGTGTCGCCCGGGATTTCGCGGCGGCCGCCCGCTGGTACCGCGACGCCGCCGAACAGGGGGACGCGCAGGCGCAGTCGAATCTGGGCCGGCTGTACAAGGCCGGAATCGGGGTCGCGCAGGATTACGGTGCGGCGGCGAACTGGTACCGGGCGGCCGCAGGGCAGGGCTTCGCCCCGGCCCAGGTCATACTCGGCTACCTGTATTCGACCGGCAACGGCGTCGACCGCAACCATGGCGAGGCCGCGCACCTGTACCGCCAGGCCGCCATCCAGGGCGACCCCCGCGGCCAGTGGTTGCTTGGTGTCATGTACCAGGCGGGACGAGGGGTGCCGCGCGATGCCGCGGCGGCGGCCCACTGGTTCCGGTCGGCCGCGGACCAAAGTTTCGCCGAGGCGCAGAACAGCCTCGCCGAGCTGTATCGCAGCGGTTCGGGCGTGGCTGCCGACGCACCCAAGGCCGCGCAGCTGTTCCGCCTGGCGGCCGACCAGGGGCATGCCGACGCGCAGATGGGCCTGGCAATGATGTACCACGAAGGCGACGGCGTCGCGGCGGATCTCGGCGAAGCGCTGCGCTGGTACCGCAAGGCCGCCGCGCAGGGCATGGCCGACGCGCAGTACATAATCAGCCTCGTCCACTTGCTGGGGCAAGGCGTCGAACCCGATCTCGTCACCGGCTATGCCTGGATGATCGTCGCGGCCCGAAACGGCAATGCCGCCGCGCAGAGCCGGATCCCGCTCCTGGAGGCAGAGCTCACCGCAGTCCAGATCATCGACGCGCAGAAGCTGGCGGTGACGCTGGGCCGCGGGAGACGGTGATCCACCCCCTCCCATCCCTCCCCCATCGAAGGGGGAGGGCTTTGATTTTGCGGCCGAATTCCCCCTCCCCCTTGATGGGGGAGGGCCGGGGAGGGGGTGAATCACTGCCCCGCCGCGAGTGGGGAGCCGGAGCGGATGCCACGTAACTGGATACAGCGTTAAAGCGTCTCCACGTTGGCGTCGACGGCGATCGACTGGCCGGAGACGTTGCGGCCGGCGTCGGACAGCAGGAACGCCACCATCGCCGCGACGTCGCCGCCCGTCACCATGCGGCCGAGCGAGACATGCTCCAGGTAGCCCGCCTCGGCCTCCTCGTAGCTGACGCCGGTCTCCTCGGCGCGGGCGCGGATCACCGCCTCGATGCGCGGCCCCTTGACGAGCCCCGGCAGGATCGCGTTGACCCGGATGTCCGCCGGGCCGAGCTCCTTGGCCAGCGTCTCTGTCAGGCCGATGACGCCGTATTTCGCCGAGGCGTAAGGGCTGCGGAACGGGTAACCGTGCTTGCCGGCAACCGACGACATGCAGACGATCGACCCGCCGCCCGCCGCCTTCAGCAGCGGCACCGCGCGCCGGGCGCAGAGGAACTGCCCGGTCAGGTCGACGTCGATGCAGCGCCGCCAGTCGGCCGGGTCGATGTCCTCGATGGCGGCGGTCGGCCCGGCGATGCCGGCGTTGTTGATCAGCGCGTCCAGCCCGCCGAGGCGCTCCGTCGCTGCATCGAACAGCCGGTCCACGTCCGCCTCGGCGGCGACGTCCGCGCGCATCGCCCCGGCGTCCGGATGCGACGCGGCAAAGCCGGCGAGGAACCCCTCGTCCACATCGCAGATACGGACCCGCGCGCCATGTGCGATCAGCAGATCCGCGATCGCCCGCCCGATGCCCGACGCCCCGGCGGTCACCACGACGCGCTGTCCCTCAATGCCCCCGTATGCGTCCGCCATTCATTGCAGTCCTGTGTTCGCGGTCTCGCCGCCGATCATGGCACGCCCGCGCCGCAAGGCAAGGCGTGTTGTGGCGGTTCTTTCCACGCTTGCCTCATCCCGGAGACCTTTGCGCGGGTTTGTTTCTTCCGGCTCCGCCGGATCCCACCCCCTCCCAACCCTCCCCCGCCCGGGTGTATGGACCGGGGAGATGGTGGACACCCGTTTGGGGACATGGTGGACGCATTTTTGTCATGGCGCATGTTTGAGATCAACGGTTGCGAGGCGATG
>CAMYKU010000054.1 GCA_947259105.1 uncultured Alphaproteobacteria bacterium
CTACCGCGCCCAGGGCAAATACGCCGAGGCCGAGCCGCTCTATCAGCGCTCCCTGGCGATCCGGGAGAAGGCGCTGGGGCCGGAGCACCCCAACGTGGCCGGGAGTCTGGAGAACTACGCCGCCTTACTCCGCCAGACGGAACGTGATGACGACGCCCAAAGGTTGAATGCCCGTGCAAAGGCGATCCGCGCCAAGCGCGCGAAGGACAATCCGGTCGAGTAAGGGCGGTCCAAATGTCTCTTCCCGGCTAGGACCGGCGGTTGGAGCGAGCGTGGCGATATGGCCGTAATCGCCTCCTATGCAGACGTTGACGTATTGGCGACGGTCACAATTCTCTCGTGAGGCCGTCGCCTCACTTCGCGCACACTCTGTCCGCCAGCCTTCCCATGAACGCCTGGCCGGCGGAGAGCTGGTCGAGGGCAAGGTACTCGTCGGGCTTGTGCGCCTGGGCGATGCTGCCGGGGCCGCAGATCACGCAGGGGATCTGCGCATCCTGCTGGAACAGGCCGGCCTCGGTGCCGAAGGCCACCTTTGAGTGGCTGTTCTGCCCCGCCAGCGCCTTGACCAGGGTGACGGCCTCGTCGTCGGGGCGCATGTCGAGGCCCGGATACTGCACGCCCTGATCGAAGCTGAAGCCGGCGCCGGGATGCACCGCCTGCATCCTCGGCTCCAGCTCCTCGGCCGCGAAGCGGTAGATCTCGTCGAGCAACGGCTGCGGGTCCTGCTGCGGCAGGTTGCGGATCTCGAACTCGAAGCGGCAGTCCTTCGGCACGATATTCAGCGCCGTGCCGCCCTGGACGATGCCGGTATGGATGGTGCCGTGCGCCACGTCGAACTCGTCGTCGAAGGGGCCGTCGGCGGCAACCCGGCGCGCCATGCCGGAAATATGGCTGATCAGCTCCGCCGCGTACTGAACGGCGTTGACCCCTTCCGGGGCCAGGGCGGAATGGCATTCGAACCCGCGTACCCGCACGGTCACGTCGGTCTTGCCCTTGTGGGCGACGATGACCTGCATCCCGGTCGGCTCGCCGATGATCGCCATGCGCGGCTTGACGGGCAGCGTGTTGATCAGCTCGATCAGGTGGCGCACGCCCAGGCAGCCGACCTCCTCGTCATAGGACAGGGCCAGATGGATCGGCGTGGTGAGCCCGCGGCCGAGGAACTCCGGCACATGGGCCAGCGCGATCGCGATGAACCCCTTCATGTCGCAGGTGCCGCGCCCGAACAGCCGGCCGTCTTTCTCGGTCATCCGGAACGGATCGCTGCTCCAGTCCTGGCCGTCGACGGGCACCACGTCGGTATGCCCCGAAAGCATGATGCCCGGCCTGTCCCGCGGTCCGATCGTCGCGAAGAGATTGGCCTTGGGCTCGCTGCCGTCGTGTATGAGCGTGCTGTCGACGCCGAGGCCGGACAGGTAATCGCGGACGAAATGAATGAGATCGAGGTTGGACTCGCGGCTCGTGGTGTCGAAGGCGACGAGATTTTCCATGATCTCGCGGGTCTTTGCCGTGGGGACGCTCATGCGGGCCTGTCCGGGTTTTGTTGTCTGGAAGGGGTATAGAGGACTATACTGTATGATCGAGTCCGCGCCAGCCTCGGCGCGGTGCAGAACATGATAATTCCTGGCGGGCGGGTGAGTATGGGACAGAGCAATTCGGGCGTGTTCGATCTGTGGCCGCCGGCGGTGCCGGCGGCGCCCGTCGTCTTTGATTCCCCGCACAGCGGTGCGGACTACCCAACCGATTTCGAAACCATCGCCCCGGACGCCCGGTTGCGTCGGGCCGAGGACATGTTCGTCGACGAGCTGTTCGGCGCGGCCCCGGGGCTGGGCGCGGCGCTGCTGGCGGCGAAATTCCCGCGCAGCTATATCGATCCGAACCGCTCGGAATACGATATCGACCGGCGGCTGATCGATGGAAACTGGCCCGCGCCGGTTTCGGTTACCGAGAAGTCCCGCCTTGGGCACGGGCTGATCTGGCGGCTCTGCCCGCCCGATCTGCCGATCTACGACCGCAAGCTGACGGTCGACGAGGTGCAGGCGCGGATCGACGCCTATTACCGGCCCTATCACCGGGCGCTCGCCGATGCGATCGGGATGGCCCGTGACCGGTTCGGCATCGTATACCACCTGAACTGCCATTCGATGCCGACGGTCAGCGCGCCGATGGTGATGGACACGGCGGACGCGCGCCGGCGCGCGGATTTCGTGCTCGGCGACCGCGAGGGCACGAGCTGCGCCGCGGATTTCACGGATATGGTCCGCGGCACGCTCGAAGCGATGGGCTATGCGGTGGCCCTCAACGATCCCTACAAGGGGGTCGAGCTGATCTCCGCCTATTCCAACCCGGCGCTGGGCCGCCATTCGCTGCAGATCGAAATCAACCGCGCCCTCTACATGGACGAGGAGCGGTTCGAACGTACCGCCGGTTTCGAGGCGCTGAAAGCCGATATCGGCACGCTGATCGCCGCGATCTGCGACTACGCGGCAGGCCGCGGCGTGGCCGAAGCGGCGGAGTAGGGAATCCGGAGCCGGGGCTCAGAGCGACCTCATACTTCGAGACGGGCCTGAAGGCCCTCCTCAGCATGAGGACACGGGCGTCGGAGCCTCGTGCTGAGGAGCCCCGAAGGGGCGTCTCGAAGTATGAGGTCGCTCGGTGACGCTCGCCTCACGGCTTCAAGACTCGAACTGCTCCTTGAGGATCCGTTCCTCGAAATTGTGCTCCGGGTCGCACAGCAGGGTGACCGACATATCGCTGACCTGCGAGATGTCGACGCGCGTGACATTGCGGATTTCGGTGTTGCCGGCGGTGGCGCTGACCGGACGCTTGGCGGGCTCGAGGACCTCCAGCCCGACCTGCGCGGTCTGCGGCAGCAGCGCGCCGCGCCAGCGCCGCGGCCGGAACGCGCTGATCGGGGTCAGCGCCAGCAGTTCCGCGCCCATCGGGATGATCGGCCCGTGCGCCGACAGGTTGTAGGCGGTGCTGCCGGCCGGCGTCGCCACCAGCACGCCGTCGCAGATCAGCTCCTGCAGCCTTATCTTGCCGTCGATACTGATGCGCAGCTTCGCCGCCTGGCGGGTCTGGCGCAGCAGCGAGACCTCGTTGATCGTCAGCGCCTCCTCCTCGGCGCCCGATGCGGTCTGCGCCGTCATGCGCAGCGGATGCAGCCTGACCGGCTCGGCCCGAGAGACGCGCGCCGGCAACTCTTCCTCGTCATAACGGTTCATCAGGAAGCCGACCGAACCGCGGTTCATCCCGTAGATCGGGACGTCGCGGCCGATCTGGGTGTGCAGCGTCTGCAGCATGAAACCGTCGCCGCCGAGCGCGACGATCGTTCCGGCATCATCCGGCGGGACGTTGCCGTAGCGCGCCGACAGTTTGGCGAGCGCCTCCTGCGCTTCGCTGTCCTCGGCCGCGACGAAGGCGATTCTGGTTTGAGTCATCGGTCCGTATGCTTTGATTCGGCAGGGGTCCGGGCAGTATAGCCAAGCGCGGCGGCGGCGCCAGCATTGCGAAAACGGCTGGTACGTGTAGCGTTAACGCGCGCGGCGCAGTATAACGGGCCGCATGGTGACGGGCGCCGCCGACCCGCGCCCGCCCGACGCATGGAGGAGGTCATCATGGACGATATCGCAAAGGCGATCGTGGCGGACGGCAAGGGGATTCTCGCCGCCGACGAGAGCACCGGGACGATCAGGAAACGCTTCGATTCGATCAACGTCGAGTCGGTCGAGGACACGCGCCGCGCCTATCGCGAGATGCTGTTCACGACCGAAGGCGCCGGAGAGGCGATCAGCGGCGTGATCCTCTACGACGAAACCCTGCGCCAGAAAGCGGCCGACGGTACGCCGTTCGCCAAGGTGCTGGAGGGCGCCGGCATGATCCCCGGCATCAAGGTCGATGCGGGGGCGAAACCGCTGGCCGGTTCGCCGGACGAGAAGGTCACCGAAGGTCTGGACGGGCTGCGCGAGCGCTGCAAGGAGTACTACGAGCTCGGCGCCCGCTTCGCCAAATGGCGCGCCGTCATCACCATCGCGGGCGACGAGCATCCCAGCCAGGCCTGCATCTCGGCCAACGCCCATGCGCTGGCCCGTTACGCCGCGCTGTGCCAGGAGGCGAACCTGGTGCCGATCGTCGAGCCCGAAGTGCTGATGGATGGCGGTCACGACATCGACCGCTGCGCCGAGGTGACCGAGGCGACGCTGGCCGAGGTCTACAACCAGCTGCGCATCCAGAACGTGCGGCTGGAGGCGACGCTGCTGAAGCCCAACATGGTGCTGTCGGGTACCGACTGCGCGCAACAGGCCGGGGTCGACGAGGTCGCGCGGCGGACGGTCGAGGTGCTCAGGCGCGCCGTGCCGGCGGCGGTGCCGGGGATCGTGTTCCTCTCCGGCGGCCAGTCCGACGTGCTGGCGACCGAGCATCTGAACGCGATGAACGCGCTGGGCGAGACCCTGCCCTGGAAGCTCAGCTTCTCATACGGCCGGGCGCTGCAGGCGGCGCCGCTCAAGGCCTGGGGCGGCAAGGCGGAGAACGTCCCGGCGGCGCAGCAGGCCTTCCTGCACCGCGCCCGCGCCAACGGCGCGGCGGCTCTCGGCACTTGGTCGATGGAGATGGAGCAGGCAGCCTGAGGCTTCGGGCCGCCGGGGAGACGATGGATGTCCGACCGCGATGCCGTCCTGTTCGCCAACGAGGCGTTCTATGCCGCGTTCAACGGCAGGGACTTTCCGACCATGGCGCAGTTGTGGGCCAGCGACTCGCCGGTCAGCTGCATCCATCCCGGCGGCGGACCGATCTTCGACCGTGAGGCGGTGCTGGAGAGCTGGAAGGGCATCCTCGGGCACGATTCCTCGGCGCCGATCCGTTTCATCGGCCCCCGGGTCCGCCTGTTCGGCGACTATGCGGCGGTGGTCTGCTTCGAGGAGATCGGCGGCAACAATTTGATCGCCACCAACGTCTTCGTGAAGGAGGACCGGGCCTGGAAGATCGTCCACCACCAGTCCGGCCCCACCGCCGAGGACCCGCCCCGCGCGATGCGCAGCGAGAAGGGCCCGATCCGGTTCAATTGAGTGTCGGTGTCGCTGGCGCTAATGGGAGGTCGCGGAACAACCCCATGCACCAGCGTTTTCTGCGGGTTACGGAGGGGTGAATCGGAAATACGGACCGGGATAAGGAATGCCATGCCGCTTCCGGTGGATTTGCAGGCCGTCATCAACGAAATGGATGTGCTCTCGAACGAGATGACGGCGTATATAAACCGCAAGACCGGCGAGCTATATACGGTCACCGATGAAGAGGCCGGGCTTCTGGAGGCCGGCGAGGACGAAGCGTGGCTGCCCGATCGGCAGGTCGAGGCCGTCGCCGAGGCAAGAGAAGTGATCGGGTCCGATGACTTCATCGCACTGCCTGACAGGTTCGAAATCCATGAATACGCGATCATGGAGCGGTTCTGCCTCGGGATTGCGGACGAGCGACTTTGCAATGCACTGCTGGACGCAATAAGGGGTCGCGGCGCCTTCCGGCGGTTCAAGGATCTGGCGCACCGGGAAGGCATCATCGACAAGTGGTATGAATACCGCGGCGCCGCCTTCTCGGAAATCGCGGCGGAATTCCTGGAGGCGCATGGCATTCCGTTCCGGAAATCCGGTTGATCCGGTCTCCAAAGGTGGCGTGGCCTCATGCATCGAGACGGTTGCGCAAATGCGACTGAGTTGATGACAGCCCGGTGCGGCTTATGGGCATGCGGTCGATGCCGCTCTCTATCGCTCGTCGCAGTTCGATTCTGGCAGCACGTGTTCGCCAGTCAACACCGTAAGATCGACGCGGCGGTTCTGCGCCCAGGCGGCTTCGTTATCCCCAATCACGACCGGCCTTGTTTTACCGTAGCTAACGATTCCCAGTCGCTCGGCGGCAATGCCGCGCTCGATCAACGCGTCTCTTGCCGCTCTCGCGCGCCGGCACCCGAGGTCAAGATTGTAGTCGCTCTGTCCCTGCGCGTCGGTATGGCCTTCGATCATGAGCACCATGCTGGGGTGATAAACATTTAGCCAGCTTACGAAAGATTCGGAGGTTTCAATCGCGTCCGGGCGCAATTTGGCGCTGTCAAAACCAAAATAGATTCGGTTACCGGGCCCGTACATTTCCCATTCACGTTGCCAAAAGTCGTCCTCGAGGTCTGCGGCATGTCCATCGCGAGGTGGCGACGCGGACGTCTCGACCTGCCCCTCCACTGATGCGCCGCGTTGTCCCGCGCAGGCCGAGACGAGCAGCGCGGCGGCGAGGAGGGGAAACAGGAGAATGTGCGCTCTTTTCATTGCGCCACCATAGCACAACCGCGGGCGGGTCAGTATGGCGGCCAGGCAGCCTTTTCGGGGCGGCGCGACCTCATACTTCGAGACGGCGCTCCGCGCCTCCTCAGCATGAGGCTCCAGGAGCTTTGATGACACGTGCCTCATGCTGAGGAGCGGCGAAGCCGCGTCTCGAAGTATGAGGTTGCTCTGTGTTGCAGGTGCCTATTCCACGGGCGCATCCCTTATCGGGGGCGCGATCCCGCTCTCTAGCGCTCGCCGCAGTACGAGCCTCCGACCCCCAGCACGTGATCGCCCGACAGCACGACCAGAACGGCACGGCGGTTCTGCCGCCAGGCGGCCTCGTTCTTCCCCAGCACGGCCGGTCTACTGTCACCGTAGCTTACGGTTCCCAGCCGTTCGGCGGCGATGCCGCGTTCGATCAATGCGTCTCTTAGCGCCTTGGCCCGCCGACACCCGAGTTCGATGCTGTTGTCCTCCGGGCCGCTGTAGTCCGTATGGCCTTCGATCATGAACTTGATGTGGGGTTCTTCTTCAACCGATCTGGCATACCGTTTGAGCCATTCGGCCTGCGTGTCGATGGTTGAAACTGCGTCCGGGCGCAACACGGCGCTGTCGAAATCGAAAAAGATGCGGTCATTGGGATCATAATTATCGATCCAACTCCGATCAGTCGCATCCGCCAGCAACGGATTGGGCTGCCTCTGCGACGGTTTTCCAGCTTGTTCCTGAACTGCAGCTTCGCGTTGTTCCGCGCAGGCCGTGACGAGCAGGGCGGCGGCGAGGATGGGATACAGGATGTAACGTGAATTCTTCATCGCGCAGGTTCGGGGGCATTACAGTCTGAAGTGAAGATTGCATTGGCCGCCACGAACACAGCGCGGCGGTTCTGCGCCCAGGCGGCGTCGTTGTTTCCCAGGACGGCCGGCCGCTCCTTGCCTTAGCTGACCAATCCGAGTTGTTCGGCGGGGAAGCCGTGCCGGATCATCTCTGCCCCTGCAGCAATCGCGCGCCGGCATCCGAGGTCGAAGGCGTATTGCCTTGAGACACGCTCGTCCGCATGCCCTTCGACCATAATATTCAGTTCCGGGTGATTCTTGTTCAGCCATTCGGCCAACCGGCGGATGGCTTCCTTTGCATCTGGTCGCAATTCGGCGCTGTCGGAATCGAAAAAGACCCGGTTCCCGAATTCGGCAAGGCTAACGGGCCTGCTCGGGGAAACCGCTCCCGCCGGCCCGGACAGCCCGGCGTAAGCCGAGGCAAGCAGCGCGGCGGCGAGGAGGGGGTAGGGGAGGAAGCGCAAACCGATCATCGAGCGATCATAGTGCAACCCTTGGCGACTTACCATGGCGGCCGGGCGGCATTTTCGGGGCGGCGCGACCTCATGTGTCAGGTGTCTTATGCAAGTACAGACAGGGTCATTGCGAGGCGCGCAGCGCCGCGGCAATCCAGAAGGCCGGGAGAAACTGGATTGCTTCGCCTGCGGCTCGCAATGACAGCTTGATGCGGCGGCGCGACCTCATACTTCGAGACGGTTGCTTCGCAACCTCCTCAGCATGAGGCCCAAAGAGCTTTGATGACACGCGCCTCATGCTGAGGAGCGGCGCAGCCGCGTCTCGAAGTATGAAGTCGCTGGGTATCGGGGAACGGGAAGCGCGCTTGCGCCGTCACCCCCCCGTCACGCTCATATGGCGGCCGACGGCGGGTTTGCGGGTGCGGCGGTCGATGATGAAATCGTGGCCCTTGGGCTTGCGGTCGATCGCTTCCAGGATCGCGCGCTCGACCGCCTCGTCGGACTCGCTGGCGCGCAACGGCGCGCGCAGGTCGGCGGCGTCCTCCTGGCCCAGGCACATATAGAGCGTGCCGGTGCAGGTCAGCCGCACGCGGTTGCAGGATTCACAGAAATTATGGGTCATCGGCGTGATGAAGCCGATGCGGCCGCCGGTCTCCCGGACCCGCACGTAGCGCGCCGGGCCGCCGGTGTTGAGATCCAAATCCTCCAGCGTCCAGCGCTCC
This sequence comes from uncultured Alphaproteobacteria bacterium, assembly GCA_947259105.1. Taxonomy (GTDB): domain Bacteria; phylum Pseudomonadota; class Alphaproteobacteria; order UBA8366; family JADFVY01. Next base: position 8,325 of record CAMYKU010000054.1, read on the forward strand.
TGAAGCTGTGCGCGGACCATCGAGAGCGGCAGGTACTGGTCGGAGCGCTGCGGGCCGATATCGCCCATCGGCATGACCTCGATGAAGGTCAGGTCGTAGCCGCACTCGCCGGCCCAGGCGACCATATCGTGGAACTCGTTGTCGTTGACGCCCTTCAGCGCCACCGCGTTGATCTTGATTTTCAGCCCGGCCTTCTCGGCCGCGTCTAGGCCGGCCAGGACCTTGTCCAGCTTGCCCCAGCGGGTGATGGCGGTGAATTTCCCGGGATCCAGCGTGTCCATCGAGACGTTGATGCGGCGCACGCCGGCGGCGTAGAGCGGGTCCGCGAGCTTCTCGAGCTGGCTGCCGTTGGTGGTGACGGTCAGCTCGTCGAGGTCGCCGGTCTTCAGATGCTCGCCGAGGCGTTCGATCAGCCACATGATGTTGCGGCGCACCAGCGGCTCGCCGCCGGTGAGCCGCAGCTTGCGTACGCCGAGGCGCACGAAGGCGCCGCACAACCGGTCCAGCTCCTCCAGCGACAGCACGTCTTTCTTGGGGAGAAAGGTCATGTCCTCCGACATGCAATAGACGCAACGGAAGTCGCAGCGGTCGGTGACCGACACGCGCAGATAGCTAACGGTTCTCCCGAACGGGTCTCTCATGCAACTGCCTCTCCTTGAACGGCGGCACATTCTAGAGCAAGGCCGCAGGACAATCTACCCGATGAGATATCTGGTTTTTGTTGCCTCCGGGTCAATGTCCGGCGACGGCCTGCCCTTGCCGGAATGGGCGGACGCACGCATATTGCTGTCCATGAGCGATTTCATTCTGCAGCCCGATCCCGACGACAAGCGGCTGACGCAGGGCGTCACCGGCGTCGACCAGGACGGCAGGCCGGTCGAGACGCGCGTCGTCGTCGAGCGGCCGTTGACCCTGTTCCTGAACGGTCAGGAGATCGTCACCATGATGACGATCGGCGATCACCCCGAGTACCTCGCGGTCGGCTACCTGATCAATCAGAACATGCTGCGGCCGGACGACGAAATCACCGCCGTCGAATACGAGGACGACATCGAAACCGTCGTGGTGCGCACGAAGAACCCGACGAATTTCGAGGAGAAACTCAAGAAGAAGACACTGACCTCGGGCTGCGCCCAGGGTACGGTGTTCGGCGATCTGATGGAGAGGTTCGACGAGGTGCGGCTGCCCGGGGACGCCATCCTCAAGACCTCGTGGCTCTATACCCTGACGAAGAAGATCAACACCTCGCCCAGCCTCTACCTTGCCGCCGGCGCGATCCATGGCTGCGTGCTGTGCGAGGAGGACCGGCCGCTGGTCTATATGGAGGATGTCGGCCGCCACAACGCGATCGACAAGATCGCCGGCTACATGGCGATGAACGGCATCGGCAACGACGGCAAGATCTTCTATACGACCGGGCGCCTGACCTCGGAGATGGTGATCAAGACCGTCCAGATGGGTATTCCCATCCTCATTTCGCGATCGGGCTTTACCGCCTGGGGCGTCGAGCTGGCGCGCAAGGCGGGCCTGGCGCTGATCGGCCGCGCCAAGGGCAAGCGGTTCATCGCGCTGTCCGGCGAAAACCGGATCGTCTACGACGCGGATCCGACGAAGCTGCGCGGCCTTTCCGAGTCGAAGAAAACGCAGCCTGCGGACCCGGCGCGGCACGGGGCGTGATGCCGGCCCGGCGCCGGGAGCCATTGGATTTTCATAAATTGTTGAATAAATGGTGCTCTAATGGCCCGTGATTTTCCATTGCGGAAAGGATTATCGAAAAATGATTGGACGCGGTTTCAACATATTCGGCATGACAGGAGCGAGGCGTTTCATGGCCAGCGACGGGTCGCGGGGCGGCCTGCCACCGCTGCCGATCGTCGACGATACCGCCGCGATGATGCGGGACCTGGACAAAGAGCACGGCCGGGTCGCACGCATCGGCGCGACGTATTGCGTTATTCTGGTTCGCCTGGACAACGTGCAGGAAAGCGAACTGGCGCCGCAGATCGTGGACGGGGTCGGCAAACGGTTCGCGGTCAGCCTGCGGCCCTACGATTCGATTTACCGGTTCGGCCCGGACATGTTCCTGATCGGTGTCTCGCATATCAAGATCGAGGACGCCACGGTGATCATGGACCGGCTCCGCACGGTGGTGTCGAGCAGGCTCCTGACCATGGATGACGGCAGCGTCGTGCCGGCGACGGCGTCACTGGGCGCGATCATGTTCGAGAGCCAGTTTTCGGTGCAGGAGCACCTGGACCGGGCGGGCCGGGCCCTGTATGCCGCCACCCAGAATGGCGGCGATTCGATCCGCCTGTGGTCGCCCGATCTGGAGTCGGCGTAAAATTGTGACCGGGCCTGGCCGCCCGCACCACGCCAGGAGGAAGGGATGACAGGCAATGGCGGATCACCTGGCAAGAGCGCGGGGTCCCGCGACATATCGGTGGCCGTTGCCGACGCGCTTGTGGAGCACAATGAGTGGCTGGAAGCGTTGCGGCGCGCCCTGATCTGCGGCCTGACGCCGGATCCCCTCGTTACTGACGAAAATGCGCAAACGCGCTGCCGGTTCGGCCAGTGGTTCGAGCGGCACAGCCAGTCAGGCATTCTTGACGGCGAGCTTTTCACCGAGCTGGGCCGGGCCCATCACGAGGTTCACGAAGCCGCCCGTTTCCTGGCGGGGAAGGCCGGTGCCGGGGACCGGATCCCGGCGGACGAATACGACGCCTTGATCGGCGCATTTGACGGCTTCAGGAAGGTTGCGGCGCGCGTCCAGGAAGCCCACGGCCGTCCGGAAGATATCCAGGTATCGGAAGACGAGGCGATCGCCGAACTGCAAAGCCGGATGACGATGCTCGCAGAACTGGAGCGCGAATCGGAACGGGCGGCGCGTACGAACACCTCGATGTGCCTGCTGATGGTTCGGCCCAACGGACTCGCCGAAATCGAGGAGAAGTTCGGCAATCTGGGCATCGACCGCCTTGTCGCCGGGCTGGCGGCACGGCTTTATTCGCATTTGCGTCCGTACGACGCGGTATACCGCTATGGGCGGTCGGAATTCCTGATCTGCTTGCCAGGGGCCGATACCCTGCAGGCGAGTGCGGTCACCAGGCGCCTCTGCGAGGCCGTGGACGGGGCGCCGTTCGCACTGTCCGGATCGGTGGAGGCGACGGTCTCGGCCCGGTTCGGGCTCGCCATGTCCGATTCTCATGCCGCCGTTCAGCAAATCCTGGACCGGGCGTTGCGCGCCGCCAACATGGCCGGGACGGGCACCGGCGAGCAAATCGTGGTCTGGTCTGCGGAACTCGAGAATTGAGTTTTTAAAGATACATCGGCGCCGGCAGCGGCGCGACCTCATACTTCGAGACGGCTGCTTCGCAGCCTCCTCAGAGCCTGTGAATCTTTCGGCACGAGGGTAAATATTGCTGTCGGCGTTGCCGGCGAATCTTCATGTCCCACCCCCTCCCCAACCCCTCCCCCGCCCAGGCGGGAGAGGGGCCAAGTGGCGCTGCCGCAACGATAAAGCCCCTCTCCCGCTGGCGGGGGAGGGGTTGGGGAGGGGGTGGACAGATGACGACCCGCCGCCGCAGGCGGCGCATTACACCCACAAACCGAAAGATTCACAGACTCTGAGGAGGGCCGGCGCGCCGAGCAGCCGCCGGCAGGCGGCGTGTGCGAGCCGCGAAGCGGAGGCCCGTCTCGAAGGGTGAGGTCGCGCCGCCGCCGCGAGTGCGAGTCCAAACAATCCTGAAACTCTCCAGCCGCTTTCGACCATATCGGGCGCCGCCCGAATCACGTTTTTCCGTTCGTGAAAACCTATCCTTTACCAATTACCGGCCAGTATGCCCGGCGTTTCGGGCGCGTGTTGCGGTTCCGGCAACAGTCGCCGGGGGCAGCATCGCAGTTTGAAAAGAACCAGGAGGGCCGGTCTTATGGGCTTGTTCGGAACCCCCAAAACTCCTGCCGGCGGAAATGACGCTGCCGGCTTCGAGTTCGGTGAGCGGAAAGAAATGACGGGGCCGCTGCCAGTCGTGGACGATCTGATGGAGACGGCCCAGTGGCTGGAAAACGCGCGTAACAAGGTCGTCCAGGGCGGCGCCAGTTGCTGCCTGGTGGTCTGTGCACCAAATCCCATCGAGGGCGCAGCCATGGAGTTGACCGTGGGAGAGATCGCGAACCGCTTCGCACACAGTCTGCGCTCGTATGACGCGATCTTCCGTCATGGCCGCGAGAAGCTGATTGTCGCGCTTCCGCATGTCAAGCCGTCGGACGCCCCGGCGGTCCTGCAACGGCTGAACGCGATCATCGCCCGGCTGCCGTTCAAGATGCCCAACCAGAGCGTGGACATCTCCGTCTCGGTTTCGCTCGGCGGTGTCATGATGGATTCGAGCCCCGTACAGGAGCTGATAAACCGTGCCGACAAGGCCATGGAAGCCGGGCGCATCAGCGGCAACTACACCTGCATGTGGACATCCGACCTGCATTAACCCGGATTTCTCACCAGGATGGCGCCGTCACGCCCGGAGGGTCGCGCCGGGCGGGCCGCCCGCGGCGTCGAAGGCCTCGACCGTAGCGCAGGCTACGCTCTTCGGCCTTCTCCTGGCGGACCGGACTCCGGTTAACCCGGGCTAATTCCGCTGGCGGCTGGACCCGCGGGACGTAACGCGGTATTGCCGTGGTATCGTCCGCCCGTCGCGGCGGCAGGCCGGGACCCCGGCGGCGCCCGACAGCGGACGGCCCGGTGAACTGGTCGGAGCATTGCGGGGAAAATGAATGGCGCCGTTGTCGGAGTGTTGCTGGCGGGCGGACTGTCCCGCCGCATGGGCGGCGGGGACAAGATGCTCCGCCGGATTGCCGGCGAAACGATTCTGTCACGTGTCATTGCGCGGATAGCGCCCCAAACAAGCTGCCTCCTTTTGAACGCGAATGGCGATCCCGACCGGTTTTCCGCCTTCGGACTGCCGGTCGTCCCGGACAGCATAGCCGGCCATGCCGGGCCCCTGGCGGGCATATTGACGGGAATGGAATGGGCTGCGACGCATGCGCCGGATTGCCCATGGGTCCTGACGGCGCCCACCGACGCGCCATTCCTGCCCGATGATCTCGCGGCGCGGATGCTGACCGCGATTGACGCGCAGGGGGCCGATATGGCCTGCGCGTCCTCAGGCGGGCGATCGCACCCGGTGTGCGGCCTCTGGCCGGTCCGGCTGGCGGCCGACCTCCGGCAAGCCATCACTGACGAACATGTCCGCAAGGTTGACGCCTGGACTGCCCGCTTCAGGCACATCCTGGTGGATTGGCCGGCGGACCCCGTCGACCCGTTTTTCAATGCCAACAGGCCGGAAGATCTGGCGGAAGCGGAACGCGTCCTGGACCGAACCGGCCCGTGATATGAGCCTCAACCGGCCTCCGCCTCGCCGGCGAAGCGGGCCGCGTCCTCCGGATCTTCGAAGATGATCCGGCCATCCTGGATCCGGTAACGACCCTCTGCGTCCAGAAGCGCTTCGAGGGCGTGCCGAATATCGCCGAGCGTCTCGCGCTCCCCGGCCACCGATGCCGCGGTCGCTTCGACGAACGAATCGCGCGCGGTGCGTACATCGTCGGCATATGCGGCCCGGGTCTCAGGATCGACGTCAAGCAGGTCGACGGTCAGGAGCAGGTCCGCGATGTCCGGGCGCGACGTCTCGACGCGCAGGAGACGATGCTGCAGATCGTCGATTTCGAGTATCGAACGCGAGATGTCCGCTGTCGTCGTCAGTCGCCCTGTATCGAGGAACGCGCCTTCGGCGGTGTAGTCTTCGTAGTACGAGCGATACCGCGACATCTCATCATCGGCGCGTGCATAAAGCTCCCAGTAGATGTCGCGCATGACGACATAGGCCTCGATATAGGGGTCGGCAATCTCGAAGGGCATCAGGCTCTCGACGTCCCGTCTTTCCTGCTCCAGTTGCAGCAGCGTTTGTTTTGCGAGGCTTCGGGCTCGATGGTCCCACCAGGCCGACCCCGCCTCGTATACCAGCAGGCCGGCGGCCGTGGCTCCCAAGACCAGCACGCGGGATACCGCGCGCCGCTGGTCCAGCAGGGCCCACAGAGAAAAACCGATCAGGGCTACGCCGACAGCACGGAAAACGGCGCGTACGGTCCAGTGGCCGATGCCCTGCATCGAGTCCGCCACAACCCAGGCGCCGATGCCGGCGATGCCCGCCACACTGATGGCAATCAACGCATAGCCGACCCGGCGCTGTCGCGGGCGCGTCGTTGCTCGCGGTGCACCGGGTTCAACTTCACGAGGCGGGGAAGGCCGGTCCGCCGTCCGAGCCGGCTGGCTTTTCCGCGCGGTCTTCCGGACCGGCTTCTTGGTTCCGGCCTTGGTCTTCGCAGGGGCCGGACCGCTCTTCCGGCGCGGCGCGGGTTTCCCGCCCGTCGCCTTCCCTGCTTCCTTGCGCGTCGTTTTCCTGGTCCCGGCCACGGTTCGGTCCGATTTACTCAGCCGCGGCGGATTTCCTGGCCGGATCAACGCGCGCCGCGCAGAACTTGAACTCGGGAATCATTCCGATGGGATCCAGCTGCGGATTGGTCAGGAAGTTGGCCGCGGCCTCGGCGAAACAGAAGGGGATGAAGACCATCCCTTTCGGAACATCGCCATTCTGGCGCGCCTTCATGCGCACCGTGCCCCGGCGGGTCGCAACGGTGACGAAATCGCCGGCATGAATTCCGAGGCGGGCGAGATCGGCCGGGGAGAGGCAGGCGACGGCTTCAGGTTCGATACCGTCGAGCACCGCCGAGCGCCGGCTCATTGTGCCGGTATGCCAGTGCTCGAGCATGCGGCCCGTCGTCAACACCATCGGATAGTCGTCGTCGGGCATCTCGTCCGGATCGACCAGTTGCGTCGGCACGATACGCCCGCGGCCGCTTTCGGTCGGGAACCCGCTGGCGAACAGCACCTCGTTTCCCGGCTTGTCGGGCGCATCGCACGGATAGGTGACCGAGTCCTCCCGTTCAAGCCGGTCCCAGGTAATGTTGTCCAGCGACGGCATGATCTTCGTCATCTCCGTGAACACGTCGCTTACCGCGCGGTAATTCCAATCAAGCCCGACGCGCCGCGCGATGTCCTGAATCAGCTCCCAGTCCTGGCGCGCTTTGCCCGGCGGGTCGATCACCTGGCGGGCCAGCTGGACCTGGCGATTGGTGTTGGTGAACGTGCCGGTCTTCTCGGCGTGGGCCGAGGCCGGCAGGACGACATCCGCGTGGAACGCGGTTTCGGTCAGGAAGATGTCCTGCACCACCAGGAATTCGAGGGCTGCGAGCGCTTCGCGCGCATGGGTCTGGTCGGGGTCCGACATGGCCGGGTTTTCGCCGAGGATGTACATGCCCTTGACGGTGCCGGCATGGATCGCGTTCACGATCTCGACGACGGTTAGGCCGCGTTCGGGATTCAGCGCGGTACCCCAGAAGGTTTCGAACTGCTTCCGAATCTCATCGTTTTCCACCGACAGGTAGTCCGGGTAGACCATCGGGATCAGCCCGGCATCCGACGCGCCCTGCACGTTGTTCTGGCCACGCAGCGGGTGCAGACCGGTTCCGGGCCGCCCGACCTGGCCGGTGGTCAGCGCCAGCGCGATCAGAGAGCGGGCATTGTCGGTGCCGTGGACGTGCTGGGATATGCCCATGCCCCAGAAGATGATCGAGGCCCGCGAGGTCGCGTAGATGCGCGCGACGGTCCGGATCGTTTCCGCGTCGATGCCGCAGATCTCCGCCATCTTGTCCGGTGCGAAACCGGCGACGCCGCTCTTGAGCGCCTCGAACCCCTCGGTGTGGGCTTCGACATATTGCCGGTCGTAGAGCCCCTCCTCGACGATGACATGCAGCATCGCGTTGATCAGCGCAACGTCCCGGCCGGGCTTGAACTGCAGAAAGTGTGTGGCGTGGCGGCACAGTTCCTGGCGGCGCGGGTCCATGACGATCAGCGTCTTGCCCTGTTTCGCCGCTTGTTTCAGATAGGTCGCCGCGACCGGGTGGTTGTCCGTCGGCCGCGCGCCGATCACAACGATGCAATCGGCGTCCGCCGCCGCCGTGAACGGGGCGGTAACCGCGCCGGATCCGATGCCCTCCATCAGCGCGGCGACCGACGAGGCATGGCACAACCGGGTGCAATGGTCGACATTGTTCGTGCCGAAGCCGGTGCGGATCAGCTTCTGGAACAGATAGGCTTCCTCGTTCGAGCACTTGGCCGAGCCGAACCCTGCCAGCGCACCGCCGCCGTCGCGGTCCAGTATGGTCTTGAGCCCCTGCGCCGCGCGGTCCAGCGCTTCCTCCCAGCTGGCTTCCCGGAAATGCGTCCAGGGATTCGCCGGGTCCACTTCGCCGTCCCATTGCCTGGGCGCATCCGCACGCCGGATCATCGGCTTGGTCAACCGGTGCGCATGGTGGACGTAGTCGTAACCGAACCGTCCCTTAACGCAGAGCCGGTTTTCGTTGGCTGGCCCGTCTCTGCCGTCGATCTGCACGATACGGCCGTCCTTGACGTGCGCCGTGGTCTGGCAGCCGACGCCGCAGAACGGGCAAAGCGTATCGACACTCCGGTCGGCAAAGACGGTCCGGAGACCGGACTCGTCAAGCAGGCTTGCCTCCATCAGTGCGCCGGTGGGACAGGCTTGCACACACTCGCCGCAGGCAACGCAGGTCGATGTGCCCATCGTGTCGTCGAAATCGAAAACCACCTTGGCGCCGCGCCCGCGATAGGCCATGCCGATCACGTCGTTGACCTGGACTTCACGGCAGGCCCGAACGCACAATCCGCACTGAATGCAGGCATCCAGGTTGACGCGCATCGCCGGGTGGGAGGCGTCCTGGGCAGGACCGACGTGGCCGGGGAAGCGGCTCTCGGACAGGCCGACCGCGTCGGCCCAGTGCCAGAATTTCGAATCCGGATCGTGCGCCGCGCCGCGGTCCGGCTGGTCCGCAAGCAGCAACTCGAATACCATTTTGCGTGCAGACCTGACCCGATCCGACGCCGTCACCACCTTCATGTCCTTGGCCGGTTTGCGCACGCACGATGCCGCGAGGACGCGTTCGCCCTCGATTTCCACCATGCAGGCACGGCAATTGCCATCCGGCCGGTAGCCCGGTTCCGGCGAATGGCACAGATGTGGAATTTCGGTCCCGATCCGCGTTGCGACCTGCCAAATGGTCTCGCCGGGAGACGCCTCCACCTCGTGGCTGTCCAGGTGAAATCGAATGTTGTCCGACATCGTCCTTTGTCTCTCCCTCTACCTCTTATGTATATCCGATTGACTGGCGTTCTCCCGCAGACGGGCATGTTACAAAAAAAAGCGCAGCGCCGATACAGTGCAAAAACAGTAAGGACCCACCACCCCCAGCGCCTCTTGTTAACTACACCTTAACCTATGCGGAAACGGCAATGCTGCAATGCACAAAATCCGCTTCCGGACGTGGTGAAAATGCCTGATACTCAACTACATAAAAGTGCCGAAGCATATTACCATTCAAAAGGATTATCGTGATGAACAGCCGGATTATCGAGAGTCTTTCCCGCATTGGCGCCGCCATCCACGAAAGCCGTCAGCGTGCGCGGACGCGTGCGGAACTTGCGCGGCTGAGCGATCGCCAGCTCGCCGACATCGGCATTAGCCGCAGCGATATTCCTGCGGTCGCAGCGCGCGGGCGCCACTACTGATTTTGTGCCTGTTTTGAAGGTGTGAGGGCCCGGACGGTATCCCTATCGTCCGGAGCAGGCGTCGTCGATCTTCTGCAGCAGGCGTGCGAAATCGATCGGTTTCGTATCGAAATCATCGCAGCCGGCCGCCAACGCTTTCTCCTTGTCGGTGCTCATGGCATGGGCCGTCAGGGCGATGATCGGTATTGCGCTGGTGTTCGCGTCGGCCTTCAGACGCCGGGACACTTCCCAGCCGTCAACGCGCGGCAGGCTTAGATCCATGATAATCAGATCGGGGCTTTCGGTCTGTGCGACCAGCAGCCCCTCGACGCCGTCCTGCGCGACGAGCACTGAATAGCCCTTGCGCGACAGACGGCGGCACAGCATATCGCGGTTCATCTCATTGTCTTCAACGACTAGGATCGTGGGCATGCTGTCACTCTCCGGTCAATTCGGCTCTTTCCACGCTGCGCGGATCGATCGAGCTCACGGCTACCCGGACCATTTCGTTCCAGCCGGTCATCTCTTTGTCGATCACGGTATCGGCCATCCTGTGTAATTCATTGCGCTCGGAATTCGTCATATTCTCAGCCGTCACTACCACCACAGGGGCCGTTACGGCGGCTTCGCCCGATTTGACTGCGTGCAGAAACTCCTTCCCGCCCATTTCCGGCTTCATCAGGTCCAGGACGATCAGGTCCGCAGCGTTGTCCCGGATCCACTCCAGGCCGGCGCCGCCGTTTGCCGCTTCCGCCACGGTCCAGCCCGCCCTCTCAAGTGAGCGCCTGAGAACTTCGCGCGACATCGGGTCGTCGTCAACCATTAGTACGGTCCGTCCGTCGCCGCGCGGCAGCTGGTCCGCAAGCGTGCGGAACAATTGTGCCCAGTCGATCGGCCTGACCATGAAGCTCGCGGCACCGCAGTCCCGGCCCCGTTTCGATTCATCGATGGTGGACGAGACGACGACGGGAATGGAGTTGAGCGCCCTTTCGTTCTTGAGCGTCCGGAGCACCGTCCATCCGTCCATGTCGCGCAGGGCGATGTCGAGCAGGATGGCAAAGGGCTGTATCTCGCGCGCCAGACGCAGGCCTTCGCCGCCGCGACTCGCCGTTACCACCCTGAATCCCCAGCGGGTCAGATGCCACGCGGTGAGCTCGAGAAAGTCGAGATCAGCGTCGATCACCAGAACGACCCGCCCGGTGTCCGCCAACCGTTTCGGCGCAACGGCGTACGACGAAACGGCCGCCGCCTCGACAGGATCGCTTACCGGCGGCATTCGGGCCGGCAGCCGCACTGTGAAGGTCGATCCCTCTCCAGGCGCGCTGGTCGCGGAAATATCGCCGCCAAGCATCCGCGCCATCCGGCGACTGATGGCCAGCCCGAGGCCGGTCCCGCCATATTCGCGGGTGGTCGACGAGTCGGCCTGCAGGAACTCTCCGAATACCTTGTCCACCTGCTCCCGGGTCATGCCGATTCCGGTGTCGGAGACCGTGAATTCGATCCAGACTCCGTCCTGCTGTGCGACCGGGCGGACGCTGAAGCGGATCTGGCCGCCATTGGTAAATTTGGCCGCGTTGGTAAGAACGTTGAACAGAATCTGGCGCACTTTCAGCTGGTCCGAATACATCGGCTCCAGGTCCGCCGCGACGTCGACAGTCAGGCGATTGTTGCGGTCGTCGACCATGTGCTGAATTGTCGCCACGACGTTGTCGACGATGCTCGAAACGGCGAAATCCTCCGGCATGACTTCCATCTTGCCGGCCTCGATCTTCGACAGATCGAGCACATCGTTGATCAGACCAAGCAGATGCTGGCCGGCGCCGTTGATCCGCCTGAGATCGCCAACCGCGTCGGCCCGCCCCGCGTCGACCGCTTCTTCGAGCAGCATCTCGCTGTAGCCAATGATGGCGTTGAGCGGCGTGCGGAGTTCATGGCTCATATTGGCGAGAAACTGGGACTTTGCACGGTTGGCGCGTTCAGCCTCTCGCATCGCCGTAATGAGTGCGTTCTGGGTTGTCTTGAGTCGTGTGATATCGCGAAAGAGCCAGACGCTGGAGGTCTCGTCCCCCGGCTGTCCTGGCAGTTCAGCGCTTGACACCAGAACCGGCAGCCAGCCGCCGCCACGGGTCCGGGCCGTTCCCTCGCGCGGCCGGCCGGCGGTGGCAGGTGAAAGGCCGTCCATCGGCGCCAGAAGAAAGGCCGATACCGGTTGCCCCAGCAACTCGCGCTCCTCGTAACCCAGAAGCCGGCAACTTGCCGCATTGACGGTCCGGATGGAGCCACCCGGCCCGACAACCAACAGACCATCGAGCATGCTGTGCAGGATGTTGTCGACATAGACCTTGCTGAAGGTTGTTTGGCGCAGGTCCCGGGCCATGGAGACGAAGGACTCGACAAGATCGCGGATCTCCGGCCCCGCCCCGATATCGCCTGGCATTTCGTAATTGCCCTGTCCGATCTGGCGTGCCAGTTGCGACAAAAGGCGGATCGGCCGGCTCAGTCGACTGCCGACCGCGACCGCGAGCACGATACCGAGGCCGCCGAACGTCACCGTGATCGCAAGTGATATCCACAGACCGCGGTTCCGGCTATCGACGACAAGCTGGTTTTGTTCGTTCCGCAGCACGGCAATCTGTTCTGTAATTGGCGTCAGCGACAGATTGACCATTACGCGACCGATGATTTCTTCGGCCAGAAAGACCGGTTCGCTGGTCGTGATGCTGTCGTTCAGGAATGTGGTGACCGTCGTGCGGCCGGACAGGTGCTGTGCCCGGGCGAAATGATTCCTGGATTGGGCCGGCGACAGTCCCCCGATAGTGCCTCTCTGAACGAGCGGACCCCGCGTGTCGAACACCGCGATGGCGCTTACGTCCTGGATGTCGGACAGGTCGTCGACCAGATTCCGGATGTGGTCGACATCCAGCAGGTAGATCTCGTCGGCAACGCTTTTGCCGAGCGTACGGGCGAGATCGGTCGCACGGCGCTCGTACTGCCGAAGAAGGGCCCGGTCCATCGACTCTATGGTCGTTTCCCGAAGCTGTACCGAGGTAACTCCGAATCCCGTCAGAAGCGCGGCGGAAAGGCTCAGCACAGTGGCGAGCGTAAGCCCGAGGACGACGAGCGCGTATCTCGCCTTGAGGGTCAGCGGCATCAGTCGGCCTGCGCGCCGACACGCCGCCAGATCGAACGGGCGGCCTCAAGTCCTCTTGCGGCATCACCTTCGAGCCGGTCATAGCGCGCCACCTTGAAATACTTGCTCAGCACCGCCCTTCCTTCAGGAGATTCGTGCATGGATTCGAGGATCGCTACGACCCGCTCGCAGAGTCCCTCGTCGAGTGACTGCCGCGCCATGATCAGGGAGCGGATTACGGGTTCTGTTTCGTGGATTATCCGGAGTTCGCTCTTCAGCGTTGCCGGCGCCGTATCGGGATCCATCCAGTCGAGATTGCTGATCGCGCCGGCATCGGCGAGACCTCGGTTGACCCAGGCGACCACATTGATTTCGCCCCGGGCGAAACTGTAGCCCAAAGCACCGTCAGGGACCGGGTTGCGCGGGTCGGGAAGTTCCGCGAGAAGGAGTCCGGCGTCTTCGAGCGCTGCGCGCGGAATCAGGTACCCGGAAGTCGAACCCAGGTCCTCGAATGCAAATTTGCGGCCGACGAGATCGGCGAGAGTCTTCAGCCCGCTGTCCTTGCGGACGACTATTACCGAGTGATATTCGGCAACGCCTTTCTTCCATTCACGCATCAATGGTCGTGCCGTGCTGTCGTTCATGAAGTCGAGCGCCACGAATGCCGTTTCGGAGAACAAATCGACCTTCCCCTCTTGCAACAGGCTGTGCATTCGTCCCGGCGACTCGGCGATCAGAACGTCGACCCCGGTAATTCCGTGGTCGGCCAGCCGGACGGCAAGGTAGTCGGCCATCGCATGCAGGCGATCGAGGTGCTTGTGTGGTTCGCTGGATATCCGGCCAAGGACGAGCCGTTGTCCGGACTCCGCCGCAAGGGCCGGCGCGACGGTCAGACCAAGCAGGACGACCGTCGTCAAACTCCCGATAATCCGCAGAGCGTTCTTCATCATGGTGCTTGCTATATTGCCTGCAATGTATTGAGCCACCGTAAACGGCACATCAATCGTTGCAGGATGCAAACCGCACCTGCTGCCGCGTGCCTTTGCGCATGATGCAGCAATTACCATGCCATGAAAGAAGCCTGTTTCCCCGGTTGTCTGCCGCACGATCCGGGGCCTCTTTGCGTGCTTAGCGGGGCACGTCCTCAGCGAAATACCGTAGCACGGACAGCAGCGGATTTGGAGCCGCCTGACCAAGCCCGCAGATCGATGCGTCCATCATCGCCTGCGAGAGCTCTTCCAGCAGTGCCTTATCCCACACGTCGGCACGCATCAGCCTGACCGCCTTCTCGGTGCCAACGCGGCATGGCGTACACTGGCCGCAGGATTCGTCCTCGAAGAACCGCATCAGGTTGCGGGCTGCATCGACCACGCTGTCCTTGTCGGAGAGCACGACAACGGCGGCCGATCCAATGAAGCATCCGTGTTCCTGCAAGGTATCGAAATCGAGCGGCACGTCGTCAAGCCGTGCCGGCAGGATGCCGCCGGAGGCGCCGCCCGGCAGATAGGCTTTCAGCACGTGCCCATCCTGCATCCCGCCGCAGAATTCCTCGATCAGCTCGCGGATCGTGACACCGGCCGGCGCGAGTTTCACCCCTGGTTCTTTCACGCGGCCCGAAACCGAAAAGCTCCGCAGCCCCTTGCGCCCGTTCCGTCCCTGCGAGGCGAACCACTCGGCGCCTCGTTCGACGATCTCGCGCACCCAGTACAGCGTTTCCACATTGTGGATCAGGGTGGGGCGTCCAAACAATCCCACCTGGCTGGGAAAGGGGGGTTTGTGCCGCGGCAGGCCGCGTTTGCCCTCGATGCTTTCCAGCATCGCCGACTCCTCGCCGCAGATGTAGGCACCGGCGCCGCGGCGCAGGTGGATGCGGCGCCCCTCCGCCATTCCCGCCGCTTCCAGGGCCGCGATTTCCTGCTGCAATACGGCGCGTATGTCGGGGTATTCATCGCGCAGGTAGATATATATGTCCTCCGCCTCCACGGCCCATGCGCCGATCAGCATGCCTTCCAGAAAGCGATGCGGGTCGCGCGCCAGATAGTAGTGGTCCTTGAAGGTGCCGGGTTCGCCCTCGTCGGCATTGACGGCCAACAGCCTCGGGCCCGCCTCGGCGCGGACGAACCGCCATTTCCGGCCGGCCGGGAAGCCGGCCCCGCCAAGTCCTCGCAGTCCGGATTCCTCCATGATTCCGATAATGTCATCGACTGACCGGCTGCCCTCCACGCAGGACTGCAACAATTCATAGCCGCCCGAAGCGGTATAGGTCTCGAGACCGGCATGATCGACCGGCGCTGCGGCAGTGAGCCGGGCCGCCGCCGCGTCGCGCACTACCTCGGCGGCCGCGGGCGCAATATGGCTCTGACCGACCGCGACCGCCGGCGCCTTGTGGCACCGCCCCATGCACGGCGCGCGGACGACCCTGAAATCCGCGCCGGCCGCGCCCGACAGCGTTTCATAGAGTTCCTCCGCGCCGGCCACGGCACAACTCAGGCTGTCGCAGACGCGCACGGTTACCGGCGGCGGTGCGGCCTCGCCGTCGTCGACGATATCGAAGTGCGCGTAAAAGCTGGCGACCTCGAACACCTCGGCCATCGGAAGGCGCAGGGACTGCGCCAGCGCGACGAGATGGCGCGCGTGCAGGCAACCAAATGCGTCCTGCAGGACGTGCAATAGCTCAATCAGCTGGTCCCTGTCGCGCGATTTCCCGGCCAGCGTGCGCTCCAACTCCGCCACGGCTTCGGGATCGGCCTGGCGCCCCTTCGGGTGGGACAAGGCCTGCCGCCGGCCCGCCCCGGGATGCCCGAACCGGCGCACCCTCTTGATTGTTTCCCCCATCCGAACCGATCCTCCCGATATCCTTGTCTGGCCAACGCCACGCTGCGAAACCTAATCGTCGCGACGTGAACCGTCGGTCCCTGCGGCGCCGCCATCGCCCGCCTCGGCGGCGACCAGCGCCACCGCAGCCAGCACGATTGTCCGCTTTCCCGCATGTTCGAAATTCACCGTGGCGCGGCCGCCGACCACCGACTGGACCTGGCCCACCCCCCAATCCGGCTGGTCCGGATGCCTTACGAAATTTCCGGGAACGAAACCTTGGGTCATGCGGGCAGTTCGTTTAAGGTTGGCGCGGCGTCCGGCATCAGGCGCCAGATGCGTCGGCGCGATACTGCAAAACTGGGAGAACCTACAGTCAATGCCAGACCTTGTCGATATGCGAGTCATGGGCCTGCTGTGCTCGCATTTTTGCCACGAACTGGTTAACCCCATGTCGGCCGTGAACAACGGCATCGAATTGCTGCTGGATGTCGGTGATGACATGCGCGACGAAGCGATGTCGGAGATCGATAGCAGCGCCCAGCGTGTGACACGCCGCATAGTGTTTTACCGTATGGCATACGGAATGGCGGGTATGTCGGCGGTTGGCGATCTCGCGGCAGCCCGTGGGCTGGCCGATGATGTCCTGGCGGAGGGCAGGCTGTCCCTCGAATGGCCGGACGCGGAGCGCAATCCGACGCTGCAGCCTGGCTGGGGCCGGATGCTCTTGAATCTCGCCGTCGCTGCGGCTGAAGCTATGCCGCGTGGCGGCGTCCTTACCCTTGAGGTCGACGATTCGGGCGGCGGTGTGCGGCTGGCTGCCATAGCCCGGGGCGATCGCCTCCAGATCCATCCCTTGACGCGTCCTGTTTTCTTCGGGGATGTGGCCGTTGAGGACCTCGAGGCAAGGAATATCCACAGCTATTTCACGGTCAGGCTGGCGGAGAGTCTGGGAGGCCGAGTGGAGATTACGGAGAATGGCGAATCAGAGATTCGGTTCGACGTCCGCCTCGCCTGACCGCGCCCGTCCGACACCCTGAGTCGCGCGGTATAGAGTGCTTCTCTTTACGGCATCTTAAACATTGCATGAAAAGCTTTCGACGTGTCGGCATGCCACTCTCGTAGCTGGCGTGTCGTGTCGATTGGGGGGGTCCCGGCAAGAGCCGCGTCAACGGGTATAAGCTATGGACGACTTGTTAAACGAATTTCTGACCGAGACCACCGAGAACATGGATGTTCTCGACGTCGAGTTGGTGAAACTCGAACAGAATCCCAATGATCCGGAACTCCTGGGCAATATTTTCCGCCTGGTCCATACGGTCAAGGGTACGTGCGGTTTTCTTGGGCTGCCGCGGCTGGAGAGCGTGGCGCACGCGGCCGAGAGCCTCTTTGCGCGCTTCCGCGACGGTGAACTCGAGGTGACGCCGAAAGCGGTGTCCCTGGTTCTGGAATCGCTCGACCGGATCAAGGCGCTGCTCAGGGAGCTCGAGAAATCGGGCAGTGAGCCGGAGGGCGATGACCAGGACCTGATCTCCCAGCTTGAGTCCTTTGCCGAGGATGCCGTCATGGAAGCCATGATGAGCAACGAGGAAGTCCAGGAGCCTGGCGAGGATTCGGACGAGCTTCAGGCGGCATTCGACGCGGCGCAGTACAGAGTGGCGTCCGAAGGCGCCTATGAGGTTGAAGGTGAACCCGACCAGGAGCCGGCGGAAGAGTCGGATGTGGTCGGTACAGGCCAGGTGCCTTCCACGGTTCGGCAGACCGGCCTGACCGATGGTGGCGACGACGGCGCGGTGGGCAGCGGTGGCGGCGTCGCGAACCAGAGCATCCGGGTCAGTGTCGACTTGCTCGAGAGCCTCATGACCATGGTCTCCGAACTGGTTCTGACACGAAACCAGCTCCTGCAGATCTTGCGGGCGCGCGAAGACAGTGAATTTTCAAGCCCGCTGCAGCGTCTCAGCCACGTTACCACCGAGCTGCAGGAAAGCGTCATGAAGACACGCATGCAGCCAATCGGCAATGCGTGGGCAAAGCTGCCGCGTATCGTACGGGATCTGTCGCTTGAGTTGTCCAAGAAGGTCAACCTGCAGATGGTGGGCGCGGAGACGGAACTCGATCGGCAGGTTCTCGAACTGATCCGGGATCCGCTGACCCATATGGTTCGGAATTCCTGCGACCATGGTGTCGAGTTGCCGGCCGAGCGGCGTGCCGCGGGCAAGCCCGAAACAGGAACCATTACGCTGAATGCGTTTCACGAGGGCGGCCATATCATCATCGACATCAGCGACGACGGCAAAGGCCTGTCGGTCGACAAGATCAAGGCGAAGGCGATGGCGCTCGGGCTCGCAACCGAGAGCGAACTCGAGGTGATGTCCGACGAGGCCATCCAGCAATTCATAATGCGTCCCGGATTTTCGACAGCCTCCAACGTTACGGCGGTTTCGGGCCGCGGGGTCGGCATGGACGTCGTCCGAACCAACATCGAAAAGATCGGCGGCACGATCGAGCTCAAATCCGTCCAGGGCCGCGGCACGACCTTCGTGATCAAGATCCCGCTGACTCTGGCGATCGTCTCTGCGCTGATCGTCGAGGCCGGTGGCGAGCGTTTCGCGGTGCCGCAGATCAGTGTGGTGGAGTTGGTCAGGACCGGCCGCGGCAGCGAGCACAAGATCGAGGACGTCCACAATACGCCTGTCCTGCGCTTGCGAAATCGGCTGCTGCCGCTGACCTCGCTGCGCGCACAGCTCAAACTTGGCACCGACGATTTCGGAGAATCCGACGACCGCTTCATCATCGTAACGAAAGTCGGCAACTTCTCGTTCGGTATGATCGTGGACAAGGTCTTCGATACCGAGGAAATCGTGGTGAAGCCCGTGTCGTCGCTGCTGCGGAACATCACCCTGTTTTCGGGCAACACGATTCTCGGCGACGGCAGCGTGATCATGATCCTCGATCCCAACGGGATCGCGTCGGATATCGGGGAAATCACCGTAACGGAGGCGGCCACGGCAGAGATGACCGCGTTGGCCGAGGCGGAATCCGACGATCGCGTTCCGCTGCTGCTGTTCCATGCGGGTGACGATACGCCGATGGCGGTGCCGCTGGCCCTGGTTGCGCGTTTGGAAGAGATCGCGCTTGACGATGTGGAAATCTCGAATGGCCAGTTGGTGGTTCAGTATCGCGGCGGCCTGATGCCGCTCTTGCCGCTGCGCGCCGATGGCGAAATCGCCAAGACCGGACGGCAGTCCGCGATCGTGTTTGCCGACCGGGACCGCTCGATGGGACTTCTCGTTGACGAAATCGTCGATATCGTTGAGGACCGGCTCTCGATCGAGTTGACGACCGAACGCCCGGGAATGCTGGGCAGTGCGATCATCGATGGCGATGCCACGGACATCGTCGACACGAGCTACTATCTGACGCAGGCCTATGGCGACTGGTTCGTTCCGCACAGCGGGGATACGACAACGGTCGAACAGAGCCGCCGCAAACGCCGCGTCCTGCTGATCGACGATAGCGCATTCTTCCGCAATCTCCTGTCGCCGCTGCTGTCGGTCGCCGGTTATGCCGTGACGACCGTTGAGACGGCCGACCGCGCAATGGAGTTATACGAAGATGGGCGGGATTTCGATGTGATCCTTAGCGATATTGAGCTGCCGGGCATGAACGGCTTCGAGTTCGCGCAGGCGGTTCGATCCAGCGAACGCTGGGCCGACGTTCCGCTGATCGCGCTTTCGGCTTACACCTCGATCGATCATTTGCAGCGCGGGCACGACGTTGGCTTCGACGATTATGTCGGGAAATTCGACCGCGATACCTTGCTGCGAACCCTGGAAACAACGCTCTATCCAGAGTTGGCTGAGATTGAGGAAGGCTGATCCGTTGCCGGGAAAGTGCGCTCCGTGATTTGCAGTGGACCTCTTGTCCGGTGTCGGTCCGACCGGCGCGAGTCAGACGTGCGGACGTTGAACAATGGGATTTGTGAGCTGTCAGATGACAATTGGTTTTGGGCCAGGCGCAGACGTGCGGCGCCGCTACACTGAGCGGAGTTGGAAATGAAATCCTGCCTCGTCGTGGACGACTCTCGGGTAATCCGTATGGTCGCCCGTAAGATCTTGGAAGAGCTGGAATTCGAGGTCATCGAAGCCGAGGATGGCCAGGTTGCCATCGACCGGTGCAATCAAGTGATGCCCGATGCTGTTCTTCTGGACTGGCATATGCCGGTCATGGACGGTATCGAGTTCCTGTATGCCTTGCGGCAGCTTCCGGGCGGCGACAAGCCGCAGGTGGTGTTCTGCACCACCAAGAACGACCTTTCCCATATCCAGGAAGCGATCAGCGCTGGGGCGAACGAGTACATCATGAAGCCGTTCGACAGCGAGATCATACAGAGCAAGTTCTCGCAGGTGGGCCTCATTTGATGCCGCTCGAGCCGGCTACAGACGCATCCTTACGGGTGATGGTCGTCGACGACTCCTCGGTCGTCCGCGGTCTGTTGACTCGGCTCCTGGAGCAGCAGCCGGATATTCAGGTCGTCTCGTCCGTGAGCGACGGGCAGATGGCGGTCAACGCGCTTCGCCGTCAGCCGGTCGACGTTATCATTCTCGACATCGAAATGCCCCGCATGGACGGCCTGACCGCACTCCCAATGCTACTTGAGGCGCGTCCGGAAGTGCAGGTAATCGTCGCATCCACCCTGACCGAAAAAAACGCAGAAATTTCTCTGCAGGCGCTTGAGCGGGGCGCCGCCGACTATCTGACCAAGCCGTCGAGTACCCATGGCGGATCGATGGATACGTTCAATCGGCAACTGGTCGAGAAGGTTATCGCACTGGGCTATGCGAATCGCGATCACCCGCGACCGGCGATGCCTGCCGTGCCGCCCCGCAAGATCACACCGAGTCCCGACTACAAGCCATCGGCTCGCCCGTCCGGGCGTCAGTACAGGCCGTCGGTCCGGCCCGTTCGCCCAAAGGTCAGGGTCGTCGAACGAAAAGCCAAGGACGCCAGTCAGGAGAAGATCACGCCAATCCTCTCCAAGGCGGTGCCGAAGGAAATCGTCCTGCGCGCCGCCGGCAAGGCGCGGCCGCGTATCATCGCGATCGGCAGTTCCACGGGCGGGCCGCAGGCACTGTTCAAGGTGCTTGGCGAGATTGGCCAGGAACTCAGCGTACCAGTCATGATTACCCAGCATATGCCGCCGACCTTCACGAAGATCCTGGCCGAGCATATCGCCCGGGCATCCGGTGTGCCGTGCAAGGAAGCGGAGGACGGTGACGTTCTCGAGGCCGGCCAGATCTATGTCGCGCCTGGCGACTACCATATGCTGCTGGGTATAAGGAATGATCGGCCGACGATCCGGATCGATCAGGGGGCGCCGGTAAATTTCTGCAGGCCCGCCGTCGATCCAATGTTCAGCAGCATCGTGGAGATTTACGGCTCCGGCACGCTTGCCCTCATCCTGACGGGGATGGGGCAGGACGGCATGATGGGGGCACGGGAAATTACCGATGCCGGCGGCACGCTAATTGCACAGGACGAATCAACCAGCGTGGTGTGGGGGATGCCGGGGGCGGTCGCGACGCGCGGCCTGTGCAGCGCTGTGCTGCCGCTCGAGAATATCGCCGCGCATCTGAAGAAATTCATAATGCGGAGCGCGGCATGATTCATCCGGAAGATTTTGAACTTCTGCGCCGCATCGTGAAGAGCAGGTCGGGCCTGACACTCTCGCCCGACAAGGCGTATCTCCTGGAAAACCGCCTGATGGCGGTGGCCAGGAAGTGGGGCATGAATGAAATAGAGGGTCTCGCAGCGACGGTTCGCGGCGCGCCGAATGAAGAATTGTTGCGCGAGATAACTGAAGCCATGACAACAAACGAAACTTTATTCTTCAGGGACCAGTCCCCGTTTGACCAGCTTGAAAAGGTCGTCCTGCCGCGGCTCCTCGAGGCGCGCAAGAACACACGGCACATACGTATCTGGAGCGCCGGATGCTCAAGCGGTCAGGAGCCCTATTCCATCTCAATGGTGATAAAGCAGCTGGGTGCTGCCCTGAATGACTGGCGTGTCGATATCCTGGCGACGGATATTTCGCGGGCCATGCTCGACAAGGCGCGCGCCGGCCTCTACACCCAGTTCGAAGTCCAAAGAGGGCTGCCGATTGCCATGCTGATGAAGTATTTCAGCCAGGCTGGTGACAAATGGGAGCTGGATCCCGGCATCCGGGCGATGGTCAATTTCGATGAGTTCAATCTTTTGAACGATCCCACACCGCTGGGCCGGTTCGACGTCGTGTTTTGCCGGAACGTCCTGATTTACCTCGACCAGCCGACGAAGACACGCGTTCTGGAAAATATCTGCAACCTGATGCCCGACGACGGTGTGCTGTATATGGGCGGCGCCGAAACGGTCATGGGTGTGACCGAGAAATTCCAGCCGGTAAATGAATACCGCGGTATGTATGAGATCGCCAAGCGCGCGGCTGCAGGTTATGGAACTGCCTCGCAGAACTACGCGTCGAACGCCTGATCCCGGTTCACAGCGGCACCGTCATGCGACAACGTTTAACGGCCGGTCCTCTGTGGCCGGCCGTCGTTGATTCGCGCGGGTGACGTGCTGCGGATACCTTCAGGCGGTAACGGGGGATTGATCCCTGCTGGCCAGGCCGCTGCCGCCCCCACCGGGCTCACGCAGCACATAACCGCGCCCCCAGACCGTCTCGATGTAGTTTTCACCACTGGTTGCAGCGGACAGCTTCTTGCGCAGCTTGCACACGAAGACGTCGATGATCTTGAGCTCGGGCTCGTCAATGCCGCCATACAGGTGATTCAGAAACATTTCCTTGGTCAGTGTCGTTCCCTTGCGCAGCGCCAGCAGTTCCAGGATCGCGTATTCCTTGCCAGTCAGATGTACGGGCTGGCCGTCGATTTCAACGGTTCTCGTATCCAGATTGACCGACAGCCGACCGGCCGAAATGACGGACTGGGAATGCCCTTTCGAGCGTCGGATGATCGCCTGGATCCGGGCGATGAGTTCACTCTTGTGGAAAGGTTTCGTGAGATAGTCGTCGGCGCCGATGCCGAGTCCCTTTACCTTGTGCTGCATGTCCGACAGCCCGGACAGGATCAGGATGGGCGTGTCGACCTTTGCCGACCGAAGCCGGTGCAGGACTTCATAACCGTCGATATCGGGCAGCATGAGGTCGAGGAGGATGATGTCGTAATCGTAGATCTTCCCGATCTCCAGCCCATCCTCTCCGAGGTCCGTCGTATCGACAACGAAACCCTCGGACCGGAGCATCGCAACGATGCTGTTCGCAATCGACGTATCGTCTTCGACAAGAAGGACTCTCATGCTTTTTTCTCCAAGGGAAACTGACCTACCGATTGTTAACCATTTTGATTAAAAAATGTAAAGGGTTTCTTAATTCTGTGCACCTTTCTGAACTTTTTTACCGGATGTTAAAGTATGAGGGCCAAAATCAACTGATATTTCAATCCGGTGCGGTGTCCGTCGGCGATCTGAGCGATGTTGTGGCGACGGGGCTGAAGGTGCCATTTGGGCTCTGCCGGACAGTTTATTTGAACCAAGGAATTGTCTGAACGGTGAACTGAAGGACCGGCGTCTTGCATCATTCGGCCGTACGCGCTGCGATGGTGGCGTACAGGCTGGACGATGACGTGACGCGGATCGCCTCTTCAGTTTTCCCGCAAAGGTGTGATAGGGGCTGCGGCAAATGACGGTTCGTGAGCACGAGTTGAAAGCACATCGATTCAAGATCGACGAGAAGCGGCAGAAGCTTAAGGATCTCGGTGAACTGCGGCAGCACATTCATGCGACACTTGATCGCATGTCGAACAACGAGAGCAGCGGTCTGGGAACTGCGGATGCAATACGCACCATGTCGGGCCGACGCGAAATCCTGTGCAAGTCGCTTGAAGAGATTGAAAAGCAGGTCGTGCAGACCGAGGCGGAGCTTGCGGCCAGCCAGCAGACCTTTGACGAGCAGGAAAACGCGCGGGAAGGTTATGACCGCGTTCCAGTGGCGGTTGGCAGTCGTCGCGGCCGTGGCCAGGTCGAGCATATCAGGATCGTCCGGGCACAGCGAGACTGAGGTCCCTGCGGGGCGGTCCGCGAAATCTCCGAATTCATAGGGGGCGGCGGCGCATCCGCAACGGATGCAGCTTCAGGTCGCTATACGGCTAGTAGCCCGGGTCCGGGGAGGGTTCCCTGTACTGTTGCAGCCGGGTGGCCCGCAGGCCACCGATTCCGTGGCGGTCGATCAGACGCTGCCACGAGAGGAATTCCTCGATGGACAGATTATACCGGCTGCAGGCCTCCTCGAGGCTGATCAGCCCCGAACGCACGGCAACCACAACCTGGGCCTTGCGACGGATTACCCAGCGTTTGGTATTGGGGGAAGGCAGGTCGTCAAACGTCATAGCCAGTTATGCCTGATTTCCAAATGCAATGTCTTTGGAACCCCGAAAGTTCCCGAAGTTGGTCTTGGTAAATTAGGTCGCGCCGCCAAAGCTGCGCGCGTATGAAATATCGGTCCTAAACGCTTAAGAAATGGCTAAGCCCCTGTCGCGATTACAGGTAATTTTCTTCACACTGGTAAGAATAGGTAGGTGCAACGCCCTCCGATGCCTGCGTCCTGACCACCTATTTCCGCGGATTTCCTTGCGTAGGGTGCTGTTTACCGCACTCCTTTCGAATGATAAGATTTGTCGCGTTTTACGTGTTTTTTGTCGACGGCGGACAGGCTCGTTTGCCTGGACCGGCCGGAAGGCGGAAGGTGAAAGGCGGGTGGGGAGGATATGGCAACCAGGGATCCGGTCGTACTGCCGGCGGAGCGCGCCGCCAGGGAGCGCGAAGGAGGAACGAACGAAGAGAAGCGGAAACCCCGCCATACCGGCGTCGCAGTTCGGCTGGACAAGGATGGCGTGGTGAATTCCTGGTCTGCCGTAGCCCGCCGTGCGACCGGTCTTTCCGGCGCCCTGGTGATCGGCAGGAAATTGGACGCCATCTGTGTTGACCGAAACCTGGCCGAAAAGTTCAGCACCATTCGCAGCGATCCGGTTGAGGTCGTGCTGGCGCTCGATTGCGGCGTCGGCGGCAGTGTTTGCGTTGAAACCGTCGTTTCGGCAAGACGGGATTCCGCTGGAACGCTGACCGGCTACGATGTCGATATTCAGGAGTCCGCGGCACCGGAAAAAACAGGCGTTGGTTTTGCGAAAGGGACGGTGCCGGAGCACGTTGCCCTGCGCCAGCTGGACATGCAGGATTCGCCAACATTCCTGGTCGACGGCCGCACTCTTCGCATTCTCGAAGCGAACCCGGCCGCATCGCTGGCTCTCGGGCGACCGTCGAGCGAGTTGACGGGGCGGATTCTGCCGGAAATCCTGGATCTGGCACGGAACCGGGCGCAGCGGGAAATGCCCGGTGGCAGCGGCGCGCCCATTTCCTACCTGCGGCTGCCTGACACGAGCGGAGCGGCCCGGTCTTACGGTCTGTCGCTGGTGCCGGTCCGATGGGGAAACCGCGATCTCGCGCTCTGTGTCCTTCATGAGTTGACCGGGTGGGTCAGTATGCACACGGACCTCGCAGCGTCGAACGAAGAGCTCTCGCGGCTGGCCCGGCATGACCATCTTACCGGCCTCTTCAACAGACCGATGTTTCAGGACACCCTCAAGCTTGCCAACTCCCGCGTCGACCGGTCGGGCGGCCTGATGATGGGGGTCCTTTACATCGATCTGGACGGTTTCAAGCCGATCAATGACCGGTTTGGCCATGATGTCGGCGATTTGCTTCTGGTCGAGGTCGTTCGGCGACTGCGGTCCGGCCTCCGGTCGAGCGACGTGATGGCGCGTCTTGGCGGCGACGAATTCGGGGCGATCCTGGAAAATCTGAGAAAACGGGACGATGCGCTCAAGGTCGCGCTGCACCTTATCGAACGCCTGAAGGAACCGTTCGATGTCGATGGGGAACGCGTTCATATTTCGGCGAGTATCGGCGCCGTTGTTACGGCCCGCACCGTCGATGATGCCTCGGCGCTGGTGGCGCAGGCGGATCGAACGATGTATGGGGCGAAATCCCTGGGACGCGGGCGCGCCGCCCTGGCGCCGGCCGGCGCGGCCGGAAAACGCCGCCGAATCAAGCGGCGATCCTGAGGCGACTGCCGTGAGTTTTTCGGCCTCGATCTTCGCAGAGCTTTGAAATCAATGATTTTTTTGTGCTTGCCGTGGCGAGGGCTGATACATATACTCCGCCGCACCTTTGATCTCGGTGCAGTTATAGGGATTTGCCCATGTCACCTCTTCTTCCTCCTGACTATCGACCCAGTGAAGATGAGGAGTTCATGAATCCGTTGCAGCTTGAATATTTCCGGCAGAAGCTGCTGAGCTGGCGTGTCGAGCTGCTCGAGGAGTCGAACGGGACGCTCAGCAGCCTGCAGACGGAAAGCCTGGCCGAACCCGATTTGGCCGATCGCGCGACCCGTGAGACCAACCGATCGATCGAGCTTAGGACCCGGGACCGCGAACGCAAGCTGATTTCGAAGATCGACGAAGCGTTGCGCCGCATCGACGAAGGTACCTACGGCTATTGCGAGGAGACCAACGAGCCGATCGCCTTGCGACGGCTGGAGGCCCGTCCGATTGCGACCCTCAGCCTGGAGGCCCAGGAACGACACGAGCGGATGGAACGCACACATCGGGACGACTAGCCGATGGTGCGCCAGGTGCCGCAAAAGTATTGCGGGGACGGGCGATTCCCGTTGCAGCCGGGTGCCGGCGTCGAGATGGCATATTGATTGCGTAGGGTTCACAACGGTCTGCCCGGACGGTCCCGCGTCCTGAGTATCACCGGTCGTGAATTTGGGCGGGAACTGGCCGGGAGTTAACCGGGATTTAACCCGATCAGTGTTTCTTTATGAGCCCCAGATTCGATTATTCCCGAAAGCTGTTCGGAGCGGATCGCAGGAGTGGAGTTGAGATGGCCGTCGATTACAATATGCCGATCTTGATAGTCGATGACTACAAGACCATGCTGAAGATCATCCGGAACCTGCTCAAGCAGCTCGGATTTACCAATGTCGAGGAGGCGACCGACGGCAGCGAGGCCCTGGGCAAGCTGCGTGACGGGGAATTCGACCTGGTGATCTCCGACTGGAATATGGAGCCGATGACGGGACTTCAGCTTCTCAAAGAGGTGCGGGCCGACGACCGGCTGCGCGCGGTCCCCTTCATCATCATCACTGCCGAGAGCAAGATCGAGAACGTCGTGGCAGCCAAGGAGGCTGGGGTCAGCAACTATATTGTCAAGCCGTTCAATGCTGCTACTCTCAAGGCGAAGCTGACGAGTGTTCTGGGGCCGTTCTGACGCCGCCGGTTGGGTGTTGTTCGGAAACCGGATCTGGAGTGGTATTCTTGGCCGATGTCAGAGGCACGAAATTCGGGGCAGGCCAGCGGGACCGTGTGCCGGTATCCCCTCGTGAACGCTGCGGTCCGGCGCTGATGCGAAACGGGGCCTCAGATGCGTAGTGCCTTCCGTGCCTTCATACCGGCTTGCGCTGTCGTCATCCTCGCCATGTCTTCGGTGCAGGCGCAGGAGGTCGTGCAGGCGCGCGGCTGGGTGAAATCGTCCTACGGGCGTATCGTCTTCGACTGGCCGCGGCCGGTTCAGCACAAGGCGACAATCAGGGGCAACCAGCTGATGGTCGAATTCGACCGCCCGATGCGGACCGACCTGAACAGTGTGTTGGGGGCACTCGGCGATTACCTGACCGGCGCCCGGGTTTCGAGCGACGGCAGGACCGCGACGTTCAGCCTCGCCGGCAGTTACAAGATGGACAGTTTTGCCTCCGGCGCTTCGGTAATCGTGGATCTACGGCGGACCGGAACCACGGCGCAGCAACGGACCCGCCAGCCCGGCGGTCAAGGACTTCAGGTGCAGGTCGGCCAGCACCCCGGGTTCACCCGTCTCGTGTTCGATTGGGGTGATGCGGTCGACTACAGCCTGCAGCGCAACGGGCGCAGTGTCTCGATGCGGTTCGACCGGCCCGGCGTCGTCGACCTCCAGAGCCTCGACAAAGCTCTTCCAAAGCCGGCATTCGGCTCGCCGAACGCGCGCTCGGCCGGCGGCGACCTGGTCGTCGACCTGACGGTACCCGCGGGGTCCTTCATTCGCCACTTCCGCGACGCGGGCAAGATCGTGCTCGACGTGCAGGACGAAGGCGGTGATTTCGGCGGCCTGGTCGCGGGGGATGCGGTCGGGGGGCGAATGATGGAAACCATATCGCCGACCGGAGAGATCGTGGCGGTGCCGGCGATGGTCGGATCGACCGTGGCCGTCGCGCCGGGAGGCCGGATCCCGCTTGTGACGGAGGACGTCCGTGACGTTCCGTCCGAGTCCGTGCCCTACCAGGGCTCCTACACGCCGCTGACGCATTACGATCCCAACGCAACCAATCGGCCGCGCAGCCTGCTGCTTTACGATAAACGGCCCGGCGGCAAAAACGTCAATGGCGGCTGACGATACGCCCGTGTCGATTCGCATCGCCGGCGCCGGGCGGCGCAGCTGCCCCACAATACCGATTTCGTCCAAACGCCTGCCGAATTACAGTGTTCGCGCCCGTTAGCGGATGTGTCACAATGGGGCCGCGTCCGGCGGGCCGGGCGGTTTTTTGGCAGGCAACGGAGATGGGTTGAATGCGCGACGTACCACCCGGTAGTCGTGAAAGACGCAGCTGGCGCCTGAACGTCGCCCTGGTCGCCGTCACCTTCGTGAGCGCGGCCACCCTGCCTGCGGCCGCCGCGCTGAACGGGCGCACCGCGGAGATCTGGCTGGCGGTCGCCGGCGCAATGGTTCTGGCCGCGGTCGGATACGGTGCGCTGCGGCGTCTGTCGGCCGCTTTCCGCCGCAAATCCGAGGCGGCCCGGAACATGAACGCGGTTATCGAGTCCGATCCGGATGCGTTGCTCCTGGAGAGTCCCGATGCCGGGGCGGTCGTGGTGAACGGCCCGATGCGGGCGCTTGTTTCGGCGGTCGAGGGCGGCGGCGAAGACGGGCCGGGACCGGAGGCGCTGGCGGCATGGCTGGAGTCTCTGGGGCAGGTTCCCGAGGCGCTCCTTGAGTCGCTGCGGCGCGGCGCCGGCGAAAACGAATCGCGGGACTGGATCGTTGCGGAACGCGCCGCCGACGGGAAGGGGGCGGGTTACGAGATATCGGTGCGGCCGCTCGGCGCGGCGGGCCGCCTGTGGCGCGTGCATCGCCTGGGCAGGGACGCCGCAGACGGCGCCACAGGCTGGTCGGACAATGCCGAACGGCACGCGCTGTCGTCCGCGGCCGGGCTGTACAGCGTGAACGCGGCCGGACAGATCGTCTTCATGAACCCGACCATGGCCGAATGGATCGGCCGCGGCCAGGAGGATGTTCTCGGCGGCGGGCTGTCGATGCATGAGGTTCTCGCCAAGAATTCGCCGGACGACCCGGCGAAGCCCGGGATCGGCGTGCTCTCGATCGTCAGGCCCGACGGCGAGTACCGGGATTTCCAGACCCTGACCTCGGTGGTAAACGGAACGCAGGGCGTGGAGGTTTTCAGCGCCGCCCGCCCGATCGGCCCGGCCGGCAGCTATTCGCAGCGGTTCCAGCGCCTGTTCGACGAAGTCCCCGTCGGTGTCGCGCTTGTCGATCTCAGGCAGCACATCGGCGACTGCAATATAGCGTTCCGGGAGCTGGTGGCGGACGACGAGGCGCGCGGCAAGCCGTTCATGGATTACGTGGCGGACGGTGAGAGAGTCGCCGTTTCGCGGGAACTGCAGTCGATTCTCGACGGCCGCTCGCCGGCCAGGTCTTTCGAGGTCAGGTTCAAGGGGGGCAGGGAAGGCGTCGCCTCGATCTTCGCCGGGCATCTCGAGGACGACGACGGCCGCGTCGCGGGCCTCGTGCTGCTGGCGGTCGACGCGACCGAACAGAAGAACCTCGAGGCGCAGCTGGCCCAGTCGCAGAAGATGGACGCGGTCGGCCAGCTTGCCGGCGGCATCGCGCACGACTTCAACAACGTGCTCACCGCGATGATCGGGTTCTGCGACCTGCTGCTGCAGCGCCACCGCCCCGGCGACCAGTCGTTTGCGGATATCATGCAGATCAAGCAGAACGCCAACCGCGCGGCGGCCCTGGTGCGCCAGCTGCTCGCCTTCTCGCGTCAGCAGACGCTGCAGCCGCGCCTGCTCAACGTGACCGAGGTGCTGGCCGAGCTGTCGAACCTGCTGCGCCGGCTGCTCGGCGAGAAGACCGAGCTCAACATGGTGCACGGCCGCGACCTCGGGCTGGTGAAGAGCGACCAGGGACAGCTCGAACAGGTCATCATCAACCTTGCGGTCAACGCCCGCGACGCCATGTCGGGCGGCGGCCGGCTGACCATCGAGACGAGGAACGTGCGGAGCGACAAGCCGCGCCAGGCGCATGGCGAGGTCATGCCCGCCGGCCAGTATGTGCAGATCTCGATCCGCGATACCGGCGTCGGCATTCCGGCGGAGAACTTCGCCCGGATCTTCGAGCCGTTCTTCACCACCAAGGAGGTCGGGTCCGGCACCGGCCTGGGGCTGTCCACCGTCTACGGCATCGTCAAGCAGACCGGCGGCTACCTCTTCGTCGACAGTCCCGGCGACGGCAAGGGCGCGGTCTTCGATATCTATTTCCGGCGCCAGCAGGCGGACACCGCCGCCGCCGACCGCGGCGTGCCGGACGAGATCGCCGCCGACCTCACCGGCGGCGGCACCGTGCTGCTGGTCGAGGACGAGGATCCGGTCCGCCTGTTCAGCGCCCGCGCGCTGCGCAACAAGGGCTACAAGGTGATCGAGGCCAAGACCGGCGAGGCGGCGCTGGAACTGCTGCCGGGCGGCGAGTTCGACCTCCTGGTCACCGACATGGTGATGCCGCGCGTCGATGGCAGCCAAGTGATCCGCGCGGCGCGCAAGCAGATCCCGGACCTGCCGGTGATCTGCATCTCCGGCTATACCGAGGAATCGGTCCTCAAGGAGGTCGAGTCGCTCGACAACCTGCGGTTCCTCTCCAAGCCGTTCAGCCTCAAGCAGCTCGCCGGGGCGGTCAAGGAATCGATCGACGCCAGCGAGCGCCGCCGCGCCGCCGCCGCCGCCGGGGAGTAGGCCTCCCCTTCGGGGCGCCCGCCTCCGGGGCGCCCGCCTCCGATAGCCGATCCCTGACCACCGGTCTTCGGAACAACCCCATGCACCGGGGTTTTCCGCGCTTTACAGCGGCACGTTTCGCACGCCGCCGGCCGGCCCGGCGGCCGGCTACTCTCCACCATCCGCATGGCGCCATGGGCGCCGGATCGAAGATCCGCCGCCCCATCCCGTGGCCATCCCGCCATGCGGGGTGCGTGGCGCCGTTCAGGGGCCGGCCAGCGCCACAAGGCCCCGGATATGAAATCCGGTGCCTTGATCCCGCCGCCATCCCGCTGGCCGGCGCGCGAGTGGGAGCCGTTCCCATTTGAAGGTAGACCCTGCAATCCGTATAGTGGGTACATTCCGGAACATGACTCGACGGCAGAGGGCCGCGGCTGCTCGGCGCGACGGCCCGCCTCATCCTGGAGACCTTTGCGCGGATGGATGGATCGGCGGAAGAGAGCGCCGCCGGTGCAAGTTTCGCAGTACCCTTTCTCCAGACACGCCTCATCCTGGAGACCTTTGCACGGAACAGGATCTTGTCATCGCGAGGCTGCGAAGCAGCCGTGGCGATCCAGAAGCGGGCTCGCTTTCACGGCATTCTGGATTGCTGCGTCGGCCTTCGGCCGCCTCGCAATGACGATTTGGTGTTCCGTGCAAAGGTCTCCAGGATGAGGCGCGTGTGGGAGGGAATTGTGCGCCGGCCGCGTTTCCTACCGGTTCACCCGTCCGCGCAAAGGTCTCCAGCATGAGGCTCTACTGTTTGTGTCCTCATGCTGAGGAGCCCCGAAGGGGCGTCTCGAAGTATGAGGTCGCCCGATGCTGATGCCGGCCAATCCAGAAGTGAGTTCCGGGGCCGGCCCGGTTATCGAGCGCATCAAGGGACACAAAAGGGACACAATCCCTGTTCTTCCTGTACCGCGTCGGGAAGCGGGTATTGTGTCCGCCGAATCGCGAAAGGGAGAATGTGAATGTTTTTTGTCCGCACATATTGCAGGTTCCTGGCGCTGCCGATGGCGGCGCTGATGTTCGCCGTATCGATGCCGCTTGGCGCCGTGCAGGCCGCGCTGGTTTCCACAGACCAGGTGGTCGAGACGAGCCGGATCGAGGCCGACCGCATGCGGATTGCGGCGCTGATGACGCGCGCGGACGTGCAGCGCCAGCTCACGGCCCAGGGCGTCGATCCCGACGAGGCGCTGGCGCGCATCGCCGCGCTGTCGGATGAAGAGGTGCGCCGGATCGCCGGCCGCATCGACGCCATGCCGGCCGGCCAGGACGCGCTGGGAACGCTCATCGGCGCGGCGCTGATCGTCTTCATCATACTCCTGATAACCGACCTCACGGGCGTCACCAATGTCTTCCCGTTCGTCAAGAGCGGGCAGAAATGATAACGCGCGGGCGCTTGCCGGGCTGACGGCGGAAGCCGGCGCCGCACACCGCGACACCCCCCCCCGCGCATCCCCTCACCGCGCCGGCGGCGGGCGGCGCAGGTGGCGCCTTGCGGCGACCGCAACGCCTTGAGGCACGGCTACTGGAGCGCAGCGGGATGGCGGCGGGGCAAGGGCGCGGATTTCACATCCGCGCCTGCGGCGCTGCGCGCGTCCCGGGGATTGGCTGGATACGCACTTGCGGCAGCGGCGCGACCTCATACTTCGAGACGCGGCTCCGCCGCTCCTCAGCATGAGGCTCCAATATCTGTGTCCTCATGCTGGAGACCTTTGCGCGGATGCTTTTCCCGGCTCCGCCGGCCTCCCACCCCCTCCCCAACCCCTCCCCCGC
>CAMYKU010000055.1 GCA_947259105.1 uncultured Alphaproteobacteria bacterium
GAGGCGATCGCGGGGGCGGACTGACGGGCGCGCGGTGATGCACCGCGCCTGACGTTCCGCACGCCCCCCCAGGACGTGTCAACCCGCCCCTAACTTTCGCCCGGCACAATAGCGCACAGGCAGCAGGCCGGCGGTTGGCAATAAACGGGGGTTGCCATGAAATTCGGTTTGTACAAATACGGGATCGTGCTGGCCGTGCTGGGCGGCTTCTACATGTACTGGCAGTATGATCGCGCCACGAACTACGAGCGAGTCGAAGCGATCGTCACCAAGGTCGAGGAAACCTGTTACCTGAGGAAGACCAAGGGCAAGACGACCTATACGACCGACGAGGGCCCGTGCGGCGCCCTCAAACTGCTCAGCGAGAGTCATCCGGAATACAAGGGCTTCAAGCTGGTACGGGTAACCTATGTGACCTTCGACTATGTCTCGCCGGTGGATGGCGACTGGTATTCGGGACAGCACCAGCAGCGGAAACATCAGGATGGCTCGTGGATTCGCGAAGGCGACAAGATGGATATCCTCGCGCACACGGCCGAACCCAAGAAGACGACCAAGATGTGACGACAGTCTCGGCGGCGCCTTCAGGCAGGCGAGTTCAGCCGCCTCTTTAGCCTGCACGGGTAAATCACCTCGTCCGCGCATGGCGGGTGCGGCCAGCGGATCCGACGCCGCCCATGCGCGATATCCACCAAGCCACTATACTCCTTCGGGGCGCCCGGTACCGCACCGCATGGGGGAAACGCGAGATGGCAGACACCGACCCGCAGCCGCCGCCCGAGGCAGTGCCCGAATCAGGCCGCGCCCGGCGCATCCATCTTGCCGTGCTGGCGGTGCTGCAGGCGATCATGGCGGTGGAACTGGCGCTGGTGCTGTGGCGCGGCGAATGGCTGACCGCCGTCCTGGTGCTGGCGATCATGGCCGTCACGCTGGCCCCTGCGGTGCTGGGAGACCGGCTGCCGGTCAGCATCCCGCCGGAATTCCAGGTGCTCGCCATCGTCTTCGTGTTCGCGGCGCTGTTCCTCGGCGAGGTGCGCAGCTGGTACGAGCGGATCTGGTGGTGGGACATCGGCCTGCACACCAGCTCCGGCCTGCTGCTCGGCCTCGTCGGCTTCCTGCTGGTCTATGTGCTCAACGAGAACGAACGCGTCGACGTGCACATGCGGCCGCGCTTCGTTGCGCTGTTCGCCTTCCTGTTCGCGGTCGCCACCGGCGCGGTGTGGGAGATCTTCGAGTTCGCGATGGACCGGCTCCTCGGCGCCAACATGCAGAAACCGATGTTCGGCGATCCTTCGGGCCTGACCGACACGATGTGGGACCTGATCGTCGACACGCTGGGGGCGTTCGCGATCAGCGCGCTCGGCTGGTGGTATATGCGGCGCGGCGAGCGCTCGTTCATCGAATCCTGGATCCGCAAGTTCATCGCCCGCAACCCGCGCATGTTCCGCGGGTGAGGGGGGCGCGGGTCCGGCGGGTCCGCCGGGCGGTTATCGCGTCTATTCGGCCGGCTGGACGATGGTGAACGCGCCGCGGATGTCGCCGACGCTGAATCCCCGCGCCTTGTCGTCGGGATAGAACTCGGCCAGCTTCGCCGCCACATCCGGCTTGACCTCGGCGCCGCCATGGCAGTTGAGGCAGACCTCGGCCGTCGGGATCGCCTTCATGTAGCGGAACACGCGCTTTCCGTCCTGCATGACGAATTCCGCATGGTCGATCTGCGCCGGGTCTTCCCCCGCCGCCTTGCGCGCCTCGAAGGACTGCAGCGCCGTCAGCTCCCACGGGTCGGGCGCATTGTCCGGGTTGCGGAATTTCAGGCTGGTGCGGCCGACCTCCCAGCCTTTTTCTTCCGCGTGCCGGCCGGCGATCGCCGGGGCCTCCTCGTTGCACACCTCGATGGCGGCCACCGGACCAGAGGCCTTCATCGCACCCTTCAATTCGGCCTGCAGACTTCCCGCGAAGGCCTTGATTACGGCTTTGCTGGCCGCCGTGCGGGTGTCGAGGTCGGTCTCGGCGCCGCCGGCCACCGCCGTAGCGAAGACCGCAATACCGGCAAGGCCGCCAATGATCGCTCGTCTCATCGATGCTCTCCCAAAGAATACCAAGATTGCGGCACACCAAAACACATCATGGAACACGCAGGATAAGGCGTCAATGTGCTGCGCGCCACAGGGGCCCCGCGCCTATTCAACCGGCTGGACGATGGTGAACGCGCCGCGGATGTCGCCGACGTGGAAACCGCGGGCATGGTCGTCCGGATAGAACTCGGCCAGCTTCGCCGTCACCTCGGGCTTCACATCTGCGCCGCCATGGCAGTTCAGGCAGATCTCGGCGGTCGGGATCGCCTTCATGTAGTGGATCACCCGCTTGCCGTCCCGCATCACGATCGCCGCATGATCGATGGCCGCCGGGTCTTCCCCGGCCGCCTTGCGCGCCTCGAAGGACTGCAGTATCGACGTCTCCCACGGATTGGGCGCATTGTTCGGGTTGCGGTATTTCAGGCTGGTACGGCCGATCGACCACACTTGGTCCTCGGTGTTCCGGCCCGCGATCGTCGGTGCTTTCACGTTGCACAACTCGATGGCGGCCACCGGGCCGGAGGCCTCGATGGCGTCCTTCAATTCGGCCTGCAGGTCTTCCGCCAGGGCCTTGATCATGGTGCGGCTGGCCCTGGTGTACGCGTCGAGGTCGGTTTCGGCGCCCGCGGTCAGCGCGGTCATGAGAATCGCGGCGCCGGCGAGGCCACCCACAATCGCTCGTTTCATCGATGCTCTCCTGAAAATATTAGAATTCGCGAATATTAAAACACATCGCCGTATAAGTAAAATTAAATCGGAACCGCGCGCGGCCCGGGCGACGCACCCGTCAGGTCACGGTCAGCAGGGCCATGCCGATGAGCGTGACGATGCGCGCGAGGTCCGCATGGGTGCGGTCGCCCTGGTGGCGGTCGGCGGCGCGCCAGACGCCGACAGTGGCGACGATGTTGTACGGCACCGACACCCCGTAACCGGCCACGAGCGCGGCCAGCGGCCGATCCGCCGAGACCAGGACCAGGAACAGGACGCTGGTGACGAGGTTGACCGCAACCCCGCCGAACACCGCATAGATCCAGAACGCCTGGACGAGCGGCAGTTCGCCGGACCAGAGCCGCCGCAGTTCACCCATCGCGCCGCCGGCCCTGCGCGCCATCCCGCCCCGCACACCTCATCGCCCGCCTCCCTGACCAATGTACGACCGGCCGCAAGCATACCGACGGGCCGTACGCCGGTCCACGGGATCGCGGGCCGGCTCTTTACGAATCGTTAAGTTGCCGCATGGCAAAGTTGATTTCGATGACAGGGTACGCGTGCAATACGCGAAACGGTTCGGAGCATCGAGAACCGGAGTACCGTACCGGAGGCCGCTGACGGCACCGCCCTGTGATGAGGAGAGAAACCATGTTTCCTTCGATATTTCGATCGATCCTCGACTTCGTCATGGAGTTGGGCATGGTCTATCTGCTGACCGCGCTGTTCGTCATTCTCGACCTGATGCTGCTGTCCGCGCGGGCGCGCCGGCTGCGCGGCGAAAAGACGGACCGGGGCGAGCGCGAGATGCGCCGCGAGGCACGCCGCGAGGCGGAGAAACAGGAGCAGCGCAAGGCGTTCGAAAGGCGCCACGCCGATCTTCCGGCCGCGCATTAGGGCCGCCGGCGGAGGCGCCCGCAAATCGCTGCCGTGACCAGCCGCCCCGGGCAGTGACGGGGGGCGTGCTTGCCCGTCACACGGATCAGCCCCGGCGAATGCCGCCACCTCCGAACCGCAACAACACCGCCCGGGCCGCGCCATACTGTCTCTCGTCCACCGCCGCAAACCCCGCGGGCGGCGCAAATTCCTCATCCGCCGCCAGCTCGATGGTGCACAGCGCGCCGCCTGTGAGCCATCCGGCGGCGGCCAGCGCGGAAAGGCACGGCGCGGCGAGGCCGCTGTTGTAGGGCGGGTCGAGGAAGATGAGGGTGCAGCCGGCCGCGGCCTGTGACGGCGGTGGGTGGGTCGCGTCGACACGCAGGATCTCGACATGGTCTTCCTCGCGGCACGCCGCGACGTTGCGCTTCAGGACGTCCAGCGCCTTCCGCGCGGTCTCCATGAACACGACGCGCTCGGCGCCGCGGCTCAGCGCTTCCAGCCCCATCGCGCCGGTGCCGGCGAAGGCGTCCAGCACCCGCGCGCCGCGCACCGGCGAGCCGCCGCCCGCGACGAAATGACCGTGCTCGAGGATGTTGAACAGCGCCTGGCGGGTGCGGTCGGCGGTTGGTCGCACGTCGCGCCCGGGCGGCGCGACGAGCCGGCGGCCCCGGTGCCTACCGGCGACGATTCGCATGGGATTTCACGCCCCTCCGGTGGGAAGGCTTTGCTTTGGCCCCGCTCTTGTGGCGGGGTTCCACCCCCTCCCCGACCCCTCCCCCGCCAGCGGGAGAGGGGCTACTTTTTGCAGCTTGCGCTTTCTTTCCCCCTCTCCCGCCACGGGCGGGGGAGGGAAGGGGAGGGGGTGGCTTCCTCGATCCGGCGGGTGCGGGGCCTTTCTTGCCGCCGGCCTTCTTCCCCGGGCTCCGCTTCGCCCCCGCCTGCTTCGCTGACGCGCCGCCGCCGAGCTGTTCGCGCAGGACCCGGGCCGGGACCTCGGCGACCGCGCCGCGCGCGAGGTTGCCGAGCTGGAAAGGGCCGTACGACAAGCGGATCAGCCGCAGCACCGGCCAGCCGAAATGCTCGCACACGCGCCGCACCTCGCGGTTCCTTCCCTCGGCCAGGGCGACGGTCAGCCACGCGTTGTTCGCCAGCTGCCGGTCGAGCCGGGCGCGGATCGGCCCGTAGCGCACGCCGTCGATCTCGATGCCGGCCTCCAGCGGCTCCAGCTTCGCCGCATCGACGGTGCCGCGCACCCGCACCCGGTAGCGCCGCAACCATCCCGTGGCCGGCAACTCCAGCCGCCGCGCGAGTTCCCCGTCATTGGTCAGCAGCAGCAGCCCCTCGGAATTCAGGTCCAGCCGGCCGATGGTGACGACCCGCGGCATGTCCCCGGGTAGCTCGTCGAACACGGTCGGCCGTCCCTGCGGATCGCGGGTCGTGGTGACCAGGCCGGCCGGCTTGTGATAGCGCCACAGCCGGGTCGGTTCCGCCGCCGGCACCGGCTTGCCGTCGACGGTGATAATGCTGGCGTCGGTGACGGTGAGTGCCGGGCTGTCGAGCACCTTGCCGTCCACCGCGACGCGGCCGGCGCGGATCCACACTTCGGCCTCGCGCCGCGAACACAGCCCGGCCCGCGCCAGCCGTTTGGCGATCCGCTCCGCCTTGGTGTTTTCCCCGGTCACGGTGTTGCGGGTATCATCGCGCGGTCAGCCCTTGGCGTATTCGGCTGCCGGCATGCCGGCAGCCTCGGCGACGAAGGCGGCGAAGATGCGCTCGTCGGCGGACTCGATCAGGAATTCGGGGTGCCACTGGACGCCGAGCGCGAAGCGGTGCCGGGTGCTCTCGATACCCTCGATCACGCCGTCCGGCGCCAGCGCGCTGACCCGCACGCCGCCGGGGCTGTCCTTCGGCGCCTGGTGGTGGGCGCTGTTGACGGCCAGCTTGTCGACGCCGCAGATCAGGTGCAGGAGCGTGCCCGACTCGATATGGACGTGGTGCCCGGCCTCGTCGCGCGGGTTCGGCTGTTCGTGCGCCAGCGCGTCCTGCACCTCGTCGGGGATATGCTGGATCAGCGTGCCGCCGAGGATCACGTGCAACAGCTGCATGCCGCCGCAGATGCCCAGCACCGGCATGTCGCGGGCCAGCGCCTTTTCGGTCAACGCCCACTCGAAATGTGTCCGCTCCTCCTTGGTCCTGATGGTCGCGTGCCGCCGCGACGAGCCGTAGAGCGACGGGTCGATGTCGAAATCGCCACCGGTGAGGACGAGTCCATCGACGCGGTCGAGATAGGCATCGACGAGTGCCCGGTGGTGCGGCAGCGCGATCGGTACGCCGCCCGCCTTGGCCACCGCGTCCATGTAGTGGCGGCGCAGCGCGTACCACGGAAAGCGCGACCAGGCCGCTTCGCCGCCGTTCTCGCAGTCCAGTGTGATTCCGATAACAGGTGCGTTCATGGCCAAAGAGATTACGCCGCGCCGGAATGGGGCGCAATGCCGGTGCCGCTTGACAGGCCGCACCGGAATGTACATGTACAGATGCGTTGAATCACGGTCGGGGAACAGGGCAACTCAGGGTGGACAAGAGCGAACTTTCGGCGACCGCCATGTGCACGAGCTTCAACCTGCGCAAGGCAGCGCGCGTGGTAACCCAGTTCTATGACGAGGCGCTGAAGGGCAGCGGGCTGAAAAGCACGCAGTTCTCGCTGCTGACCATGGCGGCGACCGCCGGCGGGGCGCCGATCAGCCGGCTTGCCGACGAGATGGCGATGGACCGCACGACGCTGACCCGCAACCTGAAACCGCTGGCCGACGCCGGGCTGATCCGCATCGAGGCCGGCGACGATAAACGGGTCCGCAAGGTGATGGTGACCGCGGACGGCGATTACGCGCTGTCGCGGGCGGTGCCGATGTGGCGCCGGGCCCAGACCCGGATGATCGACCGGCTCGGCGACGAAGAGTGGGGCGCGTTCCTGCGCCAGTTGCAGACCGTGCGCCGTGCCGTTCGGGACTAGCGTGTTGAGCGGGCCGGTGCCGGTACCGCGTAAGCGGATAATGCGCTAGGCGTCTTCTTTTTTGATTTAAAGAGTGTATATACACTTATAGTTCTTGCACGGCCGGATCGGTCCGGCCGTGCGCAGCCAAAACCTAACAAGGAGATGGATTATGACCGATCATGGGATTTCCGGCGGGGCAAGCGTGCGGTCGCCGGCAAGGGCCGTTCTCGCGGTCGCCGGCGTGTGGCTGGCGGCGGCGTTCACGCTCTCGCTGAGCGGCAGTTTGCAGATGCCGGCCGGTGCGCCGCCGCTGCGTGTGCTGGCGGCTGCGGCCGCACCGATCCTGGTATTCATGCTGTGGTACCGGGGATCCGCGGCCTTCCGCGCCTGGGTTCTGGGCCTCGACCTGCGGCTCGTCGTCATGTTCCAGGCCTGGCGGGTGATCGGCGGCGTCTTCCTGGTGCTGCTCGCCTTCGGGCTGCTGCCGGGACTGTTCGCGTGGCCGGCGGGACTCGGCGACGTCGCGGTCGGCGTTACCGCGCCGCTGGTGGCGCTGGCCCTGTTGCGCCGGCCGGATGTCGCGACAGGCCGCGGTTTTCTCGCCTGGAATCTGTTCGGCCTTCTCGATTTCGTCGTCGCCGTGGCGACCGGGACGCTGGCCTCGGGCGTTTCGCCGGGCCTCGTACAGGGTGTCACCGCCGATGCGATGAGCGCCTGGCCGCTGGCCATGATCCCCGGCTTCCTCGTGCCGCTGTTCGCGATCCTGCACCTGGTGGCGATCCTGCAGGCCCGGGCCCGCGCCGCTTGACGCATCGGCGTGCGGCGGGCACGGTTCGGCGATGAAGCGCACAGGGTTCATGGACATCGCGCTGGACGAGGCGCGGGCGGCGGGAAAGCGGGGCGAGGTTCCGGTCGGCGCGGTCCTCGTCGACGGCGCGACGGGCGCGATCGTGGCGTGCGCCGGCAACCGCACCGAGGAGCTTTCCGACCCGACGGCGCACGCGGAAATGCTGGCGATCCGCGCCGCGGCGGCGCAGCGGGGCGAGGCAAGGCTGCCGGACTGCGATCTCTACGTGACGCTGGAGCCCTGCGCGATGTGCGCGGCGGCGATCTCGTTCGCCCGCATCCGCCGGCTCTATTACGGGGCGGCGGACCCGAAGGCCGGCGGCGTCGAGCACGGCCCGCGGTTCTTCGCCCAGCCGACCTGCCACCACCGGCCGGAGGTCTATGGCGGCATCGGCGAGGGCGAGGCGGCGGACCTGCTGCAGGCGTTCTTCCGGGACCGGCGCGGTCCCGAGGCGAAAAGAGGGAAGTACAAATGACGAAAATCGTACCGGGTACCAAAGTTCCGGCGCTCGACGTGAAGCTGGCCGGCGGCGGGGCTTGGACTCTGGAGGAGAGGGCAGGGGAGCGCTTCACCGTCATCGAATTCTACCGCGGCCTGCATTGCCCGCGCTGCGCCCGGCGCCTCAAGGAAATCGACAATCGGCTCGACGAGCTGGCGCAGCATGGTGCGACATTCTTCGCGCTGAGCACCGATACGCAAGAGCGGGCCCGGCAGTCGCTCGAGGAATGGGGCCTGGAGAACCTGTCCATCGGCTACGGCATATCGATCGATGAGGCGCGCGCATGGGGCCTGGCGATCTCCGAGAGCATCGCCGAGAAGGAGCCCTATCCGTTCTGCGAGCCCGGCCTGTTCATCGTCCGGCCCGACGGCGAACTGTACCTGTCGTTCGTGACCACCGCGCCGTTCCTGCGCCCGGACTACGACATGCTGATGGAGTGCCTCGAATTCACGATCCGCCGCGACTACCCGGCGCGCGGGACGCTGGTGTAGGGGACCCGAAAAGCCGGCATCGTTATCCTCATATCCGGAACGAATAGCGCTGGTGCAGGCGGGTCAGGTGCAGGGGCAGCCACGGGCGCGCGGCGCCGCGGGCCCACTCCGCCCACAGGTCGAAATAGCTCATCGCCGCGAAGCCGATATCGGCGCCCGCCACCGCCTCGGTGAACCGCCTGATCTCGTCGTGGTGCTCGTCGCATTCCTCGAACCGCGCCGAGTTCAGCGGCTCCCAATACAGATACAGGAGGGTCGCCGGGGCAAGCCGGCCGTCGTCGCCGGCGGCGGCCTCGAGCAGCAGATGCAGGCCCATATACTGTTTGACGAGCCGCGCCGCATCCAGCCGCGCATAGGCGCTCTCGCCGCCCTGCAGCGCGCGCATCTCGCGGCGCCAGCCGTTCTCCTCGCGGTCGTCCCAGAAGTGGTCGAGCGCTTCCGGGAATTTCACGGGGTGGCCGGACAGAAAGCCGGTGCAGTCCGATTCGATCCCGACGACACCGTCCGGCGCGATCAGCAGGGCGGGCAGCCAGGCCGCCGCCTCGCCGGCCACCGGCGGCAGCCGGATTTCGAATCGCAGGTCGCCGAACCCGCGCAGGCCGAGCACCTCCAGCGCCGCCAGATCGCCCAGCCACGGTGCGAACACGTTGACCAGCATCATGGTGCCGGAATGCGCCGCGTAGAGGCGCGGCAACCCGCTCCCCGGATCGCGGCTGTCGGCCGTCTCGAAAACCTTGCGCACCGCGTCCGCGTCGATCCCCTCGACGAGGCCGTCCGCGAAGCTCGCATATCCCAGCTCGTCGATCCTGGCGTCCGGCTTGCCGGCGCGCAGGGCGTCGGCGAACTCGCGCGTGAGATTTTCCTCGATCCTGGCCATTGCTCCCCGGCCCGGTGGATGCTCCACCCGTTGTCCTTTAAGGGACTATCGCATTTCATCCCGGCGCGATTTTGTCAAGCCGGTGGCGAAAATCCGCCGCCCGCACCGGCTCACGCCGTCTCCCGCGCGACCGCCCGCCAGCCGATGTCGCGGCGGCAGAAGCCTTGCGGCCAGTCGATCCGGTCGACCGCTTCATAGGCGCGGGCCTGGGCCTCGGCGACGTTGCGGCCCAGCGCCGTGACGTTGAGCACCCGCCCGCCGGAGGCCAGCAGCCCGCCATCCGCCGCACGCTTGGTGCCCGCATGGAAAATCGTGACGTTCTCATCGGCATCGCCGGCGGCCTCGACGCCGCGGATCACCGTGCCCTTCTCGTAGGTCCCCGGATAGCCCCGCGCCGCCATCACGACCGTGAGCGCCGCGTCGTCGTACCAGCGCAGATCGAAATTCGCCAGCACGCCGTCCACCGTGGCGACCAGCGCCGGCACCAGGTCGGATTTCAGCCGCATCATCAGGACCTGGCATTCCGGGTCGCCGAAGCGGACGTTGTGCTCCAGCAGTTTCGGCCCCTCGTCCGTGAGCATCAACCCGGCGAACAGCACGCCGCGATAGGGCCGGCCCTCGGCCGCCATGCCGTCGATGGTCGGCTGGACGATGGTCTTCATGACCTTTTCCATGAGCGCACCG
Organism: uncultured Alphaproteobacteria bacterium; assembly: GCA_947259105.1. GTDB lineage: Bacteria > Pseudomonadota > Alphaproteobacteria > UBA8366 > JADFVY01. Next base: position 10,053 of record CAMYKU010000055.1, read on the forward strand.
GTCATCGCCGGGGCCGGCGAATAGGCGCCCATGCCGCCGGTGTTCGGGCCCTCGTCGCCGTCGTAAGCCGCTTTGTGGTCCTGGGCGGTGGCCAGCGGCAGCGCGGTCTTGCCGTCGCACAGCGCGAAGACGCTGACCTCCTCGCCCTCCATGAATTCCTCGACCACGATTTCCGCCCCGGCGGCGCCGAATTTCTCCTCGATCAGCGCATCCTCGGCCGCGTTCAGCGCGTCGTCCAGAGTGCGGGCGACGGTCACGCCCTTGCCGGCGGCCAGCCCGTCGGCCTTGACGACGATCGGCACCCCGTGTTCCCGGATGAATGCGTGCGCCGCCGCGACATCGGTGAAGCGGCCGTAGGCGGCGGTCGGGATGCCGTATTTCGTGCATAGATCCTTCATGAAGCCCTTGGAGCCTTCCAGCTCCGCCGCCACCGCGCTCGGGCCGAAGGCCTTGATGCCGGCCTCCGCCAGCCGGTCCACGAGGCCCATGACCAGCGGCTGCTCGGGGCCGACCACGACCAGGTCCGCGGCCTCGCGTTGGGCGAAGGCGACCAGGGCGTCGACGTCGTCGGCGGCGATGCCGATGCATTCGGCCTCCTCGGCGATTCCCGCATTGCCCGGGGCGCACCAGAGTTTGTCGCACAGCGGCGAGGCGGCGATCGCCCAGCACAGCGCATGCTCGCGACCGCCCGATCCGACAACAAGGATTTTCATGCTATGACTGTCCTAAAATGATCGTTCATGGTTTTTTTACAGGCTGGCGGCGATCTTATTATCATGGCGTGGCGGAGCAGATGACCGATTTTTCACCCGAAACCACCGGCAATGTCGCCGAATTCACGGTAACCGAGCTGAGCCAGGCGCTGAAGCGCATGGTCGAGGACCAGTTTTCGTGGGTCCGCGTGCGCGGCGAGGTCTCCGGCTTCAAGCGTGCCGCCTCCGGCCATCTCTACATGGCGCTCAAGGATGAGAACGCGGTGCTGGACGCGGTGTGCTGGCGCGGCGTCGCCGGCCGCCTGTCGATCGCGCCCGAGGACGGGCTGGAGGTCATCGCGACCGGACGGCTGACCACCTATCCCGGGCGCTCGAAATACCAGATCGTCATCGAATCGCTGGAACTGGCGGGCGAGGGCGCGCTCCTGAAACTGCTGGAGGAGCGGCGCAAGAAGCTGGCCGCCGAAGGGCTGTTCGACGAGGCGCGCAAGAAGGCGCTGCCGTTCCTGCCCGAGGTCATCGGCGTCGTCACCTCGCCGACCGGGGCGGTGATCCGCGACATCCTGCATCGCCTGGCCGACCGTTTCCCGCGCCATGTCCTGCTGTGGCCGGTGCTGGTCCAGGGCGAGGCCGCGGCCGAACAGCTCGCCGCCGCGATCGCGGGGTTCAATGCGCTGCAGCCCGGAGGCGCGGTGCCGCGGCCGGATTTGTTGATCGTCGCGCGCGGCGGCGGCAGCCTCGAGGATTTGTGGGCCTTCAACGAAGAGATCGTGGTGCGGGCCGCCGCTTCCTCGGAGATCCCGCTGATCTCGGCGGTCGGGCACGAGACCGATACCACGCTGATCGATTTCGCGGCCGACCGCCGGGCGCCGACACCGACCGCCGCCGCCGAGATGGCGGTGCCGGTGCGCGCCGAGTTGCAGGCCAGCCTCCTGGCGTTCCAGCAGCGCATGGTGCGCGCGACGAGCCGCCTCGTGGAAGAGCGCCGGGTACGCATCGCCGGGCTGGTCCGCGGTCTGCCGAGACGGGATTCGATCCTGGCGCTGCCGGCGCAGCGGCTGGATGCCGCCGCCGAGCGGCTTGCCGACCGGACCCGGGCGATGCTGACGGAGAAACGCCACCGGACGGTGGCGCTGGCCGCGAAGCTGAAGGAGCCGAGGGCCTTGGTGGCCGAACTCGCGGCGCGGATCGCAACGGGCTGGCGGCTGATGCACCTCGGCGTCCGGCGCTCGTCGAGGGAAGAGCAGGCGCAGCTCGAACGGCTCGGCGACCTGCTGGAGAGCGTGTCGTTCAAACGCGTGTTGCAGCGCGGCTATGCCGTCGTGCGCGACGCTGCCGGCAAGCCCGTGATCCTGGCCGCCGCCACCGCGCCCGGCCAGGCCGTGTCGATCGAGTTCAGCGACGATTCGGTCGGCGCCGTGATCTCGGGCAAGCCGCCCGGCCGGGCGCCGAAGAAGACATCGGGCCGCGAGGGCGGCAAGAGGGACGAGAAACAAGGGAGTCTGCTTTGAAGCGCTTTATCTGTTTTGCGGTGTTTTTCATGATTGCCTGGCCGCCCGTTGCCGCGGCGCAGGAGGTCGTCACCCTCGAAGGCACCTTCAGGCAGGGCGGGCTGGTATTGGGGCGCACCGATCCGAAGGCGGTGGTGGCGTTCGAGGGACGCGAGGTCCGCGTGTCGTCCGACGGCATTTTCCTGATCGGCTTCGGCCGTGACGCGAAACCGGCGGCGACGCTGAAAATCCGCCTGCCGGACGGGTATGAGGAGGTGCAGCAGATCGATGTCGGCCAGCGCGAATACGATATCCAGCGCATCGACGGGCTGCCGCCGAAGCACGTCACGCCGCCGCCCGAGGTGCTGGAGCAGCTCAAGGAGGAGCGCAGGAAGACCGCGGCGGCGCGCCGGATCGACCTGCGGGAAACCTGGTTTCTCGAAGAATGGATCTGGCCGGCCGAGGGCCGCATCTCCGGTGTCTACGGCAGCCAGCGCATCCTCAACGGCCAGCCCCGCAATCCCCATTCCGGGGTCGACGTGGCGGCGCCCGAGGGCACGCCCATCGTCGCCCCGGCAGGCGGCAAGGTCGTGCTGGCCGAGCCGGACATGTTCTACAACGGCAACATGGTCTTCATCGACCACGGGCACGGCCTGAAGACCGCGTACCTGCATATGAGCCGGATCGACGTGAAAGTCGGGCAGACGGTGCGCCGCGGCGAGCAGATCGGCGCCATCGGCGCGACCGGCCGCGTGACCGGCCCGCATCTGCACTGGATGGCCTACCTGTTCAACACCAGGCTGGACCCCGCCTTCCTCGTCCCCGAACGCCCGGGCAGCCGGGGTTAGCGCCGGCTTCGGCCGGGTAACCGGATAGCGAGCGACCTCATACTTCGAGACGCGGCTCCGCCGCTCCTCAGCATGAGGGTACAAGGAATTCTTCGAGCCTCATGCTGGAGACCTTTGCACGGAACAGGATCTTGTCATCGCGAGGCGGCCGAAGGCCGACGCGGCAATCCAGAATGCCGTGAAAGCGAGCCCTTTTCTGGATCGCCACGGCCGCTTCGCAGCCTCGCAATGACAAAATGTTGTTCCGCGCAAAGGTCTCCATGCTGAGGAGGCTGCGTAGCAGCCGTCTCGAAGTATGAGGTCGCTCGTTAATCGTCGGCCGGCACCATCAGTTCGATCGCGTCCGCCTCGACGGTCACGGTCACCGGAAACTCGCCGATCAGGTCGCCGTCGCTCTGCCACGGCTCGCCGGCGGGCGCGGCCAGGCGGACGATCGTGCCCTTCACGATCCGCACGTCCGGCAGCAAATGCAGGCGCTCGCGCATGACGGCGATGCCGTAGCGCACGATGTTCCAGCGGCCCGGGCGCTGCAGCAGGATGGTGTGCAACAGCGGCTCTCGAATGTCGGCCTCGGGCGCGATCAGGTATTTGCCGCCATAGAGCCGGGCGTTGGCGACGATCACCGAGGCGGCCTCGTACGACACGCCGTCGACTTCCACCGTCAACAGCCGTTTCGTTCCCGCCAGCATCTCCTCGAAACCCGCCACGTAATAAGCGGCTTCGCCGGTCAGCCGTTTCAGGCCGGGCCGCACCCGGGTGATCGCCCGCGCGTCATACCCGGCGCTGGCCATCAGGCAGCAATAGTGCCCCCCGGCATGGACCAGGGCGATCGGCTGGCGCCGTCCGGCGAGGATGATCCCGGCGGCGCGGCGCGGGTCCGGCCCGATGCCGACCTCGTGCGCCAGCACGTTGGACGTGCCGAGCGGGATCAGGCCCAGCGGCAGCGCGCCACCGACAAGCCCGTTCACCACCTCGTTGATCGTCCCGTCGCCGCCCGCCGCGACCACGACATCGAAATCTGCCGAATCGGCTTCGCGGGCGATCCGGATGGCGTCGCCGCGCGCCGTCGTCTCGGCCACGGTCAGGCGGCAGCCGGCCTCTTCGAGAACCCGGATCGCGCCGGCATAGGCGCCGCCGTGCCGCTGGCCGGCAGTGGGGTTGCGGATGACGAGGAGGCGTTTTGGCCCGTCCGGCATGGCGATCCGCCCGCCTCAGTCCGGCCAGCGCTTGTGGACCCAGAACCACTGTTCCGGTTTCTCGCGGATCCAGCCTTCCAGCAATTCGTTCATCCGCCGCATCAATATGTCCAGGTCCTCGTTTCGGTCGCCGGTCTCGGGCAGTTCCAGCGGCGGATAGATGGTGAGGCGGAAGTGGCTGCCGCTCAACCGCTCCGTTCTGGTCGGGACCAGCGGGCAGCGGAAGGCCAGGGCCAGGCGCGCGGGCAGCGGCGAGGTCATGGCGTCGCGGCCGAAAAACGGCACCGGCACGCCCTCGTTCAGTTTCTGGTCGAACAGGACGCCGATCCAGTCGCCGCGCTTCAGCGTCTCCATGGCGCCGACGGCGGCCTCGCGCCCCTTGGCCAGCGGCGTCGCGTTGTAGTCGCGGCGCGCCCACAGGACCAGCTTGTTGACCCAGCGGTTCTGGGCCGGCCGGTAGATCACCGTCAACGGCTTGCCGAGCCGGTTCAACGTATGGCCGGCGGCTTCCCAGCTGCCGTAATGGCCGGCAATCAGGATCGCCGGGCCGCCCCTGTCGCGCAACTCGCCCAGGATTTCGCCGCCCACCACTTCGATCCGGTCACCCGCGTCCAGTTCGGCCAGGTGGGGCCACTCGCCCAGCATACAGCCGAGATTGTGCCACACCCCGCGCATGATGCGATCGTAATCGTCCGCTGTTTTCTCAGGGAAGACACGCTCCAGGTTGCGCCTTGCAATGCGGTCGGCCTTCACGCGCGGGCCGATGGCGCGCACCAGCCAACTGCCCAGGGCCGACGCCCTGTCGAGCGGCAGGACAGCCAGAAACCCGTATATCGCCCAGGCGCCGACCGCCTGCGGGGGATGGGCGAACCAGCGGATCAGCTTGCGTTGCAGCGGCGTGCGGTCAGCCATCGGGCACGGCCTCCCGCAGGATCCGGTCCAGCGCGCCGGAATCGCGCCAGACGACCTGCACGGCGACCGTCCGGACGGACTGGCGCAGGTCCGGCGGCAGGCGCACCGCGTCTTTCTCGGTCGTCACCGCGATTGCGCCGGCGGCGCCGGCGTCGCGCAGGATTGCCTCGATCTCGGCCCGGCGGTACGGGTGGTGATCCGGAAAATCCCGCCACAAGGCCACGGTGCAGCCCAGCGCCTCGAGCGTGGCGCGGAACTTCGCGGGCCGCCCGATCCCGGCAAAGCCGAATACCGTTTCACCGGAGAGCGTACGGGAGTCGCCGGTCGGCTCCAGGGTGCCGTGCAGGACGGTAATGTCCGCCGGCAACTGCCCCGCCACGCCGGACCGGTCTTCGCCGATCACGACGACCGCATCGGCGCGGGCAAGACCCGCCGCCACCGGCTCGCGCAAGGGGCCGGCCGGCATGATGCGCCCGTTGCCGAACCCCGTCTCGCCGTCGACCACCACCATCGAGACGGTTTTCCGCAGGCTTGCGTTCTGGTGGCCGTCATCCATGACGATGACCCGCGCGCCGTCCGCGGCGGCAGCCCGCGCGCCGGCGACCCGGTCCGCCGCTACCCAGCAGGGCGCCGTGCCCGCCAGCAGCAGCGGCTCGTCGCCCACTTCCGCTGCATCGTGGACGCCCGGCACGACCCGTACCGGTCCTCTCAGCGTTCCGCCATAGCCGCGGCTGAGGAAACGCACCTCCACGTCCCGGGCGATCATATGCCGGGCAATCGCCAGCGCCACCGGCGTCTTGCCGGCCCCGCCCGCGACCAGATTGCCGACGCAGATCACCGGTACCGGCGCCTCCTGCGGGCGCACCGCCATCCGCCGCAGCATTCCCGCCGCCGCATACACGGCGCCCAGCGGCATCAACAGGGTGGACAGGGCCGACGGGCCGGACCAGAAGGCGGGGGCGCGCATGGGCTCAGTCCCCCGGTGCCGCGGGCAGCGCGTCGATGAACGGCGCCAGCGCCGCGACGACATTGTCGAGCGCCGCCGCGTTGGCCGCGGTCACCTTGCGTGCCCCGTTGGCCAGCCTCTCTCGCGCCGCCGGGTCGCCGAGCAGGCGGGCGACTGCGGCCGCCAGCGCCTCTGCGTCGGCCACCGGAAGCGCCGCCTCCGCCGCCTCCAGATCCGCCGCGACGTTCCGGAAATTGGTCATGTCCGGGCCATACAGGACGGCGCAGGACAGTTGCGCGGCCTCCAGCGGATTGTGCCCGCCAAGCGTCCCCGTGCTGCCGCCGATGAAGGCGATATCGGCCAGGCGGTAGAACAGGCCCAGCTCGCCCAGCGTGTCGGCGAGATAGACGCGACTGTCCGGCCCGGGCAGGCTTCCCGTGCTGCGCCGGCATACGCTAAGCCCGCGCGCTGTGAGCATGGCCTCGATCTCGTCGCCCCGGCTCGGGTGCCGCGGCACGATAATCGTCAGCACGCGGGGCAGGGTTTCGGCCAGTCTTTCGTGCGCCGCGGCCGCGAGTTCCTCCTCGCCCGGATGGGTGCTGGCGGCGAGCCATAGCGGCCGGCCGGCCAAAACGCTCTGGAGCTGCGCCAGCTCCGCCGCGTCGGCCGGCAGCGGCGCGGCCGAGTATTTGAGATTCCCGACATAGTCCACCCGCGGCGCGCCGAGTGCGGCGAAGCGGTCGCGGTCCTGCGCGGTCTGCCCGAGGCAGAGCGCGAATCGGCCGAGCAGCGCGCTTGCCGCCGCCGGGACGCGCATCCAGCGGGCGAAGGACCGCGCCGACATCCTGCCGTTGACCAGGACCATCGGACAGCCGCGCGCCGCAGTCTCGCAAATCAGGTTGGGCCACAATTCCGATTCGACGAACAGCGCCAGTTGCGGTCGCCAGTGCGCGAGGAAACGCCGGACCCAGCCGGTCAGGTCGACCGGCGCGTACTGGTGCAGGGCGCGCCCTGGCAGACGCCGCCCCATCAGGCTGGCCGAGGTCACGGTGCCGCTGGTCACCAGAACCGTCACGTCGCCCCGCATGTCGAGGAGACGGCCGACCAGCGAGAGCACCGACTGCGCCTCGCCGACGCTCGCCGCGTGGACCCAGACGAGCGGCCCGTCCGGGCGCGGCGCGGAGGCGATGCCGCGGCGTTCCGGCAGTCGCGACGGATCCTCCTTGCCCCGCGCCACGCGGCGGCGCAGATAGAGCCGGACCAGTGGCCCGGCGAGGCCCGTCACCGCGCGATAGATTGCAAGAGCGCCCATCCCGCCGGCCCGGCCGCGACTCAGCGGCCGATGCCGGCTTCGACGGGCCGGTCGGCGGACAAGGGCGGATCCGGCTCGATGGCGGCCCGGCCCATCATGGCGTCCGCCCGCCCGGCAAGGTCGTTCATCGCGGCTTCCAGTTCCTGCCGTCTGGCTTCCAGGGTTTCGCCGTCGGCGTCCCGGGGCACCACGATCGGCTCGCCCCACAGGAAGACGCCGCGGGTAAACGGCAGGGCGAGGACGAACCGGTCCCAACTTCCCATGACGCGCCGCCGCGAGACGGCGAAGGTGGCCGGAACGATCGCGGCCCCGGACAGGCGCGCCAGCGCCACCGTGCCCTCGCCGACCCGCATGCGCGGTCCGCGGGGGCCATCGGGCGTGATTCCCACGATACCGCCGCCGCGCATCAGCCGGATCAGGTGTCGCATGGCCTGGGCGCCGCCACGCGTCGTCGAGCCGACGACCGATTCGATGTTGAAATGCTTGACCGTTTGCGAGATCAGCCGGCCGTCCCGGTGGCCCGAAATGAGCATGTTCACGAGATCCGTCCGGCGCCAGCAATAGGGCATCATCATCAGCCGCCCGTGCCAGAACGCCAGGATGAACGGCTTGCCGGCGCTCCTGAAGGATTCGGGAATATGCTCGCCCTCGATACGCCAGCTTCCGGTAAACCGGACCAGGCGGATATAGAGCGCCCCGACGAAACAGGCGAGAGCCATCGCCGCATCGCTCTGCAGGATTTTTCTTAGTGGCTGCACCGATCGTCCCGGATGATCTGAACGGTCACTGGATAGTCCCGGGCGCGGGGCCGTCCGGGCGTCGAGTGGTCGAGGGCGCGGGCGTCTGATGTTGCTGCGGATGTTCGGTCAAGTCGTCGTGCCCCGTCAGGTTCGGCTGCTGATATACCATGCCGGGGAGGGAGCGGCCAACGGCCCTGTCGACCCGGTCAATCGGTGCTCGGCGCCGGCTGTTCCGCGGGCTCCGGCCCGTCGCGCAGCTTCAGACAGTCCCTGTAGACCCTGGTTCGGTATGATTCCGCGTCCAGGCGCAGGAAGTCGCGCTGCAATGCGCTGTCGCGGGTCTGGCCGGCCTGCCGGTCCTCGAGCGCCGCGCTGTCCTCGGCGTATTGCCGCGCGGCGCGCCGCTCCGCCAGTTCGGCACAGGACAGGAGGGCCTCGTCGGCCCCGGCCCCGGCCCCGGTGTAGAGCGACAGGGTACAGACGGTGGCAAGAAGGATCATGGTGTGTCGCATGACAGCGATATGGGATTCGGGGCGCCCGGATGCACGAAAAAAAGGACCGCGCGAAAAACGCGCGGTCCGAAGTCATATAAGGGAGGAAACGCCCAGGATGGGCAACGGCACTGGCGCATGGCCACGCCGCGGGGCAACAGGACGAAAGTCCATATTGCAATGCAACATATGACATCTCTAATGTTGCCAACGCAAGTGGAAAATGCATTTTAGAAACCAGCATTTTCGAATGCTGCCATGCGTAAACTGCATGCGTCGCTGCAACGCGATATTTGCGTCCAGGCGGACTGTCTGGCAACCGGCCGCGATCCGCTCTACATCTTAAAGATAGAGCGGATTCAATTAGCTGGCGGATCGCCAAAGGCGAATCCAGTCAACCCGGATCTGCTCTGGCCGCAGACAGCTCCCAGCTGCACCACAGGGCAAGCGCGAAGACCGCGACCGCTCCGGCCTGGTGGAGCACTGCCAGTGTGATCGGTACGACCAGCAGCAGGGTCGATATGCCGAGGATCAGCTGCAGGACGACCGCAACGCCGAGCAGGTTCGCCGCCCGCCGGGCACGCGGATGCAGGGCCGCGCCACGCATACGGAACCAGAACAGCGCGGCGACGCCGGCGGTCGCGTATGCGGCGATGCGATGCTCGAACTGGACCGTCGCATGATTCTCGAACGCGTTCCGCCAGACCGGTTCGAGCGCCGCGAAATCGTCCGGCAGCAGCCCGCCGTCCATCAGCGGCCAGGTGTTGTGGATGTAGCCCGCATTGATGCCGGCGACCATCCCGCCCGAGAGGATCGTAACGAACGCGACGCCGACCACGATTCGCGAAAGGGTCCTGAGGCCCGCCGGCGCCGCTGCCCTGTCGCCACGCGAGAGCAGGCCGAACGCCACCCACAGCAGGTAGCCGAGGATCAGGATCGCCATGCCCAGATGAAAGGTCAGCCGGTACTGGCTGACGTCGTCGCGGTCTACGAAGCCGCTCTTGACCATCCACCAGCCGATATAGCCTTGCAGGCCGCCCAGCAGGAGCAGCGCGACTAGATGCGGGATCAGCGGCTTGTCGATGCGCCGCCGGAGGATGAACCACAGCAGCGGCAGGCCGAACACGAGGCCGATCAGGCGGCCCCAGACCCGGTGGATGTATTCCCACCAGAAGATCGTCTTGAAGCCGGCGAGGTCCATGCCGGGAAACTGGATCCGGTATTCCGAGGTCTGCCGGTAACGGTCGAAGACGCGCTGCCACTCGACCTCGCTCAGCGGCGGGATCCAGCCGACCAGCGGCCGCCATTCGGTCATCGACAGTCCCGATTCGGTCAGCCGCGTAATGCCGCCGATGATCACCATCGCCGCGACCATGCCACTGCAGGCCAGCAGCCAGATCGCGATATTGCGGCGGTTGATTTGCGTGTCGGCGGAAAGCGGCGCGGCTGTGTCCATCGGCTCGACTCCCTTGGCCGGACTTCGCGCGACTATAAACCCGGCGCCGCCATGCCGCCAACGCCGTGCCGCCGATGCGGTACGCGGCGAATTGCCACCCCTTGCGAGGCTACATATGGCGCAAGCGCGCGCCGATCAGTGCAAGGTGAGTTCCGCGCCGGCGAACCGGAGTTCCGCCGCCGAGACGATTCCGCGTTGCGCGATGCGGACCGAATGGAGCCGGCCCTCGATATTGTTTTGCCAGTAGTCGAGGAATTTTCGCAGCACGGGATAGCGCGGAGCCATATCCAGCGTCTGCCAGACAAAACTCTGCAGCAGGTCCGGATGGTCCGGCAAATGATAGAGAATCTCGGCCGTCGTCAGGCGATAGCCCTTCAGTTGCCTCTCGAGGTTGCTCATAACCGCTCTGCTCCCAATTGTTGAACCAGGCCCCCCAGGTGCCTCGGTCCGCGGGATGTGCCGCCTTTTACCCTGCGACGGACCCGCCATGACCGCCGTCATAATCGCTTCTCCGGCCACTACAGCATAGGTGGCAATTATAAAAAATACATTAATTTCAGTCTATTAGCAGCCATTAGATGAGAGTGCTGCCAGTTTTCGCCGCGACATTCCGGGTGGTCCGAAACCACAGTTTCCTTGACATTGGCGGCCATGATCCGTACATGGCTGGCACTCACCGGGTCGGAGTGCTAACAGCGGCCCGGATGCAACGCGTTTTTTTTGGGGACCGCAGGAGGACATAGAATGAGTTTCAGGCCATTGCACGATCGCGTCGTGGTTCGCCGGCTCGATCAGGAAGCAAAGACCGCGGGCGGCGTGATCATTCCCGACACCGCGCAGGAAAAGCCCATGGAGGGCGAGGTCGTCGCGGCCGGGTCGGGCGCGCGCGCCGAAGACGGCTCCATCACCCCGATGGACGTCAAGAAGGGCGACCGCATCCTGTTCGGCAAATGGTCCGGCAGCGAGGTGAAGATGGATGGCGAAGAACTCCTGATCATGAAGGAGTCGGACATCATGGGGATCATCGAACGCTGACGGGCTGCCGCGGGCGCCAGTGCGGCGCCCCTGGACCGTTTCATCGTTTCAAACCGTCTCCGGCTGCCGGCAGGACCGGGCAGCATGCGAGACGCCGATAGAAGAGGTAAGACATCATGGCTGCAAAAGAAGTCAAATTTTCCACAGACGCACGCGACCGGATGCTCCGCGGTGTGGACATCCTGGCCGATGCGGTGCGGGTGACGCTCGGCCCCAAGGGCCGCAACGTCGTGCTCGACAAGTCGTTCGGCGCGCCGCGCATCACCAAGGATGGCGTCGCTGTCGCCAAGGAGATCGAGCTGTCCGACAAGTTCGAGAACATGGGCGCGCAGATGGTGCGCGAGGTCGCCAGCAAGACCAACGACATCGCCGGTGACGGCACCACCACGGCGACCGTGCTGGCCCAGGCCATCGTCCGCGAGGGCACCAAGGCGGTCGCCGCCGGCATGAACCCGATGGACCTGAAGCGCGGCGTCGACATGGCCGTCGAAGCGGTGGTCGAGAGCCTGGCCAAGGCCGCGCGCAAGGTCAAGTCGAGCGAGGAAGTGGCGCAGGTCGGCACGATCTCGGCCAACGGCGACAAGGAAGTCGGCGACTTCATCGCCGAGGCGATGGAGAAGGTCGGCAACGAGGGCGTGATCACGGTCGAGGAGGCCAAGTCGCTGCACACCGAACTCGACGTCGTCGAGGGCATGCAGTTCGACCGCGGCTACCTCTCGCCGTATTTCGTGACCAACGCCGAGAAGATGACCTGCGAGCTGGAGAACCCCTACATCCTGCTGCACGAGAAGAAGCTCTCGGGCCTGCAGGCGATGCTGCCGGTTCTGGAAGCCGTGGTGCAGTCGAGCCGTCCGCTGCTGATCATTGCCGAGGACGTCGAGGGCGAGGCGCTTGCGACCCTGGTGGTCAACAAGCTGCGCGGCGGGCTGAAGATCGCGGCGGTGAAGGCCCCCGGCTTCGGCGACCGGCGCAAGGCGATGCTCGAGGATATTGCGATCCTGACCGGCGGCCAGGTAATCTCCGAGGATCTCGGCATCAAGCTCGAGAACGTCACCCTCGACATGATGGGCACCGCCAAGAAGGTCTCCATCGACAAGGACAACACCACCATCGTCGAGGGCGCCGGCAAGAAGGCCGACATCCAGGCCCGTTGTGGCCAGATGCGCGGCCAGATCGAGGAAACCTCCTCCGACTACGACAAGGAAAAGCTGCAGGAGCGTCTGGCCAAGCTGGCCGGCGGCGTTGCGGTGATCCGCGTCGGCGGCGCCACCGAGATCGAGGTCAAGGAGCGCAAGGATCGTGTCGACGACGCGATGAACGCGACGCGCGCCGCGGTCGAGGAAGGTGTTGTCGTCGGTGGCGGTGCGGCCCTGCTGCGGGCGATCGCCTCGCTGGACAAGCTGTCGCCGGGCAATGACGACCAGAAGGTCGGCGTCGGCATCGTGCGCCGCGCGCTGCAGCACCCGGTCCGTCAGATCGCCGAGAACGCGGGCGCCGACGGTTCGATCGTCGCCGGCAAGTTGCTGGAGTCGAAGGACAAGAACCTCGGCTTCGATGCGCAGGCCGGCGAATATGTCGACATGTTCAAGGCCGGCATCATCGATCCGGTCAAGGTCGTGCGCGTGGCCCTGCAGGACGCGGCTTCGGTCGCCGGCCTGCTGATCACCACCGAGGCGATGGTCGCCGAGAAGCCCGAGCCGAAGTCGGCCGGCGGCGGCGGCGCGCCCGACATGGGCGGCATGGGTGGCATGGGCGGCATGGGCGGCATGGGCTTCTGAGCGAAGCGCACACGCCGACGGGAAATCGTCACCGAAAGGGCCGCGTCCGCAAGGGCGCGGCCCTTTTCCGTGCCGGCCGCCCGCGCCGGGACTCCGGGCCGCCGGATGCGTGCCGGCCGCCCACGCCGGCCCGCCGCCGCAATCCGCGGGAGAAATATGATACCGCACGGCCCCCGCCCGCGGCACGCATGGTTTTGAATGGCACGGTATACCAAATTATGCGTACATATAATACGATCCGGCAAGCGGCAAGAAAACACGGACAAACCGGGCGAATGATATGCCGCAGACCGGATACAGGTTGCTAAAAATATGCGTGCATATATAATCCTGCCCAGCCCAACGGTCTTGCCGCCGGTTGTGTGCGCGGCGGGACGATGAGCGGGAGGCGAAGCGGATGGCGCAGTCACGGGAACGGGCTGGAGAGCCCAAATCGGGCGGGCCGGGGGCAGCCCTGTGGCGTGCATCGAACCTCTGGCGGCGGCGCCAGCGCGCGGCGCTGGAAGGCTTCGGCGTGACGCCGTCGCAATTCCTGCTGTTGCAGGGGCTGGCGGAACGCGGCGCCCGGCACGCCGTCACCCAGGCGGCGCTGGCGCAGCATTGCGGCGCCGATGCCATGATGACTTCGCAGCTGGTGCGGGAGCTGGAGCGACTGGCGCTGGTGCGCCGCGAGGCCCATCCCTCGGACAGCCGCGCGGTGGCGCTCGCCCTGACGACGCGGGGCCGGCAGCGCCTGGACCGGGCGGCTCCCGCCATGGCCGCGGCGGAACGGGCCTTCTTCGCGGCGCTGGGTGCGGACCTCGAGGCGTTCGCCGGGGCGCTGCGGCTGCTCGGTGGCGAGAAGCCGCGCCGCCGGGTCGGCGCCGGGGCCCGGTGACCGTAGCGGGTTTATCGCCGCCTCGGACCCGCCGCCCACGTTTCCCCGCAAGCGGATATTGCGATATGGTGCTTCGAGCCGCCAATCCGGCGGGTTTGAGTCTTCCCGGGAGAACCGACATGCTCGATACCACCATCGCCGGCAGCCTGCCGAAGCCGTGCTGGCTCGCCGAGCCCGAGAAGCTGTGGGCGCCCTGGCGGCTGGAAGGTGCGGACCTGGCGCAGGGCAAGCGGGACGCCGCGCTGGTCTGGATCAAGGAGCAGGAGGACGCCGGCATCGACATCGTCACCGAGGGCGAGCAGTTCCGCGACCATTTCGTGCACGGGTTCCTCGCGCATGTCGACGGCATCGACTGGCAGAAGAAGACCAAAATGGGCATCCGCGACAACCGCTATGTCGTCGATGTCCCGACGGTGACCGGGCCGCTCAGCCGCAAGCGCCCGGTCCACGCCGAAGAGGCGCGCTTCGCGCGGGCCCACACTAGGCGCGGGCTGAAATTCACCCTGCCCGGGCCGATGACGATCTGCGATACCATCGCCGATGCGCATTACGGCCGCCGCGCCGATATGGCCATGGCATTTGCGGAACTGCTGAACGCAGAGGCGCGCGAACTGGAAGCCGAGGGCGTCGACCTCATCCAGTTCGACGAACCGGCCTTCAACGTCTTCATGGACGATGTGAAGGCGTGGGGCATCGCCGCCCTGCACAAGGCCATCGAGGGCCTCGAATGCCAGACCGCAGTGCATATCTGCTACGGCTACGGCATCCAGGCCAACCTCGACTGGAAGGAGAGCCTGGGCAGCGAATGGCGCCAGTACGAGGAGATCTTCCCGGCGCTGAACGAAAGCCGGATCGGCCAGGTCTCGCTGGAATGCGCCAATTCGAAGGTGCCGCTGTCGCTGATCGGGCTGCTGTCGAAGAAGACCGTGATGGTCGGCGCCATCGATGTCGCAACGGAGGCGGTCGAAAGCCCGGAGCAGGTCGCCGCCACCATCCGCGCCGCCATGGATTTCGTCGATGCCGCGCGCATCAGCCCGTGCACCAATTGCGGCATGGCGCCGCTGCCCCGCGACGTCGCGGCCGGCAAGCTGCGCGCGCTCGGCGCCGGCGCGGGCCTGGTGCGAAAGGAACTCGCGGGGGAGTAGCGTCGGGATACCGGGCGCCGCGCCCCGACTTGCCTGGAGTATTTCAAGATGGTCTGAATTCGCGCTTGTGCCGGCGGCGCGATCTCATACTTCGAGACGGCGCTCCGCGCCTCCTCAGCATGAGGCTCTGACATCCCGATATTCCATGCCTCATACTGAGGAGCGGCGGAGCCGCGTCTCGAAGTATGAGGTTGCTCGGTGTTGGCGTCGAACAAACTTGAGAGTCTAGCTGTCCTCGATGAGCTTGATCAGTGCCGAATGGTCGAGATCGGCCCAGCCCTTTTCGATCATCGCGTCCCAGAGCTCGACGTTGCGCTCCAGCGAGGGCAGGCGGACGCCGACCTCCGCGGCGAGTTCGAGGCCCTGATGCACGTCCTTGTGCTGCACCGAAACGCGGCCGCCCGGCGCGAAATCGCCCTCGATCATCCTTAGCCCGTGCAGGTCCAGTATGCGGCTCTGCGCGAATCCGCCCTCGACGTTCAGCGCCTCGCGCACCCGGGCCGGATCGGCGCCCGCCATGCGGGCCAGCGCCATGCCCTCGGCCACGGCGGCGATGGTCAGCCCGACGATATTCTGGTTCACCGCCTTGGCCACCTGGCCGGCGCCGGGCCCGCCGATACGGGTGTGCCGGCGCCCCAGCACTTCGAACAGCGGCGCGGCGCGCGCGATCGCGTCCTCCGCGCCGCCGGCCATGATGGTCAGCGTGCCGTCCGTCGCCCCGACCGACCCGCCGGAGACCGGCGCGTCGATCCAGTCGCAGCCCGCCGCCTCCACCTTGTCCGCCAGGGCCCGCGTCGCCTTGACCGCGGTGGTGCCCATGTCGATCGCCAGCTTGCCGGGCGACAGACCCTCGATGACGCCGCCCGGCCCGGCGATCACCGCTTCGGCCGACGGCGTATTGGTGACCATCACGATGACGATATCGCTGGCCTCGGCGGCCGCCCTGCCGTCTGCGGCCGCATTCATGCCCTCCGCCGCCAGCTCCTCGACCGGCCCGGGGCTGCGGCTCGCCACCGTCATCCGCGCCCCGGCGGCCGCCAGGTTGCGGGCCATGGGCTTGCCCATCAGGCCCAGCCCGATGAGTCCGATCCTCTGGCCGTCGAGCGAGCCCATCGTTCAGGCCTTCGCGAACCGGGCGCCGGCGCCGCGCTCGATGGCGGCGGCGACCAGCCGGTCGACATCCAGCCGGTGGCGCAGCATCTCCAGCAGGCGCAGTTCCTCCTGGCTCGCCTCGCGGTCCGCCGCGACGATGTCGCAGGCCAGCGCGTATGCGGTCTCGTGCAGGCGTTCGGGAAGGTTGTCGCGGATCGTGTCCAGCAGCGTGTCCAGGCCGTCCGGGCCCGCCAGCAGGTCGACGCAGGCGCTGGCCGCGCTGGGCAGGCTGGCGGCGTCGTATCCCTCGAACACCGGCAGGTGCCTCACCAGGCCGTCGATCATCTCGAGCTCCGGGTCGGTCATGTCGCTGTCCGCCGCCGAGGCCAGGACCATGGTGTAAACGAGGGCCGATTGCTGGTCGATCATTCCTGTCTCCGATTCCGGCGCCGCGCTGAACTGCCGGCCGCCTCACTGGTTGCCGGTGTTATCGCGTCCGCCCGGCCCCGCGTCAAGCGCGTGTGACCGGGCTTTACTGCGTGCCCCGGCGGCGGCGTGCAACGGCGGCCAGCAGCAGCACGGCGCCGGTCCACAGCAACAGGAACGAGACGCGCTGTTTGAGGCCCGTGGCCGGACCTGCGATGGCGAGCATGGCCGGCCAGGACGCGAACATCGCCGCGAAGGCCAGCGGGCCGCTTGCCGCCACAGCGGCGCCGAGGAGTCTGGCAACCACGTCCCGCTCTGCAAGCATCGCGGCGCCCGCAGCGAAGAGGGCGAGGATGGCGCTGTGAAAGAAGATGAAAAGCCCGGCATCGTGGAAGCTCTGCTGGCGAATGGCGCCGAAACCGAGGTTTCTGAGCGCGCGTATTCCCACCGCCGTTTCCTCGAAAACGGCGAGCAGCAGGAGCCCGGCGACGGCCGCCCCCAACGCCATGGTGATCAGGCTGCTGTGGATCCTCCCGCCGGGCCAGCTGGAACTCGAGACGACAGTGCCGATGCCCACCATGGCGAAGGCCGCAAGCAGCATCGCGGCGGTAATCCAGTCGTCGTAGGTTGCGCGGGCGGCAAACGTACTGATGTGGTTCACGCTCCAGCTGAGGTCCGGCTCGCCCAGATGGCCGATGACCATGGCGCCCGGGGCCAGGGCCAGAGACGCCCAGGCGGCAATGCCGATCCGTTGATTCATGTGCCGAACATTACTCCGATTTATGCGCCGGCCCAATCCGTAGTACCGACGCGCGACGATATTGCGGCGACGGCGTGTCAGGATCGCGGCGGCGCGACCTCGCCCTCCGGGACGGCTGCTGACGCAGCTTCCTCAGAGCTTGTGAATCTTTCGATAAAGGGAAATTCG
>CAMYKU010000056.1 GCA_947259105.1 uncultured Alphaproteobacteria bacterium
TGTTGCTCGAACGCCACAAGAAGGTGCCGGCCGACACTGCGTCCCTGGGCGGACGGATCGACGAACAGGTTTTCCAGATGGCCGGCGTTGCTGGCGGCGAAACCCACCACCCGGCCGTCGATCTCGGCGACGAGTCGCAGCTCCGCATCTTCCAGTGGCAGGCTCTCGTCCGCGACCTGTCTTGCAGACTGCATCTTGGGGCCGTAGGCCGACATGGCCGCACGCGCGGCGATGCGGCGGCAGACCCCGTCGTCTTCGTTGCGGAAGTGGCGGATCAGGGGTGCCAGGGGTGTGGACATGACCATCCCGGCGCCCTATCCCGGGGCGTCCTTCGCCAGCCCGTCGACGATCTCGGTCTGGGGCAGGCGGTGGAAATAGTCCGGGCTGATCCTGATCTTGGCGGATCGCGTGCCGGCGCCGAGAATGACGAAGGGGCGCTCCATGACGCGGGAATCGACCCAGAGCGGCAGCTCCGGCGGCAGCCCCGGCGGGGTGACGCCGCCCAGCGCCATGCCGGTGACGCGCCTGGTTTCCTTCGGGTCCGCGAACGACACCTTGCGCGCGCCCATCTTCTTGCGGATCACGTTGTTGACATCGAGCCGCGTCGTTGCCAGCAGCACGCAGGCGACGAACTTCTCCTCTCCGGTCTTGGATTTGACCAGGATCGCGTTCGCGGAATCCTCCATGGCATGGCCGTAATGGGCGCAGAACGTGGCCGTGTCCGCGAGTTCCGGATCGCACGCCATGATCTCGTAATCGACCCCTGATTGGTCCAGTGCCGCGCGGACGACCGGGGGTATCTGTGAGGCCGCATCGTTCATCGGGGCAAAGAATATCGACCCGGGCCGGGAATGGAAATCCCGCGTTTGTGGAACGTTAACCAGCGGGTTGTAAAATCGCCGTCGGGACATTGGTTGTGCACCCGTGCGCGACCCGGGGCCAAGGAGCACCGCATGCGACATGAGATAACGGCCGAGACACGGCTCGTGGGGCCGGTCACACGGCTGTATCGCCGCTATTTCAAACCAGAAGATCCGCATGGCTGGGCCGACTACCACTGCGTCGAGGAGCCGGAGGGAACGCTGTGGGTCCACACCCACGGCTTGCGCCGCTGGCGTCTGCCGGACCTCGAGTTCGTCGACGTGCCGCCCGACATGCTGGGTTACGCCCATCAGATGCTGTTCGAGATCGTCGCCCATGCCAAGGCCCGGCTGCCGCTGGCCGCGGAGTCGGACATCGAGGGGGTATTTTCCGCGCCGGTGCAGAGCTTCCACCAGTTGGCGACGTTGCGCTGGGCGCCGCGCGAGGATCCGGACCACCGGGAAAGCCTGCGCATCGTCGATTGGGGCCACCCGGTCGAATCGGGATTTCCCCGCCGCCTGTTCGTCTCGCACATCGCGGCCTGGGCGGATCTCGCCGAAGATCCGGCCCGCAAGGAGGCCCTGTGCCGGCGGGCGCTGGCCATGTTCCCGGGATGTTTCCTCGAGATGGGCGCCGGCGCCGACATCAAGCCGGGCAGGGCGGACCTCACCGATCTGCAGCACCGGGCGAACCTGTCGGTCTACCTGTCGCTGGCGCAGGCGCTGTTCGACCAGGACCGCCCGGGAGAGGCCACGGGCTACCTCGAAGAGGCGATCGCGCGATGCCCGGGATGGGGCCAGACCTACCGCGATTATCTGGTCCGGAAATACCGCCGCAAGGACGCCTTCATGAATTTCTGGCGGGACGCCGAGATCATGGAGATCTGCGCCCGAAGGCGGCCGGCGAACACCAGCGGCCCGCTGCCCAGGCCCAAGGCGAAAGCCGCCGCAGCCCGGAAGCCGAAGACCCGGGGCAAACGCAAGACCGCCTGAGGGCCCGCAAGTATTTCGGCATCCGCTCGCCCGGCACGCGTTTGGAATTTCTTAATCTGTATGACCGTAACCTTAACGGGGAAGATGGAGGGGCGCCCGAATGGCGCGCGGCGAAGGAGGCTGAATTGAAGCATCCGCTCAATGGTGGCGTACGGCTGGTCAGCCCGGTGGCCCGGGTGCTTTACAGCGTCTTTGGCCGCACCAACCCGCGCGGCTGGGCCGACTATCACTGTGCCCCGGAACGGCGCGGCACGCTGTGGGTCCATTGCCACGGACCGTCGAGGCGCGGCGGTGCGAACCTGGAGTTCGTCGGCGTGCCCAGGGAATTGCGCGCCGCCGCGCTGCAGCTGATGTTCGCCCTCGTCGCGCAGATGCGCGGCGGCCGGAAACTGAAGGTTGACGAGGATTTCGCCGCGCCGCTGTCATCGCGTCAACAAGGCTTCATGCATATCGGCACGCTGCGGGCGGCGGCCTGGAGCGATCGGCACCACAAGGGGATGCTGCGCGTCGTCGACTACGGCGAGCCGCTGCAATCCGGGTTTCCGTTTCGCCTGTTCGCGGCGCACATCGTGGCGCGCGCGATGCGCGCCGACGCCCCCGAACGCAAGGCGGCGATGTGCCGCAGATCGCTGGAGATCTTCGCCGGGGATTTCACGGACTCGGCGTACGGGATCGGGGCCGACGGCGGCGACGCCGATATCACGGAATTGCAGAACAGATGCAATCTGCTGGCCTATACGGGCCTGGCCGACGCGCTGTGCGAACAGAACCGCCACAACGACGCCTGCGGAATCATCGTCGACGCGATCGCCCGCTGCCCGGCATGGGCCAAGGGGTACCGCGACCGGATGTCGAATTCCGGCCAGCCGGAAAACCAGTACACCAGGTTCTGGCGCGACGCGGACATCACCGACATCGCGCTGCGCCGCCAGCCCGACGAGGCGCCGGCCGGGACTGAACCCTGCGCGCCGGTCGCGCGGGGCGGCGCCGGCTTCGGCAACCGTGCGCCCGACCCCTACGACGACCTGCTGAAGCGCGGCTAGAGCGTTTCAAGATTGTTCGGCGCCGGCATCGAGCGACCTCATACTTCGAGACGCCCCTTCGGGGCTCCTCAGCATGAGGGTACGGACCTTGGAGCCTCATGCTGAGGAGGGCCGCAAGGCCCGTCTCGAAGTATGAGGTCGCGCCGGTGCCGAAAGCCGGACTCAGTGCAAACCTGAACGGGCGCCTTCCTAGCCCTCAGGCCGCCGGAACCGGATGGTATCGGCCGTCCGTTCCCAGGAACTCCTTGCCCTCGTCGCGGTAGAAGCTCTCCGCGCCGGCGTCGCGCAGGATCGCCAGCATGTTCGGCACCGGACGGTGGTTCTGCTCCAGGCGGGTGATCACCGCGGCGGGGTCCAGCGCATCCAGCAACTCGAACGGGCCCTGTTTCCAGGCGAAGCCCCAGCGCATCGCCCGGTCGACGTTGACGATGTCGCCGGAAATCTCGGGCACCAGGGCGGCGGCGTAGGCCAGCGTCCCGCCCATCAGCGCCCAGGCGAAGCGGCCCTGCGCGTCGTCGGCGTCGAACAGGGACCTGATGTCGCCGTGGTCCGGCACGGCGTCCTGCGCCGGGCGCCATTCGCCGGTCATCAAATCGAAGGTCTCCTTGGAACGGCTGCCGTCCTCGAGCTTGGTCAGCTTGTAGAAGCCGCCGCCCGACTTGCGGCCCAACTGGCCGCGCGCCAGCATGTCCTGCTCGGCCGGCGGCAGGGTGAGGTACGCCCGGCCCCCGTCGCCCTCCGGAAGGTTGGCCTCCAGGTTCCTTGCGACGAACTCCATCACGTCGAGGCCGATCAGGTCGATCAGCCCGTAGAGCCCGGTCGAGGGCAGGCCGACCGGTGCGCCCATCACCGCATCGACCATCTCCATCGACAGGCCGGATTCCAGCGCCGCGCGTGCCTTGTGCAGGCCCGACAGCATCCAGAAGCAGCCGATGCGGTTGCCGATGAAGTTGACCGTATCCTTGGCGTGCACCACTCCCTTGCCCAGCCGCTTGCCGCAGAATTCGGCGAAGGCGTCGACCACGTCCGGGGTCGTGTCCGCGCCCGGCACCAGCTCCATCAGCTTCATCACCTTCACCGGGTTGAAGAAATGGGTCACCGTGACGTCGTGGCGCAGCCGCTGCGGCATGCCTTCGGTGATGGCGTGCAGCGGAATGCCGGAGGTGTTGGTGCTGACCACCGAGCCCTCGCTGCGCAACGGCTCGAGCTTCTCGAACAGGGCGCGTTTGGTGTCGAGGTCCTCGATCACCGCCTCGCAGATCCAGTCGTAGCCCGCGATTTTCGCGAGATCGTCGAACGCGCCGGTCTCGATGCGGTCCGCGGCCACGGGATCGTCCACCGCCGGCGGGCGGCCGTTGACGATGCGGTCCAGCGCCTTCTGCGCGGCCTCATGCGTCACGTCCAGCAGCAGCACCTTGCAGCCGGCCTGGGCGCAGGCCCCGGCGATGCCGCTGCCCATGGTGCCGCCGCCGAGCACGGCGACCGACTCGATGCTGCGGGCCATGCGGTCAGACCCCTTCGACGATGACCAGCAGGCGGTCCGCGGCGCCCTCGGCGAAGGCGACGGCCTCCTGGTATTCCGGCGAGTCGTAGCAGGCCTGCGCGGCCTCGACCGAGGGGAACTCGATCAGCACGTTGCGGGGATATTCGGCGCCCTCCAGCGTCACGAAGCGCCCGCCGCGGGCGAGGAACCGGCCGCCATGCTTTTCGATCGCGGGTCCGGCGCGCTTGGCGTATTCGCCGTAGGCCGCCTCGTCGGTAACATTGACCCTGGCCATCCAGTATGCGGGCATCTCAAGTCCTCCTGTCGCTGCGATTCGCGTTGCGCGCAGAGTAGGAAGTTTCCCTTCCCGGGGAAAGCATGTTGGTCGTGGTCGCCACAAATGCCTATCGACTTGGCGTGTAGTGCCACACGGAAGATGAGGGGGAGGGTCGTGGTTCACCCTTCCTTCACGAACGCCAGGGATAATCCCGCCATGGCTCTGACACGGCTACGCAAATGCCCGGCCTGCGGAAAGCCCGGGATCAATATCTTCGAGCGGCTGTTCCTCCCGGCCTGGCGACCGATTTACTGCCGTTCCTGTGGCGCGGCGTTTCGGCTTGCCCGGATCTGGCGATGGTTCCGGGTCACGGTGCCCATGTTCGTCGGTGTGCCCGCGATGTACGTGGCCTTTTGGGTTCCCGATCCGCCGTACCGCATTGCCGCTGTGCTCGTGATCGCGGCTATCCTCATCTTGCATGCCTATCAGCCGATCGTGCGGGAGGACCGGCCGGACGGGCCGGGCTGATCGTTCCGGCCCGTTAAACGCTCCAGTCCCCTGCCACTGCCCAGAACCGCGGCCGAACCGGCGTTGCGGGCCGTGCGGTCAGATCCCTTCGACGATGCACACGTCGCGCTCGGCTGCGCCCTTCGCATAGTTCAGGGCTTCCTGATATTCCGCCGAGTTGTAGCAGGCCTCCGCCGCCTCCAGGGACGGGAATTCGACCAGCACGGCGCGCGGCCGGTCCGAGCCCTCCAGGACCTTCAATGCCCCGCCGCGGACGAGGAACTTGCCGCCATGCGCCTTGATCGCATCGCGGGCTCGTGGGGCGTACTTGCCGTAGCCGTCGGTGTCGGAAACGGTGCTGCGTGCGATCCAGTATGCGGGCATCTCAAGGCCTCCTGTCGGTTCGGTTGGCGTTGCGCGCAGAGTAGGAAGTTTCCCGGCCCGGGGAAAGCCTGTTTGCGGTTGAGTTCGCCGATTGAGAAATTCGCCCGCGCCCCCTGCCATCGCCGCCTGTTCTGTGATATCGACGCCAGGCCGGGGCAGGAAATCGCCAGCTCCGGGTGGCAGCGCGGCCTGGATCGGATCCGGCTTCGACATATCCACGTTGATTGGGGAGACCGCTTGCATGACCGTCCGACATGGCCGTGAATTCCTTTCCATCCCGGGGCCGACGACGGTGCCCGACGAGATTCTTGCCGCCATGCACCGCCCGGCGGTCGACATCTATGGCGGCGAGCTGATCGGGATTACCGAGAGCTGCCTTGCCGATTTGTGCCAGGTCTTCCGCACGCGGGGGCGCACCTACATCTATATCGGCAACGGCCACGCCGCCTGGGAAGGGGCGCTGGCCAACGTGCTGTCGGCGGGCGATACGGTGCTGGTGCTGGAAAGCGGCCGCTTCGCCGTTGGCTGGGGCGAAACGGCGGCGGCGATGGGCGCGCGAGTCGAAACGCTGAGCGGCGACCAGCGCCGGGCCGTCGATCCCGCCGCGCTGGAGGCAAGGCTGCGCGCCGACACGGACGGGCGTATCAAGGCGATCCTCGTCGTCCAGGTCGATACCGCGTCCGGCGTCGTCAACGACATCCCGGCGCTGCGCCGCGCCATCGATGCCGCCGGCCACGGCGCGCTGCTGATGGTCGACGCCATCGCCTCGCTCGCCACCATGGAATTCGAGATGGACGAATGGGGCGTCGACGTCGCGGTGACCTGCTCGCAGAAGGGCCTGATGATGCCGCCGGGTCTCAGCTTCGTCGCCGCCGGCGAGAAGGCGCTGGCCGTGCACGGCGAGGCCGGCTTCCGCACCCGCTACTGGGACTGGACGGCGCGCGACGGCGAGTTGCATTACGAGAAATACTGCGGCACGCCGCCCGTCCACATGCTGTTCGGGCTGCGCAAGTCGCTCGACATGCTGTCCGGCGAGGGGCTGGAGAACGCCTTCACCCGTCACCGCCTGCTGGCCGACGCCGTGCAGGCCGCCGTCGCGGTATGGGGCGAAGCCGGTGTGCTGGAGTTCAACATCACCGAGGCGGCCGAGCGCGCTCCGTCGGTCACCACCATCCTGACCAACGGCATCGACCCTGCCGCGCTGCTGGATTACTGCCGCGAGAAATGCGGCGTGGTGCTCGGCATCGGCATCGGCGAGCTCAAGGGCCAGGCGTTCCGCATCGCCCATATGGGCCACGTCAACGCCCCGATGGTGCTGGGCACCCTGGCCGTCACCGAAACCGCCCTCATCGCCCTCGGCATCCCGCACGGCAGGGGCGGCGTGCAGGCTGCCGTGGAGAGCCTGGCAAAGGCGGTGCCGGCGTAAGGGGTAAGCCGGGAGGCGGTGCGTGAAACGGGCAGGCGCCGATCCCACGTAAATAGATAGAGCCACGGCGCGTCGTCCATTACGGCGCCGACGGCGCCGGCTTGAATTCCTCGCGCACGATGTAGACGACGTAGAGGGACAGTACGGCCGCGAAGAAGCACCAGACGGAAATGAAGGCGTAGCCGAAAAACAGAAAGGCGGCGATCACCGAGACGAAGATCAGCACCGCAAAAACCCGTATTTGCCTGGCGGAGCAAATGAATAGAGAGGCGACGATTATCGCGGCATAGACGAACCGAAGACCCCCCCGGCTCACGATACCGTCATAGATCAGCGTGGTCTGGTATTTGATCGAGTGGTGAACCACCGTTACGCTCAGCCAGTCCTCGCGCAGCATGATGGGCAGGAAGAGCGACGCCCCGTACAACCCGCCCAGGATCGCAAGGGCGGCGAGGAACGGTCTCCGGCGCGCATCGGATTCCAGCGCAAGCATCGACAGCGGTACCCAGAACAACCAGAAAAAGTGGGAAAAGAACAGGAAGCCCCGCGATGCCGCGCCGATCAGCGCCTGGTCGCCGGACGAAATGCCGATCCACAAGGCGCCCTCGACCGCCTGCTGCAGCCCGAACGCCAAGGGGTAGGCGGCGAACGGCATCCATCTCGCGTTCTCGCGCCTTGCCCTGTTCAGGCAATAAAGCCCCACCGGCAGCAGAGGCGCGGCCAACCCGAAACTGGCCGTCGCGGAATAGCACATCCTGCCCGAAATCCTCCTGGCTGCTTGCTCCAATCATAGAACGGGGATGCCTTGACTGCAAAGCCGGGCGCACCACGCCTCGGGGATGAGTTACGCGCGGGCAGTGGCCGGGGAGATCGGGAAACAGAACCGCGAAAGCCCGATCGACGCACCCCGCCATTGCCGCGCCCGCCGCGCTGCGGCTACTCTGTCGCGCCAGTACTCCGGCCACCCACAGCGGACCCGTCCCATGACCCTTCCCAAGCACCTCAACTTCGACACGCTCAGTCTCCACGCCGGCCAGCGGCCGGACCCGGCGACCGGCGCGCGCGCGGTGCCGATCTACCAGACGACGTCCTTCGTCTTCGAGGACACCGACCACGCGGCGTCGCTGTTCAACCTGGAGCGCGCGGGGCATATCTACAGCCGCATCTCCAACCCCACCGTCGCGGTGCTGGAGGAGCGGGTGGCGGCGCTGGAAGGCGGCGTCGGCGCGGTGGCGACGGCGTCCGGCCAGGCGGCGCTGCATCTTGGCATCGTCACCCTGATGGGGCAGGGCGGCCATATCGTCGCCTCCTCCTCGCTCTACGGCGGCAGCGTCAA
Source organism: uncultured Alphaproteobacteria bacterium (assembly GCA_947259105.1). GTDB lineage: Bacteria > Pseudomonadota > Alphaproteobacteria > UBA8366 > JADFVY01. The sequence goes on from CAMYKU010000056.1 coordinate 8,310, forward strand.
CATGTTCGCGCTGACCCTGCCGCGCTTCGGCATCGAGACCAGCTTCGTCAACCCGCGCGACCATGACGCCTTCCGACGCGCGATCCGGCCGGAAACGCGGCTGGTCTTCGGCGAGATCCTCGGCAATCCGGGGCTGGAGGTGCTGGATGTGCCGGCGGTCTCTCAAATCGCGCACGATGCCGGCCTGCCGCTGATGCTCGACTGCACCTTCGCGACACCGTACCTGTGCCGGACCTTCGACCACGGCGCCGACATCGTCATGCATTCGGCGACAAAGTGGCTGGGCGGGCACGGGCTGGCGATCGGCGGCGTGCTGGTCGACGGCGGCCGCTTCGACTGGGAGGCGAGCGGCAGGTTCCCGACCCTGACCGAGCCGTACGAAGGCTATCACGGCATCGATTTCGCCGAGGAGTTCGGCCCCGGCGCCTTCGCCATGCGGGCGCGCGCCGAGGGGCTGCGCGATTTCGGTGCGGCGATGAGCCCGCAGAACGCGTTCTACATCCTGCAGGGGCTGGAGACGCTGCCGCTGCGCATGCAAAGGCATATGGAGAACACCGCAAAGGTGCTGGAATTTCTCGAGGGCCACAAGGCGGTGGACTGGGTGCTGCATCCGGCGCTGGCGAGCCACCAGGATTGCGATCTGGCGAAAGAGCTGCTGCCCAGGGGCGCGGGCTCGATCGTCAGCTTCGGCGTCAGGGGCGGCCGCGCCGCCGGCGGCCGGTTCATCGAGGGCTGCGCGCTGGCCTCGCACCTCGCCAACGTCGGCGACGCCAAGACCCTGGTGATCCACCCGGCGACCACGACGCACCAGCAGATGACCGCCGAGCAGCTGAAGGCCGCCGGCGTCGGCGAAGAGCTGATCCGCCTGTCGGTCGGCCTCGAGGACCCGCGGGACATCATCGACGACCTCGCGCAGGGCCTCCGCGCCGCGCAGAAGGGCTGAAGGGATGGAACTGACGGTCAACGGACACAGGGTCCACGCGGCGACGGGAGGGAAGGACTTCGATCCGGCGCTGCCGGCCGTGATCTTCGTGCACGGCGCGGGGCTGGACCGCACGGTGTGGGCGCTGCAGACCCGCTATTTCGCGCATCATGGGTATGGCGTGCTGGCGGTCGACCTGCCCGGACACGGCACGTCCGAGGGCCCGCCGCCGGACTCGATCCCGGCGATGGCCGACTGGCTGGCGGCGCTGATCGACGCGGCCGGGCTCAAGCAGGCCGCGCTGGTCGGCCATTCGATGGGCGCGCTGGTGACCCTGGAATGCGCCGCGCGCCATGGCGACAAGGTGCGGGCGCTGGCGCTGGTCGGCGCGGCGGCGGCGATGCCGGTGCATCCCGACCTGCTGGAAGCGGCGCAAGCGAACGACCGCTCCGCCTACGACGCGATCTGCTTCTGGGGCTTCAGCCGCCCGGCCCAGCTGGGCCGCGACCAGGCGCCCGGTATGTGGATGGTCGGCTCCGGCGTCGAGCTGCTGGCGCACGGTCCGGCCGGCGTGCTGCACAACGACCTTGCGGCCTGCGCGGCCTACGAGAGCGGCCTCGAATCGGCGGCGCGGGTCGCCTGCCCGGTGCGGCTGATCCTCGCCGACGGGGATTTCATGACGCCGCTGAAGGGTGGAAAAGCGCTGGCCGATGCTTTTCACGCGGCGGATACCATAATTCTTAACCGGTGCGGCCATATGATCATGGCAGAGCAACCGGACGCCACCCTGGATGCGCTGATCGGCTTCGTCTGACCGGCGCCCCGGGGCCGGTGACGGCAAGGAGACGCAGCGTTGAGCGACCACAGCCAGTTCCACCTTCTGCGCAGCCGGCGATTCCTGCCGCTGTTCGCGACCCAGTTCCTCGGCGCATTCAACGACAACGCCTACCGGTACGGGCTGGTGATCCTGGTCACCTTCAACGCGGCGTACGCCTCGCAGATGGACTCCCGCGTCGTCGTCACCGCGTCGGCCGGCATCTTCATCCTGCCGTTCTTCCTGTTCTCGGCGATCGCCGGGCAGCTGGCCGACCGCTTCGAGAAATCGCGGCTGATCTTCTTCGTCAAACTGTTCGAGATCCTCGTCATGGTCGCGGCGGCCGTCGCCTTCTTCACCACGGACGTCTGGCTGCTGCTGGGCGTGCTGTTCCTGATGGGCACCCAGTCCGCCTTCTTCGGCCCGCTGAAATACGGCATCCTGCCGGATCACCTGGCCGAGGAAGAGCTGGTCGGCGGCAACGCGCTGGTCGAGACGGGCACGTTCCTCGCCATCCTCCTGGGCACGGTGTTCGGCGGGTTGCTGATCAACGGCGAGGACGGCCTTCACCTGGTTTCGGCGGCGCTGGTGGCGATTGCCGCGCTCGGCGCCGGCGCCAGCCTGTTCATTCCGCCCGCCGGCCCGGCGGCGCCGGATCTGAAGCTCAACCCGAACCTCATTGGCGAGACCTGGTCGATCCTGCGCCACGCCAAGGGCAATGTGCCGGTGTTCCGTTCGATCATCGGGATTTCCTGGTTCTGGTCGATGGGCGCGGTGTTCCTGGCGCAGTTCCCGTCCTTCGGGCGCGACCTGCTGGGTGCCGACGAGGCGGTGGTGAACCTGTTCCTGCTGGCCTTTTCGCTTGGCATCGGCATCGGCTCGCTGCAGTGCAACCGCTGGCTCAAGGGCGAGGTCAGCGCCCGCTACGTGCCGCTGGGCGCGGTCGGCATGGCGGTGTTCGGCATCGCGCTTTTCTATGTTTCCCGCGGCATCGTGCCGGCCGACCCGGCGGCGGACCCGATCGGCGTGGCCGCATTCCTGTCATCGTCGACCAACCTTCTGATCCTTGGCGCCCTGGTGATGATCGCGGTCTGCGGCGGGCTGTTCATCGTGCCGCTCTACGCCATCATGCAGGCGCGCAGCAGCGACGAGCACCGCGCCCGCAACATCGCCGCCAACAACATCATGAACGCAGCCTTCATGGTGGTGGCCGCGGGCGTCTCGGCGTCCATGCTGTTGGCCAGTTTTTCGGTCGTCGACGTGTTCCTGGCGCTGTCCGTCGGCAATCTCGTCGCCTCGGTCTACGTCATCGCGCTGCTGCCCGATGACGTGGTCAAGGGCGTCGGTCGCTTCCTGTTCCGCCGGCTGCACGGGGTCGAGGTCAAAGGCGCGCACAATGTCGCCAAGGCCGGCCCGCGCACGGTGATCGTCGCCAACCACACCTCGTTCCTTGACGGCGCGCTGATCACCTGCTTCCTGCCGGGGCGGCCGGTGTTCGCGATCAACAGCTTCATCGCCCGGCACTGGTGGGCGCGCCTAGCCTTCCTGCTGTTCGACCTGCTGCCGCTCGACCCGACCAACCCGATGGCGGCGAAGAAGCTGGTGCAGGCGGTGAAGGACGGCCAGCCCTGCGTCATCTTCCCCGAAGGGCGGATCACCGTCACCGGCGCTCTGATGAAGGTCTATGAAGGCCCCGGCGCGATCGCCGACATGGCCGACGCGACGATCCTGCCGCTGCGCATTTCCGGGGCGAAATACTCGGTCTTCTCGCGGCTGCAGGGCAAGCTGCGGCTGCGCTGGTTCCCGAAGATCACGCTGACCATCCTGGAGCCGCGCCGCATCGAGGTGGCGAACGGGCTGCGGGGCCGGGCGCGGCGCGACGCGCTGGCCGACTGGCTGTACGACGTGATGAGCGAGACCATCTTCCAGACCGGGTTCCGGCGGCAGTCGCTGTTCGCCGCGCTGCTCGATGCGCGTTTCCACCATGGCGGCGACGCGGTGGTGCTGGAGGATATCGAGCGCGAGCCCCTGACCTACACGCGGCTGGTGGCAAGCTGCCTCGCGCTCGGCCGGCATATGGCGCGGCTCGCCGCGCCCTGCGGGACCGTCGGCCTGATGATGCCCAATACGAACGCCGCCGTGATCGCCTTCTTCGGCATGCAGGCCTATGGCCGCGTGCCGGCGATGCTCAACTATACTGCGGGGGCGCCGGCGATGCTGGCCGCCTGCAAGGCGGCAGAGGTCGCCACTGTCGTCACCTCGCGCCAGTTCGTGCGCGCCGCCGGGCTGCGCGATGCCGTCAACGCGCTGAAGGAGGAGGTCGAAGTCGTCTGGCTCGAGGATTTCCGCCGCCGGATCGGACGGTATGCAAAGCTCCGCGCGCTTCTGGCGGTGCCCTTCGCCGGCCGCCTGCACCAGCGCCATACCAAGGGGTGCACGCCGCACGACCCGGCCGTGGTGCTGTTCACCTCCGGCTCCGAAGGGCAGCCCAAGGGCGTGGTGCTGAGCCACGAGAACCTCGAGGCCAACCGCCACCAGCTGTCCGCCCGCATCGACTTCAACCCCACGGACACGGTGTTCAACGCGTTGCCGATGTTCCATTCCTTCGGGCTGACCGGCGGGCTGCTGCTGCCGCTGCTGTCGGGCGTGCGGGTGTTCCTGTACCCGAACCCGCTGCACTACCGCGTCGTGCCGGAGCTGGTGTACGACCGCAACGCGACCATCCTGTTCGGCACCGACACCTTCCTTGCGGGCTATGCCAAGGCGGCGCATCCCTATGATTTCTACAGCGTGCGCTATGTCTTCGCGGGCGCCGAGAGGGTCAGGCACGAGACAGGGCGCACCTGGCAGAACCGCTTTGGCCTGCGCATCTTCGAAGGCTACGGCGCGACCGAGACGTCGCCGGTGATCTCCACCAACACGCCGATGCACTACCGCGCCGGCACCGTCGGCCGGCTGCTGCCGGGCATCCAGCACCGGCTGGTCCCGATTGCCGGCATTACCAAGGGTGCGCGGCTGGAGGTCAAGGGCCCCAACGTCATGCTGGGGTATCTCACGCCCGACAATCCCGGGGTGCTGGAGCCGCCGCCCGACGGCTGGTACGACACCGGCGACATCGTCGACATCGACGACGACGGGTATCTTACCATCGTCGGCCGCGTCAAGCGCTTCGCCAAGGTCGCCGGCGAGATGGTCTCGCTGACCTCCGTCGAGGCCCAGGCGACGGTGTTGTGGCCCGACAGCCGGCATGCGGCGGTCGCCCTGCCCGACGCGCGCAAGGGCGAGCAGATCGTCCTGGTCACCGATTCCCCCCGGGCCAGCCGCGACGTGATCCTGGCCCATGTGCAGGTCAACGGCGGCACCGAACTCGCGGTGCCGCGCACCGTCATGACGGTGGATGCGGTGCCGGTGCTGGGCAGCGGCAAGACCGACTATCCGGCGGTAGCGCGGATCGCGGCCAACGGCGCCGCCGGCCCCGCCTGAGGTCGGGGATCGTTCGTCGACGGACTGCATTTGTGGCGTCGCCCGCCGCAATTGCGGCGATCCTGCGCCGAACGTGCCGCGCGTTGGCCCCCGGAACGCCGCGGGCGTGTCGCAATCGGGGCGTAGACAAGTCCCCCTCAACGTCTCAATCATTGGGGGTGACGACATGCTTTCAGGAAATTCGCGTTCTTTCAGCACCGCGGCATTGTGCGTGGTCCTCGGCCTGGTCCTGTCGGGGTGCGGCGCCAATTATACCACGCCGGGCGGCAGCGTTCCGCTGGCGGACCTCACCGAAACAGACATCAACGAGCTGCTGACGACGCAGCCGACCGCGCGGTTCCCGGCCAGGATCGCGGTGGCGCGCGTCCAGGCGCCGGGGTACGAATCGCACCGGACGACCAGCTTCGGCACCGGCCGCTACAGCGTGGTGACGACGCGCGATGTGGAAAGCGACGAGAGTTTCGAGCGAATGGCGGCGATGCCGATGGTGGCCGGGTTCGGGCCGCTCAATCGCATCCTGCTGCCGACCGAACTCGAATCCATAAAAGCGCTGCGCACCGCCGCGGCGCGCCTCAAGGCCGACGTCCTGCTGATCTACACCTTCGATACGGCGTTCCGGGTCGGCGAACAGCACGTCGCCCCGCTGAACGTCATCGCGCTCGGAATGCTGCCGAACCAGGAGGTCGCGGTCACGACCACGGCGTCGGCGGCGCTGTTCGACGTGCGAACGGAATTCCTGTACGGGCTCGCCGAAGCGACCGGCCGGGAGAGCCGGTATGCCAGCGTCTGGGGCAGCACCGATGCGGTGGATGAACTGCGAGTGGTAACCGAACGCAAGGCATTCGAGGCCCTGGTGCCGGAGATCGAAAAGGCCTGGGCCGGTATCGTCGAGGAACACGCGGTCCGGCCGGTCGGCGCCGCCGCCGGGGGTGTTGCGTTGGCGGGGCCGGGCTGAAGCGGGCTGCGCGGTGGATAGTCCCGCAGGGCGGCTGCTGAATATCGCGGTTTGAATCCCTTTGGGCCCTGTCCACGCACGCCTCGTCCTGAGCCTGTCGAAGGATGCGTTCGAGGGGAATCGCCTCCGTCTATCTCTCTTTCGGGCACTCGCCCTGGCGGTCGACCCCGGTGCAGCCGCACAGGCCGATCTCGGCCACCGTCGGGGCGTCCTGCACGCAGCCGAGGAACGCCTGCACGGCGGGGGTGTCCGTCCGCGCCATGATCGCCGAGCCGCGGCAGATGGCGTCGCCCGAACTGGTGATCGCGACCTGCAGCTCGACGCCCTTGTCGTCGTAGAAGATCGGCCCGCCGGAATCGCCGCCGCAGGTGCCGGTATAGTTGCGCGCCGGGTTCTGCGAGCCCATCATCAGGTTCTGGTCCCGGCCCATAAAGGTGATGTAGGCGGTGCCGGTCGTCGTCCAGCGGACGCCGAGCTTGGAGACGTCGTTGACCGCGCCGCCCTTGTTGCCGCCCTCGCCCGGGCGGTTGTGGGCCTCGCCGACGCCGTAGCCGACGGGGGTGAAGACCGCAGGATCGCGCACGTTGGCGATTCCCCGCAGGAACTGCGGGTGCGGCAGGGTGACCGGCTCGATGTCCGTCAGGTCGACGATCTCGCCGCCATGCGTGACGAGCGCGCCGCCGAACAGGGGCAGCACGATTACGCCGTAGTCGAACTGAAGATTCCAGGCGTTCAGGCCCTGCGGTCCGTATTCCTCGGGGAGTACGGGAATGGCGCCGAGCACGTATTGCCGGGGCGACCAGCTGCTGGCGGAGATATCGGGGATGTCGCGCTCGATCTCGGCATCGAACGAGACGCCGACGTCGATCAGCGTGCCGTCGGCCACGCCGGCGATATAGAACGAGACGCAGTGTCCCGCCGTCAGGATGATGACCCGCTTGTCGTCCTTGGCCAGCAGGCTGCCGGAACAGCGGCCGAAGCCGACGCCGTCGACGGCCTCACCGGCGCGCGGCGCCCGGAATCCGGACAGGCTGACCGTGTTCGGATGACGGCAGCCGACATTGGCCGCATTGTCCATGCAGTCCGGCTCGCCGAAGGTGATGGCCCGCGCGCCCGACGGCGCCAGTGCAAGCAACGCGCCACACGCTGCCAGCAAGGTCACATTCCTGAAAACCCCAATCGAAGTGGTCATCGACGATATCTCCCTGTTGGTCCGTTTACGAGGCGGGAAGCGTCGAATGAAGCACGCCCTTTGTCAAGATCAACTATAACGATAGCGGGTAAGCTGTCCGGTGGGCGTGGCCGGCTCGGGGCCGCTTTCGTGCCGAGGGAAACCCGTTGCCCTTCGCTTTTCACGAAACCGCATGCAGACTGGCCCCGTCGAGCAGCTTCTGTCGGCCAAAACAGGAGTATCGGATCATGACACACAATCAGCGCATCGTGCTCCTCGTCCTGACGACTGCCGCGGTCATCGTGGGGGTCTATCTGCTGGTGCCGCCGATTGCGCAGGATCCCGCCTATCACGATTTCGCGGACACCAGAAACGTCCTCGGCATCCCGCGCTTCGGCGACGTGGTCTCGAACGCGCCCTTCACGCTGGTCGGACTGGCCGGGCTGGGGGCGCTGTTCCTCGGCTGGTTCGGGGTGCCGGCGGCGGACGCGCGGGCGCGGCTGCCCTACGCGGTGTTCTTCGTTGGCGTGGCGCTGGTCGGCCCGGCCTCCGGCTATTACCACTGGAACCCGAATTCGGAGACCCTGTTCTGGGACCGCGTGTTCCTGACCGTCGCCTTCACCGGGCTGGTCGCCGCCGTCATCGCCGACCGCATCAATCGGGGTCCGGCCTCGGGCTGGATCCTCGCCCTCCTCGTCGCCGCCGGGTTCGCCAGCGTGCTGTCGTGGAGCGTCGGCGAGGCACAGGGCGCCGGCGACCTGCGCGCCTATGTTCTGGTGCAGTTCTATCCCCTGTTCGCGGTGCCGCTGGTGCTGTGGCAGTTTCCCGAAGGGATCCGGGTGAAGTCCCGGTTCATCGCCTGGGCCGTCGGGTTCTACGCCCTGGCCAAGATTGCCGAGCTCTATGACGCGGAACTCCTCGCCCTGCTTGGCGGCACGGTCAGCGGGCACACGATCAAACACCTGCTCGCGGCGCTCGGCCCGGTCGCCGTCATCGCCATGATGCGGACCTGGCCGCGCGCGGTGGCGCACCGGTACACGGCCGCAGGCGCCGCACCCGCACGGTCCGGATCGACCGCTACCCCGCCGGCGGCGTGACCGGGCCGCGCGCCAAAGACCAGGGGCGGCCCAACAGGACCGCCCCTTTTTCCGTGTTGCAAATCGGCAATATCGCAATTCGCTAATGCTGCGCAGCATACCCCGAGACCGTTCCACCCGCCGGCCTGCCGTTCCCGGGGTGAGGGGCCAGCGCCCGCCCCGCACCCCGAGTGTAATCTAGCTGTGGGCGTCGTCGGCGTTGCCGGCCTTGTCGTCCCGGTTGTCGCCCTTCTCGTTGGCGTTCTGGTTGCCATGGTCGCCCTTATCGCCCCTGTCGCCTTTACCTTTGCCGTCGTCGTCGTCGTCGGCTTTACCCTTGTCGCCCTTGCCGGGCTTGTCGCCCTTATCGCCTTTACCTTTGCCGTCGTCGTCGTCGTCGTCGTCGGCTTTACCCTTGTCGCCCTTGCCGGGCTTGTCGCCCTTGTCGCCTTTACCTTTGCCGTCGTCGTCGTCGTCGTCGTCGGCTTTGCCCTTGTCGCCCTTGCCGGGCTTGTCGCCCTTGGCGTCGTCGTCGCCGTCGTTGTCGGATTTGCCCTTGTCGCCCTTGGCGTCGTCATTATCGTTGCCGTCGTTGTCGGCATCGCTCGACGAGCCGCTGTCGCTGCTGTCAGCCGAACCGCTGTCGGCGGGGCTGGAGTTCGACGCGCGCCCGTTACCGGCACTGGCGGTCGACTGGCCGCCGTCTCGGCTTTCCCGGTTGCTCGCGCCGGGCATCGAGGCCTCTGCGGCCGGGGCCGCCGCCATGTCGGCAAGCGCCGCCTGCACGCAGGCAGTGGATCCGGTGGAGCAGGTCTCCAGAAGGCTCGTGCCGCCCTGAAGACAGCCGCCAAGCGCAAAAATCGCCGGAACAATCAAAATAAATTTCTTCATCGCTCAATCCTCTCCGCTGTTGCGGCGTCCCTCGGGACGTTGGGTAAATTCTTCAAAACTCTCCCGCCCTGTGCCTGGCAAACCCGGCCATCGGCGGTCTGCAGACAGCCCTGCAAACAGCGTGCCAGTTTCATCGAATTGGCGGAAATGAAGGGATGTCAGAAGATCCAGGCGCGACGGCGGCCCGCAAGTGCACTCCCGGGGGATGATCGTCAGCGGCGGGGCCGGCCCTGGCCGTCGTCCGCGCAGGCGTCGCGCAGCGCCGCGAGGTCGCGCCAACCGAACCGCGTGTCGGGCATGTCGGCGCCGGCGAAGCCGTCGATGCCGCTGCCGTCCGGCCGCCCGCCGAGACGCCGGTAGAAGCCGACCGCCGCCGTGTTGGCGTCGAACACCCGCAGGCAGACCGACGATGCGCCGGCGGCCAGCAGACGCGAGGCGGCCTGCCCCATCAGCCGCCGGCCGAGGCCGGTGCCGCGCCACGCGGCGGCCACATGCAGGCTGTCGATGACCGCGTCATAGCCGGGTTCGCCGTCACGGGCCACGGCGATGAAACCCGACGGCACGCCGCCATCGCAGGCGACCAGCACGAAGCTCCCGGCCGGTGTCGCGAGAGCCCCGGTCCAGTACCGCAGGCGGTCCCCGACGATCTCGTGGTCGAGATAGGCATCGGGCAGGATCCCGCGATAGACCTCGCGCCAGCTTGCGGTATGCAGCATGGCGATGGCATCGGCGTCCCCGGCGCCGGCAGTCCGTATCAGCGGCATGCTGCTCTTGGTGTGCGCCTGCATGCCGGCAGCTTGTTCAACCGCCGCCGGAGGGGCAAGGGAAAAGGTCGCCGGGGCCGTTAGCGGTCGACGTGCGGCGGTGCGGCGGCCCCTGCGAACCTCTTGTGCGCGAGGAAATTCATCACCGCGCGCACCGTTTCGGGCCGGTTCATGACGACGGTGTGCGGCGCGTGCACCTGCACCCAGTCGGAGGCGCCGTCGAGACGGGTTTCGGCGACCGCGACGAGGAGGTCGTCGTCACCCTCGAGGAGGGGGTTGTAGCCGGCGCCGCCGCGGCCCGCCGCGACGATGCCGAAGGGAATCGCGGGGGCGGGCAGGGCGCTCGCATGGTCGGTCGTGGCGTCGAACAGGCCGCGCCACAAGAGCAGGTTGACCGGCGGCACGTATTGCAGCACGTCGGCCATGGCCGAGCCCTGGCTGGGCGGCGCGATCATCACCACCGAGTCGACCGCGATGCGGCCGCGCCACGCGGCGTCGCGCGCCAGCAGTTCGCGCACCAGCAGGCCGCCGAGGCTGTGGGTGACGAAGCTGATGCGCCGCACGCCGTCGAGCTCCCCGATCAGCGCTTCCAGGCTGTCTGCGTTGGCCGACAGGCTGCGCCTTGTACTGGGGTAGCCGATTCCGGCGACGTCGTAGCCGGCATCCTTCAGCGCCCGCTCCAGCCCGCCGAAGCTCGCCCGCGAACGGCCCAGCCCATGCACCAGCAGCACCAGATGCTCGCCATGCGGCGCGATGTTCCGTTCGGCGCGGATGCGCTCGAATTCGGCGCGGCACGCCTCATAGGGGCCCCAGCAGCGGCGGATATCGCGCGGGTCCAGCAGCCGCGCATGGCCGGTGAAGACATTCTCCTGGATGCGCCATCCTGTATGCAGGTAACGGTCCGCCCAGACTTGCCGGCCGCCCAGTGTCGGGAACGCGATATTCGGCCAGGTCGTGGCCTGATTCGCCGCGGCCATATCGCTCAGCCCGCCCAACAGGGCGAAGAACAGAAAGAACGGCAGCCGTTGAACATGCGGCAATTTCCTTGTTTTCAAGAATGAAATCAATTCTATATCCTCTCAGCATCGGCAATGCGGCAGAATTCGTAATTAATGAACTATGTTCAATAATATCTCTGTTGTCAAGTCCTTTGTTATACTGCGACCGTGATGGCCGATGCTGACATCCGGTGCGGCGGTCCGGATGGCCTGGTGGTGTGGATCAGACAAATGGTACCCATGGGAGGGGCGCCACGGGCGCCGGAGATGTATGAGACGAGCGTTGATCCTGGTGGCGACCGGCTTGCTGGTCGCCGGGTGTTCGGTACAGAAGATGACCGCCAATGCGGTCGGCGATGCGTTGTCTGGGGGCGGCGGCGTGTGGATGTCCGACAACGACCCGCAATTGATCAAAGAGGCGCTTCCGTTCGGGCTCAAGACCAATGAGAGTCTGCTGGAAATCTCGCCCGAGCATCTCGGCCTGCTGGAAGCGACGGCCCAGGGTTTTACCGCCTATGCGTTTCTGCTGAAGGAAGAGGCCGACCGGGCCGAGATCGACGATTTGCAACAGGCGCGCCGGCTGCGCGCGCGGTCGAGCAAGCTGTTCGTGCGTGGGCGCGACTATGCGCTGCGCGGGCTGGATGTCCGGCATCCGGGATTCACCGAGGGCCTCCAGGACCGGGAACAGCGCGATGCGACCCTCGCGAAGACGGACGAAAAGGACTCCGGCCTGCTTTACTGGGCCGGCGCGTCCTGGGCCGGCGCATTGAGCGTCGCCAAGGACAACCTCACGCTGATCGCGGAGTTCCCGACCGCCGGCGCCCTGGTCCAGCGCGTGCTCGACCTCGACGACACCTATGACGACGGCGCCGCGCACGAGTTCTTCATTTCCTACGAGGCGGGCCGTCCGGGGGGCCGCCTCGACGCGGCCCGGGTCCATTACCAGCGGGCGCTGGAGCTGTCCGGCGGCGAACGGGCATCGGTGTTTCTGGCGCTGGCCGAATCGGTTTCGGTGGCCGAGCAGGACGTCGCGGAGTTCCGCACGCTCCTGGACCAGGCCCGCGCAATCGATCCGGACGAGAAGCCGGAGTCCCGGCTGCTCAATATCGTCGCCCAGGAGCGGGCGGACTGGCTGGAAGGCCAGATTCCGGAACTGTTCCTGGAGACGCAGTGATGTTTGACGGCATGACCCTCGAATTTCACCGCCATGCATATTTCCGTGATAGAAATTAACTTTCGATTACCGTTCGGGCAATATGATCCGGGCTTGATCGGATAAATTGTGCGGACGCAATCATGAAAACACGGATAATCGCCGCGCTCATCGCGCTTGCCGCCCTGTTGGGCGCGCCGGCAGTGTCGGCCCAGACGATCAAGCTGGGCACGCTTGCGCCGAAAGGATCGCCCTGGTTCGATATTCTGCAGGATATGACCGCCGAGTGGAGCGCGGCGTCCGGTGGCGCGGTCAAGGCGCGCATATATCCCGGCGGCTCGATCGGCGACGAGAACGACATGATCCGCAAGATGCGGATCGGCCAGCTCCAGGGCGCGGTGCTGACAAGCGAGGGGCTCGGCCGGATCGTGCCGGAGATCCGCGTGCTGCAGCTGCCGATGTGGTACCGCTCGGACGAAGAGCTGGACTATGTCCGCGCCGGGCTGACCGCCGATTTCGAGGCGTTGTTCGAACAGCGCGGCTTCAGGGTCCTGAACTGGGGAGACATCGGCTGGGTCCGCCTGTTCACCAGGTCGCCGGTAACGTCGCCGGCGACGCTGCAGCCCCTGAAGCTGTTCTGCTGGGCCGCGGATCCCAAGACTTGCGATGCCTGGACGCGTCAGGGCTTTTCCTCGGTGCCTCTGGCGTTCACCGATATCTTCAGCGGCCTCCAGTCGGGCATGATCGACGCGATCTTTACCGCGCCGGTGCCGGCGTTGTCCTATCAGTGGTTCGGGATTGCCGACCATATGACCGACGTTAGGATCATCAAGATGATCGGCGCCACGATTGTCACCATGAAGGTCTGGAAGAAGATTCCGGCGGATGTCCGCGCGCAGATACTGGCCTCCGCGGCCGAGGCCGGAAGTCTCAGCGAGGCGCGAATCCGGGGATTCGAAGAACAGTCGATCGAGGTCATGAAGGAACACGGCCTGACGGTGCATCTGTTGAGTCCCGCGCTGCAGGAGGCCTGGGAGGCCAAATCCCGCGATGCCTATCCGGTGCTGCTGGACGGGGTCGTGCCGCCCGACCTGGTTGCCAAGGCCCGGCGCCTGCGTGAGGAATTCCGCGGCCGGCGCGCCGGAATGGACTGACATGTCCCTGATGCCGGCCCTGCAGCGTGCAGCCGGCATCGGCCGCGGCGCCGAATCCCTGATCGCCGCGGCGGCCATTCTGGCGATGGCCATCCTGCCCGTCTCGGAGATGCTGCTGCGCCCGTTCGGCGTCAGCATTCCGGGCCAGTTCGAGTTCGTCAAGCATCTGACGCTCTGGGTCGCCTTTGTGGGCGCGATGATCGCGACCCGCGAGAAGCGGCACCTGACGCTGTCCACCGGTCTCAATATCCTGCCCGAACGGCTGTCGCGCTACGGCGGCCTGCTGGCGGCCGCGGCGTCGACCGCGGTAACGGCTGGCCTGGCCTGGGCGGGCCTGATGCAGGTGCTCGCGACCTACGAGTTTTCCATGGGCGGGCAGGGCAACTGGCTGCCCGGGTGGGTCCATGAATCGGTCATCCCGCTGGCCTTCGCGGTGATAACCGCGCGGATGGTGATGCAGGCGGAAGGCCCGGCGTTGCGCGCGGCGGCGCTTGCCGGAATTCCCGCCGGGGCGCTGCTGGGGCTGTTGCTGCCGGTCCTGCCGCAGATCGCCCTTCCGCTGATCGCCGTGCTGATCCTGGCGGCGGTGATGGGCGCGCCGATCTTCGTGGTGATCGGCGGCGCGGCGATGGTGCTCTTCCTCGGCCAGGACTTCCCGGTTCCGGTCGCCGCCGTGCCCGCGGAAACCCTGCGCATCGTCGTGTCTCCCTCGATTCCGGCGATCCCGCTGTTCACCCTGGCCGGCTACCTGCTGGCCGAGGGCGGGGCGGGCGAGCGGCTGGTGCGCCTGTTCCGGGCGCTGTTCGGCTGGCTGCCCGGCGGATTGCCGATCGCCGTAACCCTGGTCTGCGCCTTCTTCACCACGTTCACAGGCGCGTCCGGTGCGACCATCCTGGCCCTCGGCGGCCTGCTGTTGCCGGTGCTGGTCGTGAATCAATTCTCCGAGCGGTTCTCGCTGGGTCTGCTGACCGCGACCGGCTCGATCGGCCTCCTGTTCCCGCCCAGCCTCGCGGTGATCCTGTATGCCGTGATCGCCCAGATCCCGATTCCGGACCTGTTCGTGGCCGGCATCGTGCCGGGGGCGATCATGGTCGGTGCGGTGTGCCTGTACGGCGTCTGGCGCGGCCATGTCGATCAGACCGCGCGCGTGCCGTTCGACGGCAAGGAGGCGCTGGCCGCGGTCAACGAGGCGAAATGGGAAATTGTCCTGCCGGCGATCGTGCTGGTCGGCATGTTCGGCGGCTACGGCACCCTGGTCGAACTGGCCGCCGTCACCGTGGTCTATGTCCTCGTTGTCGGCCTCGTGATCCACCGCGATCTCGACATCAGGCGCAACGTCCCCGACGGTGTCCTGAAATGCGTTACCCTGATCGGCGGCGTCTTCACCATTCTCGGCGTCGCCATGGGGCTGACCAACTATCTCGTCGATGCCCAGGTGCCGATGCACGCCGCCGACTGGGTGGAGGCGCACGTCGAATCGAAGCTGGTCTTCCTGCTGGCGCTCAACGTCTTCCTGCTGATCGTCGGCTGTCTGATGGACATCTTCTCGGCCATCGCGGTCGTGGTGCCTCTGATCCTGCCGATCGCGGCGGTGTTCGGCATCCATCCGCTGCATCTGGGCATCATCTTCCTGGCCAACCTGGAACTGGGTTACCTCACACCGCCGGTCGGCATGAACCTGTTCCTCGCCGCCTACCGCTTCGAGAAGCCGGTGGTCGAGGTCTGGCGCGCCGGCCTGCCGTTCCTGCTGCTGCTGGCCCTGGTGGTCCTGCTGGTGACCTACGTTCCGTGGATCGTCATCGGCGTGCCGGCCTGACACGAAAGTGTGTGGGGCGGCGAATGCCGGAATCGGCCCCTGACATCGGAAAAACCCAACAGTTCCATGAATTTCCCGGTTTTTGCGCAAACGCCGCGACGATATATCGCATCAGATCGATCATATAAAAATTGACCCAAATCAACGACGAATGCACTCTATATCCATCATTACTATGCCGGTCCGGCCCGCGCGCCAAAGGGTTGGACGGAATATGAAACATGGCGCATCTGGGGCGAGTATCTGAGAGACGACGCTTCGGTCGGTCAAGAATAGTTAAAGACAAAAAACAATATTCGTATCGATCCGGGGCACAGTGATGGGGAAAGGACGAAATAGATGAAATTTCCACGCAGACTTTACACTACTTTATGTACAGCAACGGTTGTCACCCTCGCGGTCTTCGGGCTTGTCCTGATCGCGGGTTCCGGGACGGCCAAAGCCGGCAGCGCGACGGGCATCAGCGGAAGCACGCATGACTTCTCGGGCGATGTCTGGAACTTCACGGGTGAGATCTGCCGCACCTGCCACACGCCGCATGACAAAGCGAGAGCGGCCCAGTTGTATCTGAACGGCCTGCTATGGAACCACCAGGTCAGCTCGGCCACCTACACGATGTACAATTCGGTCTGGTCCGACACGTTGGACAACACGGTGTCGGCGCAGCCCGACGGTATCGCCAAGCTCTGCCTGAGCTGCCATGACGGTACGGTCGGTCTCAACCAGTTCGACGCGGCGATCGACGCCGTCGGCACCGACTTCGTCGGCGGGAGTTTCCAGATCCCGGCGTTCGCGGATGGCGGCAACCGGGACCTGCGGGGCACGCATCCGATCTCGATCGCCTATAACGGCACCGACACCGGATTGAACCCCGACAGTACCGCCATGGGCACGAGCGGGACCATCGCCGACGTGCTCGACAAGGGCAAGGTGCAGTGCCATAGCTGCCACGACGTGCACGACGAAGCCGGCGAGGCGGTCGCCGCCACCCAGCTGTTACGGGTGGCGCAGACCGCAGCGCAGGGCGGCACCGCGTCCGGCCTGTGCCTGACCTGCCACAACAAGTAGGGCAGACGGCACAACAAGACTGAAATATCGCCAATCGGTAAGGGGGGCCTTGGCCCCCCTTATCTTTGCCCGAAGGGGTCGGTCGGTCGGCCCGCGCCGACGCCGGCCGGGACAGCGCCCGAAATCGCGAAATCGCTGCGATAACAACGCGGTCCCTTGCCTATTATTGACCAAGATCAACGTCGCCCGAGAGGGAATTTGCGACTCTTGTGCCGATGGGTTGCCGGCTCCCCGCAAGGGGGGCGCCCAGGGTAGAGGATCGTGTGGCCCGGCCCAGGGCCGGTGGACAGAGGAGTTTTGTGGCAATGATAGGTCGAATGGAAAACAGGCGGTCGTCCGGCAACGTCCTGCGCTGGGCGGCGCTGCTGTCCGGGGCCGTCCTGATCGCATCCTGCGCCGGTGCGCCCTTCGAAGAAGGCACCGCCTTCTATCCGCCTCTGCCCGAGTTGCCGCGGGTGCAGTTCCTGACGACGATCAACGCGGAGAAGGACATCAGCGGCCGCTCGAGCGGCGGCCTGTTCGGCTCCGCACGGGAATCTGACGATCTTATCCGGCCTTTCGACGTGGCGCATGAGAAGGGCAAGATCTACATCGTCGATCCCGCGCAGCAGGCGCTGGTCATTCTCGACCTTGCCGCAAAGAAGATCGAACATATCCAGGAAACCGAGGGCGGGCCGTTTCGGAACCCGATGGGGATCTTCGTTGCCGAGAACGGCCACAAATACATCGCCGATGCCGGACGTGAGCAGATTCTGGTGCTGGACGAATCCAACCAGTTCGTGCGCGCCTACGGCAATAAGGATCAGTTCCGGCCGCTGGCGGTCGCCGTCCGGGACGAGCGGGTCTATGTCGTCGACGTCCGCGAAAGCGAAATCGAGGTGCTGGACCGCGAAAGCGGCGAGGTCCTCAGCAAGATCGGCGGCACCGGCCCGGAAGGGGGGCGATTCCAGTGGCCGACCCGGATCATTATCGACGAAGAGGGCAACCTGTTCGTCACCGATTTCCTCAATTTCCGAATCCAGAAGCTCGACCGCGACGGCGGTTACATCAAACATATCGGCGAGAACGGCAACTGGCCGGGCGCAACCCCGCGGCCCAAGGGCATCGCGGTCGACAGGGACGGCTATCTCTATGTCGTCGACGGCGGCTTCGAGCTGGTGCAGATCTTCGATACCGAAACCGCCGAGGTGCTGATGGGATTTGGCAAGTTCGGGCCGAAACCGGGCGCCAACTGGTTGCCCGCCGGAATCGAGATCGATTACGACAACGTCGATTATTTCTCCAAGTATGTGGACGAGAACTTCCGCGCCGAATACCTGGTCTACGTCGTCAATCAGTCCGGGTTCCGGAAGCTCAACGTCTACGCCTTCGGCGAATGGATCGGCCCGGTACCGGAAGGCGCGCAGCCGCCGGCGGAGAGCTGAACCGGCGCTGGCCCGGCGCCTCGCGACCTCACCCTTCGAGACGGGCCTCTGTTTCGCGGCTCGCACACGCCGCCTGCCGGCGGCTGCTCGGCGCGGCGGCCCTCCTCAGAGCTTGTGAATCTTTCGGAACAAGGTGGAAATCGGTGTATTGCCGCCGGCTTTGCCGGCGAATCTACATGTCCCCACCCTCTCCACACCCCCTCCCCAACCCCTCCCCCGCCGAGGCGGGAGAGGGGCTAACTCACGCTGCCGCAACAATAAAGCCCCTCTCCCGCTGGCGGGGGAGGGGTTGGTTGGGGAGGGGGTGGCCGGATTACGACCCGCCGCCGCAGGCGGCGCATTACACCCACAAACCGAGAGATTCACAAACTCTCAGGTTGAAGTCGCGCCGTTGGCGCAGGTGCGAACCCAAACAATCTTGAACTGCCTTAGCCGTCACTTGCGCGGGCGCGCAGCCCGGCGAGATACGTGTCGACCATGCTGTGGGCGACGGTTTCCAGCGGATCGCCGGATACGATCGGCAGGTGGCCCCTGGCGTTCAGCGACCATACGCCGTGCAGGCTTATCCATAACAGGCGTACGGCGTGCGCCAGTTCCTCCTTCTGGTCGGGGCGGAACACGGGCTTCAGGATCCGTGTCAGCAGCGTGAAGAGCTGCGCGATCTTCTCGAAGTACCAGGCCGGCGGTTCCTTCGCTTCCGGCAGGCGTTCCTCGAACAGCAGATTCCAGCTGCTCTTTCTTTCTGTCACGAACTTCAGATACAGGTCGAGCAGGACGTGGAGGTCCCGCTCGGGGCTGCCGGTGACCGGCGCCTGCGACAGCGCATCGTACAACGCATCGAGGGTTTCCCCGTTGACGAGGGCGACCAGCTCTTCGATCCCCTCGAAGATGTTGTAGATCGTTCCCACCGAACATCCCATCCGCGCCGCGACCGCGCGAACATTCAGGCTCTGCAGCCCCTCCTCGGCGATGATCGCCTGGGCCGCCGCGAGCGCGATGGCCTGGAAGTCCTCTTTGCTGTGCCTTGGCCTGCGGCCCACGGGCGCTCTCCACGGTGTATCATGAACGTCGTTCAATTAATTAATTGAACGCGGTTCATGAATATGTTATCGTTTGAATGAACGTTGTTCAAATATAAGGCGTCCAGCGCGCGATTGCAAGTGCGCAGATGGCCGGATGCCGGAACGAAACGGAGGTGCCAGGCGATGTTGATTGCGATCGAGAGGCTACGCGCGGTTTCGCATCTTTGCCAGCGGGGCGAGCCGCTGGACGACGAGCTTGCGGTCTGGTTCGGAAACTGCCTCAGGGAGTTCCTGGAACGCGGCGCAGCCACGTTCGAGGAGGCGTTCGGCCTGCCGGCCTGCCGCGGCGGCATGCCGTGGTGGAAGGAAGAGCGCATGCGGCGGCGCGACGCGGCGCTGCGGGCGCTGGCGCGGCGCCTGCCCGCGGAGTCCAGTGTCAGCGCGCGCGCCCGCGAGATCCACACGCGCGCGGTGCGCTATGCCGCCAGCGCCTGGCGTCACGACCGGCGCGCCGGCGACATGCCGCGCGCCTATGCCGGGACGGACCGGGAGCTGCTCTGGCGCGCCTTCCGGTCGGGCGCGCCGATGCCGCTGGGCGAGCGCCAGCTGCGCAACATAATTTCCGGCGCCTGACCGCATGGCGCCGTATCGCGGCAGCGGCAGGCCGAAATAAATGTCCGGATCGCGATTCAGAACTTGTCAAGACGTCGCCCCGATGATGGGATACAACACCATCAACTTTGAGGGCATTGCGTGGACGCAATTCACAGGAGTTGGGACTGGCTCAGCCACGAGCCGTCCGCGCTCGCCATCCTTGCGACGGCGGTCGTCGCGTTCGCGCTGTTCACCGCGATCGCCGCCGCGGCCGGACGGTTGCGCGTGACCGCGGGAAGGCGCATGGCGGCGGCCATGCTGTCGGACGCGCAGTCGCCCGACGCGCCTTCGGCGATCGTCCCGCCGACCGCGCCACAGGAAAGCGCGGAGATGCGCAAACATCCGAAACACACAGGCAGTCGGCGCTCGCAGATCCGGCGCCGGTTGTCCATCCTGCGGCAGCGCGTGCGGCGCAGCCGGATGCTGGGCGACAATCTGCTGTTCCTTTCGCGGCTGGCCAGCGCGCCGCGCCAGATCGGGGCGGTCGCGCCGAGCAGCTCGAGGCTGGGCCGGGCGATGGCGGCCGAACTGCCCGACGAATATCAGATCTGCGTCGAACTCGGCGGCGGGACCGGCAGCCTGACCCGCGCCCTGCTGGCCGCCGGCCTGCCCCGGGAGAACCTGATCGTCATCGAGCGGGACGCGCGTCTGGCGGCCCTCCTGCGCAAGCGGTTTCGCGGGGTGAGGGTCATTCGCGGCGAGGCGCAGAAACTGACGGCGCTGCTTCGGGCCGAGGGAATCGGCCCCGTCGATGCGATCGTATCCGGCCTGCCGCTTCGCTCGCTGCCGCGTCAGGTCGGCAATGCCATCGCCGCAGAGAGCTTCGCGGCGCTCAAATCGGGCGGCGTCTTCATCCAGTTCACCTACTGGGTGCTGCCGCCGCTTCCACGGGCGGCCGCGGCGAAACTGTCGATCGAGGGTGTGGCGCGCGGTCACGTCTGGCGCAACCTGCCGCCCGCCACGGTGTGGCGTTACAGCCGGACCGGCGAAGGGGCATGACATCCGGGCGGATTTTCGCTCTTTTTCGATAACGAAAATTGCGGTACCGTTGACGATTGGCCCGATGCTGCGGTCAGGCGGCACGGGCGGCGGCGGTGCCCCGGGGGGTGTCGGAGGGCGGTTCGATGGCCGATGGCGTAGACCGGCGACGCGGCGAGATCGTCACCCTGGTCGAGGCGCGCGGCTACGTTTCGATCGAGGATCTGGCGGCGGCCTTCGCGGTGACGCCGCAGACGGTGCGCCGCGATATCAACGTGCTGTCCGAACAGGCGCTGCTGCGCCGCTACCACGGCGGCGCCGGCCTGCCGTCGAGCGTCGAGAATATCGCCTATCCGGCCCGCAAGGTGCTGTGTCATGACGAGAAGAAGCGGATCGCCCGGCTCGTCGCCCGGCATATCCCCGACCGCGCCTCGCTGTTCCTCAATATCGGCACCACCACCGAGGAGGTCGCCCGGGCGCTCCAGGACCGCAAGGGCCTGCGGGTCATCACCAACAATCTCAACATCGCGCTGATGCTGAGCCGGCGGAGCGATTTCGAGGTCATCGTCGCCGGCGGCGTCGTGCGCAGCCGCGACGGCGGGATCATCGGCGCCTCGGCGGTCGATCTCATCCACCAGTTCAAGGTCGATTACGGGGTGATCGGGATCAGCGGCATCGATCTGGACGGCACCCTGCTCGATTTCGACTACCGCGAGGTCCGCGTGGCCCAGTCGATTGTCGCCAATTCCCGCAAGGTGTTCCTGGTGGCCGACCATACCAAGTTCGGGCGCAACGCGATGATCCGGCTGGGTGCTCTGTCGGCGATCGACGCCCTGTTCACCGACCGCCCGCCGCCGGAACCGCTGGCGAAGCTGTGCGCGGAAGCCGACGTCGCGCTGCATGTCGCCGAGGCCTGATTTTCGTTTGTGAAAATAGAATTGCCCGGTTATCCTGCGTTCTGAACAGCGGCGCTTCGGCGCGCTGGATAAAAATGGTTCTTCCTCCCGGGGGTGGGTGGCATGTCCGGCCGCCCCCTTTTTCTTTTTTTCTAGACGGTAAGCGGTTCCGGCAGGAGCTCGCCGGTGCGGAAACGATCGAGGGTCAGCCGCGCCACGCCCGGATGGTTCCATCCGCCCGCCGGTCATCCGATCGCGACGCCGGGCGCCAGGTTCTGCTGCAGGAACATCATCAGCCGCGACTGGAACAGCGCGGCATGGGCGTGGCCCAGCGCGTCGGCGCGGTCGGCGTCCCGCGCGGCGATCGCATCGGCGATCTTCCGGTGGTCCTCGACGATCTTCGCGATATGTGCGTCGGCCCCGTCGCCCGCCGGGTCGTATGCGAACGGGATGCGCAGCAGCCGCATGCCCTGGTTCAGCAGCCGCACGTAATGCGCCGCTAGGTACCTGTTGTGGGCGGCCCCGGCGACGGCGGCGTGGAAGTCGCGGTTGTGTTCGGTCATCGCCATGGCGTCGCCGCCCGGAATCGAGTCCTCGAACGCGTCGCGGGCGGCCTCGATACGGGCAAGGTCCTCCGCCGTCCGGCGCAGCGCCGCGAACCGGTGGACGGCGCGTTGCGCCAGGTCCAGCGCCTCGATGTAGCGCGGCGTGTCGGCCAGGTCGAGTGGCGCCACCTTGGCGCCGCGGTTCGGCAGCACCACCACCAGCTCGTCGGCGGCGAGCCGGATCAGCGCCTCGCGCACCGGCGTGCGCGACAGGCCGAGCCGCGCCACCAGCCCGGCCTCGTCCAGGTCGAGTCCCGGCTCCAGCTCCAGGCTCAGGATCTCGCGGCGCAGGGTCTCGTATGCGTAGGCCGCGCCCGTCCCCCTTGCGTGCACCTGCACGGAAGTCATGCGACGCCCTCCGGGAGTTGCGCTTCGCTGCGGAGCCGGCGTCCGGCCTCGGGCGCATCAACGGGTGTGCTCATTGCGGTCTCCCTGTGGTGAAGCGATGTCTGGTCACCCGGCACGAGCACCGCGCGACCTCATACTTCGAGACGCGGCTGCGCCGCTCCACAGCATGAGGCTCCAAAATATGTGCCTCATGCTGAGGAGGGCCAAAGGCCCGTCTCGAAGTATGAGGTCGCTCGCCCCCGTCATCGTCGGAGCTCCTTGACTTGCGCGCCGCGTTTCGACAACTGGTGCAAAAGATCCAGATCGCTCGCGATCAGCGCCTCCTTCTTTGCCCGGCTCCAGCCTTTCAGTTTTCGCTCGGCGGCGATGGCGTCGGTGATGCGGTCGAATTCCTGGGACCAGGCCAGTTCCACCGGCCGCCGGCTCATGGTGTAGCCGCCGTGGAGCCCGTTGTTGTGCTCCGCCACGCGCGCTTCGAGCGATTCGCGGGTGCTGCCGACATAGTAGCTGCCATCCGAACAGCGGAGGATGTAGACAAAGGCCTTCATTGGTGCGGTCTCCGGCGCCGAGCGACCTCATACTTCGAGACGCGGCTGCGCCGCTCCTCAGCATGAGGCTCCAGGAGCTCGAACCGCGCGACCTCATACTTCGAGACGCGGCTGCGCCGGTCCTCAGCATGAGGCTCCAAGATATGTGTCCTCATGCTGAGGAGGGCCGAAGGCCCGTCTCGAAGTATGAGGTCGCGCCGCCGCTCAATCATCGGCCGAATCTCCCATCAACTCGTCGCCGTAATATTCGTGCAGGTACGCATCGCTGAACTTGCCGCTCTGCCGGTCCTCGGCCAGCGCCTCCCGGTCGCGCTCTTTCGGGTCGCCCCAGCCGCCGGCGCCGGGGGTTTCCACGACGATATGCTGGTCCGGCGTCACCATGACTCCCGACGGCTTGTCGTCAAGGCGCCTTGGCGCCATGGCGCCACCTTCGAGGATGAATTGGCCGCTGCCGCCGGGCCGTCCGCCCTCCAGCCCCCAGGGCCGGTTGCTGAAGCGCTCGCCGGCGCCGTTGAACAGGCAGTCGTGGCCGACCGGGCTCACCACCCGGCGCAACCCGCCGCCGCCGCGGTACTTGCCGGCGCCGCCGGAATCCGCGACCAGGCTGTATTCCTCGACGCGCAGCGGATACTCCATCTCGATTGCCTCGACCGGCAGGTTCGAGGTGTTGGTGATGCCGACCTGCACGCCGTCCTTGCCGTCCCCGGTGGGCCGCGCGCCCATGCCGCCGCCCAGCGTCTCGAGATAGACATACCCCCTGCCGGTGCGCGGGTCGGTGCCGGCGAACACCGCCGTCGTGTTGGCGCCATTGCCGGCGGCGACGACCCGGCCGGGCATCGCCTCGGCCAGCGCGCCCAGCACCACGTCGATGATGCGCTGGCAGGTGTTGGCGCGCGCCGCGACCGGGGCGGGGAAGGCGGCGTTCAGCAGCGTGCCCTTGGCGGCGACGATGTCCGGGATGTCCAGCATGCCCTCGTTGTTCGGCACGTCGGGGTCGAGCAGCGCCTTCAGCCCATAGCAGACGCTGGCGATGGTCGCGTTCATGGTCACGTTGATGTTGCCGGGCACCTGGCTTGCGGTGCCGGTGAAGTCGAAGCGGATGGCGTCGCCCTTCTTGGTCACCTCCAGCCGGATCGGGATCATCGTATTGCCCAGCCCGTCGTCGTCCATCACGTCCTCGAAGCGGTAGGTGCCGTCCGGGATTCCTGCGATGGCGGCGCGCATGCGGGCCTTGGTGCGCTCGATGATCTCGTCGAACGCGGCGGTGACGGTGGTGGCCGACCAACTCTCGATGACCTCCAGCAGGCGGCGGCGGCCCAACTGGCAGGCGGCGATCTGGGCATAGTAGTCGCCGCGGCGCTCTTCCGGCACCCGGACGTTCAGCAGTAGCAGGTCGAACAGATCCTGCTGCAGCACGCCCTCGCGGAACAGCCGCACGACGGGGATGCGTAGTCCTTCCTGGTAGATCTCGGACATGCCGCCGGCCATGCTGCCGGGGGCCATGCCGCCGACATCTGCGTGGTGCGCGATGTTGCAGGCGAAGGCGATCAGTTCGCCGTCCACGAAGACCGGCATCGCCATGTTGATGTCGGGCAGGTGGGTGCCGCCGGCGACATGCGGGTCGTTGGCGACGAAGATGTCGCCCTCGCGGACCTCCCCGCCGAACTTGCCCAGCAGCGAGTCCATCAGCCCCATCATCGAGGCGATGTGGATCGGCAGCGACTCCTCGGCCTGCACGACGAGGCGGCCGGCGGGGTCGGTGATCGCGGTGGAGTGGTCGTGGCGCTCCTTGATGTTGGTGGAGTACGCGCTCTTCATCAGCGCAACGAAGCTCTCGTCGGTGATCGAGCGCAGCGCGTTGGACAGGATCTCCAGCCCGATCGGGTCCAGCGCCGGTTTGCTTTCGGTCATGTCAGCACCTCGATGACGATGTTGCCGGCGAAGTCGACGGTCGCCCGGTCGTGTGGATAGACCGGTGTCGTCGCATCCAGCTGCTCGACGATGGCCGGGCCCTCGACGGCCTGTCCGGGCAGCAGTGTCGCGCGGTCGTAGACCGGCGTGTCGATTGGCGTCTCCGAATCCGCGAAGTAGACCGGGCGCGTCTCGAGGGGCTCCGGCGCGGGCGGCGCCGCGTCCGCGGGCGGCGCTTTGGGTTCCTTGTACAGATGCCCGCGCGCGGTCAGCCGGAAGTTCACGACCTCCACCGGATCGTCCGGATTGTGATAGCCGTAGGCCCGGTCGTGGACTTCGAAGAACATGTCCCGCAGGGCATCCGCGGCAGGCAGATCTTCAGCGGCAAGCGATGTGGCCCCGGCGACCGGGACCGCCAGCTCGAAATTCTGGCCGATATACCGCATGTCGTAGCCAAGCTCGAGGGCGCGCGAGTCCTCCTGGATGTCCTCGTCGGCGAACCAGGCGGCGGCCTGGGCCAGCAGCGCGGTGACCAGGTCGCGAATGGCTGCGTCGTTCGCTGCCTGCAATTCCGTCCGCTGGCTGGCGACGAAGTCCTCCTTGATGTCCGAAACGACGAGGCCCTGGGCGCAGACGATGCCGGGCGCCGGCGGCACCAGGATTTC
>CAMYKU010000057.1 GCA_947259105.1 uncultured Alphaproteobacteria bacterium
TGGGGTTGTTCCATCGCGTTGACGCCGCTGCGGCCTGCGTCGGCCCGGCGCGGCCGATTTCGTTCGGCGGAATATCCTGCAACGCGTATGATGGCCGTGCCGGGCCGCGGGGGCGGCCGGACACGCCGGACAGGCGGCCGTTTTCGCTTTCCTCGCTGCGAGCGGGGACCTGCCGCAAACCGGCCGGCCCGCCGGACGGAGGCGCCGCCCGCGCGCGCCGCGGTGCGAACCATCACCCGATACCGGAGGATCGATCATGCCAGAAAGCGTCTACAAGGTCATCGAACTCGTCGGCACCAGCACCGAATCCTGGGAGAAGGCGGCCATGGCCGCGGTCACCCGGGCCGGCAAGTCGCTGCGCGATATCCGCATCGCCGAGATCGCCGATCTCGACATGCACATCCAGGACGGCAAGGTCCAGGCCTACCGCGCCAAGGTGAAGATCTCGTTCAAATTCGAGGATTGAGGCCGGCGCCGGCGTTCGCGGTTACGAGTCGCCGGCCGTCGGGGGCTTCCTGCTGTAGGCCATGCGGTCGGGGCCGACGGCGCCGCCGGAGATGACGAAGGTCATGGCCTCGTCCATCGTCCACTCCGTCGCGGTAATCCGCGAGACCGGCACGATCTCAAGGTACCCCGAGGTCGGGTTCGGGGTGGTCGGGACGTACACCGCGGCCAGCTCGTCGCCGGTGTGCTCGTCGATCAGGGTCCGGGTGACGAACCCGACCGTCTTCATCTCGGGCGACGGGAAATCGATCAGCACCACCCGCCGGATGCCGTCCGGCCGCTCGCGCAGGATGTCGACCAGCTGCTTGGTCGAGCCGTAGACCTTCTTGACGAACGGAATTTTCGCCATCAGGGCGTCGAACGCCTTGAGGATGCGCTGTCCCAGCACCCAGGTGGCGAGCCAGCCGAGGGTGAACAGCAGCACCAGCATCAGCACGATGGCGAGGCCCGTATGAAACCACGGATGGGCGAACCAGTGCGCGACCTCCGCGCTGTACGGCCGCGCGATGGCGGCGAGCGCCCGCGCCGCCGGTTCGCCCAGGTCCGAGAGCAGCCGGAAGAGGATGTTCAGGATGAGCCAGGTGACCCAGATCGGAATGAAGGTGAAGAGCCCGGCGATGATATTGCGCCGCGCCCACCCGAGTCGTGACCGGGAACGCCGTCTGGACATGATCTCTCCTTCCACGTGGGTCCTGCGAATCCGATGGCAGTATACGCCACGCGTCACCGGGCGGGGGAGCGGGCTGGCGGACACCCCTCATGGATCCGCCTCGCGTCCGTCCGGACGGTTGGCTTGGCCGGGCCGAACCAAACCGGGCCGTCGCCGGACAGGCCGGGTCTTGCTTTTTCTTTCGGCGCGAGCGTCCGACACGCCACGGCCAGATGCGCCGGTGGGGCCGGCGCCCGCGACGGGAGTATGCAGCGGGGAGACGGTGGACGGGTGTTCGGCGTCAGTAGATCCGGGGCGGGCGCGCCGGCGCTTTCTTCGGCTTCGCCTTCGCCTTCTTCTTGGCGGCCGGTTTCGCCGCGGCGGCCTCGTCCGCGGCCTGCTTGTCGGCCGCGTCCCTGGCCAGGCGGAGCGCCCGCAGGCTTGCCGTGTGCTTGGCTTCAACCTGCCGTGCCTTTTCCCGCTCCGTCAGGGCCTGCTTCGCCTTCTTCTGGGCGGCGGCGAACTTCGCCTCGGCCATCGACATTACCGATTTCGCCATGTCAGTCATCCTCTGCTCTGGTTCGCGGCGTCGCGGGCGGACACGTCCGTCCCGGGGGCGCGGGCGCAACTGCCCGCAGGCGGGCGCGCGGGGCCGCCGGCGGCGCGTGGCGGCCGCCCGCGGAGCGTGTCCGGGGGCGGCGCCTTGGCGTCGTCAGTCGACGATCGACAGGTTCTCGGCGGAGGATTTGCCGTTCTGTCCGGGCTGAAGCTCATAAGAGACCTTCTGCCCTTCGTTCAGCGACGTCAATCCGGCGCGCTCGACGGCCGAAATGTGGACGAACGCGTCCTTGGAGCCGTCCTCGGGCTCGATGAATCCGAAACCCTTGGCCGCGTTGAACCATTTTACAGTACCAGTACTCATAGTCATTCCCTCTAACAGGAGTGTTGATTCCGCGCCCTGGCACCATGCCGCGGCGCGGTCCGTCTCACGCTCTCATTGTCAGGGGATAACCAAGCCAGCCGGCGGACCGGCCGTTCGGGTAGCACAAAACGAACGCAACACGTATGGACGAGATATGGGGACTGTCCGGCGAGAATTCAATGACGGCCGGGACCGGGTTCCACGGACGGCATGCCTGTCTTCCTCTATTCCAACCGCTCGTGGATCGGCGGGCCGGCCATTCGCCGGGACATACGCCATACTCTCCGCCCCTTCTTACGCCTCTGTGTCTCTGTGGTGCACCGTTTCGCGCCTGCCAGCAAACCGCAGTTCCCCTGAGGGGGCCGGGCGGCGCCACCGGCCGCGCATCGCAGATACGCGCCCTTGTCCCGCCGCCATCCCGCTGCGCGCTCGCGTTCCGTCCCGAACAGGGGCTTCGCAAACCCGCAGAAAACCCCGGTGCATGGGGTTGTTCCACATGGTCGGGGCGCGGCGGCCGGGGCCGGGCGGTGGCGCAACCGTTCGATCGGGCGCCGGGCGCGCCGAAGTCAGGCCGGCGACTCCGGCACCAGCCTGACGCCCTGCGCATTTCGCGGATCCGCGAGCGGCGTGACCTGTTCGCGGACCAGGACGGTCTTGATCACGGTGCCCAGGGCCACGACCGCGGCCATCACCAGGGCGACCTGCTCGCCGGACCAGTCCAGGCCGAATCCGACCGCAACCGCGATCCCGGCTTCGATCAGCGCAATAATAGCGTTTATGATGGCGACCGGTTCTCGTTTCATGACAGACCTCGAATTCCAGACATTTCCAAAACCGGCATCATATACGACCGGTCGAAAAAAACAGGCCAGCACACCATGCCGGGTATGTTATTGCCTGATTTTCTTGACGAAATCATGGCAGGGACCGGACTTGCTTGCCGCGCCGGTCCTGGTGAGAAATCCGGGCTAGAAGCTCTGTCTGTACCTCTCCAGCCAGTCCCTGTACCCGGCCACCAGCAGCACGAGCATCACCGACATCTCAAGCAGCTCTTCGAGATATTGCTGGAGGCGTTGGGCGCCGAGGCTCCATTCGTGCACGTCGAGCGAATCCATGCCGACCGGCGCCACGGCGAGGGCGACGGCGATCAGGAACAACCGGCGCGGCCAGCCCGTGGCGTAGGCGCGCCGCAGCCAGGGCAGCAGGGCGAGGAAGACGATGAGCGCCAGCAACAATACGAAATTGCCGGGCTCCACCCATGGGAAGAGCGGAAAGCCGATGTCCTGCGGCGCCAGCAGCCTGTCGCGCAGGCGTTCATGCAGGGCGAATCGCTCGTCCAGCGTCAATGCGAGGAAACTGCACGTCATGAACAGGCGGGCGAGCACCTCGCGTCTCGGCAGTTCGAACAGGCCCGGCAGCAGGGACAGCGCGCTGAAGGCGGCGCAGGCCAGCAACAACACACTTTGCAGCCAGGTCATGGGGGTGCGCTCGAAGATCACCCATTTCCACCACTCCGGCCAGGGGAGAAGGGTCAACAACGCGACGAAACCCACGGGCAACGTGACGATTGCAGCGACGCCCCAGCGTTGCGCGAACAGGTATTCCCTTGCGCCGGTCATGACCGGATGGTCTCCAGCATCCTGGCGGCGGCGACGGTATTGTCGACCCATTCCTGCAGACCGCGCGCCATGGCCTCGTTCGAGTACCAGGCCGTATGGCCGGTCTGCAGGATTCTGCCGAAATCGAGCCGCTTCTCGGCCTCGTGCAGTTCCGGCAGGCAATCGTCCAGCGCATAGCCGGCCAGGGCCCGCTGCTCCAGCGCGTCGACCACCGCGCGATGGTCGACCAGATGCGGCCGCGACGGGTTGATCAGGTACGCGTGCGGCGCACACAGCGAAAGCTCCTGTTTGCCAATGATCGGCGGCGCGTTGCGTACGTGGCAGGCGCACAGGATGATGTGGTCCGACTCCCGCAATAGTCCGTCCAGCGCGCGCTTGTCGGCCGCGGGCTCGTCCACCGCGGGATCCGCGAAGGTCACGTCGAGGCCGAGCGCCCGCAGCATATCGGCGAGGCACCGCCCGATACGGCCGTAGCCGACAATGCCCGCGGTCTTGCCGTGAAGCTCACCGCCGCGCAGGGAGACCGAGTCCGGACAATGGCCGCGGCAGCGGTCATTGCTCAGGTGAACGCGCCTTGCCATGGCAAGCATCATGGCCAGTGCATGTTCCGCGACCACGCGGGTCGAATAGCCGGCCGCTATGTGCAGCGAAATATCCCTTCTCGCCATTGCTTCGGCATCCAGCCACTCGAATCCGGTGGCATATATGGACACCGCGCGCAAAGCCGGGAGTCGTTCGAGAATCGTGCTGTCCAGGTCGTGCACGCCCCGCCGCGTCATGGCGACGATATCCGCATCGATACAAAGCTCCGTGAAGGCATCGGGCGTCATCGGCGCAAGCCGCGCATGGTGCGCCGCCGAAAGCACCTCGTTCAGTTGGTCCAGCTGACGGGATTCGAAGCTGTCCTGTCCGCGGGCGCTGATGACAACGGCGCGCGGAGGATTTTTTATCGATTGGTCATGCAAGGCGATGTCCCGGGGTTGTTATCGCGGACAAGTACTACCCGGAATTCGTAAACTCCTCATAAACACGCCGTTCGTTCGTTGCGGATACGAAATGCGCAGACATAGGGACGGGTCGGCAGATCGAAACGCCGGCCCGTCCCCGCGGCCCGCAAGCCCCGCCTCTGCCATGATTTCGTCAAGAAAATCAGGCAATAATATACTCGGGATGGTGTAAATCATGGGGGCGCTACCCATGTTTATGGTTGTATGGCGACAACGATCTATCTCTTTGAGAAGGAACGCGAATATGTCGCCTTGCGTAAGGCGGATGGAATGGCGAAACAGTCTGACAATCGGCCAGACCCGAGTACGCCGGACGGCGCGGTCCGGCTTGCCCGCTATGTCGCGGATACGCTGCCGCACGACCCGTTCGACGTGGTCACCTACGTTCGCGCCAACTTCGCCGAAATCCGCAAACACGGCGAGACCCGGGCGAAGGGTTCGGGAGATTACCATAACGCGTATCTGTCGTTCTACGCGTTGTGGAAGGAACTCATGCTGTTTTACGGCCACAACATGGCGGACATCGAGTTTTCGACCGACAAGGCGGAAAACATCGCCCGGATCGCCGCCGCCATAGAGAATTCCTCGCAGGACATCCTGCCGAGACTGGTCGCGCGATCGTTCGACACCATATCGTCCGAGTTCAAGGAAAAGATCGGCGGCAAATTCTACTACGAGCTGTCCGACGAAGAGCTGTCGGCCATACAGTCCCTTCTGAACGAACTGCGCGAACACATCGCCAACTCGGGCGAGTTCGACGTCCGGCACAAGCGCCGCCTGCTGAAGCGCGTCGAGGAGCTGCAGCGCGAACTCCACAAGGAGGTCAGCGATTTCGACCACGTCTGGGGCCTTCTGGTCGAAAGCGCGGCCTATCTCGGAGACGCCGGGGAGAAGGCGAAGCCGATCACCGACCGCCTGCGCGATCTGAAGGAAATCTTCTGGAACAACGTCAAGCGGCGCGAGAACCTGCCGCCGAAGCGGGGATTCCCGGAACTCGAGAATAAACGGGAGGAGGAGGAGACCTGAGAGCCTGTGAATGTTTCGAAACAAGGTGGAAGTCGGGATATTGCGCCGGCTTTGCCGGCGAATCTTCATGTCCCCACCCCCTCCCCAACCCCTCCCCCGCCCAGGGCGGGAGAGGGGCTAAGTGGCGCGGCCGCAACAATAAAGCCCCTCTCCCGCTGGCGGGGGAGGGGTTGGGGAGGGGGTGGACTGACTACGAACCGCCGCCGCAGGCGGCGAATTAAACCCGGAAACCGAAAGATTCACAGGCTCTGAGAACGCCCCGTTTAGCGTTTTCTTAAATCCTTCCTGCGTGTAATCCGCCCGGTGGGACCGGGGTTCGGCGGGCGTGTGCGGCCGCTCCGGGAAGCCTTGGGCGGTATGGCAAACACCCGGGTTACATCGTGGCCGTTGCGGGGAGCGCAAATCATGACTCTTGATCCGGACATCGCGGGGCGGCTCCGAAACCTCGCCGAGGATTGGGACAACTGGCCCAATCCCTTCAGCCGCTTCGCGTCGTGGCAGGACATGCGCCGGGACATGGAGCGGGAGGCGAAGGCGCTTGGGCCGTCGCAGGCCTTGCCCGTGGTCGGAACGGCGACACGAATGGCGCAGTCCGACGATCCCTGTTGCGAGGCGATGATGGAATTCGCCGAGCTCTATGCCTGGCTGCACCCGGACGACATGCGCGAGGCGCTGGCCAGGGAGCTGGGCCCCGACGGTCCGGTCGCCGTTGTCGAAATCCTCGGGACGGTCGGGGATTCCGAAACCGTCGAGCTGCTCGCCGGCACGATCGAAATCGGCACGGCGCCCGCCGATCTGCAGATCGCCCTGGCCGGCGCGCTCGGTGAGATCGGCGGCGAGGCGGCCCGCCGTCAACTCTCGGACTGGGCGCGGCAGGATCTCGCCGATCGGGTTCACGAAGGGATCCGGATCGCCCTGCGCAATATCGACGTGAGATCCCGGGAACCTTGAGAAACACCTGAGACAGCGGTGGCGTTTGCGCCGCGCTTTGGCGCCTGGTGACGTCTCCTCATTCTCGGATCCGCGCGACGGCTCTGCTCTCCGCCGGCGACTTTCTGGAATTTCTCCGCGCGTTACTGAGCGGCCTCACCCTTCGAGACTGGCCTCTTCGCGCGGCTCGCACACGCCGCCTGTCGGCGGCTGCTCGGCGCGACGGCCCTGCTCAGGATGATGAGGGCACAAGCGTTGGAGCCTCATGCTGGGGAGCCCCGCAGGGGCGTCTCGAAGTATGAGGTCGCGCCGATCATAATTGCGTGAGGGAGCACCCGCACCGCTCCGCCGGTATGGCCATGGGCGGCCGAATGCGGCACACTGCCGGAGTGGGTTATCCGGTTTGTCGGTGCGGCTTCCGGGGAGCGAGGGTTCGATGACGATGCGCCTGCTTCTTCTGGCTGTGTTGTGCGTGTGGGCGGTGCCGCCGGCCCCGGCCCTGGCGCAACCGCAAACACCGACCGCGAGCCGCTGCATTGCCTTCGTCGAGGGCCCGCCGCGTATCCTGCCCGCCGCGCTGCCGGCCGCCGTTGTCGTGCCGGAGGTCGAGATCACCTATGTGACGCATTCGACCTTCCGCCTGCGCAGCCCCGCGGGCGTTGTCATCGCCACCGACTTTGCCGGCTACTTCGGCGCCGGCGAACCGCCGCACGTCGCCACCATGAACCACGCGCACGAGACCCACTACACCGACTATCCCGACCCGGCGATCAAGCATGTGCTGCGCGGCTGGAACCCGGCGGGGGACGGCCCGGCGAAGCACCACCTGGTCCTCGACGACGTGCTGGTGCGCAACGTCTCCACCGACATCCGCAGCTGGGGTGGGCTGGTCGAGGCCGACGGCAACTCGATCTTCATCTACGAAACGGCGGATCTGTGCATCGGCCATCTCGGCCATCTGCACCACATGCCGACGCGCGACCAGTTCGCCCGGATCGGCCGGCTCGACATCGTCTTCGCGGCGGTCGACGGGGGCCTGACGCTCGACCACCCGACGATGATCGCGGTGCTCAAGGAACTGCGCGCCAGCCTCGTCATCCCGATGCATTATTTCGGCCGTGGCTCGCTGGAGGCGTTCCTGGTCGGCATGTCCTCCGAGTTCGAGATCCGGGTGCACGATTCGGCGACGACGACGGTGACGCTCCCCGGCCTGCCGCGCCGCCCCACCGTGCTGGTGCTCCCAGGCTATTGAGCGGGGTCGGGTGGATATGAGGAACGGCTATCCGCTTGTGAGAAGCGCGATCGTATCGACGCTGGCACTGCTTGCGCTATCCGGCTGCGGTGCCATGACGGGGGACGGGGCGCTGGACGTAGGCTACGAACCTTCCGATGCCATGAAGCTGGTCGTGGCCGCGGACGGCATAGACCGGTCCGAAGCCGCCGTGATCGCGTGGGCGTATTTCGGCTCGAGGATCTCCGGATGCGGGTTCACCGGCGAACCCGAAAGCAACGACAAGCACTGGGTCACGCCCGTGTACTTCGGATATGCCGGGGTTCCGATCGAGCCGATATTCATCGACAAGCAGACCGGCGCGGTCACTTGGCGCGATACGACGATCACCTTGGCACAGCTCGAAAAAGACGTCGCGCACTGGTGAATTCGGCGGCGCAGGATTCGATCTCGTGACGCGCGCTTGACACCGTGACCACCTGGGCCACAATCAGGGGCATGCGGACATATGCCAGCCTGATCCTCGGTATCCTGTTCGCCGGGCTCGCCGGAATCGTGGCGGCGCCGGCGCAGGACCTGCCAGGCGATGCGGAAGCGGGGCAGGCCCTCGCGGTCGCGTTGTGCGCTGCCTGCCACGCGGTCGAGGAGGGCGCGCCGGACGCGGCGGCGGGCCAGCCCGCGGCCTTTCAGTCGCTCGCCGACGATCCGGCGATGACGGCGCTGGCCCTGCGCGTGTTCATGCGCACGTCGCACCGCGACATGCCGAACCTGATCCTCACCGACACCGAATGCGACGATATCATCGTCTATATCCTCGGCCTCCGCAGCGGGCGTTAACCCGCCCGGACTCCAGCCCCCTCATCTGCCGTCTGGCGCCGCGCCGCCTGCCGTGCCATCATGGGCCGCCCATCCACAAGCATCCCCGAGGCTCCGCCATGCCGTCCTTCGATGTCGTGTCCCGCACCGAGCTTCCGGAAGTCGACAACGCCGTCCAGGGGGCGATGCGCGAGATCGGCACGCGCTACGATTTCAAGGGCAGCAGCTGTTCGATCGCGCACGAAAACGGGGTCCTGACGCTGCACGCCGACGACGACTTCAAGCTGAAACAGGTGCAGGATCTGCTGCGCACCTACCTTGCCCGGCGCAAGCTCGACGCCGGCGCCTTCGACTTCGCCAAGCCCGAGCCGGCCTCGCACAACTCGCTGCGCCAGACGGTAACGGTGCGCCAGGGCATCGAGCGCGAGATCGCCCAGAAGATCGTCAAGGCGGCGAAGGGCGAAAAGCTGAAGGTGCAGGTGGCGATCCAGGGCGACGAGCTGCGCGTGTCGGGCAAGAAGCGCGACGATTTGCAGGCCGCGATCGCGCTGATCAAGGGCCTCGATATCGAGCAGCCCCTGCAATACGTGAACTTCCGCGACTGAGCCTCATGCCGTGGCGCCGCCACGGCGTCCCGGTCAGACGATCTCGACCAGCTCCACCTCGAACACCAGGTCCTCGCCGGCCAGCGGGTGGTTGGCGTCCATGGTGACGGTCTCGTCGGTGACCGCGGCGATGGTGACCACCATCTGCTGTCCGTCCGCGGTCGTCGCCTGCAGCCGGTTGCCGACGACGAGATTGATGTCCTCGGGGACGGCGTCCCGCGGCATCTCCTGTATTGCTTCCGGCTGGTGCTGTCCGTAGGCCTCGTCGGCCGCGACGGTGACGGTTTTGGTGCCGCCCACCGCCATGCCCTCGATCTCGCGGTCCAGGCCGGGAATGATCTGTCCGGAGCCGATCGTGAACTCCAGCGGGTCGCCGCCGGCCGACGAGTCGAATTCGCTGCCGTCGGTCAGCGTCCCGGTGTAGTGAATGCGGACGGTGTCGCCCGTCTTGGCCTCGCTCATGGGTCTTCCTCTTCCGTTGGATGGCGCCTCGCACAACTGGCGACATCCCGAAAGCGGCCGACAGAATCTTCGCAAGAGCCTCGATAGGCCGTGGACCCTAGCACAGGCTTTTGCCCGGAGTCATGGGCGTGGCGGTACTTTTTTCGGTCGGTTTCCCGCAATCGATTCTCGGTAAGCTGGTACCGTCAGCGCGGCCCTGCCGGAGCCGCCGCGAGGTGCGCCGTGGTCTGGACGCCGGTGTAAGAGAGGCCTACTGCGCCGGCATGCCGGCCCAGCGGCCCTTGCGCGCGCTGCGGGCACTGGCTTCGGCCTTGTGATAGGCCTCGGCGCGATGGCTGCGTTCGCTGTCGCCACCGGGCACGTCGGCAAGAAGCACGGTGCGGTCGGCGATCACCCAGCCGGTCAGCAGCATCGCCGTGCCGAGATCGGTGTCGCCGGCCCGGCAGACCGCCGTTGTCCGGTCGAAACTGTCGACGACGCATTTCACGTTGGGGCCATGCCGGTAGAGCAGATCGTCAAGGGCGGTGCGCGCATAGAGGCCGGATTCGTTGGAACGCCCCATTCGGGGGGCCTCGATGCCCCATATCCGCAGCGTCTTTTGCGGATGGCCGGGACTGCCGATCTTGATGGTATCGCCGGTAATCGCGGCGGCCGTGCCGTTCACGAATTCGATCGCCCCGGCGGAAAGCGGGGCGCCGACGGAGAGCAGCATGGCAAGCAGGGCCAGTCGAACGGTGCGGAACATTCGTAACGGGATATCGCAAAACCGGCCGGAAGACAAGCGCCCCGCAGGTTGGATGGCAAGCGCGCGGCTGGTGCCGGCTCTCCCCCCGCTCATCTTTCCTGCAAAAGCGCGAACATCTCCGCGCCGGACGACTCTTTCCACTCGTCGCGCAGGGGCCGGACGGCGTCCGCGAACAGCGCGTGTTCCGCCGGGGTCAGCTCGGCGATCTCGCAGCCCTCTTCCAGGATCGCCTGCCGTGCGATCTCCTCCTCGGCGACAGCCAACTCGCGCTGGCGGACGGTCGCCGCTGCAACGGCATTCTCCAGCGCCGTCTGCATCGCCGCCGGCATGGCCTCGAGGGCCGTGCGGTTCGCCAAGACGCCGCGCGAGATGTAGAAATGGTTGCTCAGCGTATGATAGCGGTGGAATTTGTGCACCCCGTAGGTCACGGTGTTGGCCAGCGGGTTCTCCTGCGCATCGATCGTCCCCGCGGTGATGCCCTCGATGGCTTCGGTCAGGTCGATGCTGAGCGGCGTCGCGCCGAGCAGCTCGAAGGTCCGGGCCTGGATGCGGCTCGGCAACACGCGGATCCGCATGCCGGCGAGGTCGTCCGGCCGGCGCACCGGGCGCAGCCGGTTCGAGATATGCCGGAAGCCGTTCTCGAAAAAACCGAGCACGCGGTAGTTCACGCGGTCCTCGATGCACCGCTTCAGGTGGTCGCCGAGCGCCCCGTCCATGGCGGCGCGGGCCTCATCGTTGTCGGCGAACAGGAACGGCAGGTCGACGAAGCCGAGCTCCGGGACCCGGTCGGTCAGGTAGCTGGTCGACTGGTAGACGACGGTCAGCACACCGGACTCGGCCAGCCACAGCACGTCCTCCGAGCGGTAGCCGAGATCCATCACGTTCCAGACGTATTTGACGTCCACCGCATCGCCGAACTCGGCCTCCATCGCGTCGCCGACCATCTTCAGCGCCCGGCTGTGCGTGGTCGAGGGCGGGCCGTAGCCGCCGAAGCGGATCTGCACGGGTTCGGTCATGGTGTTGGCTCCCCAAGGCGATTTCCGTTAGTAGCGCAACGATCTGGGCGCCTTGCCGCGGGCGTTCGATCCATGGTCCCGCTACCGTTGCGCCGCGATCCGTAAGGGTGTGCGCGCCAGCGCCGCCAGGGCCGACGCGGCGAGGCAGTACAGTGCGCAGGCCGCGGCGACCGCCTCCACCGAATAGCCCCGGTCGAACAGCACGCCCATCACCGCGGGGGCGAGGCCGGTGGAGAACACCATGGCCGCGCCGACGAAGGATTTGATCGCGCCGAGATGCGCCGTGCCGTACAGCTCCGGCCACAGCGCGCCGCCCAGGACGAAGGAGATGCCGGTGCCGAGCCCGAGCAGCGCCAGGAAGACCGGCGCCGCCGCCGGCGCCTCGCCCAGCGCCAGCGCGATGCAGGACAGCGCGATCGGCGCCAGGAACACAGGAATCAGGCGCCGTGCCGACAGCCGGTCGACCAGCGGGCCCGCGGCCACCGTCGCGGCCACCGAGGCCACCGCGAAGACGGTGAACGAGCCGGCGATCAGGCCCAGGGACCAGCCCTTCGACTCGGCCAGATGGACCTGGTGGAAGACGAGGCCGGTGAAGATCGCCGGCGGCGCCAGCAGGGCGGGCAGACGCAGCCACAGCCCCGCATCGCGCAGCGCCGTGCCCAGCGTGCTGTCGCCCCGGCCTTCCGCCGCCGCCGCGGCACGGCGGGCCTTCAGCGCGTCGTCGCGCGCGCCATGGCCCTTCAGCAGCACGAACACCAGCGGCGCCAGCGCCAGCAGGACGAGGCCGGAAACCACCCAGACCTCGCGCCAGCCCGCCGCCGCGAGCCCGGCGACCACCAGCAACGGCAGCACGAACTTGCCCGCCGGCAGCCCCAGCACCGCGACGCCGAGGGCACGGCCCCGCTCGGCCTCGAAATAGCGGGCCATGGCGGTTCCCGCGGTGTGGCCGGCGAGGCCCTGGCCGAACAGCCGCAGCCCGAACAGCGCAACCGCCAGGGCGCCCACGCTCCATACCGCGCCCATCAGCAGGCTCACCCCGGCGAGCCCGGCCATCACGGCGGCCGCGAAGACCGGCAGCGGCGCCCGGTCGATCAGCCGGCCGGCCCAGACCAGGGTGGCCGCGCTGGCCAGCGTCGCGGCCGCGTAGATCGTGCCGAACGCGCCGTGCGAGAGGCCGAACGCCGACCGGAGCTCACCGCCGAACAGCGCGATATAGAAGGTCTGCCCGGCGCTGGAGCAGAAATACATGAAGAAGCCGAAGCCGATCAGCCGTCCATGTGCGCGCAGGAAGGAAAGCGGAAGCATCTCCCGGTTCTACGCCGGCCCGGGCAGGACGGGAAGGCGAATTCGATGTCCCGCCGCCGGCGAAGAGTACGATCGGGATTTTCCGCTGCCAACATAGTAGTCGTGGGTCTGCACACCACTACATCTTGTATTCGGGAGGGTGATAACAGGAATGCGCCCGCCGATATTTAATTTTTATTAACAAAGATATTGATATAAACTACTGATTCGTCACGGATTCATATAGGGACGAGGGATGAGTTCCAACGTCACGAAGCTGCCGCACGCCGAGCACAAGGGAATCGCCCCGCATCCGCTGTCGCTCCAGGCGGCGATGGAGCGGGCCGCCGAGGCGCGCCTGAAGACGGCGCTGATAGCCGGCGGCGTCAGCGTCGTCTGGATCCTGCTCTGCCTGATCTACGCGTTCGGCCATATCGGCGGCGAGACGCTGGCCGGGCTGGCGCCGCACGAGGCCGGTGCGGCGGCCGCGGGGATCGCCATGCCGCTGGTCGTGCTGTGGCTGGTCGTCCTGTATCTGCGCCGGGGCGGCGAGTTGCGCGAACATACCGAAATGCTGCGCGCGCAGCTGGAGCTCCTGACCTACCCGCCCGAGGATGCGGAAAGCCGGGTGCGCGTGGTCACCGACTCGCTGCGCAGCCAGGCCGAGGCGCTGGACCGCGTCACCGATACCGCGACGATCCAGATGGAGAAGCTCTCCAAGACGCTGGGCGGGCGCACCGAAGCGCTGGCCGCGGTGTCCGAGAAGGCGACCGGCGAGGCGCAGACGATCAGCGACCTGCTGGAGCGCCATACGCGAATGCTGGCCGACCTCGCCGACCGGTTCCATGCGCGCGAAGACCATTTGCGCCAGACGGTCCAGAAACAGGCGGAGGATATGAGCGCGGCGACCGACAGCGCGCTGACCCATTCCGAGGATATGCGCCAGGCGATGCGCACACAGATCGGCGATATGCTGAAGGCGTCGGAGGCGGCGGCGACCCAGGCCCAGGAGATCGGCGGCCTGTTCCGCGACTATACCGGGCAACTGGACGAAGCGGCGGCGGCGGCGAAGGAAAACGCGAGCAGCATCGAGCGCTCGCTGGTCGAAACCTCGACCCACCTGCATGAGGTGACGCAGCGCACGGCGCAGCAGGCGGATGCCGCGGTCGAGAGTCTCGAGGAGCGCGGCAAGACGTTCGCCAGCGAACTGGAGCGGGCGATCAACACACAGATCGTCGCGCTGTCCGAGGCGTCGAAGCGCAGCGCCGGATTCCTCGACAGCCTCACCGGCAATCTGTCCAAGAAGATTTCCGGCGTCACGGAGGCCATGGAACATGCTCTGAGCAGCCAGCAGATCGCCCTCAACGTCTTCATGGAGAAGGCGACGGCCAACGTGAAGGAGATCGGCGCGAGCCTCGACGAACAGACCGGCGAGGTCGCGAGCCGGCTCGATGCGGCGCTGGCGCAACGGGCGTCCGAGCTGGCGGGCGTGGTCCAGCGAAGCCAGGACCAGGTCGAGGAACTGGCGGCGGTCATGCGCGGCCAGATCGAGGATTTGACG
The DNA here is from genome assembly GCA_947259105.1 of uncultured Alphaproteobacteria bacterium. GTDB lineage: Bacteria > Pseudomonadota > Alphaproteobacteria > UBA8366 > JADFVY01. Next base: position 14,378 of record CAMYKU010000057.1, read on the forward strand.
GAGGCCGGAAAGCACAGCTTCCAGCAGGTGGAGTTGCTGAACGACGCGCTGCGGGAGCGTTCGGAGGGGTTGAACGCGACCGCCGAAGACCTGAGCGAGAAAGCGGCGAGGGTCGAGGAGCTGAGCGGCGAGCACGCGCGGCAGCTTGCCATCGCCAGCGACGAGACGACGAAGCAGGTCACCGTCCTCGGCCATCTGCTGCACGGGCAGACCGAGGAGCTGCTTGCGGCGTCGACCCTGACCACCGAGCGGGCGGAATCCGTGAGCGAGGCGCTGCAGCGCCAGTCCCGCGAACTGGCCGGCGCGGCCGAGCGCTCGGCGAGTCAGACGGCCGAATTCGAGGCGCTGATCGCGGCCCGCATGGTCGAGCTGCGGGATACGATGGAGGCCGGCGCCCGGTCCTATACCGAGTCGGTCGGCCCGGCCGCCGAGCAGGCCCGCGGCATGACGGACGTGCTGCACCAGCAGACCCGCATGCTGAACGAGGCCTCGGAGACGGCCGCGCGCCAGGCCAAGACGATCGCGTCGCTGCTGGGCCGCGAGAGCGAGGCGTTGCGCTCGATCGCCGACGTATCGACGGGCCAGGCGCAGGAGATCCGTGTGGCGATGCACGAAAGCGTCGAGGGCATGGCGCGGCAAACGACCCAGGCAACGGCCGACGCCGCGCGAATCCGCGAGTCGATGCGCGACGCGGCGCGCGAGAACCGCGAGGAGATGGAACGCAGTTCGGAACAGGCCGCCGCCGACGCCGCGCGGATCCGCGACACGCTGCGCGAGGAAAGCCGCGACCTTGCGCGCCTCGCCGACGTGATCGGGCAGCGCGCACACACGGTGGCGACACTGGTCGGACAGCATACCGACGCGCTCAGTACGGCCGCAGAGACCAGTGAGCAGCGCGCCGAGGACGTCGGGCGCAGCGTGAAGCATCTCACCGAACAGCTCGTCGACGCGGCCGAGCGCGTGACCGTGCGGATCGGCGAGGCGGGCCAGGGCTTCGCCGCGCAATCCACCACGCTCAACGATTCGGCCCGCACGGCACTCGGCCTCATCGACGAGGTCACCGAACGATTCCGCAGGCAGGCCGACATCCTGAGCGAGCGCGCCCAGCATGCCGGCGGCCACGTGGATGCGACCGCGGCCTCGGTACGCCAGCATGCCGAGGAACTGGCGCACGCGGTATTGTCGGCAGCCGACGGACTGCGCAGCATCGGCGATGCATTCGCCAGCCACAGCGGCAACCTGAGCGGCACCGCCGAGCAGGTGTCCGGCCGCATCTCGCTGCTGACCGAACAGTTCCGCACGCAGTCGCAGAGCCTCGACCACGCGGTCGAGGTGGCCGGCCGCCAGATCGACAAAGCCGGCACGACGCTTGGCCGCCAGCGCGAGATGCTGGAGGCGGTGACCGCACGAACGGTCGACCAGGTCGCCGACATCGGCAAGGACATGCACGAGCACAGCGGCACGCTGCTGCGCACGCTGGAAGAGGCGATGGTTCGGGCCGACCGGGCCGGCAGCGCCTTCGATGAGCAGGCAACGCGCATGATTCGCGCCGCCGACCGTGCCGAAGCGCGCGCCAAGGAGTTCAAGACGCAGGAGCAGGGGCTGCGCCGCGACCTGTTCCTCAAGACGGCGCGCTTCGTCATCGAGGATCTGAACTCGACGGCGATCGATCTGTCCCGCGCCCTGCACAACGAAGTTTCCGAGGCCGACTGGAAGCGCTACGCCAGCGGTGACCGCGGCGTGTTCACCCGCGCGTTGCTGCGCGGCCGCAACTCAGCCGCCAGTGTGGCCAGGACCGGCGCGAAATTGCGCCACAATGACGAGATGCGCCGCTACGTGACGCAATATGTCGACCAGTTCGAGCGCCTGCTCGCGGAGGCCAAGGAGTGCGATCCCGAACAACTCCTCCATTCGACTTTCCTGACGGCCGACGTCGGCAAGCTCTACCTGATGCTGTGCAGCGCCATGGGCCGCGAGGACGACGAGTCGCTGTACTAGCCGAGGATCGCCCAGATTTGCCCGGAGTCCGGCTTTCGGCGCCGGCGCGCGGCGTTGGTCAAACCCGAGCGAAATCCGCACCAGCGCATTGTTGGTTAAGTTGTGTTCGGCTCGGCCAGAGCGACCTCATACTTCGAGACGGCGCTTCGCGCCTCCTCAGCATGAGGCTCCAACGCCCGTGCCCTCATACTTCGAGACGGCGCTTCGCGCCTCCTCAGCATGAGGCTCCAACGCCCGTGCCCTCATGCTGAGGAGCCCCGAAGGGGCGTCTCGAAGTATGAGGTAGCGCCGCCGGCCGGACCCGATTCCAACTGAACGGATAACGCACTAGCCGAGGATCGCGAACAGTCCGAATCCGATGAAGACGGCGCCCGCGACGCGCCTTGTCCAGCGAACCGCATGGGCCGGCAGGCGGTCGCCGAGTTTCCCTCCCGCCGTGCTCAGCACGATCCACCATGCGGTGGACCCGAGGAAGACGCCGGCGACGAACACCAGCCGGTCGAACATCGAAGCAAGATCGGGCACCAGGCCCAACCCGACGATAATGGCGGCAAAGGTCAGCACCGTCGCCGGGTTGGTCAGCGTCAGCAGGACAACTCCGGCATAGGCCCCGACATGGCCGCGCAGCGTCGGCGGCACGACCGGCGCCTGACGATGCAGGACGTCCCATAGCCCGATCGCGACCAGCACGACCCCGCCGGCGACCCCCAGCCACGAGGACCCGGCGATGAACGGTGCGGCGGCGCCCATGGCGAAGGCGGCGAGTCCGGCATAGACCGCGTCCGCCGTCGCGGCGCCCAGACCGACGGCCATGCCGGCCGCCGTGCCCAGCGTCAGGCTGCGCCGCAGGCAGAGCAGGCCGATCGGTCCGACCGGCACGGCGAGCAACAGCCCGAGGCCGGCCGCCTTGAGCAGAAGAACAACCGATTCGGCAGCCATGACCCCGACATACAAGGCAGGGGGCGTATTTGGCAATAGAATATAAGGTATATGAAGCGGTACAATCACTTAAACGTTTGTAAAAATCTGATTTCTCATTTAAAAAATAGGTCATGGAACAAGATGACCTTCGTATCGAAAGCGAACTGGACGAAACGGGGCGCCGACTCCTGGCCACCCTGCAACAGGAGGGCCGCATGCCGTTCAGCGAACTCGGCCGCCGGGTCGGCCTGTCCGCCCCCGCGGTCGCCGAGCGCGTGCGGCGCATGGAGGATGTGGGCCTGATCGCGGGCTGGCGGGCGCTGGTCGACCGCCGCCGGCTCGGCTGGACGATGACCGCTTTCATGCGGATTTCCTGCCCGGGCGAGAACTATCAGGCGGTCCGGCGTCTGTCCCTCGACCTGCCCGAGGTGATCGACTGCCATCACGTCACCGGCGAGGATTGTTTCTTCATCAAACTGGCGGTCGGCTCCGTCGAACACCTCGAGCGGGTGATCGACCGCTTCCGGGACGTCGGCCGCACGGTTTCGTCGATCGCGCTGTCGACGATCGTCGAGGACAAGCCGCCCGCCATTCCCCGGCGCTGAAAGCCGGCCATCACCCCTTGGCGTCGCCCGTGCCGCTGTGGCAGCATGACGGCCGGATTCTGGGCATTTGCAGTTACGAAGAGGGACAGGGCATGGCCTACTGGCTTATGAAGACCGAACCGGGCGCCTGGTCGTGGGACGATCAGGTGAGGGACGGCGTCGCGGAATGGGACGGCGTGCGCAATTACCAGGCAGCCAACAACATGAAGGCGATGCGGGTCGGCGACCGCGCCTTCTTCTACCACTCGGTCAATGAGAAGCGCATTGTCGGCATCGTGGAGATCGTCAGGGAATACTATCCCGACCCGAGCGACGCGTCCGGCCGCTTCGGCATGGTCGACGTCAAGGCCATGACGGAACTGAACAAGCCGGTGACGCTGGCCGGCATCAAGGCGGACCCGGCGCTGGCGGATTTCGCGCTGGTGCGGCAGTCCCGGCTCTCGGTGATGCCGGTGACCGACGCGCAATGGAAGCTGATCTGCCGCCTGGCGGAGACCGAGGCGTGAGCCGGCGGCTTTGCCGGCTCGACGAAATTCCCGACGGCGAGGGCATCGGCTTCTCCCTGGATCGGGAAGAAGCCGACCGGCTGGCCGACGGCCACCTGCAGATTTTCGTCGTGCGCCAGGGCGGCCAGGTCTTCGGCTTCGCCAATTCGTGCCCGCATCTCTCGTCGCCGCTGGACTGGATCGAAAACCAGTTCATGACCGCCGACAAGACGCGCATCATGTGCGCGACCCATGGCGCCCAGTTCCGGATCGAGGATGGCCATTGCGTTAGCGGCCCGTGCGAGGGCGAGGCGCTCGCGCCGCTGCGGGTGTCGGTCCGGCGGGGCGCCGTCATGCTGGACGGCACGACGGGCGCGTAATCCCTGCCGTCCGGCCGGCGCCGGGTATCCCCGCTGCACCCTGTTCGATATATCCCTTTTGGCTTAGATAACAGCAGCGGTTCAATGAAATACGTGCCAATTCAATAGCTTACGGAAAATACACGGAAATACCCAGAAAGGAGATAAATAATCCCCATATTAGCTTTTCGTTATGATAAATTACCCGTACGCTGTGTACGGATGTTATGCGGCCGGGGGCTTCGGGAAACCCGTATCGAAGGGGGAGCAGATATGAAAAACGTGATCGAGAAACGGGCGGCGAAACCGGTGACCTCTGGCGCGGACACGGTTTCGTTGTTCAGGGAGAACAGGCCGGTCCGGGTCATCGTGACCGACAATCGAAGGCTGTGCCGCGAGTGTCTGAGGCTCCTGATCGAAACGTTCGATCCCAACTTCGAGGTTGCCGAGGCGAATGATCCTGCTGAGATTTCGGCCATGCTGGCGGAGGATCCCGGATTCAGCGTGGTGCTCTACAATCTCGTCGTGCGCGGCGAAGAGGGCGTCGAATTCGTCCGCGGCCTGCGCAAATCCGTCCCCGACATTCCCCTGATCGTGCTGTGCGATTTCGACGATCCCGAGGTCATGCGCGGCGTGATGGCTTGCGGGGCAAAGGCGTTTCTGCCCTCCACCACGCCGAGCCCGGTCATGGTGGCCGTCCTGCGCCTGGTGATCGCCGGCGGCACTTATGCGCCCGCCGGCATGGTTCTGGATATGTCCCAGGGCAGCTCGGCTACGGCCGCGAACAAACGCGAACGAGGCGACAGGGAGGCGTTGATCGCCGCGCATTTCCCGCAACTGACGCCGCGCCAGCGCACCGTGCTGGCGCTTCTGTCGCAGGGCTATATGAACCGCGACATCGCTACGGCGCTCGGCATGTGCGAGAACACGGTCAAGGCGCATGTCAAGCAGGTCATGCGGAAGCTCAACGCCAGCAACCGGACGCGGGCCGCCCTGATGGCCGACCGCCTCGTGGCCTGATCCGGCCCGCCGGTACCGCCAGACGAGGACGTTCCGTATCGGCTCGCGGCGCGCTGCCGCGGGCGGGGAGGTTGTCACCCACCGCAATCTTGCGCATTATTGTCGGGCGTCACGCGGTCGTGCGCCGCGCACCGGTCGAATATTGCCAACGGATTGCTCGATGAGGGAGAGCCAGAACCATGACGGAGATCCATGTCCACCCCGTGCCGGAGGAGTTTGCCAAGAAGGCCCATATCGATAATGCCGGTTACCTGGAAATGTACCGGAAGTCCGTCACGGATCCCGAAGGCTTCTGGGCCGAACACGGCAATCGGATCGACTGGATCAAGCCGTATACCAAGATCAAGGACGTCGACTTCAACACCAAGGTGCATATCCGCTGGTATTACGACGGCACGCTGAACGCGTCGGCGAACTGCATCGACCGCCACCTGGCGACGCGCGGCGACCAGACCGCGATCATCTGGGAGGGCGACGATCCGGCCGACAGCAAGAACATCACCTACCGGGAACTGCACGAGCATGTGTGCCGGCTTGCCAACGCCATGAAGGCGCGCGGCATAAGCAAGGGCGACGTCGTCACCATCTATATGCCGATGATCCCCGAGGCGGCCTATGCCATGCTGGCCTGTGCGCGCATCGGCGCGATCCACTCGGTGGTGTTCGGCGGCTTTTCGCCGGACGCGCTGGCCGGCCGTATCCAGGATTGCGATTCCAATTGCGTGATCACCGCCGACGAAGGCGTGCGCGGCGGCCGGCCGATCCCGCTGAAGGCCAATACCGACGCGGCCGTCGAGAAATGCCCGACCGTCAAGACCGTGTTCGTCGTCAAGCGCACCGGCGGCAGCATCGGCTGGGCCGACGGCCGCGACGTCTGGTATGACGAGGCGTGCGAAAAGGTATCGGCCGACTGCCCGCCGGAGGAGATGAACGCCGAGGACCCGCTGTTCATCCTTTACACTTCGGGTTCGACCGGAAAGCCGAAGGGGGTGTTGCACACCACCGGCGGCTACATGGTCTACGCGGCGATGACGCACGAATACGTCTTCGACTATCATGACGGCGATATCTACTGGTGCACCGCGGATGTCGGCTGGGTCACCGGCCACAGCTATATCGTCTACGGGCCGCTGGCCAACGGCGCCGTCACGCTGATGTTCGAGGGCGTGCCGAACTACCCGGATTTCTCGCGCTTCTGGCAGGTCTGCGACAAGCACAAGGTCAACATCTTCTATACCGCCCCGACGGCGATCCGCGCCCTGATGCGCGAGGGCGACGGGCCGGTCGAGGCGACCGGGCGCAAGTCGCTCCGACTGCTCGGCACGGTCGGCGAGCCGATCAACCCGGAAGCCTGGGAGTGGTACTACAGGGTCGTCGGCGAGAGCCGCTGCCCGATCGTCGATACCTGGTGGCAGACCGAGACCGGCGGCATCCTGATCACGCCGCTCCCCGGGGCCACCGCGTTGAAGCCCGGCTCGGCCACCCAGCCCTTCTTCGGCGTGGTGCCGGGCATCGTCGACAATGAAGGCAACATCCTGGAAGGGGCGGCCGAGGGCAATCTCTGTATCCTCGAATCCTGGCCCGGCCAGATGCGCTCCGTCTACCGCGACCACGACCGTTTCGTGCAGACCTATTTCTCGAGCTACAAGGGCAAGTATTTCACCGGCGACGGCTGCCGCCGCGACGAGGACGGCTATTACTGGATCACCGGCCGCGTCGACGACGTGATCAACGTGTCCGGCCACCGCATGGGCACGGCCGAGGTGGAAAGCGCCCTGGTGGCCCATCCCAAGGTCGCCGAGGCCGCGGTCGTCGGCGCGCCGCACGACATCAAGGGCCAGGGCATCTACGCCTATGTGACGCTGAATATCGGCGTCGAGCCCTCGGACGCGCTGCACAAGGAACTGGTGCAGTGGGTGCGCAAGGAGATCGGCCCGATCGCCTCGCCGGACTGGCTGCAATGGGCGCCCGGCCTTCCCAAAACCCGGTCCGGCAAGATCATGCGCCGGATCCTGCGCAAGATCGCCGAGAACGAGTACACGAACCTGGGCGACACCTCGACCCTGGCCGACCCGGCGGTGGTCGAGGATCTGGTGGACCACAGGCAGAACCGGTAGACCGGTCCGCTGTTGCGAATGGGAATGGGCCGGCGGCAATGCCGGCCCTTTTCTATCGGACCTGGTAGATCGGCGTGTGGGTTGTGCCCGCGGTTCCGGCCGCGCCGCCGTCCAGATGCGCCAGCGCGGATTCGGTCTCCTGCGCATGGCGGTGGGCCTCCGCCTCGGCGAAGATCGCCAGCGCCGTGCGGTAATGCACGGCCGCTTCATCCCGGGCGCCGCGCCCGGACAAGGCATCGCCCAGCATCCGTGCGGTTTCGGCCCGGGCGAAGGGAAGCCCGGCCGCTTCGAAGGCCGCCAGTGCCGCGCGCAGATCGGCCGCGGCCGCATCGCGGACCGCCGGGTCGTCGGTGAGGCGGCCGAGCGAAAGCCGCACGCCGCCGATGTTCTGCGACAGCATCATGCCGCCCGCGCGCGGCAGGCCTGTGCCGGCGTTCCGCTGTGCGGCCTCCAGGAGAACGAGGGCCTCCCTCAGCATCGCCGCATCGCCGCGCAATTCGCCCAGCGTACCCAGCGCATGGCCGAGGCTTGCGTGCGAGGCGGCCCACTGCCCCGGATACCGCGTCTGCCTGATGGCGCCGCAGGCCTTGCGGCCAAATGTGACGGCCTCCTCCAGCAGGGCCTCGTCGCCGGTGCGCCGCCCCAGCATCGCCAGGCAATGGCACAGGTTGCGCCAGGCGATGCAGCATTCGACGGCAACCCGCCGGCGGGCGAGGCCGGCCGCCTCGCGGGCCAGCGCCACGCCCTCCGCCATCGCCGCGGGATCGTCCCGGCGCTCCCCGATATCCAGCAGGATCACGGCCGGCAGGCTGACCACCACGGCGCGCAACAGATGCCGCGGCCATGGCTCGAACGCCAGCAGCTCTCGCAGCGTCGCGACGGCGGCCTCAAGCCCCGCGGTGCCGGACTCCAGCATGCCGATGCCCCATTCGGCGCGCGCCCTGTAGTACAGCGCCGTTGCCAGCTCCGGCGTCCGATTTCGCCCCTGAAGGACCGGGATGACGTCCGCGACGGTCGCCAGCGCCTCCGCCAGCTGGGCGCGGTCATGGTTGCGGCCGCCCGATTCGGCCAGCAGCATCACCAGCTGCATCTGCGCCCGGGCCCAGGCGAGCGGCCGGCGCTCCCGTGACCTGGCAGCCGCCGCCCGCCGCGCGGACGCGATGGCCCGCGCCGTGCGTTCGGGCGCCTGCCCGGTCTCGCGCAGCGCCGCACGACGGAACAGCCACAGCGCCCCGAACACCGCCGCCACCAGGACGGCGACCGCGGCCAGCGGCCAGGTTTCGATCGTCGGTGTATTCATGGCCCACAGAGTGGCCCCGCCGCGCTTAAACCCGCGTTAACGGCGACGAACTATGCTCATGGCCGCACCGCAACTTCGTCCCGGAGTCCTCCGCTTGAGCAGCCGCGCCGCCCCCTTCGTCCTGGCCGCCGCCTTCGGCCCCAAGCTGCTCGCCGTCGGCTCGAAGCTGGCAAAATCGGTGAAGATGGTGAAGGCCGGCCTCGCCGGGGCCAGCGCGATTGCCTATTCCTGGCTGTTCAGCTGGCAGTTCGCGGCGATCGTCATCGCCTCGCTGGTGATCCATGAATACGGCCATGTCCGCGCCATGCGCGCGGTCGGCATTCCCACGCGGGGGTTCTATCTGATCCCGTTCGTCGGCGGCGCCGCGGTGCCGGAGCGCGCCTTCGCGAGCCGCCTCGAGGAGCACTTCGTGGCGCTGGCCGGCCCGGTCTTCGGGCTCGCCCAGGCGGCCGTCCTGTATGCGCTGTTCGTGATTCTCGGGCACCCGTTCCTGGGCGCGGTCGCGGCCTGGGTCGCGGTGCTGAACCTGTTCAACATGATCCCGATCACACCGCTGGACGGCGGCCGCATCGTCAAGTCGGCGACGATGTCGATCGGCTCCGGCTTCGGCATGACGGTGCTGATGTGCGGCGTCTTCGCTTCCGTGGTGCTGATGTTCTGGCTGAAGAGCTGGGTGCTGGCGCTGGTCGCGCTGTTCGCCCTGTTCGAATTCTGGGTCGAGCGGCGCAGCCACCGCTTCACGCCCGACCCCTACCTCAAACGCATGCTCCCCGCCCAGACCGCCGGGTGCCTGTTCTCCTACGTCCTGGTCACCACGGCCCTGTCGCTGATCGTCTACGGCTGCCTCTCGGTCCCCGAGGCGCGCCTCGCCATGACCCTGCTGCAGGACGGTTGAACCGCCGCGTTTGACACAAGCGCAAGGCGCGTTACTGTCGCGCGTATGAGCGCCACCGAGTTGCAGCAACTGGTCGACCTGATCCGCGGCGGCGACCGGCGCGCGCTGGCCCGCGGCATCACGCTGGTCGAATCGACCCGCGAGGACCATCGCGCGGCGGCGACCGGGCTGCTGGAACGTCTGCTGCGACATGCCGGAGATTCGATCCGCGTCGGCATCACCGGCGTGCCCGGCGTCGGCAAGTCCACCTTCATCGAGGCCTTCGGCCTGCATGTCATCGACAGCGGCCACCGCGTCGCGGTGCTGGCGGTCGATCCGTCCTCCAGGCGCAGCGGCGGCTCGATCCTGGGCGACAAGACCCGCATGGAAGACCTGGCGAAGAACGACGCCGCCTTCATCCGCCCGTCGCCGGCGGGGGAGACGCTGGGCGGCGTCGCCCGGCGCACGCGCGAGGCGATGCTCCTGTGCGAGGCCGCCGGGTTCGACGTGATCTTCGTCGAGACCGTCGGCGTCGGCCAGTCGGAGACCGCGGTCGCGGACCTCACCGACCTGTTCCTGCTGCTGCTGCTGCCCGGCGGCGGCGACGAGCTCGTGCTGGTCAACAAGGACGACGGGGACCTGGCCGACGCGGCGCAGCGGGCGGCCGCGGAATACCGTGCCGCACTGCATCTGCTGGGCGCGGGCACGCCGGACTGGCCGGTGCCGGTCGCGACCTGCTCGGCGCTGACCGGCAAGGGAATCGAAGAGGCCTGGCAATGGGTCGAGACCTTCCGCGCGACGATGGCGCCGACCGGCGCCGTTGCCGCCCGCCGCGCCGCCCAGGCCCGCGCCTGGATGTGGAGCGAAATCCGCGAAGGGCTGATGGAGACCCTGAAGGCCAACCCCGGCGTTGCGGAGTGCCTGCCGGCGCTGGAGGCCGATGTCGGGGCAGGGCGGATCACCCCGGCGGCGGCCGCCCGAAAGCTTATGGATGCGTTCCTGAAACGCGCCCGCCGAAAGCGGCCCGGCGCCTGACGGGCCGGACCGGCTCAGCCGGCCCGGCACGACCGCCGCGCCGGCCAGCGAGGCCGTGTCGAAGACTCCGCGACTGACGGTCGATCCTGCGGTTGGAGAGCCGCGCCTTTTGGTTACAGGTAACCCCACGTTCTAGCGCGTTGTCCGTTGTGTTGGGTTCGGTTGGACTGGCGCGACCTCATACTTCGAGACGGGCCTTTGGCCCTCCTCAGCATGAGGCTCCAAGGCTCGTGCGGGCGTCTCGAAGTATGAGGTCGCGCCGCCGCCCGGACCCGATTCCAATTGAACGAACAATGCGCTAAACGACTGTCGCGGTTGCTACTTACCGCATCATTCCGGAACGAAGACGTGGCCCTCGAAGATGCGGCGCGCGGTGCGCAGGATTTCGGTGCGGCTCACCCGCATACCGCCCGCGGCGTCCGGCGCCAGTTCGACGGCGACCTGAATCTTGCCCGACGGGTGTTCGATGACGATCGTTCCCGACTCACGGACCGGGCCGCCGAGCACCTCGGCGGCGACGGTGCCGTCCGTGCAGCAGGCCGTCGCCAGGCAGATGGCGCCGGTCGCCGCGTGCGAGCGATGGCATTCATGGGGAGTCAGGTAGCGCGATGTGATCGTGCCGCCCTCGCGCGGCGCCGACAGCAGGCCGATCTTGGGCGTGACGAGGCCCGAGACATCGCCCAACCCCATGCGGCGCCCGGCGTCCAGGCGCATCCGCTCGACCCGCGCGTACATGTCCCGCATTTTGTCGATGTCCTCGGCTGTCTCGTCGCCGCGCAGGCCCACCGCATCGGCCCGCAGCAGCATCATCGGCATGGCATTGTCGATCAGGGTGACCGGGATTCCCCCGATCTCCTCCATACGTTCGCCGGAAGCGAACAAAGCTCCGGTCACCGCGCCTTCGGTGTTGGTGAACGCCATGCGGATCGGCGCGGCGGTGCCGTTGACGCCGTCGATCGCCTGGCCGCCCTCGTATGTCACCTTGCCGCCGGGGGTTTGTACGGTTTCCTCGACCAGGGCGCCGGTATTGACGTTGTGGACGCGCACACGGGTTTCGGCGCCCTGCACCGGCACCATGCCTTCCTCGATCGCGAACGGCCCGACGCCGGACAGCATGTTGCCGCAGTTCGGTCTGGTGTCGACGATCGCCTCGGTGACCGAGACCTGCGCGAACAGGTAATCGACGTCGGCATCGTCGCGGTCCGACGGGCCGACGATCGCAACCTTGCTGGTCGGTATATAGGTGCCGCCGATGCCGTCGACCTGCAGCGGGTGCGGCGATCCCATGACCGACAGCAGCACCCGGTCGCGCTCCGCGGTATCCTGCGGCAGGTCGGACGCCTTGAAATACGGTCCGCGCGAGGTGCCGCCGCGCATGATGACGCAGGGAATACGGCGCGAGGCCACGGATCAGGTCATCCCCGCCGCCGCGCCGGCGCCCGCGATGCGGCCGAACACGGTGCCCGACATCAGCCCGGTGCCGCCGGGATAATTGAAGCAGAAGATCCCGCCGACCAGTTCGCCCGCCGCATAAAGCCCCGGAATCGGCGCGAGGTCGGTGTCGATCACCTGTCCCGAGTCCGGGTCGATGCGCAGCCCGCCGAAGGTGAAGGTGATGCCGCAGGTGATCTGATAGGCCTCGAACGGCGGCTCGTCGATGCGGTTCGCCCAGTTCGATTTCGGCAGCGCCAGCCCGTGCGTGGCCCGGCCGTCCTTGACGTTGGGGTCGAACGGCGTATCGGTGTCGACGGCGTCGTTGTATGCCGCGATCTCGGACAGAAACCCCTTCGGATCGACACCTTCCAGCTTGCCGGCCAGGTCCTCCAGGCTGTCCGCGGTGACCTTGGTCACGCGGCGGATCCGGTATTCGTCGCGCAGCAGGTGGATCACCTTGCGGTCGAAGATCTGCCAGGCGAACTGGTCCGGCTGGTTCAGCACCTCGCGGCCGTACTTGGCGTAGGTGTAATTGCGGAAATCGGCCCCCTCGTCGACGAAGCGCCGTCCATGCGCGTTGACCAGCAGGCCCCACGGGTAGGAATGCTTCTGGAAATTGTCGCCGACCGTCAAATCGCCGAACTCCGGGGCGTTGTAGTCCCAGCCCACTGCATGGCAGCCCGACCAGTTGCCGTAGGGCGAGGCGCCGATGTCCAGCGCCATGCGGATGCCGTCGCCGGTGTTGAACCGGGTGCCCCGCACCTTGGCGAGCTCCCATCCCGGGCCAAGATACCGGGTCCGCCATTCCGGGTTCGATTCGAAGCCGCCACTGGCCAGTACGACGCTTTTGCCGCTTACCTCGTGGACCACGCCGCCGCTCTTGACCCGGACGCCGGTGACCGCATGGCCGTCGAAAATCAGGTCGACGACCCTTGCGTCGTAGCGGATCTCGATTCCCATGCCTTTGGCAAGCTCGGTTTCGCGGTCGACCAGCCCCGGGCCGCCACCCCAGGATTCCACCGTCAGCCCGCCCCAGAACTTGAACTTGCCATCGATCTTGAAGGCCTGACGGCCATAGATCGGCACGAAGCGCACGCCCTTCTCGCGCAGCCATGTCATGCCCTCGAAGGACTGCCGTACCAGCCGCTCGCACAGCTCCGGGTCGGTGCGGAAGCGCGTTACCCGGAACATGTCGTCGAAGAACTGGTCGGTGTCGTAGACGCCGAAATCGGTATTGGCGATCTCGTCCCCGGTCAGGTCCGGCATGAGCGCCTTCAGGTCATCGACGCCGTTATACGCAAAACGTATGGCGCCGGCGGTGAACCGGCTGTTGCCGCCGTTCTCGTCTTCCGGCGCGCGCTCCAGCACCAGCACCGTCGCGCCCGCCTCGCGGGCCGTCATCGCGGCGCAGAACGCCGCGTTGCCCGCGCCCACGACGATCACGTCGTAGTCCCCAGTTGCCATGGCTCCCTTTCCCCGGGAATCGGCTCAATCCGGCGCCTTGCATGCGCTGCCGGGGCAGATATGTCAAGGCGGTCCGAAATGCCGCCGATTCGTACCTTGACGCAGCCCCCCCCGCTGCACTAAATAGGCGCGCCTGCCGGACGAATACGTCGTCCGGCGACAGTGTTTTATTGCCAAGGATATCTGGAACATGGCCCGACGCTGCATCATTACGGGCAAGGGCGTGCAGGCCGGCAACAATGTCAGCCACGCGCACAACAAGACCCGCCGTCGCTTTCTGCCCAACCTGCAGAGGGTCTCGCTGCAGAGCGAGGCGCTCGGCGAGGCGGTGCGCATGCGCGTGACCACGGCTGCGCTGCGCACCATCGAAAAGAACGGCGGGCTGGACGCCTGGATTCTCGGGACGCCGAACCGCAAGCTTTCGATCGAGGCCCGCCGGCTGAAACGCCGGATCGAGCGGAAGGCCGCACCAGCCGCCTGACGCCCTGAAGCGAAACAATGACCGGGAAGCCCGCGGAATGCCGCGGGCTTTTGCGTTGCTGCCGCTTGCCGGAAATTGATCCGCAGGCCGATTTTTCACGGAATCTTAGCGGTTCCTGTTGCAGCCTGCCGGGTTCCATTTCCCTGGCCGCTGGAGTGCGCATGGATTCGGTCAGATTGGCCATCAATCAAAGCCTGTTCGAGGAGTGGGGCACGGACCGCCGAGATGGCGAGCCGTCCGAGGACTGGCCCTATGTTCTGGAACACTGGGGCAACGCCGAGGGATGGGACGTCTACCGTTTTGACGATAACGGTGTGGACCGCTATGCGGGCCACGCCGAAGGCGTCGGAGTCATCAGCGGTGCCGTGGCCGGTATGACCCTGCTGGATCTCTGCGACGAGTTCCGCGGCGGCGAGTGGATTCTGGACCGCCAGCCGGTGGACTTGAACGATGCCGACGCAGACGAGGACACGTCCATTCCGCCGTATGACGAACGGCTGGCGGCGGTCGAAGAGCTGATCCGGGCTGCGTTTGGCGAGGATGCGGAGTACTGGATTCTGCGCGGCTATTATCTTCGCGAAACCGGGCACTATCTTGCGATCGTGCAGCAGACTCGCGCCGGGGGCGAGACCACGGTCGTCGGTACCGGGATCGAACCGGCCACCGCTGACTTCAGAAAGGCCTCGCCGGAACGCCGCCTGGCGATCGCCGTGGCGCGCCATATTATGGACGGAACGGGCTGATGCCGGGCTCCCGCCTCCTCCGTGTGGCGAGACCCGGCCGGTTGCGGTACTATCGGACCGGCGGGCAGTGTAACCAGACGGGAGAGAGCCGTGTATGCGAGACGGGATGTCCTGAAGGGCATGGCAAGCGCGCCGCTTGCGGGACTTCCGCTGGCGGCGATCCTGGCCGACCCGGAACTGGCCCGGGCCGCGGCCTCGGGCCTGCACGATTATACGATCAACACGCCCCGGGGCCGGCGGGTCAGCGGGGCGCTGGCGATGCCGGTCGGCGTGCCCGCGCCGACCGTGGTCCTGATCCACGAGTGGTGGGGCCTCAACGACCAGATCAAGGCGGTGACCGCCGAGTTCGGCAGGCAGGGTTATCTCGCAGTCGCCGTCGACCTGATGGACGGCGGCGTGGCGACGACAGCGGACGAGGCTCGGGCGCTGACCCGGACGGTGGACCCCGCGGCCGCGACCGATACCCTGGCCGGCTGGATCGAATGGCTGCGCGTGCACGACGCCTCGAACCGCAAGATCGGCACAGTGGGCTGGTGCTTCGGCGGAGGCTGGTCGCTGAACGCTTCGATCGCAACGCCGGTGGAGGCGACCGTCATCTATTACGGCCGCGTCACCCGCACGGCGGAAGATCTGAAGAAGCTGAAAGGCCCGGTGCTCGGCCATTTCGGAACGAAGGACAAGTTCATCGACTCGGCGATGGTGTCGGCGTGGGAAGAGGCGATGGACGCGGCCGGCAAGGCCTATACGACGCACTGGTACGATGCGGACCATGGCTTTGCGAACCCGACCAGCGCGCGCTACGACGAAGCGGATGCGCGGTTCGCCTGGGAGCGCACGCTGGCATTCTTCGGCAAGCATCTGTGACCGGCGGCCGGGGCGGAAAACGTGCTTAGACGCGTCCTGATCATTGTTGTCGGGCTGGCGGTTGGCGCCGGCGCCGCCCAGGCGCCGGAGTTCATCCAGCAGTATACGCAGCGGCTCGGCGGCTGGCGGGATGCGTATTACGCGGATGTCCTGGAACTGGACGAGCGCGCCGGGAATCTCGGTCAGACCCGCGACGAATACATCGCCGCATTGCGGGCCAACGAGGAACCCGAGGCGCGGCAGGAAGGCGAACACTGGGCCATGCGGGTCGTCTACCTGGATGCCCTGGAAAAGGCCTATGGCGATCTGGCCGGGGCGGCGCCCTGGATGCGCGTTCCGGCTTTCGCCCAACATTACAACGTCGAACTGGCGAGACGCACCTGGAAGGACTTCAAGCCGGCCGTCCCGGCAACGCCGGAAGGCGCGGCCTACGGCGGTGTCGGGTTTCTCTTCGGTTGGCTGGCGGTGATACTGGCCGGTATGCCCTACCGGGTCTGGCAGGACCGGCGCCGGGGGGCCGCCAGAAAGAAGAAATTCGACGGCTTCGACCCGGTCTGAGTCCGCCTATGGAGACCTTTGTGCGGAAGTGGCCGAGCGGCGCAAGGGCCGTGTTTTCGGAGATGTCCTGTCCACGCATGCCTCATCCGGAGCCTGGGAATCCTTCCGATTATTGCGCCGGCTTTCGCCGGCAACCTTTCAATTTCCACCCCCTCCCCGACCCTCCCCCATCAAGGGGGAGGGGGAATTTCCGAGCAAAATCAAGCCCTCCCCCTCGATGGGGGAGGGTTGGGAGGGGGTGACGCACAAGCAACTGGCCGGCGAAAGCCGGCGCAATAATCGGAAGGATTCATAGGCTCTCAGAGAATGAGGACTGCGTGGAGAAAGTAATACCAAGGAGCGTTGATAATGACCCATTTGATGGTGCGCGGCGGCCCGCCGGGCAGGCACGGTCCGCAGCGCGATGCTTGCGCATCGGGCAAGGGTCGCAACGCATCCGGTGGGCCGCCGCGCGCCACCGCAGGCCGGGTTCCCTTGACCGTCCGCTGCGTTGCGGTCCGCTTACGGTGCGCCAGCACCGCTGCGCGAACCGCGCCTGACGGACGGACAAGGGAGCCCGGTCAAATGAGTCATTATCAACGCCCCTTGGTATAAGGGTCGAAGGCCCGTCTCGATGGGCGATGCCGCGCAGCTGTCTCAAGCGGAACTCGGCGTAAGCCTGAACAAACTCCGGATCCTAATGCCGCCGTCCCATCGCCGCGGGCATGCGGCGCATCGGCGGGGCGCGGCGGCGGGGGCCGGAGTCCTCGTCGAACAGTTCGGTCAGCTTTTCCATCATGGTGCCGCCGAGCTGCTCGACGTCCATGATGGTTACGGCGCGGCGGTAATAACGGGTGACGTCGTGGCCGATGCCGATGGCGACCAGTTCGACCGGCGAGCGGGTCTCGATATACTCGATCACGTCCCGCAGGTGGCGCTCCAGATAGTTGCCGGCATTGACCGACAGCGTCGAATCGTCCACCGGCGCGCCGTCCGAGATGACCATCAGGATGCGGCGCTGTTCGGCGCGGGCGATCAGCCGGTTGTGCGCCCATAGCAGCGCCTCGCCGTCGATATTCTCCTTCAGCAGCCCCTCGCGCAGCATCAGCCCCAGATTCCTGCGGGCGCGGCGCAGCGGCGCGTCCGCCGTCTTGTAGATGATGTGGCGCAGGTCGTTGAGCCGGCCGGGATTGCCCGCCTTGCCGTCGGCGATCCATTTCTCGCGGCACTGCCCGCCCTTCCAGGCCCGCGTCGTGAAGCCCAGGATCTCGACCTTGACGCCGCAGCGCTCCAGCGTGCGCGCCAGGATGTCGGCGCTCATCGCGGCGATCGCGATCGGCCGGCCGCGCATCGAGCCGGAATTGTCGAGCAGCAGCGTTACCACCGTATCGCGGAACTCGGTGTCGTGCTCCTGCTTGAAGGACAGCGGCGTCAGCGGGTTGGTCACGATGCGGTCGAGCCGCGCCGTGTCGAGCAGGCCTTCCTCGAGGTTGAACTCCCAGGACCGGGTCTGCTTGGCGAGGAGGCGGCGCTGCAGCTGGTTGGCGAGTTTGCCGATGATGCTCTGCAGATGGCTCAGCTGCTGGTCCAGCATGTGGCGCAGCCGCGTCAGTTCCTCCGGATCGCACAGGGTTTCCGCGTCGATGATCTCGTCGAACGCCTCGGTAAAGACTTTGTAGAAGGGTTCGCGCGGCAGGTTCGAAAGGTCGCTGTCGTGCCGCTTCATGCCGGGATCGCCCGGTGTCTCCCCGCCCGGCGCGGACAGCGCCTCGCCTTCGCCGGCCTCGCCGGCCTCCTGCAGGTCCATATCGCCGGTGTCCGCAGCCAGGCTGTCGGACAGCGCCTGCTCCAGCTTGCCGCTGCCCTCGACCTCATCCGATGCGGTATCGGGGCCCTGATCCTCGTCGTCGCCCTCCTCGTCCGTCGTCTCCCCGGCCTCGCCCGGGTCCTCTTCGCCGAGGTCGATATCGAGGTCCGCAATCAACTTGCGCACCGCCTCGCAATAGGCGGCCTGGTCCTCGACGTTGCGCGCGAGGTCCATCAGCGCGCGTTTCAGCTTCCGGTCGAGCGTCGGATGCCATTTCTCCCAGGCCTTGCGGGCGGCCGGCGGCGGCGGCGCGCCGGTCAGCGCCTCGCGGGCCATCAGGCGCACGATCTCGGGCATCGTCGCCTCGGTCGTATCCTCGATGACGCCGAACCCCTCGCGCCGGTAGCTTTCCTCCAGCGCCGCCGCCAGGTTCTCGGCGACACCGGCCATCGACCGCGCGCCGATCGCTTCGAAGCGCGCCTGCTCCAGCGCGTCGTACAGCACCGGCGCGACATCGCCGGTCGGCTTGCGCCTTGCGTGCAGGACCTGGTCGTGAAACCTTAGCTTGAGCGCCGCGGCGTCGGCTTCGCCGCGAACATAGGCGACCTCGTCGGGCGGAAGCTCGCGGCTCGGCAGCGGCACGCGCGCCCGCGGCCCCTCGCCGCCGGACGAATCCGATCCATAGGTGAGTTCGGCGTCGTCGCGGCCGGCAATCGCCCGGAAGGCCGCGTTGTTCGCGCGCTTGAAAACGTCGATCCAGGATTCGTTGTCGGCCATGCCGGTCCAGGCTCTTAACTCTCAGACCAGCGACGCCTTGACCCCGGATTCGGGCAGGTCCGTGCCGAAACAGCGCTGGTAGTACTCGGCAACGGCGGGGCGTTCCATCTCGTCGCACTTGTTCAGGAAGGTCACCCGGAACGCGAAGCCGATATCGTCGAACATCTCGGCATTCTCGGCCCAGGTGATCACGGTCCGCGGCGACATGACGGTGGAGATGTCGCCGTTCATGAAGCCGGCGCGGGTCAGGTCCGCCAGCATGACCATGGCCCCGATCGCCTTGCGGCCGTCGTCGGTATCGTATTTCGGCACCTTCGAGAGGACGATGCGCACCTCTTCCTCATGCGGCAGGTAGTTCAGCGTGGTGACGATATTCCAGCGGTCCATCTGACCCTGGTTGATCTGCTGCGTGCCGTGATAGAGGCCGGTGGTGTCCCCCAGCCCGACCGTATTGGCGGTGGAGAACAGGCGGAACCAGGGGTGCGGGCGGATCACCCGGCTCTGGTCGAGCAGCGTCAGCTTGCCCTCGACCTCGAGGATACGCTGGATGACGAACATCACGTCCGGACGCCCGGCATCGTATTCGTCGAAGCACAGCGCGCAGGGGTTCTGCAGCGCCCAGGGCAGGATGCCCTGGCGGAACTCGGTGATCTGCTGGCCGTCGCGCAGCACGATGGCGTCCTTGCCGATCAGGTCGATCCGGCTGATATGGCTGTCGAGATTGACCCGCACGCAGGGCCAGTTCAGGCGTGCGGCGACCTGCTCCACATGGGTCGATTTGCCGGTGCCGTGATAGCCCTGGATCATGACGCGGCGGTTGTAGGTGAAGCCGGCCAGGATGGCGAGCGTGGTGTCGTGGTCGAAGACATACGCCTCGTCGATTTCCGGAACGTAGTCCGAGATGCTGGAGAAGGCGGGAACCTCCATATCGGATTCGATCCCGAAGGTCTGATGCACGGACACCTTTATGTCAGGGGCGTCCAGTTCGTGTGCGCGTTGCGAGACGTATTCGCTCGATGTCGTCATCGGTCAGTTCCAGTTACAGGAAATACGGGCGCCGGGCCGGCCATCCGCCGGTTCGGCCTCGTCAGTCGCTCAGCAGCTTCTTCAGCGTGGCGTTGGCCTCGTTGATGTCTTTCAGCCTTTCCTCGGCCAGTTTGTCGCCGCCATTGGCGTCCGGATGGTGCAGCTTGACGAGTTCCTTATATCTGGCTTTCAGGCGGGTCAAGTTCAACGGTGGTTCGATATCCATAATTGCGAGCGCCCTGGCCTCGGCGCTTTCGGGATGAAATCCCGCGCCGCGGGCCTGCGCGTTTCGCCGCGTCGGATCGGTCTCGTCGTCATCGAAGATGCCGAAACCTTCATGGATCGACGTCGTCGACCGCATGAATCGCCGGTATCCGCCGGCCCGCGCACCCAGCGGCCAGGTCGGCCGTTGCCACGTCGTGTCGCGGCGCGTCTCGGCCTCGACCTCCGCCTGGGTCATCCCGGCATAATAGTTCCATGCCTTGTTGTACTCGCGCACATGGTCGAGGCAGAACCAGCGGTACTCGTCCAGCCGGTCACGCGATCTGGGCGCGCGAAACTCCCCTGCTTCGTTGCAGTCGGCGTGGTCGCAGTTTCTGAGCGGTGCGCGCTCTTGGCCGAAATGCGAGGATCGCTGTTCCTTTCTCATGACGTAATTATGGATTTTCGGGTCCTTCGGCGCAAGCCGTGCGGGTTGACGAAGCGGGGGATCCTGCCGATATCCCGCATATCGTTATTCAGACTAGCTGCAAGGGGTAAATCATTCATGAGCGTTGCCGGAAGTATCGAGAGGAAACTGACCGAAGCACTGGCGCCGTCGCGCCTCGCGGTCGAGGACGAATCGCACAAGCATGAGGGACATGGCGGCTGGCGGCCCGGCGGCGAGACCCATTTCAACGTCACGGTCGTATCCGCGGCCTTCGACGGCAAGTCGCGCGTCGACCGGCAGCGCATGGTATACGAAATCCTGGCCGACGAAATGGCCGGCCCGGTGCACGCGCTGGCGCTGACGACCAGGGCCCCGGCGGAGGATTAGCGCGTTTCAAGTATGTTTGGATTCGCGCTTGCGCCAGCGGCGCGACCTCATACTTCGAGACGGCGCTTCGCGCCTCCTCAGCATGAGGCTCCAACACCCGTACCCTCACCCTGAGCATGAGGCTCCAACGCCTGTGCCCTCATGCTGAGGAGGTTGCGTAGCAACCGTCTCGAAGTATGAGGTCGCTCTGGACCAGCCGAACACAACACAACGGACAAAGTGCTAGCCGCGGACGTACTCCACGAGCCGCTCTATGGTGAATTCCTGATCGGCGATCTTGCTCTTGACCAGATCGCCGATCGAGACGATGCCGACCAGTTTCTTGCGCTCGAGCACCGGGAGGTGCCGAATGCGTTTGTCGGTCATGACGGCCATGCATTCCTCGACCGTCTGCCGCGGGTGCACGCAGATCACCCGCTTCTCCATGACGTCCCTGACGGATGTCGTCGGTGATGACCGGCCCTTGAGGATGACATTGCGGGCGTACTGCCGTTCCGTGAATATGCCGGCAGGCTTGTCGTCCTCGATGACCACGACCGAACCGACATCGTTTTCCGCCATCGTCTTGATGGCATCGAACACCGTATCATCGGGATGCACCGACAAGACCTCGTGGCCCTTCTTGTCGAGCAATTGCTGCACTGTTGTCATCGGCCTTCTCCCAGTAAGAGCACTCCCCCGAAACACCCGCGAACCAGTGCCTCCCGCCGCCGCCTGAAGCCCGCCCGGACAAACGGCGGTTTCCTTGCGGCCCGGCGCGGCTCCGCGGTTTGCGCGTTGCCCGCAGCAGGGCAGGGCGGCCGGCCGCCTCGACCCGCGATATCCGTTGCGCAGCGCCGGCGGAGCAGTATCGCCATTATCTTACCACAGATTGTTCCGGACGGCATGCGGACTCCACCGGGCCGTGCGGCGATGGCGTGCCGCCGGGCCCGCCGGCGCAGCCGGGGCGGCAACCGTCTTGACCGTCATTGCGGGGCGCGTCCTTCGCCGGGCTCAGAGCTTGTGAATCTTTCGAAAAGGTAAAATCGACGCCGGCCTGTGCCGGCGGATCATCGTGTTTTCACCCCCACCCCGACCCTCCCCCATCAAGGGGGAGGGGGAAACTGGTCGCTGAGTAAAAGCCCTCCCCCTTGATGGGGGAGGGTCGGGTGGGGGTGGCCTTCAAGCGAATTGCCGGCGAAAGCCGGCGCCAAACAGGCAAATACCGAAACATTCACAAGCTCTCAGGATGAGGGCGCAGCGGCAATCCAGGGCCGGCGGATGCCTTGATTGCTTCGCCCGCTTCTCGCAATGACGGAACCGGAACGCAAGGTTGGCGTGCGGTTCCAATGTACCTGACGTCGTCCCTCCGTCCGGCCGCCGGGCGCACCGCTACTTTCCCGTATAGAATTCCGGAAAGTGGTCCTTGACGATGGGGCCGTCGGTGCTCAGCGCGTGGCAGCTGTCGAGGTATACGGGTTTCGTCTTCGGGTCGCGCTCGTTGGTGCTGCGGACTTTGGTCTGGTAGGCCACGGTGGCGATCGGGCCGAGCAGCTCGAACAGATGGGTGCAGCCGTGGACGCCGCCGATGCGCTGTTTCGCCGTGCGCTGCCAGCCCGGGCCGATCGTCAGCCCTTCCAGCCTGGCAAGGGACGGAACGACATCGCCGCATATACCGAAGGGGCTGGCGTCGGTCGCGGCCTCGGCCGCGCGAATGGTCATGCTATCGTCGATGGTCAGCCGCAGCCACATATCGTGGATCGGGTCGCCGGCCTCGATCGTGCCGCGCTCGCGGTTGGGAAAGCTGTAGGTCTTGGTGTCCCGCATATGGGCCTCGATGTCCCACAGCCCGTCCTCGCGGCGGTAGCCCCTGAGTTCGATGTCGCGCGTATGGAAATGTTCGCGCGGTTGCGGCGGCGACAGCGGCATGGATCCTCACTTGCCCGGTTTGCGTTGCGTCGTTGTGGCGCGATCAATATGGCGCCGCCCGCCGCCGGGTCAAGCGCGGGGCGCGTACGCCGATCCCCGACAACATGGACGCCATCCGCGCCCTGGATGGGGCCGGCATGGTTTTCATCCCCGAAAACGGCGGTGGTCTGGGTGCGAGGCTGAGAGACCGGGCATGACCGGGCCGGAACGCGTCACGACCGCGTCCTCCCGGCCCTGACCGGGCCGGCGAGCGACCCGTCCACGCGCCGGGCGAACGGGGCCGCTGTATCAGGGGGTCGGGGCGGAGTGGGCAAGGGGGGAGGAGAATTTTTGCGAGGTAGAGATGATGATGGGGGCCTCGCGCTTTATGAAACCAGGCCTTGCTGGTACGCTGCTTTACGCTACCTGCGCCCATCTCTCTCCAATTGGGTTGAACGGGTGGATGGCGGACGGCTGCGCCACGAACCCACCAGCATCGGTGAGTTGACCTCGCCGCATCGATATTCCCCCTCTGTCTCCGCCCCCGATACACCTTCTTGCGATTTGCGTCCGCTCATCACAGCATTGCAGACTCAATTCGGTCGCACCTGCGGCTTCCGGGTTTGAGCCGGAGCGGCTAATTATCGGCGACGCATCTATTGAGACGGTGCTATGATTTCTGCGTGGTAAAGGAACTTTTCGACCATAGCGACATAAAGACGCCGATGTTGCGTATCCAGGTTCGGAGCCTGGGCCGGCCCATCTAGTCGTTGTGATGCTTCGAAAACAATCACGGTTGTCTCGCTTCTATCCAAGGAAATTGGAATGACCAAGTTCAGTGTCTGGTGGAGCGGATTCAGATATAACTACGCTTGGTCTGATTGGATTGGTTACGTCGATGGTTGGATACCTAGATTTTCATATTTCTTCCCGATAATCGGATACATGATCCTATTCAATGATCAGATCAGCGAAATGATCGAATTCACCCGGATCACTCAACGTACCACATATGACTGGGGCCTAAGCACAACGGTGTAAGCAATTTCATATATAGGATCAAGAAGCCTTATGCATTCCGTTTCGGGAAAGACTTGGTTGAATATACAAAGACCGCTCTCGAAAACTTTACATACGTAGATTTTCTTCGAATTCATGAAATAATTCGAGATGAGGGTCACTTGACACTGCATGGAAAGTACTACGATAGCGAGTGGGATGGATTTGCAGAGGTAGCACGAAATATTGGGGAAGGAACAGACAACGTAACGAGAACCGGAAACTGGGAGAGTGCAAAGCGGCAGTATGGAGACTTGTTACGTTCCATGCTGCGGGAGCATTTCTTTAGAAGTGATACAAGGAAAAGAGCATGGCTCACTTGTTGTATCGTCTTTTCCACGGTGGGGTATGTTTGTCTAGCGGTTCCGAGCATCGACTTGTTTGTGAAAATTACAGTTTCTATGTTTGTTTAATCGCTGATATAGGAACATAACAGCGCCATCGACGGGGAAAGCGAAATGTAATGTAGCGCTCCTTCGTTTCGGAGCATTCTGCGGGATGGTGGTTTTTGCCGAATTGTGGTTTTCCCGAGATGGCACCAATGACCGGAGATAATGCTGTGGGCGGCTCCCGCCACCGAAATCGCGATGTGCTAAAGTGCAGTATCTGCATCAACCGCCAATTCCGCTTCTGGCTATGAGCGGCGGTTGATGTTCACATCTCGTGATTACCGCTTTCGGGCGGTAAGCAGGCATTGGGAGCCACAAAATCCGCCGTCACGGACCGAGCTCACCGCCGGGGTCCGGATCCCCCCCTCCGGCCTTCGCGGCCCCGCTCCGTTGTCCGTCCCCCTCCGCGCACGCCGCGCCCTTCCCCTCGTCCATGCGGCGGAGGTCGGCCCGATAGGCGTCGATCAGGCGCGCGAGGATTTCCGCGCCGTCGGGTTCCGGCCCCGCGTCCGCCCCGTCCGCCTCCGCCCCGTCCGCCGTCTCCGCCCCCCGCCCCAGCCTCCGCGCGCGGCGGTCCAGCGCCTCGGTCTGGCGCACGAACAGGTTCATCAGGCGCGCCGCCGTGCGCAGGTACAGCGCCTCGATCTGCGGGTGGTCGCTGCATTCGGCGGCGCGGCGCAGCACCCGCATGGCCGCCGCGTGCACCGCCGCCATCTGCGCGACCAGCATCGCCTCCAGCGGGTCGCGCGGCGCCAGCG
>CAMYKU010000058.1 GCA_947259105.1 uncultured Alphaproteobacteria bacterium
TGGCACCGGCGCGGGTCCGTTCGTCGTCGGTGGCGCAGTTCGCAAGTTGACTGACCCGAAAAGGCATGGGCCAGGGGAGCTGGCGCGTGTGACGAAAAGGCACCTGCCGGCGGGGCCCACGCGGATTCGATTCGTACAGTGAGCGGAAAGTTCCGGGGTGATGGGACAGTTTGTCGCAGGGCCACACCATACCAATTATACACCTTATTTTGTATAGAAATACGAAGGGTTGCGACTGAAATACCTATTTCAAGGTACGCGCCGGCATGTTGTGCCGGGACGTCCCGACGAAATCCGCAGGGAGCGCGATGGATCGCGCGCACGCAAATGTCGGTTCGCTCCCCAGTTCGAGGACCCAGTCTTTATGAAAATCCTTGTTGTCGACGACCATGCGCTGTTCCGTCAGGGAGTGGCCATGATTCTTCGTGATCTTTACCCCGACGCGTCGATCGTCGAAGCGGCAACCGCGACGGAGGCGCTCGATGCCGCCAGCCGGCATCGGGACATCCGTCTGGTCCTGTGCGACCTCAAGCTGGAGGAGAGTTCGGATTTCCAGGCCCTGGAGCGCCTCGTGAAGAAGCTGCCGACGGCTGCGATCGCCATCGTCTCCGCATCGGACCATCCCGACGATATTGCCAGATCCTATAAGGCCGGCGCCAAGGGCTATATCGTGAAATCGTCCAGCTCCGATACGCTGCGGCACGCATTGCCGTTAATCCTGTCCGGAGAAACCTTCATCCCGTCGAGCGCCATCGCAATGCTGACGGACGCCCAGAAGCCCAAACGAAAATGGAGTGCGGCACCGATCGGCGCGCCCACGCTGACTCCGCGTCAGCATGAAATCCTCTTGCTGATGGCGCAGGGAATGCAGAACAAGGATATTGCTGCCGAACTGGGCATGCTTGAAGGGACCGTCAAGGTCCACGTCAAGAGCATCCTCCAGAAACTGGGCGTCAACAATCGCACCCATGCGGTGGTGACCGGGCTCCGCCAAGGACTCGTACCCACCAGCCTTATCCTGCCCGACGGCGGAACCGGCAGGTAATACCAAACCGTCAGGCATGTGTTCCCGTTTGCCTCGCGTTGTGGCAACCTGCGGCGAGTATTCGCATGGGAACGGGAACGGACCTTGGCCACAACCACGGAACAGGTGCAGGACAGCGAGAACCGACTGCGGCCGCAGCCGCGGACGAGCCGGTTCCACGCCGATCTGGCGCGACGCGTTCTGCACCTCGTCCGCGAGGCGGACCGGCCCGCCGGCTGGCAGCTCAAGGAACAGTGGCTGGCCGAGCAGCTCGACGTATCGCGATCGCCGGTCCGTGCCGCGCTGCGATTGCTCGCCGAGCTCGGCATCGTCACTGCGGTCCCCAATCAGGGCTGTTTCCTTGCCGCGTCGTCCGACGATCTGAAGGACGCGCCTTACGCAATCCCCCCGACCGAAGAGGAACGGCTTTATCTCAGGATCACGCGCGACCGGTTCGCCGACCGGATCGGCATGAACATCAACGTGACCGAACTGGGCCGGAGGTACGGCGTCAGCCGATCGATGATCGGCCGGGTGTTGACGCGCCTGGCCGACGAAGGCCTCGTGGAGCGGGACGCCGGCAGGGGATGGAGTTTCCTGCCGTCGCTCAACAGTCCGGAGGTTTACGAGGAGAGTTACCGGTTCCGCATGCAGATCGAACCGGCGGCGATCCTCGACCCGGGTTTCCGCCCGGATCCGGCGAAATTCGCGGAGATTCGCAGGGCCCACGAGACCTTGCTCGAAGGCACCGTCCTCACCGACCCGTTCCGGCGCCTCGTCGAAATCGACGTCGAATTCCACGAAACCATCGGGCGCTGCGCACAGAACCGCTTCATCCTGCAGGCCATACAGCAGCAGTCGAGGTTGCGGCGCATGACGGAGTTTCAGTTTCGCGCCGATCGTGGCCGCATGGCCCAGTCCTGCAGGGAGCATCTGTCCATTCTGGACGCGCTGGAAGCGGGAGACCGTGAACGCGCCGTCGAACTCATGCGCGCACACATCAGCGTCTCCCGCGACCTCCTTCCCAGCTTTGCTGGCAAGGCGTAGGGGACATCAAAGTCGGGCGGGGCACCGGCCCGAGATACGGTCATGGGCGGCGCATGTGAAAGGGTTTGTCCGCGAAAATGCGCGTCGGATCGGCCGCCGCTATATAGGCGGCAAGGGCCTCGCTGTCTGCCGTCAACCGGACAGCCTCCCCCCACAGTTCGCTGGGGCTGACTTTGCCGGCCACCAGACCGACCCGCACATCCTCGGCCAGGGCTTCCAACCTCATGGGATAGACCAGCCAGTCGCCTTGCACGGTCATGTCATAACGGGCGATCAGATGCGGCGCCCCTTCCGGTCCGCCTTCTTCCGGCGGGCCGAAGCCGACAACGGTCATGAACAATTGCCCATCGATCCGCGTGGGCAGGATATCCGTTTCAGTCGTGTGTGAGCTGGCGTCTGGCCCGTTCTGTATCACTACATGGTAGCGCCCGCCGCCGACCGACGAGATATCCAGATATCCCTTATCGCTCTCGCCAACGAATATCCAGCAGCCGATCAGCCGGTCGTCGCCCTTGCCGTCGGCCGGCGGGGGAAGCGGGTGCCTGCTGTCCGGAACACAGGCGGAAAGAAAAAGAACCACTGAAAGCAGCAGCATCGCCAGTCGCGGCGACAACGTGTTCTTCATTCGGCGGCCCTCCTCATGCTCTCCAAGAGCCTAGATGCTCTCCAAGAGCCTAGCCCATCGCCGCAGCGAACAGCGCCTCGTAATCGGCCGAACTGACGGGGCGCGGGTTGCTGGCGGTGCTGTGGTCGGCGACCGCGCCTTCGACCATGCGCGGGATGACGCCGTCGGTCACGCCCATCTCGCGCAGGTTCGCCGGCAGGCCGAGGCGCCGGTTCAGGGCCTCGACCGCCGCGGCGAGGTCGGCGCCGGCGGGCAGGCCCATCGCGGTCGCCAGCCGCTCGTACCTGTCGCCCACATGGCCGGCGTTGAAGCGCAACACCGCGGGCAGGATCACCGCGTTCAGCGTGCCGTGATGCAGCACCGGTTCCCGCAGCCCGCCCAGCGGATGCGACATGGCATGGACGGCGCCCAGGCCCTTCTGGAAGGTCAGGCCGCCCTGCAGCGAGGCCATCATCGTGTTCCAGCGCGCGTCACGGTCGGCCCCGTCGGCCACCGCTTTTTCGATCCAGCGCATGGCGCGCGCCGCGCCGTCGAGGGCGATGGCGTCCGCCGGCACGTTGTCGCGCGGCGAGAGGAAGGTCTCGATGCAGTGGGTCAGCGCATCCATGCCGGTGGCCGCGGTCAACCCGGACGGCAGCCCCAGCGTCAGTTCCGGGTCGCAGACCGCGACGTTGGGGATCATGTAAGGCGCGATGAAGCCCAGCTTGCGGCCGTCGCGCAGGGTTATCAGTGCGGCCCGCCCGACCTCGCTGCCGGTGCCCGCGGTTGTCGGAACCGCCACCAGCGGCGCGACCGCCTTGGTGATCTTCGACATGCCGCCCAGGATCGCCGCGTATTGCTCCAGCGGGCCGTCATGCGCCGCCATCAGCGCAACGCCCTTGGCAAGATCGATGGATGACCCGCCGCCCACCGCGACCAGCCCGTCGCAGCCGGCATCCCGGTAGACGGCCAGGGCCGCGTCGACCGCGTCCTCGGTCGGGTTCGGCGGCGTATCTTGGAACACCGGGGTCGCGGTCGGCAAGCCCGCCTTGACCGCGCCGGCGAGACCGGCGGCGACGACGCCTGCGTCGGTCACGATCAGCGGCCGGGACACCCCGAGCGCGTGCAGCTCATCGGGCAGCAGCGCCACCGCACCGAAATCGAACTGAATTCTCGTGAGGTAGTTGATCAGCGCCATCGCGGACGGCTCCTCTTGGTATCGAGGGGAACGATTGCCCGCACAGCCATAATGCGATTTCGATTGGTGTCTCTACCGGCATGCCGGTTGCGTCCGGTGCGATTGTGACGTACCGCCCCCGCCGCCTGCGCGACGGGCCGGGAAGCAAGTGCGATACCGCCGCTATTCGGCGTTGGCGATGGTGACCGGCTGCGGAGCGGTCTCGTTGACGGCTGCCCCGCTGGGTTCCGTCTGCGCCGCCTGGACGCCAAGCCACAACATGGCGGCAACGAAAAGCAAAGTGATCTGGACTGCGCGCAACGGTTCCTCCATTCGGGGCCGGCGGGTAACTCAGGCGTCACTTCTGCCGGCCAATCAAGGCGCTTCGATGGCGTTCCGGTGAACAACCAGAGGCATTTATCCACGCCGCCAATTAACATTCGATTAAAGCGCGCGCCGCAGGATCAGATTTCTCATCCAGGTGCGAGACGGGACTGCGGACTCCGCAACGCCATCAGCCTTGCGGAGTCAGGCCATCCGTACTGGCGACGGGTTTCTGGCTCGGCCGCCGGCCGGTCACGCCGAAGCGCAAGACAGCAGTTCGACCTTCGAGCGAGCCGCGTCCGCAACTGTCGGCGCCCCCGATTCGGTTTCAAAGTCGGCGTCGTCCCAGGCCAGCATGCCGCCCCGCAGATGCGTCGCCGTGTCGTGACCGGTGGCCAGCAGAATGCCGGCGGCCTGCGCGGACCGGCGGCCGACCGCGCAGGTCAGCACCAATCGGCGCCCGTCTTCGGCCGGCAGCTTGCGGATGTCGAACTTCGAGAGCGGCAGATTGATCGCGCCGGGAATCCGGTCCTGGGCGAATTCCCATTCCTCCCGCACATCGACCAGCACCGCCATGTCCGAAGCCAGCCAGCGGCAGAGCGTTGCCGCGTCGATTTCGATGAGCCTTTTCTCCGTCCATGTTGCCGTGTTCATCATGGTCCTCGTCCTCAACGCCGATGGTCCGGTCCTGCCGGGAACGTTTCTTATTTAACAAGTCGAAATGCAAGTTTCAACATCTATTGAAAAAAATTTTGTGAATTATTTTATATAACAATATTTTTGCAGTTAAATAATCTACTTCCTTATTTTTACTCATGTTTCCGGAACCGCGCCACGCTAGCCGGTCTCATCGGCGCGTCCGGCCAGGCCCACGTCGTCGGACGCGAAACCGGCGGCAGCGCGTCAGGCATCGGCGCGATAGGCCGGCCCGTCGGGCAACGGGACAATCCTGCAAAAATCTGTCGCAGGACGGAAAATCAGTGTACTGATGATCTCGCACCGGCGACCATGCCGGACACTCTGGACGGCCTGCTCGATGACCACCGTTTACTCGATCGGCCCCGCGGCCAACGACAACCGCCGGGGCATCGCCTGGATGCTGTTGACGATGCTGCTGTTCGTCAGCCTGGATGCGGTCGTCAAGCAGTTGATTCAGACCTATCCGGTGCCGCAGGTGGCCTGGGCGCGTTTCTTCTTCCACGCGATCCTGATGGCGGCGGTCCTGGGGCGGCGTCTGCCGGCGACCTTCGCAACCCGGCGCCGCGGCCTTCAGGTGTTGCGCTCCGGCCTGCTGCTGGTCACGACGCTGCAGTTCTTCGGTGGCCTCTACTTCCTGCCGCTGGCCAACATGACGGCGATCATGCAGAGCGCGCCGCTGATCGTGACCGCGCTGTCATTGCCGCTGCTTGGCGAACATGTCGGTATTCGCCGCTGGGCCGGGGTTGCGGCCGGATTCACCGGCGCCCTCATCATCATCCGGCCCGGGACCGAGGCCATGCATCTCGCCGCCCTGCTCCCGCTGGGCGCCGCGACGACGTTCGCGCTCTACCAGATCACCACCCGAATCCTGAGCCGCACCGACGCGACGTTCAACACCCTGCTGTATACGCCCCTGCTCGGCGCCGCCGCGATGAGCGTCGCAGTACCGTTCTTCTGGGTCATGCCAGATGCCGAAGGCTGGGCGCTGATGGCGCTGACGGGCGTGTTCGGCGGCCTCGGCCATTTCACCATGATCCGGGCGTTCACCCTGGCGCCGGCCGCAAGCGTTTCGCCGTTCGGCTATTCGGCGCTGATCTGGGCGACGCTGTTCGGTCTGGTCCTGTTCGACGATTTCCCGGATTCCTGGACCATCGTCGGCGCGGCCGTCATCGTCGGCAGCGGGTTGTATATCCTGCATCGCGAGCACATGCGTCGGCAGCAATAATAGCGCTCGGGCCCGCCCGGCGAATCCTGCCGGCTTGGCGGCATGGCGAAGAGCGGCTAGCCTAGCCGCGGTCAGAAACTGTCGGACACGGGAGAGACGGAGCGTGGCAGAACTGAAACCGGGCCTTGAAGGAACCGCCACGCTGACGGTCGATGAGGCCCATACCGCGCCGCGTATCGGCAGTGGACGGGTCCATGTACTGGCCACGCCGGTGATGATCAACCTGATGGAAGCGGCGGCGCTCGATGCGGCCGAACATCTGCTCCCGGAAGGCCATCAGAGCCTGGGCACGCGGATCGACGTGAGCCACGTCGCGGCGACGCCGGTCGGCATGGCGGTGCGCGCGACGGCGGTGGTCACACGCGTTGACGGCAAGCGCATCACCTTCCGCGTCGCCGCACATGACGAGCGGGACCTGATCGGCGAGGGCACCCACGAGCGCGTCGTCGTCGATGTCGCGCGTTTCGACGCCCGCGCGAACGAGAAGGCGCAAGCGGTAGCCCGGAAGACCCGATGAGACGTTGAAGGTGCGAGCCACGCCCTGCCGCCGCCCCGCCACGGCGGCGCGCCGCGCCTTACACGTGCGGCACTGGCCGGCAGCAGCAGCGTTGGAGATCGCCGCGCATCGAACCGCGCCGGCGATCAAGTCGACCGGACGGACTCACCTGCTCAGCAGAAGGTCCTGGTATCTGCCTTCCTCTTCCGGGCACTGCAGGGGAACATCCCTGCCCACCGTCCCGGTCAACCTGCTGTACGATTTGTAGACCTCGCAGGTCAGGCAATTTCCAAGCTTTTCGTCCAGGCAGCCTTGCACCGTGCCGCCGCAAAGGGTTCCCGCAATGGCCCAGCAGGAGTGGCCGAGCCCCTCCTTCGAGGCGATGCACTCGCCCAGCTCGGCGACCTTGCCTCCGCCTGCCTCGCGGCCGCAGGCCTTTATTTCCCAACAGTTCTTCATCGATTTCCCCTTGGCTCTCTCGGGTTGCCCAATGCGGGAATGCGGACTGGACCCTGCATCCCCGGATCCCGGCGGCGCCATCCCCGGCGCACGCCCCGGCGGCCCTTCCGGTCCATTAACGAGCCGGCATTTCCACTGCCTGTGTGCATTATCGGTGATTTTATTCGATCGTATGCCGTATAAACTTTTTAGAATTTTAAGAGAATGAAAATAATATTTTAGATACTATATATTTCTGCCAAGTCCGAAGTACTGATATATATTTTATTCTATAGATTCTTGACAGCGAGCGCCATGCGACACGCTGCCGCCCCCCGGAACCGGGGCAACCGAGTTTTTCGATGTGACGACGGAGCGGGTCTCTTCCGGTCTGCTACGGCCCCTGGAGCCCCAATGCCGTCTCGACCGGCGTGTATTCGAGCTCCAGCGCTTCGGCCACCGCCCGGTAGGTCACCGCACCCTTGTACACGTTGAGGCCGGCGCGCAGATACGGGTTGTCGGCGAGCGCCTGCTGCACGCCCTTGTCGGCGAGCGCCAGCGCAAAGGGAAGCGTTGCGTTGTTGAGCGCCTGGGTCGAGGTCTTGGCGACCGCGCCCGGCATGTTGGTCACGCAGTAATGCACGACGCCCTCCTCGACGTAGGTGGGCGCCGCATGGGTCGTCGGGCGCGAGGTCTCGAAGCAGCCGCCCTGGTCGATCGAGATGTCGACCAGGACCGAGCCGGGGCGCATCTGTTTGACCATGTCGCGGGTCACCAGCTTCGGTGCGGTCGCGCCCGGCACAAGGACCGAACCGACGACCAGATCGGCCCCCGCCACATGGGTTTCGATCGCGTCCACGGTGGAAAAAATGGTGTTCAGCATCGGCCCGAACTGCAGATCGAGCGCATAGAGCTGGTCGATACTCCGGTCGATCACCGTGACGTGCGCCTCCAGGCCCATCGCCATCCGCGCCGCGTTGGTGCCGGCGACACCGCCGCCGATGATCACCACGCGCGCCGCCGCCACGCCGGGCACGCCGCCGATCAGCACGCCGGCGCCGCCCTGCTCCTTTTCCAGGCAATGCGCGCCGACCTGAAGGCTCATGCGCCCCGCCACCTCGCTCATCGGGGCCAGCAGCGGCAGGCGGCCATGGCCATCGGTGACGGTTTCGTAGGCGATGGCAACACAGCCGGATTCCATCAGCGCCTTCGTCTGCGCCGCGTCCGCCGCAAGGTGCAGATAGGTGAACAGGATCTGATTCTCACGCAGCATGGCGCATTCCTGCGGCTGCGGCTCCTTCACCTTGACGATCATATCCGCCTGCGCGAAGACCGCGGCGGCATCCGGTGCGATCTCCGCCCCGGCCGCGCGGAAGACGTCGTCACCGGCGCCCATGCCGGCGCCGGCGCCGGTCTCGACGATCACTTCGTGGCCGTGATGGACCATCTCGCGCACGCTGGGAGGCGCCAGGCCAACCCGGTATTCGTGAGTCTTGATCTCCCTGGGAACGCCGATGCGCATGGCCTGTCTCCCCGATACCGGTTGGCGCGATCCGTGGATACTACAGTATTTCCCGGCTCCGTGGAATCGGCGCCGGTTCGATTGCGGCCAATTTTGTAAAGGTATGTTGCCGGACGGCGCGTCCGGGCCAGGCTCTCAGATGTCGAAACCGGCGCGCAGCATGTCGGCGGCCTCGTCGCCCGGTACCGGCGCCGAGTAATGGAAGCCCTGCGCATATTGGCAGTTCAGTGCGCGCAGGGCCTCGGCGTGACCGGCGGTCTCCACCCCCTCTGCCACGACATCCAGCCCCAGGGTATGGGCAAGCATCACGATGATCCGCACCAGCTCCTGGTCGCGGGCCTCGCTGACCATGCGGGCAACGAAGCTCCGGTCGATTTTCAGAATGTCCAGCGGGAAGCGCTGCAGATAGCTGAGCGACGAATAGCCGGTCCCGAAATCGTCGAGCGCCAGGCAGAGATCCAGGGTCTTGAGCCGCTCGAGCGTCTGTTCCATGAGCTCCGGGTTGGACATGATGAGACTTTCGGTGATCTCGACATGCAGGCTTCCCGGCGACAGGCGGGAATCGGCCAGAACCTGCTCCAGCATGCCGAACAGGTTCTCGTCCGCAAGATTGCGGGCCGACAGGTTGACCGACACGCTGAGCTTGCCTTCGAGATCGAATATCTCCTGCCAGGAAGCGGCCTGGGCACAGGCCTGCGACATCATCTGTTCGCACATCGGCACGATCAGGCCGGTCTCCTCGGCAATAGGGATGAACTCCGCCGGCGGGATGACGCCGCGTTCCGGATGCTCGATCCGCGCCAGCGCCTCGAACCCGACGACGCGGCCGGTATTCAGCGCGATGATCGGCTGGTAGTAGGGCACCACGCGCTCCTCCTCGATCGCCTTGCGCAGGTCGGTCTCGGCCTCCATGAGGCCGACCGCCTCGTGCCGCAGCGTCGAGTAGAACGTCTCGGTCTTGCCCTTGCCGTCGCGTTTGGCGCGCGACATTGCGAGTTCCGCGTCGCGCAGCATGTCGCCCGGCGTCGCGTATTCGGCTTCGCCCATCACGATGCCGACGCTCGCCGAGGTGAAGACCTCGCGGCCACCGAGTCGAAAGGGCTGGCCGATCGTCTTCTTGATCCGCGCCACTCTGGCCCTTGCCGTCTTTTCGTTCGGCGTGTCCTCCATGAGGATCGCGAAATTGTCGGCGCCGAGACGCGCCAGCGTATCGCCGTGATCGACCTGGTTTTCCAGCCGCCTGGAGACCGCCAGCAGCAGGTCGTCGCCGGCCCCGTGGCCCAGGCTTTCGTTGACCATACGGAAGCGGTCGAGGTTGAGCACCGCCATCGCGAAGCCGCTTTCGGGGTTGCGCTTGATGCGCGCCAGCGCCTGACCCAGGCGATCGATCAGCAGGGTCCGGTTGGGCATTCCGGTCATGGCGTCGTGCAGCGCGTCATGGATCAAGCGTTCCTCGGCACGTTTCCGGTCGGTGATGTCCGACTGCGACCCGGCCATGCGGTATGGCGTGCCGTCCTCGTTCCGGACCGCAACGCCGCGCGCCAGCATGCGGAGGATTTCGCCGCTCTTGCGCCGGATCCGGTATTCGCTCTGGAAGGTCATGGTGCGGCCCGACAAATGGGCGTCGACATCATCGCAGAACTGGTCCACATCGTCGCGGTGGATCCGATTCATCCACTCTTCCGGCGAATCGCCGATTTCGTCGTTGCGGTAGCCCAGCATCGCCTTGAAACGGGGCGAGAAGTAAATCGTGTTGTTCTCGAGATTCCAGTCCCACAGGCCGTCATTGGCGCCCCTGGCGGCCAGCGCATAGCGCTCTTCGCTGGCGCGCAGCGCCCGCTCGGACTCCTTGCGTTCGGTGATGTCCCGCACGACGCCGGTAAAGTGCCTCTGATCGCCGACCTTGAGCTCGCTGATGGCGATCTCGATGGGGAAGATCGTGCCGTCCTTGCGCAGGCCCACCATCTCGCGGCGCTGGCCGACCACCGACCCGGTTCCGGTCTCCAGATAGCGCCTGATATAGTCGTTGTGCTCGCTCCGGTACGGCTCCGGCATCAGCATCGTAATCGTCTTGCCGACCACTTCGGACGGCTGATAGCCGAAGATGATTGCGGCGGACGGATTGAAGTCGCGGATCAGGCCCAGCTGGTCGATCGTAATGATGCCGTCGACGACGGTGTCCAGGATGCCCTGCAGGAATTCCTCGCGGTCGGGAATCTGCACCAGGTCGGTGTAGCGCGCGGTGACGTCGGTCACAATGGCGACCACGTGGCCGCCGCCGCCACCGGAATTCACGACCGGCAGGAATCGCATCTCGTAGGCGTTCTCCCCGGCCACCACGGTGTTGGTTACGGTTTCCCCGTCCAGCGCCCGGCGGGCCGCATCCAGGAGTTCCGGCTGGCCCGCCCACAGCTCGATGCAGGACACCGGCCCGGACTCGCCGGGGCACAGGCCGAGATCGGGGAATTCGTGCCCCTCGACCAGCGAGACCGTCATATCGGCGCCAATGACGCAGAGCGATACCGGCGCCGCGTCCACCACCGCGGACAGCATGCGCCGGACGTCCAGTATCGTCATGTCCTCTTTCGCAAGGCCCTGCTTCATGAGGTCCGGGTTCTCCTGCCCATGCAGCACCGTGCCGCGTCGGTGATATAATGCAGGAACCGCTTTAACGCGCAGTTAACTCTGGCAGGTGGATATCCCGGGGGAAAAAACCGCGCCCGGGCCGGGCGCGGCAGCATTGGGGGGGAACGCCATGTTCCGTCAGGCCGTATTCACCCACTTGCCGTTGCCCAGGACCGTCGCCTTGAAATCCGGAAATTCAATCCGCTCGATATAGATCAGGTGTCCGACGATCATCTCATGCACCACGCCGGTCAGCTGCAGCGTGACCAGCGGGAAGACACCGCCGATTTCCTCCGAGGCACCGACATTGGAACCCTCGAAGGTAACGATGATATTGGCCGAGGTCAGGGTCGGATACGCCTTCTGCATCTCGGCGAGCAACGCGGCGAAAAGGGCGTCCGCATTCGCGCTGGGCGAGCCGCCGGTGCAGGCGACCGTGCCGCTGGGCGCCGTGCATACGATCACCGCGTCCACCAGCAGCTGTTGCGTATTGGGGATCGGTTCCTGGATGATGGCCAGCCGGACGCCGCGGCGGGTCGCCTCGGCGGCACGCTGGTAGTCGAACACCACCATCGAGAATTCCAGCAGCCCGAAGGACAACAGGATCAGGACCGGGAAGGTGATCGCGAACTCGACGATGAAGGCGCCCTCCTCGTCGCGGGCGAACCGTTTTGCGTAATCACCAAATTTCCCGAACATATCAGTCACCGATCATTGCCTGGTCGTGGGTCAGCACGATCATGTACTTGCCGTTGTAGAAGCTCGTTTGCATCAGGAATTCCAGCGCCGGCACCAGCACGTCCACCACCGGCACGTAGGGCACGCTGACGGTGACGTGATAGACGGTCTCAACGACGTCGTCACCCGGCCCGGTCATGGCGTAGAGGAACTCGGACTCGGTCACGGTCACCGACGCGTCCGCGTCGGCCCATCCCCGCACCAGGTATTCGCCGCCCTCGGGGTTGCCCGTCTTGGCGATATTCTGCGTCGCCGTGATGACTTCCGTCGTCAGCTCCTCGTTGCGCCCGGCATAGGTCGCGGCCGACCGCAGCCCCTTCTCGATGGTGATGCTGTAATAAATCATATGGCCGAGTTCGATCATCGAGAGGAACAGCAGCAGGAAGATCGGCGTGACCAGAGCCAGCTCCACCGCCGCGATGCCGTTCTCGCGCTTGAGGAATTTCCTTATCGAGCCGATCATCGCGCGCTCCTATTCGACCAGCCGGACGTTACCGTGGAACTCGAAGGACGTCCGGGGCTCCAGGCCGCGGACGAGCTCGCCGTAGATCGTCGCACCGTTGCCGGAGGCCCCAGCCTCCTCGGTGAGGAAGATCTCGACATAACTGCCTTCTGCGGGGATCGACGAGTTGCCGCTGAAACTGTAGGTCGCACAGTCGGCCACGGCGATCTTCATCAGCCGGCGTTCGTGTCCCTTCAGGGAAATGGTTTCGCCGGACGGAGGCACGCCGTCCAGATTGTTGTCGTCCGGAGCGCCCGCATCGACCGGCAGCGCCTGCCCCGACCCCGCCGGCGACTCGATCCCGGCATAGACCGGATCGGGAAGATAGTCCGCCAGGTCGATGAATTTCCAGCCGCCGGTCCCATCAGGCGGATCGACCGTGACCTCCGCTGAGGTCTTCTTGCCCTTCCTCCAATATCCCCGTCCCTGCTCGAACAGATAGACCTGGTAGCGGCTGGCGGAGCTCAGGTCCGGCGGCAGCGGGACGCCGGGATGCCGCGCCGCCCAGTACGTTGCGATATCCCAGACACCGCCGTTGATCTCATCGAAGTTAAGATTCGGGTCGGCGATCATCGAATCATCTTGCGGATAGTTGATCACATTCGGCGCCACGCTGGGCCCGTACCACCGCACATTGACGCCCTCCTTGACCTTGCCGGTCTTGTTGCCCGGCGCCGTATCGAGCGTGGCGACGGCGTAGCAGCCGAGCGGATCCTCGGCCTCCAGCGCTTGCTGGACGGCGTTCGCGCCGCCGCCGGCATAGCCGGCGTCCTCGGGCAGGTCGAGCAGGCCGAAATTGCCCGGCTGCCAGGCGCCGGTCTTGCCCGACTGCTTGATCCGCAGGCCGTAGCCCTTATAGATATCTTCGCGGATATCCGGTTCCACAGTAAGCGGGTTCCCGTCGTCGAACGGATTGCAGATCATCAGCGGCTGCATCTTGCAGATGAACGGGTCGGACATGCCGACGGCCCGGGCGTCGAGGAAGGTCTGGCTGTCGCCGGCCTTTCCGGTCATCAGGTTCAGCGCCGGCCCGTAGAAGAACGACAGCGTGCGCCGCTCCATTATGACCTCGGCGAAGCGCGCCTTGCCGTCATCGGTGGTGATGGCGCCGCGGCTGATCTTGTCCTCGGCCGCCTCGTAGAATTCCGCGTCCCATACGGCCAGTTCGCCCTGGTCCGCGGCGGCGGTCGTATAAGCCTGCATCGCATCGGTGATCACGACTTCGGACCGCTCGATCGCGCCGGGAAAGGCATCCAGCTGCGCCGCGCCCGCCAGCGCGCCGGCGTCGGCGCGGTTCTGCATCTGCGTTTTCAGCAGCACGATGCGGCCGATATCGATGGACAGCGCGGCGCCGCCTACGCCGATGGCCATGAAGGCGCCGGTGTAAATCATGATGCTGCCGCTTTGATCGCGCAGAAATGACAACACCGCTTCAACAGTACGCTGTAAATGTCTAAAAACCATGATAATCTCCTACCCCACACCCAGTTGGGGGCACTTTCATTTTATACTTGCACGGCGAGTATGCAAATGTAATAATTTATGACACAGTACAATTACATGTCAAAACTGAATAAAATTCGAAATACTGGCGGTTTTATTTCCATTCACTTGTGCACACCGGATATGTCGACACGCGTTCATCCTGCAAGAACTAACGGCCATGCGCGCATCCGCAAGGATTTGGGCATCGTCCTTGGTTGCCTGGCAATTCTCGGCGTCGCTTCCTGCGTCGCGCCCTCCGCTGAGGAGCCGGTAAGCGATGACCAGGCGATTCAGCAGCAAGGTGCAAGAGCCACCGAGCTGATGCAGATCGGCAACACGCTGCGCGCCCAGGGCAATTTGAACGACGCCGTTGGGGCGTATCAGCGGGCCATGGGCGCGGACCCGAATTCGCCGCTCCCGCCGGCCGCGCTGGGCGACACGCTCCGGCAGCTCAAACGGTACGACGAGGCCGAGCAGGTCTACCGCCATGCGTTGGAGCGCAACCCGTACAGCGGCATGGCGCTCCAGGGTTATGGCATCCTGCTGATCGAGCAGGGCCAGCCGGATGCGGCGATCACCCTGCTGACGCCGGCCGTCGACGAGAACGCCGCGGATCACCGCGTCTACAACGTCCTCGGCATCGCCTATGACGCGCTGGGCGACCATACGCAGGCGCAGAACCAGTATCTTGCCGGCCTCGCATTGAACCCGGAAAGCAAGTCGCTGCGCAACAACATGGCCCTGTCGCTGGTCCTTCAAGAACGCTACGACGCGGCCATCGAACAGATGCAGCGGCTCTTGACCGGCACCGAGGCGGACGAGCCCTACCTGCATAACCTGGCGCTGGTATACGGGCTTGCCGGCCGCATGGAGAACGCGGCGGCGCTGCTGCGGCAGATGCTGCCGGAGGCGGACGTCGCCAACAATCTGGCCTACTACCAGAATCTGAGGGCGATGCCGCCCGACCGCCGGCGCACCGCCATTCTGGATATCGTGCTGCAGTCGATCTTCCTGTCGTCCAACGGGACGGCAAGCACGCGGCCGAATTAACCGCCGGTCCGGCCTTTTCGCGGTCATCGGCAGCGCGGCCGGGCCAGGTCTGTCACCTGCCGCCGATCTTGGCGCCGGAGAAGCTTTCGATCGCGCGGATGATCGCGGGCCCGATCACCACCATGAACAAACACGGCAGAATGAACAGGGCCAGCGGCAGCGTCATGATCGCGGGCAGCTGCGCCGCCTTTTCCTCGGCCCGCATCAGGCGCTCGCGGCGAAACTCGGTCGACAGCACCTTGAGCGCGTAAGCCAGCGGCGTACCGTATTTTTCCGACTGGACCAGCGTGCTGACCACGGCCTGGATGTCCTTCAACCCGGTGCGGCTCTTCAGATTTTCCAGCGCCTGCCTGCGCTCGGGAAGAAAACCCAGCTCCAGCGCGGTCAGCGAGAACTCCTCGCCGACCGTCGGGGCCGAGAACCCGACTTCGCGGGCGACACGGCCGACCGCCGCGTCGAGGCTGAGACCCGCCTGGGCACAAACCACGAGCAGGTCCAGTGCGTCCGGCAGGCCCTTCTGCAGGTTCTTGCGCCGTTTTTTGGCCATCTGCATGACCGCAAGGTCGGGCAGGAAGAACGCGGCGGCGGACGCCAGCAGCGCCATCAGAACGCGGTTGATGTAGGCCAGGTCATCGGGCGCGAAAATGTTGATCGTGACCAGTCCGACGGCGCCGCACAGAAACGGCAGGGCCATCTTGAAGAATATGAAGGCGACCATGGCATCCTTGGTGCGCAGGCCCGCGCGGGCCAGCTTGTCGGCTGTTTCCCGCGCCACGTCGCCGCGCATCAGGTCCAGTCGATCGACGAGTTTGCGCATCGCGCCCATGCCGCTCTCCCGGACCTCGTTCCTGTTGGGCCCGGCGCTGGCCAGCAGCCCTTCCCGCAACGCCTCTCGCCGCGACTTCAGATCCTTCAGCCGGCTGGCCTCGGGCTTCGGCTCCAGGAGGCTGCGCCAGACGAAGAACAGGACGAGGAACGTCGCCAGGGCCGTCGCCGCGACGATGATTTCCTCCATCGGGATGTTTACGCCATTGATATTCATATGTCGAAATTGACCATTCTGCCCATGACCCACCAACCCATGAACAGCATCCCACCACCGATCCAGAGAATCGTGTTGCCGGGTTCGGTGTACCACAGGGTCAATATATAATCGGGCGAAACCAGCAGCAGCAGCCCGGCGATCGCGAACGGGAGGCCGCCAAGAATGTACTGGCTGGCCCGGGCCTCCGACGACATCGCCCTGACCTTCAATTTCATTTGCTTGCGGCTGCGCACCATTTCGGACAGGTTGTCCAGGGTTTCCGAGAGATTGCCGCCCGTTTCGCGCTGAACCGTCAGGACCACCACGAAGAACCTGAACTCAGCCACGCCGACCCGTTCCGCAGCGGTCCACAGGGCCTGCTCCAGGGTCATGCCGACGCGCGTGTCCTCCGTTACCCTCTTGAATTCCTGGGCAATCGCGCCTTCCATCTCCTCGCCCACCACGGCAATCGTCTCGGCCACCGGAAGACCGGACTTAACACCGCGCACGATCAGGTCCAGCCCTTCGGACAGGCCGGCCAGGAACGCCTCCTGGCGCTTGTGGATCTGCCGGTTCACGTATTTGTGCGGCAACAGCGCGCCCGCCGCGACGCCCAGAAAGGGCGCCACCGCCACGGGGTAGTCGGTGAACAGCCAATAGCAGACGCCGGAGATCACCGCGATAATGATCGACGCGAGAAGATACGTGCCGATCGTGATCTTCTTTCCGGTGGCTTCCAGCCGCGTGCGCAGCACCTCCGCCCTGGGCAGCACACGTCGCGCAAGCCTGTCCAGAGCCGTCCGGTCCTCGTCCCGGCGCAGCGACATTTCCCTCGATTCGGCCGCTTGAAGTTTCCTTTCCTTTTCGGAAAGAGACTTCATCTTCTCGCGCATCTTGCGCTTGCCGCGCGCCGCTGGACTGAGGAAGAGGTAATAGACGGCCGCGGCCGCCGGAACGGCCAGCACCAGCAGCAGGACGATGATCTCCGGGCCGAGCCCCCTCACAGCGCCGCCCCCAGCAGTTTCTTGTCGAGCCCGTAATACTGGGCGCGCGTCGTGAACGCGGGCCGGATTCCGTGTTTGATGTACTCGCCGAGCAGTTTGCCGTTCTCGTCCTCACCGATGAACTCGTACGAAAATAGATCCTGCAGGGTAATCGTATCGCCCTCCATGCCCGTTATCTCGGTGATCTTCTGGAGCCGGCGGCCGCCATCGCGCATACGGCTGATCTGGACGATCATCTGGATCGCGGCGGCCATCTGCTTGCGCACCGATTCCGTCGGCAGCTTCGTCCCCGACATCGCGCACATGTTCTCGAGACGGCTGAGCGCCTCGCGCGGGGTATTGGCATGCAGCGTGCCCATGGACCCGTCATGACCGGTATTCATGGCCTGCAGCATGTCGACGGCTTCGCCGCCGCGAATCTCGCCGAGGATGATGCGTTCCGGGCGCATACGCAGGCAGTTCTTGACCAGTTCCTGCTGGTTGATCTCGCCCTTGCCCTCAAGGTTGGCGGGGCGGGTCTCCAGCCGGACCACGTGCGGCTGCTGCAGCTGCAGTTCCGCGGCGTCCTCGATGGTAATCACGCGCTCATCCTCGCCGATCATGCTGGACAGCGCGTTCAGCAACGTGGTCTTGCCGGAGCCCGTACCGCCCGAAATAACGATATTCAGGCGCACCCGGCTGGCGATCCGCAGGACCGTGGCCATGTCTTCCGACATGCTGCTGCCGACCATCTGGTCGAAGGTGATCTTCTGTTTGGCGAACTTACGAATGGAGATCGCCGCACCATCGATTGCCAGCGGCGGAATGATGATGTTCACGCGCGAGCCGTCGAGGAGACGCGCGTCGCAGAGTGGCGTCGATTCGTCGACGCGGCGGCCGACCTTGGTGACGATTCGCGTGCAGATGTTCAGCACATGCTGGTTATCGCGGAATTTCACGTCGGTCAGGCGCAGCTTGCCGTCCTGTTCCACATAGACCTGGAAAGGGCCGTTGACCATGATATCGGTGATCGTCTCATCCGCGATCAGCGGCTCCAGCGGCCCGAGACCCAGCATGTCGTCGACCAGGGATTCGACCAGGGTTCGCTGCTCGGATCCGTTCAAGCGCATGTTTTCTTCGGTCAGGATCTCGCCGACGATCTCCTCGACCTGACGGAAAAGCTGCTCACGCGGCATTTTTGTCGCCGCCGCCGTGTCGATCCGATCCAGCAGGATCGGCTGGATCTTCTGCTGCGCGGCCTGCAACGAATCACGCGCGGCGGCGCTGGATTTTTCCGCCGACAAGTCGTCCTCCGAACCGCCGACCTTGCCGGTCTTCTTTACCGATGTGAGGACTTCATTCAAAAGCACGGTAACGACGTTGCGGATGTTGAGGCCGTCGATGGGAATGCCGTGCTTCTGCGCTGCTTCCGTTGCAAGCTTTTCGATCGTGCCGGCGAGCGCCACGCGGTTCTTGCTTGTCGCCTCGCCCGGTTTGATGTGATCACCCAGGGTCGGACGCACCAGATCGCAGCACTGCTCGATCAGATCGTCCATCGAGGGTTCCTGAGCGGCAGCCTGCGGCGGCGCCGCCGATTGCTCGGGCGCCGGCTGCTCGGGCGTCGGCTGCTGCGCTGCCGGTTGTGCCGTTTGCGGTTGTTGCGTCGGCGGTTGCTCCTGCTGCAGCGGCAGCACATTGTCTGCCTTCTGTTCGCTGGGCGCCGGCGACGGATTTCCTCTACCTCCAAACATTATCAGCCTCAAACTGTGAAAAAATTTGTTCTAAATTCGGATTTCCACCCGTGTCAGGGCTTCGAAAATACGGACAGGAAACCGCCTTTCTTTGCTTTTGACTTTCCCGCTTGCGGATAGAGACCCACGCAGAGTTTCCGCAACGCTTTCACCACAGGACTCCGCCCGGCCGCCGCGGGAATCGCGGTGCCCGCGTTCATCGCCAGCGAGACGCCCTTGGTGTCGGACGGAATCTCCGCATCGACCGGCAAGCCCGTGGTCGCTTCAAAATCCTTGGCGTTGACATCGGTGTTCCCACCCGTACCGCGATTGGCCACCATGATCTGTTTGGTGCCTGCCGCCACCGAGTTGGCCAGGCCGGAAAGGCGGATCACATCACGCATTCCAGCGACGGAATAATCGGTGACGACAAGAATATGCGTTGCCATCCGCATGGCCGCCTTGACGGCCTGCAACTGGCCGCGTGGCGCCTCGATCACGACGATCTGGAAACCCGCGCGCAGCTTCTCGATCAGGGTCTCGATGCTCATGGAATCCATCGGTACTTCGCTCTGCATGTTTTCCTCGGCGCCCAGTAGCCGCAGATTGTCGTGCTCCTTGACCATGGTGCGCTCGATGAGTTCGGCATCGATGCGATCGGGCGCTTCGAGGGCCTCGGAAAGGCCGCGACCGGCGTCGAGACTGAACGCCATCGCAATGTTTCCGTAATACGGATCGAGGTCCACGAGTCCGACTTTCCGGCCGTTCTCATGCCCGAGAATCCACGCCATGTTGGAAGCGACCATGCTGGAGCCGACACCGCCGCGCGCACCGACCACAACGATGACATCGGCCAGGGTCTTGGCGCCACCCGCCGCGGTGATATTCGGGTCGGCACGCCTGTGGGCATTCTCGTAAGCCTGTTTCAGACGGTTCGCATCGACCGGCTTCAGCAGGTAGTCTGCGATGCCTGCATCGAGCATATCCCGAAACACGCTGATAT
Source organism: uncultured Alphaproteobacteria bacterium (assembly GCA_947259105.1). GTDB lineage: Bacteria > Pseudomonadota > Alphaproteobacteria > UBA8366 > JADFVY01. Next base: position 19,697 of record CAMYKU010000058.1, read on the forward strand.
CGTTGACCTCTCCGATCGCGATGACCTGGGTTCCCGGATCGCAGACACCGGACAGCTTGTCGATCTCGCCCAGCGGCGCCAGGCTGCTGGACACGTCGACGAACAGGTATTCGGGCGTGTCCATGCCCGACAGTTTGCTCACCGCCGCGTCGACGCCGCCCATCACGACGTCCTCTTCCGGCCAATAGAGTTCCTTGGCAAAGTCAACCAGGGCCGCATGCGTCGACTCGTCGGCTGCAAAGGCCATGAAATTCTTGCTCACGTTCTTACCCCGTAACTCTCTGTTGTTTCACAAAACGGCCAGGCCCAAACGGATCAACCGCCGGCCGCCGATTCCGTCTTGATCGCCTCGACACCGCGGGCGCGGTACCGAGTGATTGCCCCAGCTGCGATATCGCCCTCCGGGAACGCAAGCAATTCACCTTCGATCAGGCTGGACGGATAGGCCACCTGCTGATGCCGGTTCCTGACCGTCGAGCAACCGAAATCCCGAAGCGACGTGTTGTAGTAAGTGGTCTTGACTTTCTCACCCCATGCGCCGCACTCGGGCGGCCTTGGCGTGTAGCGGTCGAACCGGACGAGGATGGCCAGATCGTAGCCGTCATCGATAGCGCTCGCCTCGGGCTCCTTGATGAGCTTCAGGTCGCTGCGTACACCCACGCGTGCGAGAAACTCATGGACCTGGGCCCGCTGCTCCAGACGCGACCGGCGCGAGGCAAGGACGACCCTGTCTCCATTGCGTGCGCCAACGCCGATGAGAAAATTGTAGAGGTCACGAAACTGCTGCTCGTCGATCGCCGTATTGGTGGCGCTGACCGGAACCAGATGACGGTGAACCGTATGCTCCACCTGATACGGCGGGCCGAACTGGTGGCCACGATCGAGATCGGCGTCGCTCATCGGCGTACTGGGCACACAGGCGCCAACGGTCAGCCCTGCAAGCGCGGCGATAACTGCGAGCATTGTGGGACGGGCGTGTCTTGATCCGATGTTTTTCAGCATGGTGCCGAATCCTTCATTCCACTTTGAAACCGGGAAGCCCGACCAGACGCTGGCCGCCGCTCGTGGCCACACGGGAGGGCGGCTCACCGTTCGAAACGTGATACATCCCCCCCCACATGATTCGTTCGTAATCGTTAGGCGACTGGTATCCGTCGGTAGGCAGTGCCAGTCTCTCAGCCGTCGGGCGCACAATATACGGCGTTACCACGATCATCAGCTCCGTCTCGTCGCGCGCATATTCGTTGGATCGGAAGAGCGCTCCGAGTATCGGCATGTCTGCGAGACCAGGAACTTTGGACAGATCTTCTGTACTCACTCGTTGCAGGAGTCCAGCGAGCACCAGGCTCTCGCCGTCGCCCAGTTCGACGGTCGTTTCCGCCCGACGCGTGTTTATCCCGCGAACAGCGACGCCGTTTATCTGTTGCGTTATTCCGGAAACCTGGCTCACCTCGGGCCGAACCTTCATACTGATTCGAGAACGATCAAGAAGCGTCGGAGTGAATGAAAGCGAAACACCGAACGGCTTGAACTCGACGACGATCGACCCGTTTTCGTTGATCGTGGCAAACGGCAGTTCTCCACCCGCCAGGAAACTTGCCGTCTCACCGCTGAGCGCGGTTAGATTTGGCTCGGCCAACACATTGACCAACCCTTCGGACTCGAGCGCCTTCAAAGTCGCCGAAACGCTAAGGCTGCCCAACGTCGTATCGATACCTGCAGAAACCGGTGACGCCAATGGCGCGAGAGCCGAAACAAAGCTGCCACTGTTGCCGATCGCCGAGAAATCGAACCCGAAATTCTTGGTTACGCTGCGCTGGACTTCGGCGAACATGACCCGCAGGTTGACCTGATTGGCCATCGACACCCTGGTCCGATTCAACAGATTGCCACCGCCGACAAAGGTAGCCGCCAGCTCGCGCACCTGTTCGGCCTCGGCCGGACTGCCCACGATGCCGTCGAGGACCAGCGTGCTGTTCACCATCGACGCCGTGACTGCCGAATCCGGAATCAGGGTTTCGATCGACGCGTTGAGTTGATCGAGATCGTAGCCCACCACGATCTTGCGGTTGAGCAGCACCCGTTCCTGCTTGTCGAGCGCGAACAGCGAGGTTTCGCCTGTCGTCTTGCCAATGATGTAGACCAGCTTCGATGACTTGAACTGGAGGTCCGCGATATTGGGGTCGGCAAGGAACACGGTGGCCGGCACCTGGTCGAGGCGCAGCAGACGACCCTTGTTGACCTCCACGTAAATTACGCCGCCACCACTATCGATGATTTCCAGCGCATTAGTGGTCGGCGCTAGCAGGGATGCAAGCAGCATCACTGCGGGGGCGACCCACCGCGCCGCCCGCCACTGCAATCCCAGGACTGGCCTGTTGACCGTCATTGCCGTTACCCTTTGCGTATTGGCCTATTTAATCTTGATCGCCTGCACCTTGGTGCCGCGCACGATTTCAATCCTCACACGGCTCGACCCGCTGGCCGTGCTGGTACGGCGGCTGCCCGAACTGCCGGCGGTCGACCGCGGTTTCGGCGGCACGACGACTATTCTTGGAGGCTTCTTCCCGCCGTACAGGAGGTCGCGCTCGAGCGTCCAGCTGTCACGCGAGATTTCCTCCTTTTTGTCATCCCTGGATACGGCGAGGAGATCCGCGCCGATCAGCGCGCCGGCCTGCGTGCCGTCGCCCATGCTGACCTGCAGCAGGCCGTCCTCGGTGCCGGCCAATCGCTTTTGCTCCTCCTTGTCCGGCGCGATGCTGCGCAGCACGAACTCCAGGCTGCCCATAGTGGCCGCAAGGGACAGGGCCTCGACCTGGACGGGAGTCAGTTCAAGGGTAATGGTCTTCGCGGGCGACGCCCCGGATGCCTGTGTCTTCTGGTCGATCGCAATAACGCGAATGTCCCTCATCAGCGTCTGGGTGAAGGGCTCGGCCTTGCTGGATTTCCTGACGTCCCACAGGATATCGACCCGGTCGCCTGGAAGAATGAACCCGGAGATGCCGGAAATCTGGGTCACGGCAATCGACATCGCCCGCATGCCAGGCTGAAGCACAGCCGCAAGGAACCCGCGCTCGCCGGCACGCGCCACCAGACCCGGCGTCAGAGGCTGACCGGCAGCAATTGGCAGGCGGACCACCGCGCCGATGAAATCCTCGATGGTCAGGCGTTTCTCCTGGCTCTTGCCGGCGTCGGTGAGTTTGTTGCCCTCGACCACGTATGTCGGCGCTACGCTCTCCTGCGGCCAGGTTTGCCAGTGCAGGTTTTCGCGACCGATCTGGGTGCCGACCACCAGGTCGGACTTGGCGACCAGCACCTTCACCGTGGGAATCGGAGGCGTTATCTTCTGCCTCGTGTTTTGCACCTGCGTCTCAATCTCGGTCCGCTTGGCGTTGAGAAATTTCCACATCATGAATCCGGTGCCGCCGGCGAGGGCCAGGCCGATCACGAGGACGATGATATTTTTTGCGTTCATAAATGCGGTCTCCTAAAGGAACCCTGGGTCATGCCGTCGACATGAGAACCCAGGCCACAAACAATCCACCGGCTGTAATCGCGACGCCGTATGGCATATTCCTTGCGAGCATGGCGTTGCTCAACGTCTGGCTGCCCAGCGACGAAAAAGCGCCGGCCAGAACAAATCGCGCGCGCGTCAACATGACCACGGCGAGAACACCGCCCGTGATCGCGCAGATAAACAGCGTCAGTAACGCCAGCACGGGTCCGGCCCACAACAGAACCGCGGCCAACAGTTTCGCGTCCCCCGCACCGAACATCCCGGCCGCGGACAAGCCCATGCCGACCATGATCGCCGCAGCGAAAACTGCCAGCGCCCAAGGCCAGTCGGTATCCGCGGGTGTGACGATCACGTAAACCGGATAGAGCAGCAGGATCGCCAGAACCACCGCGTTGGGGATTTTGTAGGTCACGACGTCCGACGCCGCCGCCACCAGCAGCAGCGCAACGAAGCAGGCCACCGATACCTGGCTCGCTTGGACACTCTCGAGCATCTGCTATTCCGTTCCCCTACAATTCATCAATAATTCGAATAAATTCACTTCGTATCGGTTCGGCCGCACATAACAGAAGATGCCCCCGAACCGGCAGGCACATCAATAGGGGTATATTAAATACGTGCTTGATTAAATTAGTCTTAACCGGCTCGCATTGTTCAAACGGCTGCATTTAAAATTCCCTGAATTGACTGGCAAAATTGCCAAACCGCCACTGATTCATGTCATCGTGCAACCAGCGTGTCAGACATGTTCAATCATTCCGGCGGCTTACGGTCGTTTCGAAACCCGCTGCGAGTGGCCTGGACGATAGAGGCCCCGCCGATCTTGCCGACGACCCCCCACGCAGACGCCGAAACCGGGAGCGCAGACGTTTCCTGCGCTCCCGTGTGCGTTACATTGTTCAACGGCGCCCGGTTTCGGCACCGCATAGCCGATCGTCAGCTTGGTCCACCCGACGCGCTCGCCAGATAGCTGGAAACCGTATTGAAGATAATCTGCAGTTGGCCGCCCAGGAGCTGCAGTGCGATGATGGCTGCGATGGAGACAAGCGCGGCAACCAGGCCATACTCGATCATGGTTGCGCCGGACTCGTCCGTCAGAAACGCTTTGATGAAGTTCACCGGTACTCTCCTCAAGAAACTCTGAATTGTTCAAACCAGGGACCGCTTTTGGCTGCACCACCAGTGCAATTCTGCCAAAAGCGAGAAGGTCGAAAGCATGGCAATTCACTGCAAAATATATGCCAGGATTTTCAAAACAGAGAGAAAACACGATTCAATGCTTCCTTTTTTTTATATTTTTACTTTTGAGTAAACGTGAAGATACATGCTGGGGGAGGATGTTGGTGGCAGTTTCCCGCTCTTCGTGCATTATGTATTACGGGCGCACGGTCAGTCAGGAATATCGACCCGAATGAACACGCGATCGCTTCAGCAGAGGCTGGATTCCATAGGGTTGCCCTGGATGGCCGTACTGCTCGTCGCACTGGCGAGCAGTCTCATATATCTGGGTCCGTCCCTGTGGCAGACTTGGACCCATGACGGCCCAACACTCGTCAATCCTGCCGGATTTGTGACCGGACACGATTTCGTGGCGTTCTACGCGGCCTCGAAGGCCGTGTTGGGCGGCGACGCGGCGATGGTCTACGACCGCGATTTCATGATGGCGGCCCAGATCGAGATTGTCGGAACCTCCGACATCGGATACCTGGCTTTCATGTACCCGCCGACATATTTGCTTTTAGTGGCGCCGCTGGCGACGCTGCCGTATTTCCCGGCGCTGGCATTGTGGCAGATACTGCCTTTCGTGACTTTCCTTTTGTTACTGCGCCGGATCGCCCTTCCGCCGATCGCGCTGGTCATGGCTGCCGGCGCCCCGGCGGTCGCTCAAGCTCTGTTTGCAGGGCAGAACGGCCTGGTGTTCGCCCTGTGCCTTGGCGGCGGCCTGATGGTCCTGGACCGCCGTCCACTGCTCGCCGGCCTGTTGCTCGGTCTCGCAACGGTGAAACCACAGCTGGCGGTGTTGCTGGTCCCGGCGCTGATCGCCGGCCGTGAGTGGAAGGCGTTGGCGGCGATGTTGGCGACCGGTACCGGCATTGTCGTCCTTTCGGCCGTCCTGTTGGGGCCGGATGTCTGGTCCAACTACATGACCGTGCCTGGAGACGTGCGTGAATTCCTGGCGCTCGGCCAATTTCCCTGGTCCCGCATGCCTACCGTTTACGCGGCGGCACGTCTGGTCGGACTTTCCGATACCGCGGGCACGCTGCTGCAGGCCGCGGGGACATCGATGGCCGTCGCCGGAATCGCGTGGACCTGGTGGCGCGGTGATCCCGCCAATCTGCGCATCGCCAGCGTTCTTGCCGCCGCGCCGCTGGCCACGCCGTTCATGTACGACTACGACCTGCCCTTCATGTTGTTCGCCGCCGGCCTGTACCTCTCGGATGCCCTGGAGCGCGGACCGGCGCCGTGGGAAAAGATCATGCTGCTGCTGGTCTGGCTGCAGCCGGTGTGGTGGTGGTGGTGGCTGGTCGAGGCCACAGGGGTATCGCCATCGCCGCTGGTTTACGCAGCGTTCTTCGCGGCGATCCTGTATCGCGCCCGGGCCGTACCCCTGGACGCTGCGCTGGCGCGGGGCCCATAGAAAAAAGGCGACGCGCCGGCGCGTCGCCCCTGCCTGTCTCAGGCGCGCTCCGGATCCAACCGGAGCCTCGTCGCAAACAGAGGATCAGGAGGACGGTCCGCCCGACCCAACCGCCAGATAGCTGGAAACCATGTTGAAGATGACCTGCAGTTCGACGCCCAGAACCTGCAGCGCAATGATCGCGGCGATGGAGACAAGCGCAGCCACCAGGCCATATTCGATCAGCGTCGCGCCCGACTCGTCCCTCAGAAAGGCTTTAAGAAACAACATTGTACTCTCCCGCAGCATAAAATATCCAAAATAATTCGAAACTTCCGGGTGCGGCAGATACCAACGCCGACCTGGCCGGCAGCTGTCTTCAATGCACCGCCGCCGAAAACATATTTGCAGATACTGTTTGCAAATACGGTGCCAATCATGATTCAAAAAGGGCCAGTCATCGGGACAATTTTCTGCAATTCTCCATGTATTTTAGTGAACATATTTCCGAAACGGCTATTTCAACAAATTTTTTTTGTTGGATTTAATAATAACTCGACCGCACTTGCACCATCGTATCCGACTTCATGGCCTCTTATTCGATGTTGTTGGTAATGGTTCAGGACACATACCGGTAAGAAGGATTTCATCCGGGTCCGCCAGCATGCTGCAAGCGGCAGAAGAATATCCGATCCCGTTGCATGGGGTGTTCGGGGGCCGGGTTGACGACGGAGGTATGCATGCCCTGGTCGACACCATGGATTTCCCACGGCACTGGAACTCGCCGAAGGTTTGGCGCACGACGTCCAATGAGTCGATGACCCGGTCTTTTTTCGTTATTTCATGAATTATCGAAAACACAGACAATCTATGTTCCACCCCAACAGAGAAGGGCGACGCGCTAGCGCGTCGCTTGTCCCAAACAGACGATCAGGACGGGCCACCCGACGCGCTCGCCAGATAGCTGGAAACCGTATTGAAGATGACCTGCAGCTGGGCGCCCAGAAGCTGGAGCGCGATAATGGCCGCAACAGACACAAGCGCAGCAACCAGACCATACTCGATCATGGTGGCGCCCGACTCGTCTTTAAGAAATGCTTTGATGAACGACATAAAATATACTCCTCGGTCCGACTTGCAAAATCCGCCCCAACCGCCTGCATAAGATCTGCGATATACGCCTGAAGCAGTGAACCGATCGTACGCTGGTTGCCGATTCGCCACATGACCCAATTGGACTAAACACTTGAAATATCGTACAGGAATAGAACCAAATCCAACACACCTCATAGCCTGATTTCGTCATCCGGCGTAAAGGATTCGCAAATTTCTGCGGATTTCCCGGTAACTCTACTTAAAGTTCAACCTCGGGCTAATCGATTCTTGGGCATCTTATCTATTCCCGTCTTCCGGAAGGCGGCGAAACCCGACTTTCCCGAAATGAATATTACGATTACTATTTCAGTTCAGTCTGCGGAACGCCTGTCGTGCAGCGGGACAAGATCGTGTCCAACTCCGCAAGCGCACGCATATTCGAAGGCGCCAGCCGCGAGCGCACCATACCGCATCACAGACCCATGTCCAGACAGCAGAAAGGGCGACGCGGTAATGCGTCGCCCTTGTAAGCCTCTGCCCGGTTACGGCCCCGATCGAGACCGTAACCCGATGTCCTATATCAGGACGGGCCGCCGGCCGCGCTCGCCAGGTAGCTGGAAACGGTATTGAAAATGATCTGCAACTGGCCGCCCAGAAGCTGGAGCGCGATAATGGCGGCAACAGACACAAGCGCGGCAACCAGACCATACTCAATCATGGTGGCGCCCGACTCGTCCTTCAGAAATGCTTTAATGAACGACATATGATGTACTCCTCGTACGAAGATTTTTATCCGGCCCCCCCTGCACGACCAACATAATTACCGAAGGTGATCGCCGTACACGGAAGAAGCGTTCCAGGAAGATACGCTGTAACCGCACTATCCGCATGACCCATTCAGACTAACGGAGGTTATATAAGTTAGGAAAAACATAAAAATAATCTTAATTTCCCTCTCACTGGTTTTTATAAACGCGCTGTTAACCAATACTATTTATTTTTGATTATACATTTTTAAAGTATTTTCATAATTTCAGGAATTATTTCTTATTTTTTATTTCATTTATATTTATATTATACCGATTTTTGTTACTCGTCATTCTGACCTGGCGGATACTCTGCCAGCTCGGATCGCCGATCGGGCGACCGCACATGACCGGTTTTCCACGAGCCAAAGAACAGAGAAGGGCCGCGCCCGTAGGCACGGCCCATGTACTCAATTCTGTCCGGGCTCAAATCGAATTGGGCCGGAAGGCGGACTGCGTCAGGACGGGCCGCCCGCCGCGCTCGCCAGATAGCTGGAAACGGTATTGAAAATGATCTGAAGCTGAGCACCCAGAAGCTGGAGCGCGATGATGGCCGCAACAGACACGAGCGCGGCGACCAGACCATACTCAATCATGGTGGCGCCAGACTCATCCTTCAGAAATGCTTTAATGAACGACATAACATTCTCCTTGTAGTCCTAATGTTCCCATCCAAACTCAATTTTCGGGGCCGCGAACCTTTGCGGCGATTCAGGCTCCGTAACGGATAGCGGCCAACAATAGCCGCTCCGATTGCCGGTATCATGACCCAATCGGACTAACGGCCTATATAACAAATAAAATTAATGTAAAAGGCGCCTTTTTCCATAGTCCAACCGTACTATGGAGTTAATCTAATCTTCTGTTTTTAGTAACCTTTGCGACGCCGCAAAAATCACCTGAATTTTGAATTTATGGCGGCATACCGAGGGATTTTCTGGAAGTCGTGACGGAATGGCTTGTCTAGAATTTTAACTTTTCCCGATGAATCCACTACCGGATACCGCCTGGCCGCCGGGCGCCGGCGCCGCTACAGGGATCCGCTTTGCGCCGGATCCGGCGGTGGCCAGTCGGCCGCGGCGCCGCTGTCGTCCTCGTCGATGACCAGACCATGCTCCGAGACAAACGCCGCGCTGGAAAGAACCAGCGAGATCAGTTCCGACTGCCGGCCGGTATCGGTCTTGCTGAAGATCTGTTTGAGCTGGTTCCGGACGGTATTGAGGCTGACGTTGAGGTCGTCCGCGACCTCCTGCGGCCGCTTGCCTTTCACCAGTTCGACGACGACCCGCGCCTCGGCGGGGGTCAGGCCGAACAGCTTGGCCAGGACCTCGGGCGGCACCGACTGCCGCACTTCCAGATCGCGTATGAAGACCGCCGCCACCTGCGAGCTCCCCTCGGCCTTGGCGCTCAGCTGCACCGGCGCGACCATGATCGACAGGGGCCTTACGTCCCCGCCCCGGTCGATTGTCATCACACCGGCGAACGTGGTCTCGGTGTTGTCCCGCTCTTCGATGGAACAGGCCCGGTCGACAAGTTCGCGAAGCTGCTCCATCTGCTCTCGCCTCGACGCGCCGATGCGGCCATGCGAAAGAGTCAATCCGTCGCCCAGGTCAAGCAGCCGGGACGCGCTGCGGTTGGCCAGCAGCAGCCGGCAGTCGCGATCCACCAACGCCATGCCGGTGGACAACAGGTTCAAGGTTTCCTCGGCCCGCCGCCGTTCGGTGACGTCGCGCATGATCGCGATGGCGATCGCCGCGGAACGGTACGTAATGTGGGAAATCGCTGCATCCAGCGTGAACCGCCCGCCGTCTTTCCTGCATCCCGAGAAGTCGCGGTATTCGGTTTCGCCCACGGTCGGATCGGCCCTGAGCACCCGTGTGGCACCGCTGGCGTTCACCGCTTTCGGGCCGTCCGCGATCAGCATATCCGCGGGCTGCCCCAGCATTTCGTCGATCTTGTATCCGAAGATCCGCTGTGTGGACGCGTTCGCCGAGGTAACCAGCCCGTCCTCGTCGAACGTGATGATACTGTCGGCAACGCCGTCGATGATCGCTTTCAGCTTCGTTTCACTGTGCTCCAGTTCGACTCCGCTCTCCGCCAGGGCCGCGGCGCCCTTTTTCAGCTGCTGCGCGGTCCGCATCGCGGTGCGCAGGAAGGTCGCCAGCAACAGGCCGGCCAGCAGGGACGCCACGATGATCGGCACCAACAGATAGTCGAACAATTCCCGGCCCGGCGCGGCTGGCGTCCAGGTTATCAGGGCCATGGTGCCGCCTTCGGGAGGCTCGATCCGCATGCCCACGCTTGCGACGATGTCGGGCGGCATTTCGACCCGCAGGCCGTCGACCAGGAATTTTCTGGAAAACTTCGCGAGCAGACCATCGCTGACAGGCACCAGGATGATAACCACGCCCTTCCGCGAGGTATCGTTCGGCCCGCGTGTCCCCGGTGCGATGATACTCGCCGCTGCAACGTAAAGCGCGCCGTTGATGGTCGTGAAACCGGCAACGGAGTCCGGCGGGCTGACCGGGAGATCCCGGACTCTTTGAGCGAAATCGCGCCGGCGTTCCATGTTCACGTCGCCAAGCCGTCCGCCATCCGCGTATATCAGGGCGTCATCCGGGCCCATCACGATAACGCCAACGTCACCGAACTGGCTGCGAATCGGCCCCATACGCGATTGCGCCCACGCCCGATCGAACCGGGTAACGAGCTTCTCGACCGCCTGTTCGGATCGTCCCAGGCCGATCGCCATCCAGCCCAGGTCGACGCCCAGGGCCTCGAAGCCCGACTGGACCACTTGCAGCGAACGGCGCACCTCGGCCTCGTCCTGGAACCGGGTTCCCGTAAGCACGAGCGAAAGCACGACTCCCACGAAAATAAGCAGCACCGCAACGATCGGCGCTATGAGCGCCTGCAACGTCATCGCACCGGCGCGAATCTCGTCTTCCTGGTTGTGTAAGGAATCAACCGTCGTCTTCATCCTGCTGTCTGCTGGCATGTTCCGTTGCGTGTCCGGCGCCGGGGTGTGAAAGTCGTCCGGCGCCGGCGCGGCCTTGCGTTATCATTTCGCACACAAAGGTGTAAATTTCGTTTCCACGCGGTCGAATCCGTTACTCCGACGGCTCCGCGGCCGGCAGACTCCAGTCCTTTCCGGCTGCCCGGAGAACGGCGCAAGTCCCCGGATAATCGCCGGTACAGGTTCCGTGGCGGACCCGGAATATCGAAAAGTAGGACCCTTCGGCCACGGACTCGAGAACGCCCGGCGCCGGGTTGGCGCCCGCCCCGCCATGGACGTAGACCACGAACTCGAACCTGTCCTGCCACATATAGCCGTAGCGACGCTGATCCCCGACCTCGTCGTCGCCCTCGAACCAGTCGAACACGGCGGGATCGGCCCAGGCCCTGAGTTCGCCAGGCCGTATCGGCAGGCCGACCGGCGTGTCGATTTCGGCAAGTTCGGGTGCGGCCACGATCGGCTGTTTTGTCGAATCGGTGAACAGCGTCGGCAGGAAGACGCTGCGGTCGATCACCGAATAATTGGTGAAATGGTAGTAGATGTCCCGAAAGGCGCCCGGTTCGCCGGCCACCGGAAGCGTCTCTGCCTGCACCTGCAGGATTCGCGCTCCCGGCGTGATGGCGGTTGCCGCCACGCGATATTCGGCGATCTGCCGATCGTAAATGCGCCAGTGATCGGCAATCTGGTAAACCCGGACAACGAACAGGCCGATCATGACGGCCGCGAACATGCGACCGGCATTCTGCGGCCCGTGGAACCCAGTTCCGGCAACGGCCACGAACGACAGGGCGACCCAGAGTCGCACGTCCAGGCCCCAGACACCGCCGAACCGGCCGTACGTCCAGTACGGAACCGCGAGCGCCGCCGCCGTCAACAGCAGCAAGGGCAAACCCATTCCGTCGGCTGGCCGCGCCCAGCGCCGGATCGCCAGCAACAGCCCTGCGAACACGACGAAACCGGCGAACAGGAGGTCCATCATGCCCAGGTTGGTCAGGACCGGCGACCACATCCCACGCAGGCGGACGATCGGTCCGCCCCATACCCATTCCGGGTTTGCAACACGCGGTGGCAGGGCTGCGAGCAACAGCACCGCCGCAGGCAGGAATTGCAGCCCGTCGACCGTCCAGCCGCGTATGAGGGGCCAGACCTCCAACCTGTCGCGCCGGATACGGCCCAGCGCCCACGCACCGACCAGAAGACCGTAAATTCCGAGCGCCATCAGGTGGACGAAGAACAGCACCATGCCGGCGGCGGCGAACAGCAGCGTGCGCGTCCAGCCGGCACGCCCCTGCGTCGCGATCCAGGCCGCGAACAGCCACAGCGCGAGGCCGAGCCCGAGCAGGAAATTCAGAAATCCCCAGACCAGTACGTGATTGTAAAGGAACAGGAAAAGCGCCAGAGGCCACAGGCCGATACGGCCGTGCACGGCCCGGTGCAGGGCCAACGTGCCGCCGATCAGCACCAGCATCGTCAGGGCCGTGAACCATCGCCCGAGCTCAAGCGGCTGTACGATGCCGGCCAGCGGTGTCAGCACCAGGTCGAGCGCAAGATTGGGCTGCAGCGCCCAGTTCAGCCTGTAATGCATTGCGAGTGCCGGATCGTTCCCGATTTCGGCGAGGATCCGGACCCGCGCCATGTGATTGGGCATGTTGGCCAGCGGCACGACATCGACCAGGAACAACGGCAGAAGGGCAACCGCGGTCAGCAGAACGTATATCGCCGTCGTTCCGCGGCGCCCGATCCCGGGCGAATCTCCCGGCGGGTCCCCGGCGGCGCTGTTCTGCCGTGGCAGCGAATCGTTGCTGGACCGCATGAAAGGTGCTCGTCTCGCTTACGGTCACCGCCGATGCGAGCGGGACTGGTTGGACACCCGTCATCTAGTCAGAATTAACTTAATCCGCCGTTAACCCGGATTCCGGCGCGCGCTCCAGCCGCACGGCGCAAACCTTGAATTCGGGGATTCCTGCCGTCGGGTCGGACGCCGGGTTCGTGAGAACGTTGGCCGCCGCCTCCCAGAAGTGGAACGGGATGAAGAGGACACCCGTGTCCACCCTGCTCCCCACCTTGGCAGGAAGGACGATCGAGCCGCGGCGCGAGGTCACCTTCACGCGATCGCCGTCCTTCACCCGGAGTTGCTTCGCGTCGGCGCCGTTCACCTCGACGAACCGCCCGGGAACGAGGCCGTTCAGGCCATTGCTCCGCCGGGTCATCGTCCCCGTGTGGTAGTGCTCCAGCATCCGGCCCGTGGTGAGCACGATCGGGAATGACGCGTCGGTCACTTCGGCCGCAGGCCGCTACTCGACCGGGTGGAACTGACCGAGGCCGCGCGCGGCATGCTGATGATCTGTTCAGGGGTATAAGGTTTGCGGCTCATTCGTTCCTCCTCAGCTAAGGTCGGAATGCGCCAAGTTCTCTCTAATCGTCCCTGACCACTTTCAGGGGGTCAGGTCAGAACATTTTCTGGATCCAGCCATACACCGGCGCTTCCATAGGAACGCGTCACCCGCCCAATGCATACCGAACCGGTGTATCGGCCTGCCAATTGCGCTGAATCAATTACGGCTGCAGACGCCTTGTTTAAGCTTAAGCTTGCGTCGATGGGCGTCAGAAAACGCGGCCGCAGTGACGCCATGCGGTTTCTGGAGGGCTGGGCCACTGCCCCCGAACGAGGTAGAATTGTTGTTGGCGACGTTGCGGTGGGTGTTTCTCTGGCCCGATGCGACCCGCGCGAATGAGGTTGGAAGGGGCATCTAATTGCATACAAACTATTCAATCTGAATCCATCGGATATCGACCTCATCGAATCCTGCTTATGGTAGGAATTGCACGTTCGTTCGGTAAATTGCCAGTGCCGGGGTTCGGTAGAGCAGGAACATACCGAGGAGATGCATAGCTCCAAGCAACGCGTTTCGGAAATCACCGAACGCCTCGGCAAAGTCCACAACCAGAAAATCTGGTACGATGGCGATCCCGCCAAGCCCTGGGAGCCAAAAGGATTAAGAACGAAGAATATCCCCACACCCTATCAGGTTGCACGAGAGGACGACAATGCACGATGATCGAGTGGGTGAGAAGCGCCCGCGCAAAGCCGGGAACGGCCAGGACGATGCGGGCGATCCGGGGATGAGCCTTGGGCCGTGCCAGCTGGAAATCGACGGCAAGCCGGTCGAGGCTATGGCGGGCGAAACCATCCTGACGGCGGCCCGCCGTGCCGGCATCGATATTCCCGCCATGTGCGCCGATCCCCGCATGAAACCCACCGGCAATTGCGAATTGTGCAATGTCGCCCTGGACGGCAAGGCGGACCATGTGAAGGCCTGCATGACTCTGGCCGAAGAAGGCATGACGGTGACGACCGAGACTCCGGAGTTGAAGGCGCTGCGCAAGGACAGGCTCAATACCTATCTTGCCGACCACAACGCCTACTGCCAGCCGCCCTGCACCGCCGCCTGCCCCGCCGGGATCGACATTGCCGGCTATATCGACCTCATCCTCCAGAAGGACTATGCCGGGTCGACGGCCCTGATAAAGGAGATGCTGCCGCTGCCGGGTGTGCTCGGGCGCGTCTGCCCGCGGCCCTGCGAAGAACCCTGCCGGCGCGTTCAGATCGACGGCAAGCCGGTGGCGATCTGCGCCTTGAAACGTTTCGCGGCGGACAAGGCCGCCGAATCGGGATTGCCGACGCAGCCAGAGCCGAAGCCGGCCACCGGCAAACGCGTCGCCGTGGTCGGCGCCGGTCCTTCCGGCCTGTCCGCGGCCTACTACCTGGCGCTCGAAGGGCACAAGGTGACGCTGCTGGAATCGGCAAAAGAGGCGGGCGGCATGTTGCGCTTCGGCATTCCGCCCTACCGCCTGCCCAATCATGTGCTCGACCAGGAGATCGACGACATCCTGTCGCTCGGCGTCGAGTTGAAGACGAACCAGAGGATGGGCCGCGACTTCCAGATCGATACGCTAAAGCAGCAGGGATTCGACGCCGTTTACCTGTCGATCGGCGCCATGGCCGCCAAACCGGCGCGCATTCCCGGCGACGATGCCGAGGGCATCATGCCGGCGATCGAGTTCCTCGCCGACGTCAACTGGAACGAAACCGTCGATATCGGCGACCGCGTCATCGTTGTCGGCGGCGGCTTCACGGCGGCGGACGCCGTGCGCACGGCCCGTCGTGTCGGCGCATCCGACGTGACCATGATGTACCGGCGCACCCGCAACGAGATGACGGCGGCCGCCCATGAAATACACGAGTGCGATGTCGAGGGCATCAAACTCGAGCTGCTCACGGCGCCCGTTTCGGTCAAGGTCGAGAACGGGCGCGCGGTCGGGATAACGTCGCAGCGCATGGAGCTCGGCGAGCCCGACGACAGCGGCCGTCGCCGCCCGGTTCCCATACCGGGTTCGGAGTACTTCACGCCCGCGGACACGATTCTCATGGCGATCGGACAGGACGTCGACGTGGCCTCGCTCAATGAGGGCGGGCTCGGCCTCGACAAGAGATGGGGCACCATCGAGGTGGACGAATCTACGATGATGACCAACCTGCCGGGCGTTTTCTCCGGCGGCGATTGCGTCACCGGCGCCGCCACCGTCGTCGAAGGCGTGGGGGCCGGCCGCATGGGTGCCGTCGCGATCAACGCCTGGCTGAACGGCGCTGACGCCGCCGGAATTGCCGCCGCGATCTTCCAGCACAGGCCCGAATTTTTCGACATCGGCGCGAAAGCCGCATCGGCGGCGCCGCTGCACGAGATGCCGGTCCTCGACGGGGACGGTCGCCTCGCGGCGTTCGCAAATACGGGCCATGGCGGCGACGTCGACAATGACGAAGCCTTCAGGGAGGTCGAGACCGGCTTCTCGGAGGAAGAGGCGTTGGAGGAGGCCGGCCGGTGCCTGATGTGCCGGTGCCAGGCGGCCGGCGTTTGCACGTTGCAGAAACTGTCCATCGAATACGGTGCTGGAACCAAGGAATACCTGGGCAGGGAGGCGTGGAAATGAATGTAGTTCGCAAAGTCGGAGAGTCGGGCCCGGTCGATCCGGGCATCGCGCCGCCGCTTGTCTCCTGGCCATTCTTTCAGCTCGAGTTCGAGAAATGCATCAAATGCCTGCAGTGCGTGCGCATCTGCGACGAAGTTCAGCATCGCGCGGTCTATACGGTCGACGAGTCGGGCTACCCGGTACTCGTCAGCGGCACCAGCGACTTCCGCGACACGCAATGCAACAACTGCGGCCAGTGTGTCGGCGTGTGCCCGACGGGCGCATTGAAAGACCTGTCCGACACCGGCCTTTGGCCGAAGAACCTGCGCCCAAAGACCACCACCACCTGTTGCTATTGCGGTGTCGGCTGCGCCATCGAACTGGAAACGGAAATGGGGCGGGTGGTCGCCGTCAATCCCTCGGACGTCTCGGACGCCAACATCGGCAATCTGTGCGTCAAGGGCCGTTTCGGCATGGACTTCATTCATCATCCCGAACGCCTGACGCAGCCGCTGATGCGCCGGGGCGGCAAGGACAGCCCCCTCAAGCCGGCAAGCTGGGACGAGGCGATCGCCTTTACGGCAAAACGCCTCAATGAGATCAAGGCCGAACATGGCGCCCACGTCCTTGCCGGCCTCACCTCGGCGCGCGCCTCGAACGAGGACAATTTCGTTTTCCAGAAGATGATCCGCTGCGCGCTGGGCACCAACAATATCGACCACTGCGCGCGGCTTTGCCATATGGCTTCCGCCGTCGCCCTGGAAAAAGCGGTCGGCTCCGGCGCCCCGTCCGCGTCGAGTCCCGACGTGCGCCTGGCAACGGCTTTCATCGTCTGCGGAACCAACACCTCCGTGACGCATCCGGTTATTTCAAGCCAGATGTTCAAGGCCAGGTACGAGAGCGGGGCGAAAATTGTCGTCATCGACACGCGCCGCATCGAGATGGTCGACCATGCCGATGTGTGGCTGAGACCGAAGAACGGCACCAATGTCGCCGTGCTGAACGGCCTGGCGCATATCATCTGGAAAGAGGGCCTGGCCGACGACGCGTTCATCGAGGCGCGAACGGAGAACTGGCGGGCCTATATCGAGAATCTCGAAAAATATACACCCGACTATGTCGAGGAGGTTTCCGGCGTGCCGCAGGACCGGCTGCGCGAGGCCGCCCTGATGTACGCCAATGCGTCGCGCGGCATGGTGCTGTGGGGCATGGGCGTCACCCAGCACCTGACCGGCGTCGACGGCTCCCTGGCCATGGCCAATCTCGCGCTGCTCACAGGGCATGTCGGGCGTCCCGGCACCGGTTTTATCCCGCTGCGCGGCCAGTCCAACGTGCAGGGTTGTTCCGACATGCAGGGCCAGGACAACAAGCTCCCCGGCTACCAGGACATCAAGAACCCCGAGCATCGCGCCAAGTTCGAGAAGGCCTGGGGCGTGCCGATGCCCGAGAACGACTTTCTGACGCTGGTCGAGATGGAGGAGGCCGCGGTTGAGGGCAAAATCAAGGCCATGTACATCATGGGCGAGAACCCGATGGGCTCGAGCCCCGACCTGAATGAGGTCGAGCGCGGCCTGAAGAAGCTGGAATTCCTCGTCGTGCAGGACCTGTTCCTGTCCGAGACGGCGGCGCTGGCCGACGTCGTATTCCCCGCGGCCAGCTTCGCCGAAAAGGATGGCACCTTCACCAACACCGAGCGCCGCGTGCAGCTGATCCGCAAGGCCGTCGAACCGCCCGGCGAGGCGCGTGCCGACTGGGAAATCATCTGCGGCGTGTCGACCGCCATGGGCTACCCGATGAGCTATCCGGGCCCTGCGGAAATCATGGAGGAGATTGCCTCCCTGGTGCCGTCCTACGCCGGCATCCGCCACGAGCGGCTCGGCGGCAGCGGCCTGCAGTGGCCCTGCCCCGAACCCGGCCACCCCGGCACCCGCTTCCTTTACGGGGAGAGTTTCCCCACGCCTTCCGGCAAGGGTGTGTTCCATGTCGTCAAGCAGGACGACGCGGGCGAAGATGTGGCCGACGATCGCTATCCGTTGAACCTCGCCACGGGCAGGCTGCTCGAGCATTACCACACGGGCACCATGTCGCGCCGGTCGCGCGGACTGGATCATATGCGGCCCGAGGGCGAGGTCGAGATGCATCCCGAAGACGCGCGCCGCTACGATCTGGAGGATGGCTGCATGGGACGCATCGTCACCAAGCACGGTTCGATCGAGGTCAGGGTCTTCGTGACCGACAAGACACCGGAGGGCGCAATCTTCTACCCCTTCCACTTCGCTGAAGCGCCCGCGAACCGGCTGACCGGCGGCCCACTCGACAAGGTCTCGCTAACCCCGGCCTTCAAGCGAACCGCGGCAAGGGTGGAGCGCGTCGATGCCTAGCTGGATACGCTCGCGTCGCAATTCTGTGTTGTGGGCCGTACCCTGCGATATCGGCCGGCGTGACGTTACCGGGATGGCATTGCTACGTTAATCTGCGCAGGCCATGCACTCCCGAAATCACATATTTTTTTGGAGGATCGAATGAGCCAGTTTGTGAAGAATCCCGCCGACTTCTCCGCGGCCTGCCGGCTGGATGATGGAGAATGCATGGTGGTTCGAGAAGACATTCTTTTCCTGGACGACGGGGATGAGCTTGCTGCCGTCGATCGCCTGCAGTGGAAATGCGGCTATGTCGTGATCATTCCCGATATGTCGGCCAAGGGTAAGGCATTGCTCTACCACACCAGTTGTCAGCGGATGACCGATGTGGTCGAGCAGATTTTTCAGGATCGCCTGGAAGCGCCTGTGAGCTTGCCGCAGCACGCTCCGGAGATGTCGCTCGGTGAACTGCACCGCCGGTGTGTCACCATTTCCTATGATGAATGCAGGGTGATGGTCGAAGGTTTCGGTTTTCAGGGTGCATCTCAAAAATAATCCCGGCATTGTCACGTTAACCTGCGCGGGCCACAGCAATGCCAGGCTGTGGAACCGGTCATACGCCCGCAGCCACCCGGCCCCGGCCGCAGCACCGCTTCTGTCGTCCAAAATCGGCGCCCGAATTGGCGCCCGACCGAATGCCCCGTACCGTCGCACAGCCCGCTCCGACCGGTAGACAAACTACATATCTTATTGAAAAGATTATGGTGCCCGCTGCCGGACTCGAACCGGCACTCGCCGAAGCGAAACGGATTTTAAGTCCGTTGCGTCTACCAATTTCGCCAAGCGGGCGTCAGACGCGAACCATACCGCCCTTTGCGGGGCGGGAACAGATTGAAATCCCGGGAGTGTGCAGAAGCAGCAGCGCGCAGGATCAGGGCAGCAGCGCCGTAAAGGTGCCGCGCTGGACACCATCCACAATAAGCAGGGCCGTCAGGCTCAGCACGGCCAGCACGAACAGCAGGCCAATACCGCGTCCCCGCCGCCCACGCCGTTTGCGCGGCTGGTAGCCGTCGATGTCCCGCATCATGATCAGCGGCGCCGTACCGCCAATCGTATCACCGGGTCCGAAACGGATTTTTTTCGATCTCACAGCCTTGCCTGTCCTTATTGCAATTGCACAGTATACCGCATTTTAGACAATTTGTAGAACATTTCTTGAATAAATCGTGATCACCGTTACGTGTGGCCGCCGGCCCGCCCCCAACGAGTCGGGTGGCGACCGCAGGCGTCCGCCGGTCCGGCGAGTCAGACCGACTGCGTTTCGGCCTCCCCGCCGAGATCGCCAATCAGCGTGAGCACGTCCCCCGCGACCGCATCGAGGACATCGGAGTCCGTGTGACGCAGCACCACGGCGACCCTGAACCCGCTCTGCGCGTACGACGGATAGCTGCCGATATCGACGTTCGGGTACTGCGCCTGAAGCGCGCCCAGCCCCGATGCGAGTCGCCCCTCCGGCAGGTTGCACACGACACTGCGCGACAACAGGGGCGCGCCGCCGACCAGCCGCTCGCGCAGGCTGCCGAACATCGCCTGCATGATCTTCGGCACCCCGGCCATGACGAACACGTTCTCCACCTGGAAGCCAGGCGCCACCGACACGGGGTTGTCGATCAGCTTCGCGCCTTCGGGCGTATTCGCCATGCGCAGCCGCGCCTCGTTCATCTCGATGCCGGCCTCGGCCCAGCGCTCCTCCAGCCGCGAACGGGCCTCGGCGTTCTGGATCAGCTTCCTGTCGAACGCCCGGGCCACGCATTCCGCCGTGATGTCGTCATGGGTCGGACCGATCCCGCCGGTGGTGAACAGGTAATCGTATTTTTCGCGCAGCAGGTTGACGGCGGCAATGATCTCGTCCGCGACATCGGGCACGACGCGCACTTCCGACAGGCGGATCCCCATTCCGCCCAGGCCCTCGGCGATGAACGGAAGATTCGCATCCTTGGTGCGCCCCGACAGGATCTCGTTGCCGATGATCAGCAGCGCCGCGGTAACGGTTTTCGATTTGGCCATCGATCTGTCCCGAAGTGACATGCAGGCGGATCATAACCGGGCGCCGCAGATCGCGCCAGAGGTGCGACGATCACCTTCGGCAAGGGCGAAATGCCGCACTTGCACCTCGATATCACATATTAGATAATGTAAATATAGCCCGTTCCGACACCCAAGGAGTACCTCCATGACGCGCAAGCCCAAGTTCCGGCCGCGCGGCCTCGTCGCCTTCATCGTGTTCGGCGGATTCGCCGTGATGACCGTCACCGGCCTGGTCCTCTTCGTCACGCCGCCGGGACGCGTCGCCTACTGGACCAACTGGGCCCTGCTGGGCCTCGAGAAGACAGAATGGGCCGCCGTCCATATCGTCTTCAGTCTGCTCTTCGTGCTGGCCGGACTGATCCATCTGTTCTTCAACTGGAAGCCGTTCAAGCACTACCTCCTCGACAAACTCGGAGGCCGCCTGAATCTGCGCGCGGAAAGCGTGATCGGGTCGGCCGCGATCGGCGTCATCCTGGTCGGCACGCTGTTCGCCTGGCCGCCCTTCTCGTGGATCATCAACCTCAACGAGACGCTGAAGGACTCCTGGGCGGCGGCCGGCTGGGCGGAGCCGCCGTTCGGACACGCCGAAGAGGTCAGCCTCAAGGTCCTCGGCATGCGCACCGGCCGGGAGCCGCGGGCCATGCTGGAGGCGCTCCGGGATGCCGGCTACCGGGCGGATGACCCCGGTCAGAGGGTCCAGGATATCGCCGTGGCGAACGGCGTGACCCCGGCGCTGCTGTGGGCCGCCATTACCGAGCGCGTTCAGCCGGCAACGCCGGAGCCGGCGACCGCCGGCATCACCGCGGAAGAGGTGGAATTGCGGTACGCCGGCACGGGCCTGGGCCAGAAGACGGTCGCGGAGATCGCGGAAACCACGGGCGTCCCGCTGGACACCATGCTGGCCCGCCTGCAGGCCGCCGGGATCGACGCGGCGTCCGGCGACAAGATGAAGGCGGTCGCCAAGGCCCATGACGACATGCCGCCGATCGACGTGCTCAAGGTGATGCTGGACGCGAAGCCGCAGTGAACGCTTGATGTGACGGCCACGCGTTTCTAGTTTGGCGGCAATGGAATTTCCCGCTCCCCTCGTCCGCGGTACCCTGCTGCGCCGCTACAAGCGCTTCCTGGCCGATATCGAACTGGACGGCGTTGGGGAAATTACCGCCCACTGCGCCAATCCCGGCTCGATGATGGGGCTGGCCGAGCCGGGCTCGGAGGTCTGGCTGTCGCGCAATACCAATCCGAAAGCGAAACTGGACTGGCGCTGGGAACTGGTGCGCGCGGCCGGGGGCGATCTGGTCTGCATCAACACGGCGCACCCGAACCGGGTCGGCGAGGAGGCTGTCGCCGCCGGCGCCATTCCCGAACTGTCCGGCTACGGCAGCTTGCGCCGCGAGGTGAAATACGGCGTCAACAGCCGCATCGACATCCTGCTGGAGGATCCGGCCCGCCCGCCCTGCTACGTCGAGATCAAGTCGGTGACCCTGCGCCGTCCGAAGGGCGCCCATCCGACCGCCGCCGAATTTCCCGACGCCGTCACCAGGCGCGGCGCCAAACATCTGATGGAGCTGGCCGACGTCGCGGAAAACGGCGGCCGCGCCGTGATGCTCTATCTGGTCCAGCGCGGCGACTGCGACCGGTTCCGCGTGGCGGCGGACATCGACCCCGGATACGCCGCGGCCCTGGCCGAAGCAAGAAACCGCGGCGTCGAGGCGCTGTGCCGCCAGTGCGACGTCACGCAGCACGGGATCGAGATCGGCGGGGTCCTGCCGGTGGTTGCGGCGTAGCGCTTTTCAAGTTCGTTCGGCACCGGTATCGAGCAACCTCATACTTCGAGACGGTTGCTGCGCAACCTCCTCAGCATGAGGACACAAGTATCGAAGCCTCATGCTGAGGAGGCGCGAAGCGCCGTCTCGAAGTATGAGGTCGCACCGCTGGCGCAAACGCGATTCCAATCATATTTGAAACGTTCCAGCACCGGCCCGGCCGTGCCTCAGCTTGCGGTGCTGAGAGCACGACACGGGCTCGGAAGCCGGCTTATCGTCCGAAAGCGGCCCTTCCGTCGCGGACCGGCCGCCTACTGGGCGACCGGCGTGACGACGAAGCTGCCGTCCTTGTTGAAATCGACCTCGGCGTCCAGATACAGGACGTTCATGTCCGGGCGGGTCATCTTGACGATGTCGTAAGCCTCGCTGCTCCGCGCACCGGTGGCGCAGACGAAGACCAGGGGCTTGTCCGAGGGCAGGCCGGCAACCTGGTCCTCGAGTTCCTCGACCGGGATGTTCGTCACGCCGGGCATGTGGCCGGCCTCGAATTCCCCCGGGTCCCGGACATCGATAAGAGCGATGCTGCCGGGCGCCTTGGCCATGATCTGGTTGAACGAGGCTATGGTGATGGTATCGCCGTCCGGACCGGCCTCGAGGGCCGGCATCGCCGCCATGGCGGCCTTGGGCGCCGCCGCCGCAGCCGTTTCACCGGAACCGTAGGCTTCGACCCAGGCGGGATAGCCTGCCTGGAACAGCATCACGTTGGTATAGCCCAGGGCCCTGGCCTTGGTCGCCGACTTCACGCTGAGCGGGCATTTGTTGCCGCCGCAATAGAAGATCAACTGCGTGGTCTTGTCCGCCGGCAGTTTGTCGACCTGCTTGTCGAAGAAGGTGTTGGGGATGTTGATGGCGCCGGGAATATGTCCCTTGCCGTACTTCTTGCGGGCCGGCCGGGCATCGACGATCACCGAGCCATCGGGCGCGTCGACCAGCTTCTTGACGAAGGCCGCCGAGACCGAGGCGAAATTGCCCTGCGATTTCCACGCCGGGAAGCCCTCGGCGAACACCATGACATTGGTGTAACCCAGGGCCTCGGCCTTGTACGCCGATTTGTGGCTGAGCGGGCATTTGAGGCCGCCGCAATAGAAAAT
>CAMYKU010000059.1 GCA_947259105.1 uncultured Alphaproteobacteria bacterium
CTAGTGTCCCGAATCCGAAATTCGCTTGTTCGAATTTCGGATTCAAAGGGACACTATCTTTTTGAATCTAGTGTGATTCAGCTTCCGATGTTCGACACATTTGATGTGGCGAACTTCGGAACCATCACACTAGCGCAGGATCCGTTTGGTTCGCTCCAGCCCGCTTCTCCGCGGGCTCAGTGCAGGATCTGGCTGAGGAACAGCTTGGTTCTGTCGGACTTCGGGTTGTTGAAGAACTCGTTGGGTTCGTTCTGCTCGATGATCTCGCCCTCATCCATGAAGATCACGCGGTTGGCGACGGTCCGCGCGAAGCCCATCTCGTGGGTGACGACGATCATGGTCATGCCGGACTTGGCGAGGTCGACCATCACGTCCAGCACCTCCTTGATCATCTCGGGGTCGAGCGCCGAGGTCGGCTCATCGAACAGCATGATCCGCGGGCTCATGCACAGCGAGCGGGCGATGGCGACGCGCTGCTGCTGGCCGCCGGAAAGCTGGCCGGGATATTTCAGCGCCTGCTCGGGGATCTTGACGCGCTCGAGATATTTCATGGCGGCCTTGTCAGCCTCCTGCTTGGGCATCTTGCGCACCCAGATCGGCGCCAGCGTCAGGTTCTCCAAAACCGTCAGGTGCGGGAACAGGTTGAAATGCTGGAATACCATGCCGACCTCGCGCCGGACCTGGTCGATGTGCTTCAGGTCGCTGGTCAGCTCGATGCCGTCGACGACGATGCGGCCCCGCTGATGTTCCTCGAGCCGGTTGATGCAGCGGATCATGGTCGACTTGCCCGAGCCGGACGGCCCGCAGACGACGATGCGCTCGCCCTTCATGACGGTCAGGTTGATGTCCTTCAGCACGTGGAAGTCGCCGTACCATTTGTGCATGTCGGTGATTTCGATCATCGGTTGGTCCGACACCGTCATATTCACTTTTTCGACTGACGTTTCAGCCATTCTTCGTTGCTCCCTCGGGCTCGATCACCGGGCATGGCCGGTATGCAGTTTTCGCTCGATATACATGCTGTAGCGCGACATGCTGAAACAGAATATCCAGAACACGAACGCCGTGAAAAAGTACCCTTCCACATACATGCCCAGCCATTTTGGGTCGGTCGATGCGGCCTGCACGATGCCCAGCAGGTCGAACAGGCCGATGATCAGCACCAGGGTCGTGTCCTTGAACAGGCCGATGAAGGTGTTGACGATGCCCGGAATGACCAGTTTCAATGCCTGCGGCAGGATGACCAGGCGCATCATCTTCCAGTAGCCCAGCCCCATGGCGCCCGCGGCCTCGTACTGGCCCTTGGGAATCGCCTGCAGCCCGCCGCGCACGACCTCGGCCATGTAGGCCGCCGAAAACAGCGCCACGCCGATCAGCGCACGAAGCAGTTTGTCGAAATTGACTCCTTCGGGCAGGAACAGCGGCAGCATCACCGACGACATGAACAGTACGGTGATCAGCGGCACGCCGCGCCACAACTCGATGAAGGCGATCGAGACCGAACGAATCGCCGGCATGTCCGAGCGGCGCCCCAGCGCGAACAGGATGCCGATCGGCAGCGAGGCCGCGATACCCGTGCCGGCAACCACCAGGGTCAGGAACAGGCCGCCCCATTTGGCGGTTTCTACGTATGTCAGCCCGAACCCGTCGCCGACCCACAGGTAAAAGGCGATAAACGGATAGATGAAGATCAGCAGGAAAGTGATCCAGGCCTTTACGGTGGCCCGGTTGAGCGTGACCAGCCCGAAGGCCAGGAACGCCGCCATCCAACCGAACGAGCCGGCCTCCGCTGCCGTGAACACCACCAGGCCGGCGTAGTGGCCGACGATCCCGGCCCCGACCACCACGGCCAGGCGGATGCCGAAGCCGATCAACGCATTGTCGTCCCGACTGGGCAGCAATGTCCCGACTTTCGCGAAGGTCAGGCCATAGGGCGCGAACATCATGAAGGCGATGACGACGGCCGGCCCTATGCCGTATGCGAAGAGCGAGAGAAGGGTTGCGCCGGCGGCGACGCCAAGGCCGATGCCGCGCTTGATCCATTCCTCGCGCAGGAACAGCGGCACGATGGCGAGAACCAGCAACAGGAACGAGAAATCGACCCGCCAGCGTTCGAGCACGGGATAGAAGCCGTACATGAACTGGCTGAACCGGGCGCCGACGAACACCCAGCAGGCATGAATCAGCGCGCCGCTTTCGGTCTGGCACGCCTCACGGCCTTCGCCGCTCCACACGGCCCCGAACACGACGTAATCCAGTATCGACCAGATGGCAACGACGCTGATGAAGCCGCCGATAAGGGTCAGGGCGATGTTGTACCAGGTCGAAAAAAGATTGTGATACACCCACCCGTAGATGCCGACCTCGGTTGGCGGCGGCGGCAGGTCCGGGTGACGCTCATGTTTCTCTGTTGCGCCGTTTTGCGTGGAGTCGGTCATGGCATCATCTCTCCACCAGCGCGATTTTCCTGTTGTACCAGTTCATGAAGGCGGAGATCGAAAGGCTCAGCCCCAGATAGATCGCCATCGTGATGCCGATCACCTCGACGGCCTGGCCGGTCTGGTTCAGGACCGTTCCGGCAAAGACCGACACGAGTTCCGGATAGGCGATCGCGGCCGCGAGGGACGAATTTTTTGTCAGGTTCAGGTACTGGCTGGTCAGCGGCGGGATGATCACGCGGAGCGCCTGGGGAATGATCACCAGCCGCAGCGTCGGTCCCGGCCGCAGGCCCAGCGAGCGCGCGGCCTCGGTCTGTCCGTGGCTGACCGCCAGGATGCCGGCGCGCACGATTTCGGCGATGAAGGCGGCTGTATAGGCCGAAAGCGCCAGCAGCAGCGCCACGAATTCCGGGATCATCACCAGACCGCCGGTGAAATTGAAGCCCGTGAGGGCGGGATATTCGAACGACAGCGGCACGCCGCCATAGGCCAGCACCGCGACGATCAGCCCGAGCAGCGGCAGGCCGAACAATATGCCCAGTGACGTGAGCAAGACCGGGAACTGTTCGCCCGTCCTGGCCTGGCGTTTGCGCGCCCAGCGGCGGACCGCGACAATTCCCGCGATCGCCGCCAGGAAGCCGATCGCAATGAACTCGAACCCGTCGCCGAACAGCGGCTTGGGGGTGTAGAGACCGCGGTTGTTGACGAATATCGACTCGCCCAGCGCATAGCTCTGCCGCGGGCCGGGGACCGAGCGCAGCACGGCGAAGTACCAGAAGAAGATCTGCAGCAGCAGGGGAATGTTGCGCAGCGTTTCGATATAGACGGTCGCTATGCGGCTGATCAGCCAGTTCGAGGACAACCGTGCGATGCCGACGATCACGCCGATGATGGTCGCCAGCACGATACCGATCGCCGACATCACGAGCGTGTTCACGAGGCCGACCCAGAAGGCGCGGCCATAAGTCGATTCCTCGCTGTATTCGATCAACGTCATGATGATGCCGAATCCGGCCGTGGAATCGAGGAAATCGAAGCCGGAGGCGATGCCCTGGCGTTCCAGGTTGGCGCTCGTGTTATGTAACAGGTACCAGCCGAACCCGACGACCGTCGCCACAACGAGCAGCTGAAAGAAGATGCTGCGGAACTTCGGATCGTTCCAGAACGCAGACCCGCCGCGTGAGGCGGTTTCTCCCTGTGACGCCATGCTTATTTCCCTGTTCGGTCTTGTCGTTTTGACCAAGCGAATACGAAAGGCGGACCCAAGTCAAACATTTCCGTGCCGCCGCGCCCGCCGACCGCAATGAAAAGCGCCCCCGGCCTGCGGCCGGGGGCGCCATTCGTCACGTTCGGTTCACCGGAACGGCGGGGCGTAGAGGATGCCGCCGTTATTCCACAGCGCGTTCAGCCCGCGATCGAGCTTCAGCGGGGTGTCGGGGCCGACATTCCTGTTGTAGCTCTCGGCGTAGTTGCCGACTTTTTTCAGGATGTTGTAGGCGAAGTCCTGACCGAGGCCGAGCTGCTCGCCGAAATTGGCTTCCTGGCCAAGCATGCGCTTGACCTCGGGGTTGGGCGAGCCCTTCATCTTGTCGACATTGGCCGAGGTAATGCCAAGCTCCTCGCCGATGATCATCGTGTTGAGCGACCAGCGCACGATGTCGCCCCACTGGCTGTCGCCGTGGCGCACGGCCGGGCCGAGCGGCTCTTTCGAGATGATCTCCGGCAGCACGACATGTGCATCCGGCTCCTTCAGCTTGGTGCGCTGGGCGGCGAGGCCCGAGCGGTCGGTGGTGTATACATCGCAACGGCCGGCGTCGTAGGCCGCGACAACCTCGTCCGCCTTCTCGAAGGCGACCACCTTGTAGTCCATCTTGTTGCCACGGAAATAGTCGGCCACGTTCAGCTCGGTTGTGGTGCCGGTATTCGTGCACACGGCGGCGCCGGCCAGTTCCTTGGCGCTCTTCACGCCTGAAGGTCCAGGTGGTGTTGCGCGACAGAACGTCGATTTCGCCGGACTGCAGCGCGGTGAAACGCTCCTTGGCGGAGAGCGGCACGAATTTGACCTTGCTGTCGTCACCGAAGATGGCGGCGCCGACGGCACGGCAGACGTCGACGTCGATGCCCGTCCAGCCACCCTTGTCATCCGGGTTCGAGAAGCCGGGCAGCCCCTGGCTCACGCCGCAAAGGACATGGCCGCGGGATTTGACCGCATCGAGCGTCTGCGCCTCGGCCGCGAAGCCGACAAGAGTCAGCGCCGCAGCGGCGGCGATTGCTTTGTGAAATTTCATCTGTGTTGTTCCCTGCAAGTTTTGCTTGGTTGCTTGATCCGGCACACGACCGGGAAGGACCGCAAGACGGCACCGCCATCTGTCCCTGGCACCCATAATAGCGAGCTTGTCACGGAATAAAACCCGTAGTTTTTATGTCACATTAGCGGTTTACCAAACGAAACCGCGGAAGACTGGGTGCACTCGGCTCCAGGGGGGCATATTTCGGCCGGATTGCGCAGAATACCTGACGATTCGGGGTCGGGGCCTGTTGGCGTGGCCGGATTTCCCACGCTCCTTTGAAGTTTCAGGCCACGAAGGATCGCCTGCCACCCGAAGCCGTAGGGTGGTGGGCGCGGCTGGGATTGAACCAGCGACCCCCGCCGTGTGAAGACGGTGCTCTCCCGCTGAGCTACGCGCCCGGATAACCGGATTCCGGGCACATGTACGACTGGCCCGGCGGCATGTCAAGGCGCGCGCCCGCGAAGCTTCGCAACGTTCTGAAACATAAAGTTACTGGCTTCTCGACCCGCAAAGCCCTTAGTTTTGTTGTAAGTACCGATTTCGGTCGAACAAAGCGATTTGAGTCCCGAAAGGGGAACGCAGTCATGAAAATCCGGCGGCGGCGCAAGGGTGGGTTCGCGCTGACAGCGGGCCCGTCCCGGAAAACACTGTTGCACACCATGGTCATGGCGCTTGCCATGGCGACCCTGGTCATCGTGATGGCGATATCGGGACCAAGACCCGCCGCTTCGGCGGAAGGCGTGGCGCTGGGCTACGAGGGTTATCTCGGTGGCCTTCACATGCTGACGGCGGAAGTGGAACTGGCGCGCAATGAATCTGCGTACCGGATGGAGACCCGTGCGAATGGCCGCGGGCTCGTCGGCTGGTTCATCCAATGGAAGAGCAATGCGGTGACCGAAGGCGACGTCGAGCCGGACGGCGCCCTGAGGCCGCGCTGGCATGAGCGCGATATCGCCCAGCG
The DNA here is from genome assembly GCA_947259105.1 of uncultured Alphaproteobacteria bacterium. Taxonomy (GTDB): domain Bacteria; phylum Pseudomonadota; class Alphaproteobacteria; order UBA8366; family JADFVY01. The sequence continues at coordinate 5,691 of CAMYKU010000059.1, forward strand.
AGGCCGCAGACCGAAGGCGATCCAGATCGAATACCGCGACGACGGCGTACCGATGGTCGCGCGCATGCGGGTCGGCGACGAAGCCACGTTCGCACCCGCCTCGGAACGTCGCGGCACGATGGACCCGATGAGCGCGGTCACGGCGATCATCGATCAGATGGCAGCCGGCGCGTCCTGTAACGGCAATTTCCCGGTGTTTGACGGCAAATTGCGCTATGACGTGACGGCCAGTATGGGCGACGCCAAGCGTCTCAACGGCAACAAATACATGATGTACAGGGGCGAGGCGGCGCGCTGCGACCTTGTCCTGAAGGCGATCGACGGGTTCGACGACGATGAGCCCAAGGGCAGCCCGCGCGAACGCGGCAGCCCGGCCGACGATACGCTGACGCTGACCATGTGGTTCGCAAGCCCGGCGGCGGGCATGCCGTCCGTTCCGGTGCTGGCCTCGGCCAACACGGATTTCGGGGGCCTGCGCATCTACCTCGCACGCGCGGAAACAGCGGATATCCCTACTGAAGGTCAGCGCGCCGAGGCGCGCTGACCGAGGGATTCCGGACCGGTTCCGTCCGTTCCGAACGACACGACGGACATCCAAGAATTCCGCAATATCCCGCGCTTGCCCGCCGGACCGAACTGTGCCCGAATGGTGGTAAACCGCCACCGACAAGAGGGATAGCGCAGTGATCCGGGAAATCCGGGTCGCCTATGCGACGCTGGCCGGCGGCGGTGTGCTGGTCGGTGCCGGCCTTATGATGGCGACGGTGCGCCGCTCATCCTGACCGCGGCGCCTCCCGGCAATCCTGGATGCTGACGGCGATTTATTGAAAGTGTGCTGTGGGTGTGTTATATTTGCGTATAAATGACGCATGTCCGGAGAGTGAAATGGTTAGACTGAACGTGACGATGTCTGAGGATTTGTACGAGAAACTGGATGCGATCTCGGAACAGGACCATCAAACCAAGAGTGAAATTCTGCGAAAGGCGCTTTACCTGTTCGAGGTCGCGCGCGAGGGCAAGCGGGAGGGCAAGAAACTGACGCTCGTCGACGAAAACAGCAAGGCGACGACCGAGATCGTCGGATTGTGAGCACGATCGACCTCAACAACCCGCCGCCGAACCATACATTGTCGGTGGCGGTTGACCGGGAGGAAACCAAGGGTGAACAGGCGGTTCGGCTGACAAAGGATCTCAGCCTGTTTTTCGTGGCGATCGGTTTCGTGGTGGCGGTTGTCTATCTTTGCTACGGTACGGTCGTCGACCCTGCCGCATCTGCTGAAGAGAAGAAGTGGGCCATGTCCGTTCTCTCGGCCAGCGCCGCCGGGCTGATCGGTTATCTGATCCGGAGATAATGCCGGCGCGCACCGATCCGCCCGGCCGGAAAGGCGAGTCTTGCGTTCGCGCCGCACCCGATCTTCCGTCCGGCAGGCTCTAACCCGCCGAGAGCAGCGCGGCTTCTTCCAGCCGCTGGACGCACCGCGCGATCCATTGCGCCTTCAGCTTTTCCTGCACCGAATTCTGCCGCAGGCGGCTGTTCAGCCCGTCCCAGTCGACGGAGTCCAGCGGCTGGTCCTGGTTGAAGCATGAGAAGACATAGCTGCGCGCGCCGGTCTTCGGGTCGATATGCGGTTGCAGGCACTGGGCGCAGATCTCCTTCATCATGCATTGCATCGGCGAGTTGATCGAGCCGATGGCGAAATGGTGCTCCTTCAGGAAGGGCCGCAGCACGGTGTGCCGCGCCGCCGTCACCGCCGCCATCATACGGTCCGATCCGATCGCGATGATGCGGTCGACATCGGCCATCGGAATCGTCTGCTCACCCAGCTCCCCGGACCCGTAGGCGCGCATCGTCTCGACGATGTTGCCGACGACCGCCCGGTCCTGCGGCCGGGCCGGCTGGAAGCCCGGCGCCTCGTCGCAGCACCAGACGATGGTATCGGCGGCGCGCTCGATCTCCTCGATCTTGTAGCGGTCGGACATCTGCTTGTAGCCGGCGAAATACAGCACCCTGCTGCCGGCCGCGCGCAGCGCCTGGCCGATCGAGAACAGCACCGCGTTGCCGAGTCCGCCGCCGGCCAGCAGCACCGTTTCGCCGGACGCAATCTCCGTCGGCGCGCCGGTCGGCCCCATCAGGATCACCGGTTCGCCGGGTTTGAGAAACCGGCACAGGCTGCTCGACCCGCCCATCTCCAGAACGATGACGGAAATCAGCCCGGCCGCCTTGTCGACCCAGGCGCCCGTCAGCGCCACGCCTTCCATGGCCAGCGTCGTCCCGTCCGCCGTCAGCGCGCGGGTCTCGTAGTTCTGCAGGCGGTAGAACTGGCCCGGTTGGAACCTGGCGGCGGCCTGGGGCGCGTGCAGCACGACCTCTACGATGGTCGGCGTCAGCCGTTCGACGCGCTCCACCGTCGGCCGCAGTCGGCGGTTGAGCGCCGCGATGAACGCCGCATTACTCTCGCCGGAGGCCGGCCCGACGGCCTCCAGCACCCGGCTGACCAGGGCGTAGCCCTGCTTGGCGCTCCCCATGGCCTTGACGACATTTCCGAAATAGCTGGGATGCAGATCGCCGAAGAAGCTCATGAACCGGCCGTCCGGAGTCTTCGACATCAGCACGCGGACGGCTTCGGGCTTGGCCGCCGATGTCTCCGGCGTGACCGGCGCGCCCTCGGCGTCGATGGCCTGGAAGTAGCGGCCGTCGAGATGGAAACTGTCCGGATTCTCGCGCGCGAGGATGGTGTTCGGCTGCGTTCCGGCGGCCATGAATATGCTGCGCGCCGGCAGCGTCACGTCCCCGGCGCCGGTCCACGAGCCATCCTCTGCGCGCAGCTGCCGCACCGTTTTCAGCGCGCTCGCGTGGCCGTAGCCGTCGATTTCGACCGCGACCGGCGCCAGGCACTCGGAAAAGCTGATGCCCTCCTCCAGCGCCTTTTCGACTTCCTCGTGGTTCAGCCTGTAGGACGGGCTGTCGACCAGCCGCTTGCGGTACGCGATGGTCACGCCGCCCCAGCCGTTCAGCAGCGAGAGGATGTCCGGCGCGCGGCCCTCGGCCGAAGCGGCCTCGCGCTCCGCGCGAATCGCGCGGCCATGCGCCAGCAGCTCGTCGGCGATCTGCAGCTCTTCCTCGTCCCAGGGGGCGCGCACCGCCTGTTCGCCCTTCTCAGAGACCAGCACATCGTACCGCCCAAGGAATTTCTCGACCTGCCGCGGGTAGTAGGCCAGTGCCTCGGTCGCCGTGTCGATCGCGGTCAGGCCGCCGCCGATCACCACGGCGGGCAGGCGCAATTGCATGTTGGCGACGGTATCCTTGCGCGCCGCCCCGGTCAGCTGCAGCGCCATCAGGAAATCGGACGCCGTGCGCACGCCGCGCGCCAGGTTGTTCGGCATGTCGATGATCGTGGGCCTGCCGGCCCCGGCCGCCAGGGCGATATGGTCGAAGCCCATGTCCCAGGCGTCTTCATGCGTGACGGTGCCGCCGAAGCGCACGCCGCCGAACAGGGCGAACTGCGGCCGGCGCTCGAGCAGCAGCCGGATCAGTTTGAGGAAATTCTTGTCCCAGCGCACGGTGATGCCGTACTCGGCGACGCCGCCGAAGCCCGCCATCACGCGGTCGTCGAGGTCCTCATAGAGCGACTGCACGTCGCGGACCGGCTCGAACGCCGCCCGCCCGCCGGTCGCCGTGACGCCGCATATGCCCTCCGGCAGCGGCTCGATCTTCAGCCCGTCGATGGCGGCCACCGTGTGGCCGTCGTTCATCAGGTGATGCGCCAGCGTAAACCCGGCCGGGCCCATGCCGACCACCAGCACCCGGCGGCCGCTGTCCGCCTTCGGGTACGGGCGCCGCAGGTTCAGCGGATTCCATCGGGTCAGCAGCGAATAGATCTCGAAGCCCCAGGGCAGGGCCAGAGCGTCCTTCAGGGTACGGGTTTCGGCCTGCGGAATGTCCACCGGATCCTGCTTCTGGTAAACGCAGGATTTCATGCAGTCATTGCAGATGCGATGTCCGGTGGCGGCGACCATCGGGTTGTCGACGGTCATTACCGCGAAGGCGCCGAGCGGATAGCCGTCCGCCTTCAGCTTCTGGAATTCGGAAATCTTCTCTTCCAGCGGACAGCCGGCCAGCGTAATCCCGAAAGCGTTCTTGCGGAACGGCGCGGGGCCGGGCGCGTCCTTCGCCACCTTCTCGCGCAGGCCGCGCGCACAGGAATCGCGCCCCTGCTTGTGACACCAGATGCAATAGTTCGCCTCGCTCAACGCCCCTGCAAGGTCGGTGCCCTGGTCGGTCAGGGCGAAGCCCTCGCGCCGGCGCAGCCTGTCCACCGCCATCCGGTGTCGGGTGAAACCCCCGCTATCGTCGCTCGCCATGTGCCGGACCAGATGGTCGAAATCCAGCTTCTGCGGCTCCTTGAACAGCACGCCGGCGCCGTGCTTCGCCCGTCCCGCAGCGCTCAGCGTGGCCCAGGCGGCGTAACGCGCGGCCACGTCCAACTTGTCCGCATTCGCCTCTTCGTCGCCTTCCCATGCGGCCACGGCCCTGGCGAAGGACGGCTCGGTCAGCTTCGCGCCGAGCAGCGCCTCCAGATCGCCGGCCAGCACGTCGCCGTCGATGGCCTCCGCTTCCTCGGGCTTGACCTTCTTGACCGCGCGGCGCTGCACGAAGTTGCGCTTGACCGTGTAGACCGGCGCCAGTTCCTCATGCCAACCAATCGATTCGGCCAGCTCCGCACCGATGCCGAACAGCTCCGCCAAAAATCGCTCCAGATGCGGCGCGACGGCGATGATGAGCTCCGATTCGTCCAGCGGCGCCAGTGACTCCGGACCCGCGCGCCCCGATTCAAGCTGCACGCGCAAATCCGCGTCCGCCGCGCCGAGGGCATCGAGAAAGATCCCGTCAAGCCGGACCAGCCCGTCGCGGTCGTACAGATCCTCGAAGGAGAGGCCGTGGGCCAACTTCAGCATCTTGGGATTGCGCTCCTCTCAGTCCGCGCCTGATATCGTTGCGGCATAAAACGAACACCGCCCGCGGCAATCTATATTGTCCGGGAGCCATGTGAGGCTACCCCTTTCTGGCCATCGCGCCCCCGGTCCGCCGTCACGACAGCTTTGCAAGCGCCTCCGGAATATCGGAAAAACTGTCGATGACGATATCCGCGCCCAGCTCCTCGACCGGCTGCCTGCGGTAGCCGTAGCTGACCGCGATCGAGCGGACGCCGGCATTGATCGCCACCTGGATGTCGTTCAGGCTGTCGCCGATCATCACCGCCCTGTCGGGGCCGGAGTCCAGCATCTCCAGCAGGCCCAGCAGGTGGCCGGCATCGGGCTTGCGCACCGGCAGGCTGTCGCCGCCGGCAACGGCCGAGAAGAATTGCGCAAGGCCGAGCGCTGCCAGGATTTCCATGGTCGGGCCGTAGGGCTTGTTTGTGCAGACCCCCATGCGGTGCCCGGCTCCCCGCAGCGATTTCAGGGTTTCCACCACCCCCGGATAGGGCACCGTCTTGTCCGCCAGCGCCGCGCCGTACAGGACAAGGTAGCGCCGGACGCGGTCCTCGAAATCGTCTGGCAGACCGCCGGTCGCCTCGTAGGCGCGGCGGACCAGCGCCGGGACGCCGTCGCCGACCATCTGGGTCAGTTCGGGAAGCTCCAGCAGGCGGCGGCCTTCCGAGTCCAGCAGGCGGTTGATGCAGGCGTGCAGATCCGGCACGCTGTCGATCAGCGTGCCGTCCAGATCGAAGACGAGTTCGGGCGGCGATTCGGTCATGAGGGGCGTTTCTGCAAGAAATCGACACAAACCGCAACCGTTCGAAATACAAAGTGACTTGGCGCGCCCGGGGGCCTTGTGGCAGGTTCCGCCGCGATGCGTTTTGATCTGGCGATTCGCCCCGGAATGATTCATGACTGTCGATGACGTCGCCGTGGTCCTGCTTGCCGCCGGCAAGGGGACACGGATGAAATCCGAAATACCGAAAGTGCTGCACCCGCTCGCCGGCCAGCCGCTGGTCAGCCACGCGCTGGCCGCGGCGGGCGCCCTCGGCGCGGCGCGCTGCGTCGTCGTCGTGGGTCCGGGCATGGAGCATGTGGCGCGCGCGGTGGCGCCGCATGCGACGGTGGTGCAGGAACGCCAGCAGGGAACCGCCGACGCCGTGCTGGCGGCGCGCGATGCGCTGGCAGATTTCGGCGGCGACTCGGACGACTCGACAGTGCTGGTGCTCTACGCCGATACGCCGCTGATCCGAGCCGGAACGCTGTCCCGGATGATCGCGGCGCGCGAGGCCGGGGCCGCGGTGGCGGTGCTCGGCTTCCGGCCGGACGACCCCGCCGAATACGGGCGGCTGCTGCGCGACGATAAGGGCGGGCTGGAGGCGATCGTCGAGTTCCGCGACGCCGACGAGGCGCAGCGCGCGGTCACGCTCTGCAATTCCGGTGTCATGGCGGTATCGGCCGCCCGGCTCTGGGGCTTGCTCGACCGGGTCGGCAACGACAACGCCAAGGGCGAGTATTACCTCACGGACATCGTCGCCCTGGCGCGCGCCGATGGGCTTGCCTGCGCCATTGTCGAGGGCGATGCGGCCGAAATGCTCGGCGTCAACAGCCGCAACGATCTGGCGGCGGCGGAAGCGGTCTGGCAGCAGGCACGGCGCGCGGCGGCGATGGAGGACGGGGCCACCCTGCTCGACCCCGACAGCGTGTGGTTCAGCCACGATACCCGGCTCGGCCGCGACGTCGTCGTCGGGCCGTCGGTCTTCTTCGGGCCGGGGGTGACGGTCGCGGACGGTGCCGAAATCCGGGCCTTCTGTCATCTCGAGGGCGCGGAGATCGGCCCCGGCGCGATCATCGGCCCGTTCGCCCGGCTGCGTCCCGGCGCTGTTATCGGGAAGGGCGCCCGGGTCGGCAATTTCGTCGAGGTCAAGAACGCGGTGCTGGGCGAGGGTGCCAAGGCCAACCATCTGAGCTATGTCGGCGACGCCACGGTCGGCGCGGGCGCCAATATCGGCGCCGGCACCATTACCTGCAATTACGACGGTTTCCTGAAGCACCGCACCGAGATCGGCAAGGGCGCCTTCATCGGCTCCAACACCGCGCTGGTGGCGCCGGTGAACGTGGGTGACGGGGCCATCGTCGGCGCCGGCAGCACGATTACCAAGGACGTGCCGGACGACGCCATCGCGGTCGCACGCGGCCTGCAGAAGACGCGCCAGGGTGCGGCGGCCGGCTATCGCGCCGGCAAGATCAAGGAAAAGAAGGCCAAGAAGTAATGTGCGGCATCATCGGCATTGTCGGCCGGCAACCGGCGGCCCCGCTTCTGCTCGACGGGCTGAAGCGGCTGGAATACCGCGGCTACGATTCGGCCGGTATCGCGACGCTGACAGACGGCCGGATCGACCGCCGCCGGGCCGAAGGCAAGCTGACCAACCTGGAGGCGCGGCTCGACGCCGAGCCGCTCGACGGCCAGATCGGGATCGGCCACACCCGCTGGGCGACCCACGGCGTGCCGAACGAGACCAACGCCCATCCGCATGCCACGGCGCGGGTGGCGGTGGTGCATAACGGCATCATCGAGAATTTCCAGGAGCTGCGGGCGGAGTTGGCCGACGCCAAGTTCGAGTCCGAGACCGACACCGAAGTCGTCGCGCATCTGCTGACCCGTTACATGGACGAGGGGCTGGAGCCGGTGGACGCGGTGGCCAAGGCCCTGCCGCGGCTGGAAGGCGCCTTTGGCATGGTGATCGTCTTCGCCGGCGAGGAGAACCTGATGATCGGCGCGCGGCGCGGCAGCCCGCTGGCCATCGGCTATGGCGAGGGCGAGATGTATTTCGGTTCCGACGCCATGGCGCTGGCGCCGCTGACCCGGCGCATCTGCTACCTGGAGGAGGGCGACTGGGCGGTGGCGACGCGCGACGGCGCCACGGTGTTCGATGCCGACAACAAGCCGGTGGACCGGCCGATCGTCGAGACGGCGCTGTCCGGCGCGATGATCGGCAAGGGCAATTACCGCCATTTCATGCTCAAGGAGATCTACGAGCAGCCGGCGGTGATCGGCGACACCCTGCATTCCATGCTCAACCCGGCGGACCGGACGATTACCCTGCCGCCGCTGCCGGTCGACCTCGCGGCCGTGCCGAAGATCACCATCATCGCCTGCGGCACCGCCTGGATCGCCGGCATGGTGGCGAAATACTGGCTGGAGCAGATCGCCCGTATGCCGGTCGAGGTCGATGTCGCCTCCGAATTCCGCTACCGCGAGGCGCCGATGCCCGAGGGCGGGCTGGCGCTGTTCGTCAGCCAGTCGGGCGAGACCGCGGACACGCTGGCGGCGCTGCGTTACGCCAGGGCGCAGGGCCAGTTTATTCTGTCGGTGGTCAATGTGCCGGAATCGACCATCGCCCGGGAATCCGATGCCGTACTGCCGACGCTGGCCGGGCCGGAGATCGGCGTCGCCTCGACCAAGGCGTTCACCACCCAGCTGACCGTGCTGGCCTGTTTCGCCATTGCCGTGGCCAAGGCGCGCAAGGCGATCGACGCCAAGCGGGAGGCGGAACTCTGTGTTGCCCTGGCCGAGGTGCCGGGCCGCGCGGCCGAGGTGCTGCGCCACGACGACGCCATCGAGACGCTGGCCCACGGCATCGTGGAGGCCCGCGACGTGCTCTATCTGGGGCGCGGGTCGTCCTATCCGCTGGCGCTCGAAGGGGCGCTGAAGCTCAAGGAGATTTCCTACATCCATGCCGAGGGCTATGCCGCCGGCGAGATGAAGCACGGGCCGATCGCGCTGATCGACGAGGCGGTGCCGGTCATCGTCATCGCGCCGTCCGACCCGCTGTTCGAGAAGACAGCCTCCAATCTGCAGGAGGTGATCGCGCGCGGCGGCCGGGTGATCGTGCTGTCGGACGAAGGCGGCGTGGCGAAGATCGAGGCGCAGGCGAAGCCCGAGGCGAGCATCGCCCTGCCGGCGGTCGACCCCTTCGTCGCCCCGATCCTCTACGCCATCCCGGTGCAGCTGTTGGCCTATCACACCGCGGTGCTCAAGGGCACCGACGTCGACCAGCCGCGCAACCTCGCGAAATCGGTGACGGTGGAGTAGCAGGCGCGCCGCGGAAGCCGAAGCCGCAGTCGGCCCGCAGATCAGAGTGCTGCTGGCCATCGACGGGGCGCCATGGCGCTGATCGCAATCTGCACCTGCCTTTTCGGCTGGCTGCTCTAACCGGCTGCGGATTGCTCTCCGCCGCGGTCGCCCGTTCCGGATGCACCGCCAGCCATATCGACCGGGCGGTTTGTCGTGGAAGTTAAAAAATCATCGATTTTCCAAGCGCGTATGATAGAAAAGATACTGGCAATCGGAAAACGCGCCATGCGCGCCGAGGGGGTCATAGAAGAAAAGATACTCGGACATGGAGGAAGGTAATCATGAAAAACACAAGCAGTCGAAGCGCTGCCGGAAGGCTGGGGATCATGCCCGGCATGGTGGCGCTGGTTGTCACGTTGGTCCTGCTCGCGGGTTGCAGCGGCGGGTATGAGAAGCTCTCGTCGCAATCTTACGACACCGACTATGAGGTCTTCTCGGTCCTCAACTGGAGCGGAAATCTCGACGTTTTCCTGATCAAGGCGTTCGAGTCCGAGGGCAAGGTCGCGCTCTGCGGCGGTTATACGAAGGGAACTTCGTCGTTCGCCGTTATCGGCGGTCGGCGCTGGGCGGATACATCGCAGGTCTATATTGGCGAAACGAAGATCGGCTCGGGCGAGTTCATGGCGCAGATGCCTGTCTACGGTGTCAAGCAGGATGAAGATCCCAAGGCGATGTTTATCGCATTGCAGGAAAAAAATGCGTCATTTCCGTGCGTCAGGAGCAAGGTTCCGTGGAAAGCCGATTTCGAGAACGCCAAGATCGAGCGGCGGGGGCCAAACCGCATCCGCGTTTTTGATTGAACGATCTGCGCGGTCTTTGGCTGAGCCGATCGAACGTGCGTCTGCGGATTGAGGATCCCGGCATTACCGTCGGCCGTTTGCCCAGCACCTCGCCGGGCGGCGCAAGCACGACGGAGTCAATTTTACGCAGGTGGATTAAGCGTTAGCGCAGCGCCGAGACATAGTTGATCGGCGAATGGTCGGTCAGCTCACGGGGCAGGTTCTTGCCGGACCAGGCCTTGCCGTCGCGCAGCGCGTCCAACAGCAGCGCGGTCAGTCCCTGGCTGCGGGGGCTGCGCTGAGTCACCCGGCCGTCGGCGTCGATCAGCCAGGGCTCGCCGACATGGCGATAGCCGAGGCGCGCCGAGGGCACGCGGCAGACGATGTCGCGGTTGTCGACATAGCGCTTCATCGGGCCGGGGCGCCGGCCCATCGCGGCGCGAAACCCTGAATCGCCGACCCGGGGCGAGCCGAAGGTCACGAGTGCGGCCTCGGGATGCAGGCTCGCCGCCAGCGTCGCCAGCGCCGCGCCGAGACTGTGGCCGGTGAACAGGAGCGGCAAACCGGAGTCGGGCAGGGCGGGTTCGACCTCCGGCCAGGCCGCGTCCAGCGCCTCCGCGAAGCCGCGATGGGCCTTGCCGCCGCCGCGCCACGGCGCCGGCCTTGCGTCGAGATTGGTCATCCAGGCGCGCAAATCGTCGGAGCCGCGAAACGACAGCACGGAAAACGCCGGCCCGCGCGCGACCAGGCCCTCGGTCCCGCGCCGGCCGAACGCCGCGGTCAGCTCGAAACCGACCCGCTGGAGGCTGGAGTTGACCTCCGCGTGGTCCGCGCAATAGGCCAGCCGCGCAAATTCGGCGCACCACGCCGCCTCGCTCTGCGGCTGGTGCAGCCGGAAGAAGGCGCCGGACACGGCCGGCTCGGCAAGAGCGCGAAGGCTCGTATCGTAGGGAATGCCGGTCGCCTCGGCCCGGTTCACTCTCACGCCACTCGCACGATGCCGCTCATCCCGGCCGCCATATGCTCGAGGATATGGCAGTGGAACAGCCAGTCGCCGGGGTTGTCGGCGACGAAGGCGATTTCGACGGTTTCCTGCGGGCTCACCAGAACCGTATCCAGCCATTCGCCGCGCATGTTCGGCCTGCCATTGCGGGACAGCAGCCGGAACGAGTGGCCGTGCAGGTGCATCGGATGCTCCCAGCCGGTCTCGTTGACCAGCGTCACCACGCAGGTCCGGCCCCGTTTTACCGCGATCAGCGGTTCCCGGCCGCGGCCCTTGTCGGGCAGGCCGTTGAGGAACCAGAACTGGCCCTGTTCGATGAACCGGCCGGCATCCGCCGGCATGGCGCGGCTCATGGCGCCGCCCTGCAGGGTGACCCGCTCGCGCTGGGCGGCGTCGTCGAGGGCCGGTTCGGGCACCGGGTTGGCCGGCAGCGCGATCGGCGCGTCGAGGGGCGAGTCCCGCAGCGGCGCGCCGCCGTCATAGGCGATGGTCAGGAATTCGTATGTCTGGCGCTGGTAATAGCTGTCGGTCACAATGACGCGCTCGCCCGGCGAACCGGCCATGTCGATCACCAGGTCGGCGCGCTGCGCCGCCGCGATCACGACCCGGCCGCCCGGCGGTCCGTGCGGTCGCACCGGCTGGCCGTCCAATGCCACGATTTGCGGCTTCAGGCCGGCGAAATCGAGTGCGAAGGTGCGTGCGTTGGCGACATTGATCAGACGCAGCCGGATGCGTTCGCCGGCGCGGACCGCGAAATCGCCGGGGATCGCGCCGTTCACCGTCACCGTATTGCCGAGCCGACCGCCGTGGCTCAGCTGCATCGGATGGCCGAACCTGTCGTCGATCTGGGCGGTATCGCGCAGCAGCCAGTCGTCCAGCACCCATGTAACTTCCCGGTCGACCTTGATCGGCGCCGTTTCCTCGACGATCAGCGCGCCGGACAGCCCGCGCCCCTGCTGCTCGGTCGAATTGACATGCGGGTGGTACCAGAAGGTTCCGGCGTCGACAGCCCGGAATTCGTAGGTAAAATCACCACCGGGCGGGATCGGGTCCTGGCTCAACTCCGGCACGCCGTCCATCGCGATCGGCAGCCGCACGCCGTGCCAGTGGATCGTGGTCGGCTGGTCGAGGCGGTTGCCGGCGGTGAGGCGGAGCGTCTCGCCCTGTTGCATCCGCAGTTCCGGGCCTGGCACCGCCCCGTTATAGGCCCAGACGCGTGTCTCCGGCCAGTCGCTGCCGACCAGCGATGCCGCTGCCGGAGCGGCGGTCAGGGCGAATGCGCGCGGGCCGGCGTGGCTCACGCGGGGCAGCAGCGGCGCCGCGCCGGCGGCAGCCGCTCCCGCCAGGAAATTTCTGCGCGAAAAGCTCATCTCACGTCACGCCTTCGATCCATGGCCTGCTCCCTCACGTTCCGCCCGGCTTGCACTGCGGATACTGCTCGATGATGCTGCAGTCGCCCAGTTCGCAAGCTTGGCGCATCGACTGGCAGGCCTGTTCATGCTCGTTCAGTGCGACGTGGGTGCCGGTCTTGATGGCCCACAGTCTGACGGCCTCCGGCTGCAGGCCGATACCCTTGACCGCGTCCGCCTGCGCCTTTTGGAAGAACGGTCTCGCGCCGTCCCAGTCGTTCTTCTTGCCCAGCGCCTCCCCTTGCTTGAAATATATGCTGGCGCGTATGCCCAGGGCCTTGACGGTTGGTTTGAGGCGGATCGATTCGCCGAGCGCATCGAGAGCAAGGTCGGGTTTGCCCGCGTTGGTCAGAATTGCGCCGATCTCGAAGTAGGGCCAGTGCAGCCATTCCGCGTCGACGCCTCTTGTGCTCCGCCCGGACTCGATGGCCCGGTCCAGCGATTTTATCGCCGCGTTCGGTTGTTTCAGGCGGGCCAGGGTCATACCGCGCATGACCAGTGCGACATCGAAGCCGGGCGCAATCTCCAGGGCCGCGTCGAACGCCGCCAGGGCGGCTTCGAAATTCTTCTCCTGGAACAGTTTTGTGCCCTTGGCCAGGTTGGCCTTGGCTTGCGCGGTCTTGGCTTCCAGGTCCTCGTTCTGCCCACCTTCCGCTCGCTCCGGCTGGCGCGTTTCATTGGCCTTGACCGTAAGGATTGCCGCCGCTTCCGCCGGGGATTTGCCGACAAGCAGTCCGTTCTGGTCCGCGACGATCCTGCCCTGCGGCGAACCTCCGACGATTACCGGAGCCCAGTAGGTTTCGCCCTTTGCGATATATGTCAGCAGAACCGCGTAATAGTCGCCCGCCGAACCGGTGAAACCGAGGCTGACGCCCTGCGGCGCGTCGATATTCCCGACATGGACGATATGCTCGCCCGGCGGCAGCAGAATCCGGTCGTAATCTCTGTTTGCCGCCGATTGCGAGACTGTTGCTGCATGGCCGTCCACCGCGGTGATCTCGGCCCTGCCCGCGGTCCTGACGACAACGCTCGCGCCCTCCAGACCCTGTGGCGCGAATGCGCCTTCCGGTATGCTCTGGCCCGACGGTGTGGCTGTGGTCGGGTCGCCGGCCGTTTCAGGTGCCGCCGCCTCGGCCTTCGGCGCGTCGGGTCCGGCGTTGTCCTGGCAGGCGGCCAGGCCGGAAAGGAACATTGCCGCCAGAAGGGCCAACAGTATCCGGTAAATCATGAATGTCTCTTCCATTGATCGATGGACAGCACAAGATATGCGCATAGGGCCACGTGGACGCAAGCCCGACGGATGACTGGCGCTTCGCCGCGCAATTTGTTAACAGGCTGGTGTGGTGGTTTCGAAGTCCGACGCACAATTCGCGCCGGACTTCGGAAGCTGAATCACACCAGAGCAAGATAGGTCGTGTCCCGAATCAGAAATTCGAAAAGCGAATTTCTGATTCGGGACACTGGCGACGCCCGGTTATACTGCCGGCAAATCCGTTTCCGGTCCCACCGATTTCTCCCCGGGAGATGCCTCACATGAAGCTCAAGGACGCAAGCCTGTTCCGCCAGCAATGCTATATCGACGGCGCCTGGATGGATGCCGACGACGCATCGGCGATCGAGGTGAACAACCCCGCGACCAACGACATCCTCGGTACCGTCCCGAAGATGGGGGCGAACGAGACCCGCCGCGCCATCGAGGCCGCCAACGCGGCGTGGCCGGCCTGGCGCGCAAAGACCGCCAAGGAGCGCGCCAACATCATCCGCCGCTGGTTCGAGTTGATGATCGAGAACCAGGACGACCTCGGCCTCTTGATGACCAGCGAGCAGGGCAAACCGCTGCCCGAGGCGAAGGGGGAGGTCGCCTACGCCGCCTCGTTCCTGGAATGGTTCGCCGAAGAAGGCCGCCGCGCCTATGGCGAGGTGATCCCGTCCCATATGGCCGACCGCCGCGTCGTCGTGATCAAGGAGCCGATCGGCGTCTGCGCCGCGATCACGCCGTGGAACTTCCCGGCCGCGATGATCACCCGCAAGGCCGGTCCGGCGCTGGCCGCGGGCTGTCCGATGGTGGTCAAGCCGGCGACGGCGACGCCCTATTCTGCGCTGGCGCTGGCCGAACTGGCTGAACGCGCCGGGGTGCCCAAGGGCGTGTTCAGCGTCGTGACCGGCAGCGCCAGGGCGATCGGCGGCGAGATGACCTCGAACCCCATCGTCCGCAAGCTCACCTTCACCGGCTCGACCGAGATCGGCAAGACGCTGATGCAGCAATGCGCCGGCACGGTGAAGAAGGTGAGCATGGAGCTAGGCGGCAACGCGCCGTTCATCGTGTTCGACGACGCCGACCTCGACGCCGCGGTCGAGGGTGCGATGGCCTCGAAGTACCGCAATGCGGGCCAGACCTGCGTCTGCGCCAACCGCATGCTGGTTCAGGACGGCATCTACGACGCGTTCGCGGCGAAGCTGGCCGAGGCGGTCACCGGCCTGAAGGTCGGCAGCGGCGTCGAAGAGGGCGTGAGCCAGGGTCCGCTGATCGATATGGCCGCGGTCGAGAAGGTCGAGGAGCATATCGCCGACGCGCTGTCCAAAGGCGCGCGGCTGGTCGCCGGCGGCGGCCGCCACGAACTCGGCGGCTCGTTCTTCCAGCCGACCATCCTGGCCGATGTCGACACCTCGATGCGGGTCACCAGGGAGGAAACCTTCGGCCCGCTGGCGCCGCTGTTCCGGTTCAAGACCGAGGAAGAGGCGATCGCCATGGCGAACGACACGGAGTTCGGCCTCGCGGCCTATTTCTACAGCCGCGACATGGGCTGCGTCTGGCGGGTCTCCGAAGGCCTCGAATACGGCATCGTCGGCGCCAATGTCGGTATTATCTCCACCGAGATCGCCCCGTTCGGCGGCGTCAAGGAATCCGGCGTCGGCCGCGAAGGCTCGCATTACGGCCTCGACGAGTTCATGGAGGTGAAATACATCTGCATGGGCGGCGTCGCCTGACCGGCGGGCGGTACGATCCATGAGTCTCGACACCGCCGTTCCCGATCCCTCCGATCGCGGCGCCGGCGAAACGGCGGTGGTCGCGGTCCGCGACCTCGTCTACGACTACCCTACGGCCCGCGCGCTGTTCGGCGTGTCCTTCGACATTGCGCCCGGCAGCATTACCGCGCTGGTCGGCCCCAACGGCGCCGGCAAGACGACCCTGATGCGGTGCCTTGCGGCGCTGGAAACCCCGTATTCGGGCAGCGTTGCGGTGGACGGGCTTGACGTCGAGGAGCATCCCAGGCAAGTCCACGAGCGAATGGGGTTCCTGCAGGACTTCTTCGGCCTCTATGACGACCTCACGGTCCGCCGGTGCCTCGACTACCACGCCGCGGCCCGCAGCGTCCCGGCGCCCGAACGCCGCGCGGCGATCGAGCGCAGTGCGCAGCGGCTGGGCCTGTCGGACCGGCTGGACCAGCGGGCGGGGACGCTCTCGCGCGGCCTGCGCCAGCGCCTCGCCGTCGCCCAGGCGATCATCCACCGGCCCAGCCTCCTGCTGCTCGACGAGCCGGCATCGGGGCTCGACCCGGAGGCGCGCCAGGACCTCTCGCGGCTGCTGCTGGCGCTGCAGGCCGAAGGCATGACGCTGGTCGTCTCCTCCCACATCCTGGCCGAGCTGGAGGACTATTCGACCCACATGATGATCATGCATCAGGGCCGGATTACCGAACACAGCGCGATCGGGAAAATGGCCGAGACCGCCGCGACACCGATGCGGGTGGTCCTTGCCGAACCCCATGATGCGTTGCAGGGCGTGCTTGAAGGCGCGGCTGGCGTGTCCGCCGTTGCCGCGGACGGCAGGGGCGCGTCTTTCGTCTTTACCGGTGACGATGCCGCGCGGGCCGGCCTGCTGCGTCAGCTCGTCGAAGCCGGTGTTCCGGTCGCCGCGTTCCACCCCGAGCAGCGCAGCATGCAGGACGTATATCTCGAACGTCTGCAGCGGGACCGCGGCAACGGCGCGGGGGGCGGATCGTGAATCCCGAATTCCAACGCAACCTGCTGTTGGAATTGACGGTCCATCGGCTGATCGCCATGCCGCTGATCCTGCTGCTGATCTATGCCGCGGCGGGGCTGGGCGGGAACGCCGAGACGGTTTCCGAGACCGCGCATGCCGTAATCGTCGGGCTGCTCGTGCTGTGGGGCACGCGCCTGACTGCCGATGCAGTGCTGGGCGAAGTCAGGGCGCGCACATGGGATTCCCAGCGCATGTCCGGCATCGGCCCGTTCGCGATGAGCTGGGCCAAGCTGCTGGGCAGCACGATCTACGTCTGGTACGGGGTGGCGCTCAGCGTTCCCGCGCTGCTCTATCAATGGGAAGCCGGGTTCGGCGATCTGCTGCGCATCGTCATCCTCGGGCTGTTCGCGCAGGCCGTCGCGCTGTTCGTCAGCCTGCTGGTGCAGCGCATGCGGCCGGAACGCCTGCGCTTTCAGGTGACCGCATCCCAGTTGTTCGGCCTCGGCGCTGCCCTCACTTACTGGAACGTCCTGTTCGGCAGGTCTTTCGGGACGTACAGGCGCGGCACGATCGAGTGGTACGGTGCCGCAGTGGAGAACGAGACGTTTACGTTGGCCACCGGGATCGCCTTCCTGGCCTGGACCTGTTTCGGAATCTACCGGCTGATGCGCGCCGAACTGCAGTTTCGCTGCTGGCCTGCGGGCTGGACGGCTTTCGCGGCGTTCTGCGCCATCTATGTCGGCGGGTTCGCGTTCAGCCGAATATCCAGCAACCCGACCATTTTCGGCGTGCCGGGCATGGATGTGATCTCGCGGCTGCTCGCCGCGTATCTGACGGTCCTGGCGCTGGTCTGGCTGGCGGCGTATGTCGAGCCGAAGGGTCTGGTCCGGCTGCGGCGCTGGGGCGCCGCCCTGCGCCTGGGGGATCCCCGGCGGATCCTGGAAACGACTCCCGCATGGTTGCCGGGCATGCTGCTGGGCGCGGGTCTTGGGGTCGTGCTCGTTATCGACCTGTTCCTGTCGCCCGAGGCCCGTGAAGTATATGCCGGTTTCCTCGATATGGATTCCCTGGCCGCGTTCGCGATCGCCGTGTTTCTGTTCTTGCTGCGCGACATCGGGGTTGTCCATTTCCTGACGCTCGACGGGCGCAAGAGGCGGGCCCACATGACCGCGCTGGTCTATCTCGTGGTGCTGTACGTCCTGATTCCGGTGATTCTGGTGGCCGCGGACTGGGACGCCGCGCTGCCGGCCTTTCTGCCGTTCTTCCAGGGCCATTCGCTGTTCGTAACACTGCCGGTCCTGATTCAGGTGGCGATCGTCGGCGCGCTGCTGGCGGTGCGCTGGCGGCGCGTGGCCGGTTCGATGGCGGAAACCTGACGGGCCTTCGGGGAGAAATCGATGGCCAACCACGACTACGACCTGTTCGTGATCGGCGCCGGCTCGGCCGGGGTGCGCGCCGCGCGCATCGCGGCGCAACTGGGCGCGCGGGTCGGCATCGCGGAGGACCGGTTCTTCGGCGGCACCTGCGTCAATATCGGCTGCGTGCCCAAGAAGCTGTTCGTCTATGCCTCGCATTTCGCCGAGGAGTTCGAGGACGCCGCCGGCTTCGGCTGGACGGTGGGCGAGCGCAGCTTCGACTGGCCGACGCTGGTCGCCAACAAGAGCGCCGAGATCGAGCGCCTGAACGGCGTCTACGAGCGCATCCTCAAGAACGCCGGCGTAACGATCCACCAGGCCCGCGCCACCGTGGCCGGGCCGAACGCGGTGCGGGTCGGGGGCAAGGCCGTCACCGCGGAACACATCCTGGTCGCGACCGGCGGCAAGCCCTTCGTCCCCGAAATCAGGGGTCGCGAACATGCCGCGATCTCCGACGACATGTTCTATCTGGAGAAATTCCCGCAGCGCATCGTCGTTGTCGGCGGCGGCTATATCGCGGTCGAGTTCGCCGGCATCATGAGGGGCCTCGGCGCAGAGGTCACGCAGCTCTACCGCGGCCCGCACTTCCTGCGCGGCTTCGACGACGATCTGCGCCATTTCCTGTGCGACGAGATGCGCAAGAAGGGCATCGAGATCCGTTTCAACGTTACGGTCGAATGCATCGAGAAGCGCAGCAAGGATTTCTGCGCCGAGCTGGACGATGGGACGGAGATCGCCGCCGACCTGATCCTGTACGCGACGGGTCGCGTCCCCAACACCGAAGGCCTGGGGCTGAAGGAAGCCGGCGTCGAACTGGACGACAACGCGGCGATCGTGGTCGACAAGGAATTCGGCAGTTCGGTGCCCTCGATCCGCGCCGTCGGCGACGTGATCGACCGGGTGCAGTTGACCCCGGTGGCGCTGGGCGAGGGCATGTGGCTCGCCCGCCACCTGTTCGGTGCGGCGCCGGCGGAGCCCTTCGACTACGACAATATTCCCAGCGCCGTGTTCAGCCAGCCGGCCCTCGGCACGGTCGGCCTGACCGAGGCGGCGGCGCGCAGCCGCCATGGCGCCGTCGACGTCTACGTTTCGGAATTCACCCCGTTGAAACACACGCTGTCGGGCAACGAGGAGCGCACCCTGATGAAGCTGGTCGTCGACAAGGCGTCGGACCGTGTCGTCGGCGCCCATATGGCGGGGCCGGACGCGGGCGAGATCATCCAGGGCCTCGCCATCGCCATGAAGATGGGCGCCACCAAGGCCCAGTTCGACGCCACCATCGGCATCCATCCCACTGCCGCCGAGGAGTTCGTCACCATGCGCGAGCCGGTGGTGCGCGAAGGAGACGAGGCGGCGGAGTAGGGGTCTACTCCGCCCGCCCGATCAGCAAGAGGCCGTTGCCGTAGGTTACCTCGTTGCCGAGGCTGGTTCGCCGGCCGCTCATATATCGGATATGGAGCCGCGCGCGGAGGCCGTTTTTGCTGGCCTCCAGGGTCATGGCAGGGCTGTCGTAACCCGGCGCCAACGGGCGCAGCGCCTCCGCCAGGGCGCCGAGGTCGAAGCTGACCCTGTTTTCCGGGCGGCCGATCTCGGCGACGGACAGCATGGCGCCGTCCCTGGCGATCCTATATCGCGGGCCAATGTCTCTGGCGCCGATTCTGCTGGAGCCGTCGTCGCCGAGATTCAGGTTGTGTGCGATGTCGAAACCCGAGATGTCGACGGTCAACGGCTCGTCGACGGAATAGGAGAAAGAGGCTTCGTCCTCCCATTTCTCGATATAGTCGAGACCCATGAGGGCGAGCAGCGCGTTGCTGTCCTCGGCGCCCGCCGGATCGGCGCCGACGCTTTCCAGCCATCCTTTTAGATCGTCGCGCCGGCCGCCGCGGCGCAAGTAGCGCACGATGCTGCTGATCCGTTCGACTTCCTTTGGACCGGCCACGCCTTCATCCGGATTGATCTTGCCGTCGATCAGGATGCCGGCCTCCGCGAGTATCGATTCAAGCTGGCTCAGCTGGCTGCGGATCGAAACCGACGTGGCGCCCCAGGGGCCTGCGGCGCCGGCGATCAGCATTGCCGCGAAGGCGGCCGGCGCCACGGCGAGGCGGGCCGGGCGGGCCAGGACGCCGTACAGCGCGATGCCGCCGAGCCACAGGATCAGCAGGATCAGCGCGTAGCGCTTCTCGGTGATGCCGTACTCGGCGATCCGCACGCCCACACCCACGGCCAGCAGGATCACCGGCACGACCAGCGCATAGTGGAAGAAACGGTGGTAGAGCCGGGCCAGGCGGTTGCCGGTTTCGCGGAACGGCCAGGCCGCGCTCCATACCGCCAGGCCGAAGGCCGCGAAGCCGCCGACCAGCCAGCCCACGGTGCCGCGCGGCAATTCCCAGGTCACCAGCACCTTGGCCGCGAACCCGTACAGCAGCAGCAGATAGATCAGAGCCAGCGGGATCAGCAGCCAGGAGGCGACATATTCCGTCCAGCGCGGCGGCGCCTTCTCCGCCGGCGCATCGCACTGGCCCGGTATCCCGGCCAGGGTCTGCCAGGGCCAGATCAGGCTCATGCATAGGATCCAGGTGTCGGTGTAGTAGTCGCCGTCGATACGCAGGCCGAACAGGGTTTCCAGCCCCCCGAGCACGGCCATCGTCCCCAGTCCCAGCCCGACCGCCACGATCAGCCCGAACAGCACGCTCAACCCGCTCTCCAGGTTGAAGCTCCACACCGCGCGGTCGTCCGCGCCGCGGCCCAGGAAGGGGGCGACGATCATCAGCAGGATGCTGCCGGGGACAAGCAGGTAGAACGCCGGGCTCTCCCAGGCGTCCGAGCTGTCTTGCAGGTGGACGGCGAGGCCCGCCAGCGCCAGGGCCGCCGCGGCGAGGCCAAGCGACCGCAACCTGCCCCAACCCCGGCCTTCCGCATACAGCGTGGCGGCCAGCGACAGGAACAGGCCGCCGATGAAGAACACCTGCCACTGCTCCACGATGTTCCACGTCAGGCCGCCGATGCCGTGCTCGCGGGCGATGGTGACGCCGGCCCAGGCCGCCGCGCAGGCCAGCGGCGCGGGAAAGCGCAGCGGCGCGCGCAGAAGGCCGGACAGCAGGTTCCGGAAAGGCGAAAGGCCGGTGGTATCGGTCATGGCAACCCCCAAATATTATTGTCCGCGGCAGTTTCGTGCACCGCGCGTGGATAATGGGTTAAGATTCCGGCAATTGCGTGGAGATCGCGTGACCGAGTCGCTGCACTGCCGTATTTCCTGTGGAAAACTTGCGCCCAAAGGCGTATATCGGGCGTTCCGCATCGAAGCGGACAGAAAATCAAGGCACTAGAACGGCGCTGGGAAGAGCCGGAGGGTAGGGCGATGGCGGCAAATTGGGCACTGGACAGCTGGAAGGGCAAACCGATCCGGCAGGCGCCGACCTATCGCGACAGCGAACAGCTGGCGCAGGTCGAACAGACCCTGCGCACCATGCCGCCGCTGGTTTTTGCCGGCGAAGCGCGCCGCCTCCGGGAGGATCTGGCCGACGTGACGGAAGGCCGTGCATTCCTGCTGCAGGGCGGCGACTGTGCGGAGTCCTTCGCAGAGTTTGGCGCCAACACCATCCGCGATACCTTCAAGGTGTTGCTGCAGATGGCTGTCGTGCTGACCTATGGAGGCGCCTGCCCGGTGGTGAAGCTCGGCCGGATGGCCGGCCAGTTCGCTAAGCCGCGGTCCTCGGATACGGAAGTGCAGGACGGTGTCGAATTGCCAAGCTATCGCGGCGACATCGTCAACGCCATCGAGTTCGAGGAGGGCGCGCGCATGCCCGACCCCGAGCGCATGCTGCGCGGCTACAACCAGTCCGCCGCCACGCTGAACCTGCTGCGCGCCTTGCGGTTTCGCGGATCTGCACAAGGTGCATCAGTGGAATCTCGACTTCGTTTCGGGCAGTCCGCAGGGTGAGCGCTACGAGGAACTGGCCGGCCGCATTGCCGAATCTCTGGACTTCATGGATGCGTGCGGGATCACGGCGGAAAGCGTGCCGCAGCTCTCCGAAACGAATTTCTACACCAGCCACGAGGCCCTGCTGCTGGCCTATGAGGAGGCGCTGGTGCGCAAAGACAGCCTTACCGGCGACTGGTACGACTGTTCTGCTCATTTCCTGTGGGTCGGCGAGCGGACGCGCGATCCGGACGGCGCGCATGTCGAGTTCCTGCGCGGTGTGAACAATCCGATCGGCGTGAAGATCGGCCCGACGGCGGATCCGGACGAGTTGATCCGCCTGATCGATATCCTGAACCC
>CAMYKU010000060.1 GCA_947259105.1 uncultured Alphaproteobacteria bacterium
TGTGTCGAACATCGGAAGCTGAATCACACTAGATTCAAAAAGATAGTGTCCCTTTGAATCCGAAATTCGAACAAGCGAATTTCGGATTCGGGACACTAGGTTCTTTATCCGACAGCCAAAGTAGCGCAGCCGTAAGATCTTTCGCTTTGCATTTCACGCCACCTATTGGGCGCTGGCGCTGGGGCTGGCGCTGGCCAATTTGCGCCACATGGCGCGACATGGCCAGCCAGTGACCCGGAACGGCGCAATACTTGCGACGATGACGATGCAACTTTCCATTCCGGCTTTTCGGGCCGCACATCTCGTGCCCTACGTGCGCTTCCTGCGTAAGGTGGGGACGCCGGTTGATCGACTATTGTCGAAGGCGAAGCTTCCAACGATGTTCGAGGATGATCTGCAGGCCTATCTACCGCTGCTGCCGACGCTCGACTTCCTTGCATCGGCCAGTCACCTCGATGGCATCAGGGATCTCGGACTGGCCACCATCAATCACGTTGACGTGTCGGATCTCAACCAGGGCTTTCTCGCGACCCTTTCCGCCACGCCGACCCTGCAGCAGGCACTCGCGACCTATTGCCGCTTGGGATCGATCGAAAACACCAACGTGGTCTTCTGGCTGGAGCAAGACGGTGAGTTGGCCAGGGCCTGCGCCGTGCTGGACGCGCCCGGCCCGCAAAGTGCGCGGCGGTGCGCGGAGTGGAGCCAAAACATGACGCTGGTCGCCGTAATCCGGGCATGTGCAGGACTCAATTGGTACCCGCGGGAGATGGCATTCACGTCAAACGCGCCCGTGAGTGTTAGTGCCAGGGAACAGTTTCCGAACACGCGCTTTCTTTTGGGGCAGCGCTATACCTGGGTTGGTCTCAGCCGGCGCCTGCTCGCCCTGCCAACTCGTTCACCCGGCATCGCCACGGCAGAACAGCGGAATGAACCTGATTCACGCGCCACCTTCAGCGACTCGCTCAAGCAACTGCTGAGACCGTATCTTCGGGACGGCTATCCACACATTGAACTGGCCGCCGAAATAGTGGGGACCAGCGTCCGAACATTGCAGCGACGGCTTGCCGCGGTTGGGTCGAGCTATAGCGAGCTTCTGCAGCAGGCACGCTTTGAAGCCGCGAGGCAACTGATCGCAAACCCGGACGTCACGCTGACTGACGCCGCCTACGATCTCGGCTGGAGCTGTCCGGCCACATTCAGCCGTGCGTTTCGTCAATTTGCAGGCGTCAGTCCCAGCGAGTTTCGTAACTTCCAGAAACGCACACTTCACTGACTGATTGGTGCCGGGCACCGACTTACGGACTGATTGGTGCCGGGCACCAAACCGCGCGGGCGAGCATGCTCCCGGATAAGGGGTCAGAATAAGGGGTCAGGCTGAGCTAACCCGAGTTGCCATTCGACACCTCTCCATGGGGATTGTCCCCTTTCAAAGGTGTCCGGTAAACCCGGGTTAGCTCAAACTGACCCGGAATTCCCTGTTATTCAGGCCGCTCACATACTCTCTACGCCGTCATGCACTTCCTGTATGTCCTGGTACAGCAGCAGAACGGCCGATGCGGCGGCGAGGGCCGAGCGGGTCTCGGGCGGCACCGAATTGTCAAGCCAGACAGTCCCCGAGTTGATGACTTCGACCGCGCCCACGGGGCGATCCCCGATCTGGAAAATATAGCCAGACGGCCTGCCCAGCTGCAGGGACGTCGTGTCGAGCTTGTGCGTCGCCGCTATGTCAATTCGCGTGGCGCCATCCACCAAGACGCCCTGCAGCGCCGTCTCGTTCGCGGAAAGAGACCGCGTCATGACAAGCGTCGAAGGCGCCTCGCCGCCGTCCGGTGTCAGGGTGCAGGCCAGCCGGTGATCGGATGAGAACTCGACGCCGAATCCCCCTCCCAGGAGGCCTTCCGTTTCCAGCTGGCTCCAGTTGGCCGTGTTGGTGCACTGCACGGCCCGGGCGGGCCGATCCGGTTCGCTGACCGACAGCCGGTATTTCTGCTCTGCCTTGGAACTCCTGATCTCGGAATCGCCGCTCGATGCCGAACTTCCTGCCGTTCTGGTCCACCCCCGGTGGACGTCGGCGACGCGGTAGGGCCCGAATTCAAACGTACCGTCGAAGACCGAAAGCCTCAGCCCCTCGACGGCCAGTTCGCTGGTGTCGCCCTGCAAATCTTGCGGAAGCACCATGTGGGCCGCCTCGCAGCCGCCCAGCGACAGCCCGGCGAATGCCGGCAGGAGCCAGCCTGCCATCCGGCGCCACTGTTTAAGTGATGACCCGTTCATTGCTATTGCTGGTCCAACGGTGTTTGCCAATGCCGAAAGTCACATGTCGAACAAGTATACGGCCCGATTGACGTCTTAAAACACATCACTTAACACATTATTAATTTGGCAATTACTATTCCTTGAAATATCGGGATCGGACATGCGTTATTGCGTTATTGCACCGCCGCCGCCGCAGCGCCGCCGCCGCGCGATACTTCATGCCATCCCCGCTGAAACCCGCGGAAATCGCCGGTGCATGGGGTTGTTTCACCGAACAGGGGTCGCGGCGGCGGCCGGGCGCGCGCCGGGCCTTGTCGGTTGGATATGCGAATGATAGGTTCCGCGCAGCCTCCGTCCCGGGGGGCGAACCGCATCGCAACAGCGCCAAGAGGGTAAGGCATGTCGCTCGACAAGGAGACGGTGGCGAAGATCGCGCATCTCGCCCGCATCCATGTGCCCCAGCAGGACCTGGAGCCGCTGGCCGGCGAGCTCTCGAAGATCCTCGACTGGGTCGAGCAGCTGAACCGGGTCGACACCGAGGGCGTCGCGCCGATGACCTCGGTCGTGGCGATGCCGGCGCGCTGGCGCGCGGACGCGGTGACCGACGGCGGCTATCCGGACGACGTGCTGGCCAATGCGCCGGAGGCCGAACACGGCTTCTACACCGTGCCCAAGGTGATGGAATGAGCGGCCTGTCCGCGCTGACGCTGGCTGAGGCCCGCGACGGGCTGAAGACGGGCGATTTCACGTCGGTCGAGCTGACGCAGGCGCACCTCAAAGCAGTGGAGGCCGCGCGGCCGCTCAACGCCTATAGCTGCGAGACGCCCGAGAAGGCGCTGGAAATGGCCGCCGAATCCGACACGCGGATCGCCGCGGGCAAGGCCGGCGCGATGGAAGGCCTGCCGGTCGCCATCAAGGACCTGTTCTGCACCCAGGGCGTGCTGTCGACCGCCGGCAGCCACATCCTCGACGGCTTCCGGCCGCACTACGAATCCACCGTCACAAGGAACCTGTGGGATGCCGGCGCGGTGATGCTCGGCAAGGCGAACATGGACGAGTTCGCCATGGGCTCGTCGAACATGACCAGCCATTACGGCGCGGTCGAGAACCCGTGGAAGCGCAAGGACGACAGGAAAGCCAAGCTGGTCCCCGGCGGCTCGTCCGGCGGCTCGGCAACGGCGGTGGCGGCGCGCGCGGCGCTGGCCGCGACCGGCACCGATACCGGCGGGTCGATCCGCCAGCCCGCCTCGTTCACCGGCATCGTCGGCATGAAGCCGACCTACGGGCGCTGCTCGCGCTGGGGCATCATCGCCTTCGCCTCGTCGCTCGACCAGGCCGGCCCGATGACCCGGTCGGTGCGCGACGCGGCGATCATGCTGGGCGCGATGGCCGGGTTCGACCCCAGGGATTCCACCAGCGTCGATGCGCCGGTGCCGGACTACGAGGCCGTTATCGGCGGCAGCGTCAAGGGGCTGAAGGTCGGAATTCCCAAGGAATACCGGATGGAGGGAGCACCGCCGGAGATCGATGCGCTGTGGCAGCAGGGCGCCGACTGGCTGCGCGACGCCGGCGCCGAGATCGTCGAGGTCAGCCTGCCGCACACCGAACACGCGCTGGCGGTCTATTACATCGTCGCGCCGGCCGAGGCGTCGTCGAACCTGGCGCGCTACGACGGCGTGCGCTACGGGCTCCGGATCCCCGGAAGCTCGCTGCAGGAGATGTACGAGAACACCCGCGCCGCGGGTTTCGGGCAGGAGGTCAAGCGGCGCGTGCTGATCGGCACCTATGTGTTGTCGGCGGGTTACTATGACGCGTATTATCTGAAGGCGCAGAAGGTGCGGTCGCGTATCGCGGGCGATTTCCGGGATGCGTGGGACAAGGTCGACGTGCTGCTGGCCCCGACGGCGCCGAACGCGGCGTTCGGGCAGGGCGAGAAGATGGACGACCCGATCGCCATGTATCTCAACGACGTCTTCACCGTGCCGGCATCGCTTGCCGGGCTGCCGGCGATCTCGGTGCCGGCCGGCCTGTCGGCCGAGGGGCTGCCGCTGGGATTGCAGGTGATCGGCCGGC
The DNA here is from genome assembly GCA_947259105.1 of uncultured Alphaproteobacteria bacterium. Lineage (GTDB taxonomy): Bacteria > Pseudomonadota > Alphaproteobacteria > UBA8366 > JADFVY01. The sequence goes on from CAMYKU010000060.1 coordinate 4,330, forward strand.
CGTTCGACGAGGAGACCGTGCTGCGCGCCGCGCATGTCCTGGAGGGCGCGGCGGGGTTCGATGCGATGCCGGATTTCATTGCCGGGGGATAACGAGAGATGCGGTTTGTCGGCGTTCACTACGCGATCACGGCGGAACAGCGGGACGGGCTGCTGGCCCAGGCCGACGATGCCAAGAAGATGGAATTCTTCGGCGCCGAGATCGAGGAGAAGTGGGAGGAGGAGCACGGCCAGATCAGCGATACTGCCTGGGAGACGATTCATTGCTGCCTGACCGACAGCGGCAAGCCGGATCCGAAGGCGGGCGCCGCGCCGCTGAACCTCGCGATCCTCGGCGGCCAGCAGGTGCTGAAGAGCGAGAAGGCCTATATCATCCGGCTCGTCGAGGCGGACCAGGTAAATGAGGTGGCCGCGGCGCTGAAGGGCCTCGACAAGGGCTGGATGGAGGGGATGTTCAAGAAGCACAGCCCCGACGACGGCCAGGACGTGATCGACATCACCTGGGACTGGTTCGACAAGATGCGCGCCTTCTTCGCGCGCGCCGCCAAGAACGGCCGGCCGGTGCTGTTCACGGCGGATCAATAGTATACGGACTGAGCGGGTAATTGCCCAATGACCATGCTGGAAGGCCGCACCGGGCCGTGGGAGGTCGTCATCGGCCTCGAGATCCATGCCCAGGTGATCTCCAACGCCAAGCTGTTCAGCGGGGCGTCGACCGAATTCGGCGCCGCGCCGAACAGCCAGGTCAGCTTCGTCGATTCGGCGATGCCCGGGATGCTGCCGGTCCTGAACGAGCGCTGCGTCGCGCAGGCGGTGCGCACCGGGCTTGCGATCGGCGCGAAGATCAACCTGCATTCGGTGTTCGCCCGCAAGAACTATTTCTACCCGGACCTGCCGCAGGGCTACCAGATCTCCCAGTACGAGGAGCCGATCGTCGGCGAGGGCGAGGTCGTCATCGACCTCGACGGCGGCGCGAGCAAGACCGTCGGCATCGAGCGCCTGCATCTCGAGCAGGACGCCGGCAAGTCGCTGCACGACCAGAGCCCGAACCAGAGCTTCATCGACCTCAACCGCTCGGGCGTCGCGCTGATGGAGATCGTCTCGAAGCCCGACATGCGCTCGGCCGACGAGGCCTCCGCGTACGTCACCAAGATGCGCTCGATCCTCCGGTACATCGGGTCCTGCGACGGCAACATGCAGGAAGGCTCGCTGCGCTGCGACGCCAACGTCTCGGTGCGCAAGCCCGGCGGCGAACTGGGCACGCGCTGCGAGATCAAGAACGTGAACTCCCTGCGCTTCCTGCGCCAGGCCATCGAGTACGAGGCGATGCGCCAGATCGAGATCATCGAGGATGGCGGCACGATCGACCAGCAAACCCTCCTGTTCGACCCCGGCAAGGGCGAGACGCGCTCGATGCGCTCCAAGGAGGAGGCGCACGACTACCGCTATTTCCCCGACCCGGACCTGCTGCCGCTGGAACTGACGCCGGACTTCATCGAGGCCCAGCGCGAAACGCTGCCGGAACTACCCGATGAGAAGAAGGCGCGCTTCATGGCCGATTACCGGCTGTCGCCCTACGATGCCGCGGTGCTGGTCGCCGAGCGCGAGACCGCCGATTTCTTCGAGGACGTGGCGCGCGGCCGCGACGCCAAGCTCGCCGCCAACTGGGTGATCTCGGAACTGTTCGGACGGCTCAACAAGGCCGGCAAGGATGTCACCGACTCGCCGGTGTCGGCGGACTCGCTCGGCGGGCTGATCGACCTCGTCGCCGACAGCACGATCTCCGGCTCGATCGCCAAGAAGGTGTTCGACGACATGTTCGAGACCGGCCGCGAGGCCGCCGCCATCGTCGAGGAACAGGGGCTGAAACAGGTCACAGACACCGGGGAAATCGAGGGCATCATCGACAAGGTCCTGGCCGACAACCCGGACAAGGTCGCCGAATACCGCGGCGGCAAGGACAAGCTGTTCGGCTTCTTCGTCGGCCAGACGATGCGCGCGAGCCACGGCAAGGCCAACCCGCAGATGGTCAACGAGCTGCTGCGCCGGAAGCTGGACGGGTAGGGCAGCCGTCCGCCGCCGTCCTACAGCGTCAGGCGGGCCCTGAGGCCGAGCACGAAGATCATGTCCTCGTTCGGGTTGAGCGCCGGGTCGGAGATAATCTGCACGTCCGGCGTCAGCGCGAAATTCTGGAACAGCTGCAGGCGGTAGAACAGCTCGGCCGTGTACTGGTCGTCGAGGGTGTTGAGGCCGGGCCGCTCCCAGCTGAGGCCGACACCGATCAGGTCCCTGTTGCGTGCGAGGTAGCCGAAACCGGTGCTGACCGCGCGCGACATCAGCGCCGCGTCGCCATCCGACCAGCCGGCGCGCAGGAAGGGAATCCACTTGTTGTCGGCGAACCACGAGGCCGAGAACGCGAGGCCCCAATCCTCGGGCACGCCGGCCGCCGTGCGCTCGTCGGCGTGCCACGCGGTAATGTGCATGTTGTCGAAATAGCGCCGCTCGTAAGAGGAGACCCAGCCGATCTCGATATGCTCGAAGAGCTCGCCATCGTCGAACAGATCGAAGTCGGGGTCGGTCGGGTCGCCGTTGGCGTCGGCGAATCCGAGCAGCCCGTAGAATCTATCCGTGATGAATGCTCCCGCGGCCACGCCCAGCCCCTGGCTCGGCGCTGCGATCGTCGGGTTGGTGGAGAAGGAGAGGTTCTGGAAGGCGGTCAGCGGGTTGATCAGCCCGTAGAGGTCGAGATAGTCGGTGACGTCGACCTGGCCGGCAACGAAGCCGATGCGCCCGTCCATGAATTTCTGCTGCCAGTAGAGGTTGGTCAACGCCCAGTCGTAGTCGCTGAACATGGTGCCGGTGACCGACAGCGCGCCGGCCTCGAACCCGAGTTGCTGAGGCGGGATGTCGGTGCCGATGCGATGCCGGTTCTCGATCTTGAGGACGAGGCCGCCGGTATTGCCGCTCTCGCGCCCGGCCAGCGTCCACGAGCCGTAGGCGCGGAAGATGCCGCCGCCGGCTTCGGTTTCGCCAAGGCTGTCGCTCACCGTCTGGAACAGCATCTGGTAGTCCAGCCCGAGGCTGAGCGCGTGTTTCTCGTGCAGCCCCGCCTTGAAGCCGAACCACGGCTGCAGCGCCCGCTCCAGCCCCTCCCACCGGTAGATCGGGTCGGTCAGCGCGTCGCCCTCCATCAGCGTTTCGCCGACGCTGCCCGGCCCGCCGAAGGACGGCAGGTCGGCGAATCCGGATTTGGTGCCGGTGGTCGGCGTTTGCGCCTCCTGGGCCGGGGCGGAAGGCGCGAACAGGAGCGCACCCGCGAAAAGGAGTGTTGAGACATATCGGTTGTGTTGCGGTTTCATAACGGTCTCCCTGTCGATCTGATCGGTCGCCAGTCCGCCCCCCCCCCGTCAGCATTGACGTTACAGCGACCGGCCACAAACTGCCAGTGCAACACGATCCGCGCCGCCCCGCCCGGGAATGCTTTAATCCCCGGGCAGGCTGACGACCGGAAAACAGGCAACTACATGTTGAACGAATGGCCCGCCGGCGCCGGCGCCGCACGGAACAACAGAGCAGGGCCGCAACAACGAGATTTGATACGCTGCATTGTCCTTCCTTTCGTCATATCAAGCGTTCATCGGACAACCATTGGCGGTTCGGTCCGCGAGAACCGAACCGCCTGGTCTGGGTTACAGCGGAAATTGCCCGCGGGTCAGAGGCGCCCTTGCCGGGCGGAATATCGGACTGCCCGCGCCGACGAACGTGTTCTTGTAGGTCAGGCCATCCTTCATCACGAAGACCAGTTTGCTCTCGTCGAGAATCATCTCGATGTCTTCGAGCGGGTTACCGTCCCAAAGGAGGATATCGGCATAGCTGTCCGGCGCGATGGTCCCAAGCTTGTAGGTGGGATAGGGATCCTTGGGGCCCGACCATTTCAGAACGATACCGGCATTGCCCGTCCAGTGTTTCAGCGCCTGTGTTGGGGTGAAGCCGGCCTTGACGTTGCAGGTCAGGTCTTCCTTGATTCGCTCGACGAGGCCGGGGCTGAACATGTCGGAGCCGCCGACAATGAACATGCCGTGCTCGTTCATCCACTTGGCAGCGTTGCGCGCGCCCTTGCCAACGGCCACACCCTTGAGTTTCTGTTCGTGGGAGAAGAAGGCGGGCATCGTATCGTAGCTTCCGAACGAGTTGATGCTCATGAAGCACTGGAAGCTCCAGACGATGTCCTTGGTTTCGTTGTACTTCTTCACCATGCGTTTGACCATGTCCTCGGAGATCAGGAACCCGTGCTCGAAGGAGCGCGTGCCAAGCCGCAAATGTCGGTCATAGCTGTCGTCGTGATAGGCGTGCACGGCAACATAGGTGCCATTATCCTTCGCGATCTCGACCGCCTTGGCGACTTCTTCCTCGGACAGTCCCATGATGTCAAGCGGGTCGAACTCGCTGGCAACGCCGCCGCCGCCCATGACCTTGATGAACGCGGCCCCGCGCCGGAGATTCAATCGCACGGCTTTCGTCACCTCTTCGGGTCCATCGACCACCCAGGTATTTTGCGTGGCCTGGGACATGTCCGCGTGTCCTGCGAGAAGATCAGGCGGAACGTTCCTGCCGGCCCAATCGCCGTGGCCGCCGGTTTGCGAAATCGCTCCGCCGGACGAGTAAATGCGCGGTCCGGGCAGAAGCCCCATGTCGATGCCCTTGGCGATGTCCAGCGGATCGCCCGCGATGTCGCGCACCGTGGTGATCCCCTTGAGGAGCATGTTGTTGACGAGATGGTGCATGGCGAACGCGCCGCCCGCCGCGCCATCCCACCGCGTCTGATACGCGGCGGTGCCCTCCGGGGGGTTCAACATCACATGCTGGTGCATGTCGATAAGACCGGGTGTCATGGTCTTGCCGGTTCCGTCCACGACGAAGGCGCCCTCGACCGTAATCGGATCGGTCGATACCTGCGTGATAACGTTGCCCTCCACCAGGACGTTGGCGCCTTTGATCAGGTCCGGGCCAAATCCGTCAAAAACGTCGACATTGGTGAATAGCACCGGCGGTGGCGCATCGTTCGTCTGGGCCCAGGCCAGGCTCGCCGCCGCGTTCATGGCCGCGAATGCGGCCACCATAACGGTTGCAAATCTCATCGGTTTTCGTCCCTGTCGTTTTGCCATCGGGTGGTCGCTGGATGGATACGCGGGTCAATCTTGCGCGGCCAATTCATCCAGACTGGACAGCCCTATAAGGCCTGTGCCCGTCCCCAAGCTTGCGCGCATGCGAAACTTGCGCCGAATGGATAAAATTGATTGTATTGGTCGCAATTCCGACCAGAAAAGTCGGATATGGCTGGGCGCATACATCGGGACACGGCCAAATGCGCGGCGCAGAACGCATCGGAAGCTTAGGTGAGTTTGGCAGGGAAAAAGCAATGACGGAGTTGGCTTATGTCCGGGCGCGCTACGCGGCGAATTTCGCCGTTGCGATGCGGCGGCTCGGTATTCCGGTTGCGCCCGTCCTCGAGAAGGTCAGGCTGACCAGCGAAATCCTCGATAATCCCGAATCCTGGATCACCGCGCATCAGCTGTGGGAGATGGCGCGCGTGGCGGCGCTGCGCTCGGGCAAGCTCGACCTCGGATACGACGCCGGCACGGTGGCCGGCACGGCGGCGCACGGCGATTTCGGCCGTGCGGTCATGTCGCAGCCGACCCTCTATCAACGCCTCCAGGCCTTTTGCGAAGGCGCGCGCGCCGAATACTCCAAGGCCGATTTCCGGGTCGAGCGGCACAACGGCACCGTCTATTTCTCGCGCTGGCCGATCGACGGCGACGACGTACAACTGAGGCAGGTCGAACTCTATGTCCTGCCGATGATGCTGGACACGATCAGAGGCTCGCTCGGTGCGGACTGGCAGCCGCGGTCGCTCTCCCTGCAGTCGTTCGAGGGAACGGACGTGGAAACGCGCGTCGACCGCCGTACGGCGGACCTGCGATGGGAACGGCCGGTGACGCGGATCGAGATCGGCGATGCAGGGCTCTCCCAGGCGATCTGCCGCGCCCTGGACCAGCAGGACCGGGAAAGCGAGCAAGCGAAGGCGGGCGGGGAACCGGCACCGCTGTCGCAGATCATCGAGAACCACCTTGAAGACCCGGGCTTCTCGCTCGATGCGCTGGCCGAAATGTTTGGCATGAACCGCCGCACCTTCCAGTTCCATCTCGCCCGCAGCGACACGAGCTTCTCCGACCTGGTCGCCGAGGCGCGCATGCGCGTCTCCGCGCGGTTGCTGATGGATCCCGCGATACCGATCGTCGATATCGCGCTGAGCGTCGGCTATTCCTGCCAGTCGCACTACACGCGCGCGTTCCGCAAGTGGGCGGGCACGACGCCGTTCAGGTTCCGGCGCCATGCGCTGAATGGCGCGGGCGCAGATGTCGGTCTCCCGGTCGCTACGCCCCAACCGGCGGAGTGAGCCGGCCGGGTCACACCCGAACTCTTCGGGCGCCTCAACAAGGCCGGTAAGGATGTAACGGGCTCGCCGGTTTCGCCGGACTCCGCGGTCGGCCAGCCAGCCAAGCCGGCTGCAGTGCATGGTCCCCGCCGGGCTCGATCAACAAATAATCGCTGTGATTTATAGTGTATGTGCACGAATTAATCGGCGCGTACGACCGAACGGATACTTATGGTTTTCAAAGAATTGTAGCCCGAAAGGGTATTGACTCGACGCGTGTGGCACGATTGCCTTTTTCCATTTACCGAATCTCAACACAGAGGCCTCAAGATCGTTTGAGGATGGTTGCGTTGACCGCACGGCGGCACACAGCCAGTTGTTATACCAAAGGACACCATCGAATCGGGGGATCGACGACGGACAGGGCGCGAAAACCAAGGCTGCACAACATCACGGAGCTCGGTAAGGCGCATGACCAGGAAACAGACGACCTTTGTGGACCTCATAAAGAAAGACCGCGCCAGTCGCGGTGACGCCCACTGGCAAGGAACGTTCCTCGAATACCTCGAGAAGATCCGCAAGAATCCGGATATCTGCCAACTGGCGCCGGCGCGCCTTCACGATGTCGTCGCCTCGCCCGGCGTGGAAGAGCTGGATGTCGGCGAGAACGGCCGCCTGCAGCGCCTGTTCGGGGACGAACCGGTGCGCATCTACAATTTCTTCAAGGAGGAGTTCTTCGGCGTCGAGTCGGTGATCTCGAAGCTGGTCCGCTATCTGCACGCCGCGGCGCTCCAGGGCGAGGAGTCGCGCCAGGTGCTCTATCTCATGGGACCCGTCGGCGCCGGCAAGAGCTCGCTGATCGAAATCCTGCGCCGCGGACTCGAGGAGGCCGAGCCCGTGCATGCGATCGCCGGGTGCCCGATGCAGGAGGAACCGCTGCACCTTATTCCACGCAACCTGCGGCGCGAATTCGAGAAGATGCTGGATGTGACGATCGAGGGCGATCTCTGCCCCGTCTGCCGCTACCGCCTGGAGAACGAGTACAAGGGCCGCTACGAGGAGGTCCCGGTCGAAACGGTGGCGTTCTCGAAGCAGGGGCGGCTGGGCATCGCGATCGTCCCGCCGGTCGACCCGAACAACCAGGACACCTCCGTGCTGATCGGTTCCGAGGATATCTCGAAACTCGACCGCTTCTCGGAAGGCGATCCGCGGGTGCTCGATCTCAACGGCGCCTTCAACGCGGGCAACCGCGGCATGGTCGAATTCATCGAGATCTTCAAGAACGAGACCGAATATCTCCACACCATCATCACCGCGACCCAGGAGAAATTCGTGCCCGCCCCGGGGCGGCACGGCACGGTCCATGTCGACACCGTCATCGTCGGCCATTCGAACGAGGCGGAATGGCAGAAATTCCGCGCCGATCCCACCAACGAAGCGATCCTCGATCGGATCGTGACGATCAAGGTGCCCTACAACCTGCGCCTGACCGACGAGGTGAAGATCTACGAGAAGATCCTCAAGAAGTCCGGCTTCAAGGCGCATATCGCGCCGCACACGCTCACCGTAGCGGCGATGTTCGCGATGCTCTCGCGTCTCGCGCCGACCCCGAAATGCGATCTGACCACCAAGATGCGCATCTATGACGGCGAGGAGGTGGTCGAGAAGGGCCGCGCCAAGAAGGTCAACATCCGCGAATTGCAGGAAGAAGCGCTGCTGGAGGGGATGTCCGGAATTTCGCCGCGCTTCATCGTCAAGGCGCTGGACAACGCGCTGTCGGAAAGCCCCGAGGGAATCACGCCGATTCACGTGCGCGAGGCGCTGGTCCAGATGGTGAAGGAGGCGCATTTCCCCGACGACCAGCGCAAGCAGTACCTGGAATTCCTGCAGGACTCCATACACAAGGCCTATCTCGAGATTCTCGAGCAGGAGATCACCAAGGCCTTCGTCTTCGCCTACGAGGAGCAGGCGGAAACGCTGTTCCACAACTACCTCGATCACGCCGAAGCCTACGTCAACAAGTCGAAGGTGAGGGACAGCGACACCAAGGAGGATCTCGAGCCGGACGAGAGCTTCCTCAAATCGATCGAGGAGCAGATCGCGATCGTCGGACCCGCGGCCGACGGCTTCCGCCAGGAGGTCATCGCCTATCTGTGGTCGGCCACCCGCCGCGGCGAGACGGTGAGCTACGGCAGCTACGAGCCGCTGCGCGAGGCGATCGAGAAGAAGCTGACGAACTCGGTGCGGGACATCAGCCGGATCATCACCAAGGCGCGCACCCGCGACGAGGACCAGAGCGAGAAATACGATGCCCTGCTCAAGAACATGCTGGAGCGCGGCTACAACGAATTCTCGGCCGAGGTGGTCATGAAATACGCCGCCAACAACCTCTGGAAGGACTGACGGGAAACAAGGGCCCGTAATGCCTCACGCGGATCGAAAGGCGCTGCGATGACCACGGTGTTCCGTCCATATCCGTCCTCGGACGCGCTGCGCTCGGACCGCAGCGCCGGCGACCGGCTGCGTCACCGCAAGAAGGTGCGCAACGCGATCCGCGAAAACATCGCGGACATCGTTGCCGAGGAGTCGGTGATCGGGCAGAGCGGCGACCGGATCGTCAAGGTGCCGATCCGCGGCATCCGCGAGTACCGCTTCATCTATGGCGACAACTCGGGCGGCGTCAGCTCCGGCGACGGCGACGTCGAGGAGGGCCAGGTCGTCGGGCGGCGGCCGGGCGAGGGGGCAGAGCCCGGCGAAGCGGGGGACCAGCCCGGCGTCGACTATTACGAAACCGACATCTCCCTCGACGAGCTTATCGACATCATGTTCGAGGATCTGGAACTGCCCGACCTGGAGCGCAAGGCGATGCGCCAGATGGCCGTCGCCCGCGGCACAAGGCGCCTCGGATACCGGCGCAAGGGAATCCGGGTTCACCTCGACAAGCGCCGCACGGTGGTCAACCGCCTGCGCCGCAAGATCGCCCATGGCGGCAAGCCGCAAAAGGCCGCTGCACCGGAAACGGCCGAGAAGAAACAGCGGTTCCCGTTCAACAAGGACGATCTGCGCTACCGGCGCCGGGTCCCCGACGAAGACATGGAGTCGAACGCGGTGGTGATCTGCATCATGGATACCTCGGGCTCCATGGACACCATGAAGAAGTATCTGGCGCGCAGCTTCTTCTTCCTGCTGTATCAGTTTGCCCGCACCCGCTACCAGAACGTCGAGCTCGTCTTCATCTCCCACCACAGCGAGGCGAAGGAGGTGACCGAGGACGAGTTCTTCCACAAGGGGGAATCCGGCGGGACGCGAATCTCGTCCGGCTACCAAAAGGCGCTGGAGGTGATCCGCGAGCGCTACCACCCGGAGCTGTGGAACGTTTACGCCTTCCATTGTTCGGACGGGGACAATTTCTCGCAGGACGACGAGGCGGCTCTGGCCGCCGCGAACGAGCTGTGCGAGATGTGCAATCTGTTCGGATACGGCGAGATCAAGCCGCTGGAGTCGTATTATGGCGGCTCTTCGATGCAGGAGAAGTTCGAGGCCATCGAGGCCGGCAATTTCCAGACCGTCATGATCAAGGAAAAGAAGGACGTCTGGCCGGGTTTCCGGTCGCTGCTCGACCGCGAGCGCAAGCCCGGCGCGGCGGCGCCGGCGGACGCCGAGCCGGCGGAGGGTTGAGCGCATGAGTGCCGCCTGGACGATCGCCGATCTGGAGCACTGGAACGAACGCATCCAGGAACAGGTGGAGGCGTTCGGCCTGAGCTGCTATGCGCAGGAATTCGAGATCTGCGACCACAATCAGATGCTCGGCGCGATGGCCTACCACGGCATGCCCGCGCACTATCCCCACTGGTCCTACGGCAAGTCGTTCGAGCGCCAGAAGACGCTGTACGACCACGGCGTTTCCGGCCTGCCCTACGAGATGGTGATCAATTCAGACCCGAGCATCGCCTACCTGATGCGCGAGAACTCGCTTTGCCTCCAGGTCCTGACCATCGCCCATGTCTATGCGCACAACGACTTCTTCCGCAACAATTTCACCTTCGGGCACACCGAGGCGGACCGGGTGGTCGGCGCCTTCAAGACACGCGCCGACCGGGTCCGCGGCTATGTCGAGGATCCGTCGATCGGGGTCGATCGCGTCGAGGCCGTCCTTGACGCGGCGCATGCGGTATCGCTTCACACAAGGCGCAATTTCGGCATCCGCAAGCGCACGCCGGCGGAACAGCGGGAGAGGGCCGTCGAGGCGGCGACGCCAAGGCACGATCCGTGGCAGCAGATTCATCAAGCCGGGGAGTTGGCCGAACCCGAACTCGCGCGCGTTCCCCTGGAGCCCGATCCGGACCTGCTGCTGTTCATCCGCGACCACAACCCGGCGCTGGAGGACTGGCAGCGGGACCTGCTGACCATCGTGCACGACGAAGCCACCTACTTCATCCCGCAGATGGAAACCAAGATCATGAACGAGGGTTGGGCCACCTACTGGCACCACCAGATCATGAACAGTCTGGAACTGCCCCAGGACCTCCACATGGAGTTCCTGGTGCGGCACAACCAGGTGGTGCGGCCGACCCCCGGGGACCTCAATCCCTACCATATCGGATTCCGGCTCTGGCAGGACATCCGCCGCCGCCATGACGAACCGACGGCGGAGGAGATCGCCGAGCACGGAGAGCCGGAGACGGACGGGCGCGCAGCGATGTTCGCGATCCGGGAATGCGACCGCGACATCTCGTTCCTGCGCCGCTTCCTCGGCCCGGACATGATGCGCGAACTCGGGCTCTACGCATACGAGCCGCAGGGCGAAGAGCTGGTCGTGACCAGGGTCGCCGACGACCCCGGCTGGCGCGAGGTGAAGGAGGTCCTGCTGCGGTCGGTGGGGCTTGGCGGCGTGCCGGTCATGGCGGTGCGCGACGCCGACCTCGGCGGCAACCGCACCCTGCTGCTGCATCACGACCACGATGGCCGCGACCTTCATCTCGACTTCGCCGAGCGCACGCTCGGGCATCTGCGCACCCTGTGGGGCCGCGACGTGGCGCTGGACACCGTGCTGGAGTGCAAACTGCGCCGCCTGTGCTGCAGCGCGGACGGGATCACCATCGAAAGCCCCGGCTAGGACGCCTTGCGCCGTCGTGCGGCCCGTTATCGGTTCCTTTACCCGGCGCCCCGTACCCTTCCGGCCGATATGCGTGGTCGCAGGAGAGGGTGCGCCGATGACCCGGAGAGTCCCGTTCGCAATGCTGCTGTGGGCCGGCATGGCGGTGCTGCTGGCCGCCTGCGGCGCACAGGCGGGTATCGCCGAGACCGCCCCCGCCGCCGGCATGGCGGCCTCCCGGGTGGAAGCGGACCTGGTGCGGCTGATCAACGATGAGCGGTCGCGCAAGGGGCTGCCGCCGGTGGCCCCGGAGCCGAAGCTGAGCTCGGCGGCGCTGGCGCATTCGCGCATCATGGGCAAGACCGGGTGCCTTGCGTTCGAATGCGGCGGCGTGTCCGTCGACCGGCGCATCGCGGGCAACGGCTACCGCTACGGCGAGTCCCGGACCTATATCGGCGCCGGCTACGACAATGCGGGCGCGGCGCTGGCCGCGATGATGGGCCGGAAATCGGGCCGCGAGATGGTGCTGGACCCGGCGTTCCGCCATGTCGGGGTGGGTTATGCGCACGCCGGCGGCGCGAAATACCGGCATTACTGGACGATCAGTTTCGCGGCGCCCGCCAACGGCGATTTTGCGGCGCTGGCCGCCGCCGTGATCCGGCTGACCAACGACGAGCGCCGGAAGCGCGGCCTGCCGGTGCTGGCGCCGAACCGGAACCTGACGAAATCGGCGCAGTTCCATGCCGATTACATGGCAGGCAACGACTGTTTCGCGCACCGCTGCCCGAAGGAGCCGGCCCTCGCCCAGCGGGCGAAGAACGCCGGCTACCGCTACCGCAGCGTCGCCGAGAACATTGCGGCCGGAGCGCCGACGCCGGAAGAAGTCGTCGAGGGCTGGATGAACAGCCCCGGCCACCGGGCCAACATCCTGCACCCCAGGATGCGCGAGATCGGCATCGGCTATGCGCTGCTGAACGAGGACACCGGCAAACGGACCTACCGGCATTACTGGGTACAGAATTTCGGCTTCCGCTAGGACCGAACGCGATGCCGTTTGACGTGACCGAGCGACCTCATACTTCGAGACGCCCCTTCGGGGCTCCTCAGCATGAGGGCACAAGCGCTGGAGCCTCATCCTGAGGAGGGCCGGAGGCCCGTCTCGAAGGGTGAGGTTGCGCCGGCACCGCAAGCCGGACAGAGTGCGGACCTGGACGAAATCCGCGTGAGCGGGCTGGCGGCGGGGCGGCATCGTGCTATCCTCGCCGCGCACACGCCACAAGCAGCGCGGGGACGAGAACCGATGATCGAGCTTTACACCTGGCCGACGCCGAACGGACACAAGATCCACATCATGCTGGAGGAGACAGGCCTTGCGTACCGGGTCAACCCGATCGATATCGGCAAGGGCGACCAGTTCGAGCCCGCCTTCCTTGCGATCAGCCCGAACAACAAGATGCCGGCGATCGTCGATCCGGACGGGCCGGACGGTGCGCCGATCTCGCTGTTCGAATCCGGCGCCATCCTGATCTACCTCGCGGAAAAGACCGGGAAGTTCATGCCCACCGAGCCGCGCCCCCGCTATACGGTGCTGCAGTGGCTGATGTTCCAGATGGGCGGTATCGGCCCAATGCTCGGCCAGGCCCATCATTTCCGCTTCTATGCGCCGGAGAAGATCCCCTATGCGATCGACCGCTACACCAAGGAGGCCGGCCGCCTTTACGGCGTCGTCGACAGGCGCCTGGGGGAATCGCCATGGCTCGGCGGCGAGGATTACTCGATCGCCGACATGGCGACCTTTCCGTGGCTGCGCGGCTACGAGCGGCAGGGCCAGGATCTGGCGGATTTCCCGAACCTCGCGCGCTGGTTCGCGACGATCATGGAGCGCCCGGCGGTGCAGCGCGGCTTGCAGGTGCTCGCCGAGCATCAGAGCACCGCGCCGCCGACCGACGAGGCCCGCGAAAACCTTTTTGGAGCAAGGCAGTTCGGCGAAAATTAACGAATCCTTAGCCGATCCCATTTATCGTCGATCCTGGAAATTAACGAATCGGCCACGGGCGGATCGAAGGTGGCACAGAAGCAGGCACTCATAGGCGGCGTCGTCACCGGCGCGTCGGCCGAAATGATCGAATACATGCGGCAGGACTTCCTCGACACCACGAGGGAACGCCTGCTGCTTTTCGAGCAGTCCCTGTCCGACAGCCCCGACCTCGACGCCCTGCGCTATTTCGCCTTCGAGATCAAGGGCCAGGCCCGCAACTTCGGCCTGCCGCTGATGGGCATCATCGCGGCGCGGCTCGAGGATTATCTCCACGCCCTCGACCACGTCTCGGACTGGTCGGCGGCCGGCGTCAACGCCTTCCTCGACACCCTGCGCAGCGCCATCGACGGCGGCATCACGGACGACGCCGACCCCAGCCTGGTCGTGCGCGGCCTGCCGGCCCGCCCGCGGCTGCTGGGCGTCGACGACAACGACGTCCTCGACGTCGAGGTCATGCTGGTCATGGAGCATGCCTCGCAGACCAATTTCGTCGAGCGCGAGATGCAGGCCTGCGGCTACCGCACCACTGTCGTCGCCTCGCCGTTCGAGGCCTTCGAGAGCGTGATCCGCACCCGGCCCGACATGGTCATCGTCGCGGCCGTGCTGCCGGGGCTGAGCGGCATCGACCTTGCGACCGCGCTGGCGACCATGCCCGACACCCGCAACACGCCGGTCGCGGTGCTGACCAGCCTCGACGACGACAACGCCAACCTCAACCTGCTCCCGAAGTCGGTGCCGGTGATCCACAAGGGCGAGAACTTCGGCGACGACCTCGCCAAGGCGCTGAGCCACCACTTCCTGCTTTAGATATCTTCCCCGCTCGACGCCGGCCAGCGGGTTGGCCCCGGGAGGGGGCGACGCGGCCGCGCGTTCCTCCTGCACGACCCCGCATGTCCGGATTGTCCATTCCGCCCTCGTCGATTCTGTTGCCGCCGCGAACCATGATACGGATTGCAGGCAACAACGCCAAATCGGCGGGGTGCGACGCCGGGGGCGATCGCGATTGGTGTGAAACAACCCCATGCAAAGGCGATTTCTGCGGGTTTCAGGGGGTGTTTGGCGGTTGAAAACGGTATCAGGATACCGCCAGCGGCCGGACGAAGCGGGTGGGCCGGGCTTGCGCGGCGCAACACGACGGATATCCGGCTTGCCACGCGCATCTCCGAGCGGGTGCGTCTCGACCGCCGGATCGGGGCCGGCCTGACGGGATTTCGACATTTGCCGACCGATTCTGCCTTTCCTGCTGTGGTCCTGCATTTATAATTCCGGGGAAGCGTTGGGGCGAACGAGCAACAGGAAGGTCAAAGATGTCGAAGGGACACGGCGATGTCGGAAAGGCCGCGCTGCTCACCGAGGAGGAGCGCGATCAAAGCATCGTCATCACCGATCCGGGCCGGCCAGACAATCCGGTGATCTTCGTGAGCGACGCGTTCGAAGAACAGACCGGCTATGCGCCGGAGGACGTCATTGGACGAAACTGCCGTTTTCTGCAGGGCCCGGACACCGATTCGGTCGCCGTTGAGGCAATTCGCAAGGCACTCGATGCGGGCGCAGAGATCACCATCGATCTCCTGAACTACAGGAAAGACGGCACGAAGTTCTGGAACCGGTTACATATTCGGCCGCTCTATGGCGACGACGGGACGGTGATGTTCTATGCGGGCGCGCAGAATCCGATCGATGCCAGCGAGGTGCGCGGCAGGCCCACCGGGGGCGGCTGAATCGTGCTGCAGCCTCTCCGCTTGCTCGGCCGCGCCGGCACGCGACATGCGTTGCTTTGGCCCAGCGTTGATCGCCTTTATCAGTAGGCCAGCACCGGCGTCTTGCCGATGTAGGTGTCGTCCCGTATCTGCCGAACCAGGAAATCGGCGACGTCTGCGCGGGATATGAACCCGTTTCGCCAGTTCTTTGGATCGTCGAGCACCTGGTAGCGACCGGTATGTCTTCCATGGGTCAGAATGACCGGCCGCACGATCACCCACTCGAGCTGGCTCGCGCGAATCAGCCGTTCCTGGATGTCCTTGTCGGCGTAGGCGCGTCCAAGAAAAAGCCGAAAGGGAACGCTTTGCAGGCATCCCATGCTGGCGCGGCTGTCGCCGGCGCCATATCCGGTCACGCAGATCAACCGTTTGACGCCGGCCTTCGCCATCGCCGGCAGGAGGATACGGGTCGATTCGGAGAACAGATTGATCGGCCGAAACAGGAGTTCCGGCCCTGCTGCAATTCCCAGGGCCTGGATGACGGCGTCAACCCCGTGCAAGGCCGATTCCAATTCTGCCGGGTCGAGGGCGTCGGCCATGCGCTTTTCCAGCTTCTCGTCGCTTAACGGGATCCGGTCGGCGGATCGCGCCATCGCGCGCACCGTATGGCCCTCCGACAGGGCGCGCCGTGTCGCTTCGAGGCCAATCCCCTTGCTGGCTCCTATGATCAGGATGTTTGCCACTAAGTCTCCGTCCCGTTGGCCAGGCTGACGTCGAACAGCTGTGCTCGGCCCCCTGGCTTACGCACCCCAGACATCGTCATAGCGCGCGGTGCCGTCCTTTTCAGGGTAATCACGATATGTGGCCACCACGGTGGACCGACGAAAGACCAGGCCCGTCACGGCGAATCCCAGTGCGACCAGCGCGTGTGCGATCAAGACCTCCCCATACCAGAGCCATGCCCCGGCGGCGGCGCAAAACAGGGTGGTCCACATCATACTCAGGAACAGCATGGCCTGAAAGCGTTGCGCCGCAGGAAGAGTGTTCAAAGGGTTCACATCCGGGTCCATGACTGCGCGATAAAGGGACAACATCTTCTTCGGCTCCTTTTCATTCTCCCATGATTCTACGAAACACATCGCCTTCCGGATCATTCATCGGCATCCGCCTTGCGCTGGATCAAGGCGCGGGTGGCGGCGCGAGCCTATACTCCCGGCTTCATCACATTTCCTGTCCAACACCGAATGGAGGCCGGTATGAGCAGACGAGGCCTTTCCGTGTTCGACGAGACCGTGCAGCTGACGAACATCTGGCTGAAGGAGCTGATGGAAGAGCTCGGCTGGGAGGATCGCCACCGCGCCTATCTCGGCCTGCGGCTGGTGCTGCAGGCGATCCGCGACCATTTGGGCGTCGACGAGGCCGTCCACCTCGGCGCGCAGCTGCCGATGCTGGTGCGCGGGTTCTATTACGAGGGCTGGCGCCCGTCGCGCACGCCGGACCGCGACCGCAGCGTCGATGCGTTCCTGCACCGTATCGAAGACGGCTTTCACCAGAATCCGGGTAACGAGTTCATCGACCCGGCGGAGCTGACGGCGGCGGTGTTCGCGGTGCTGCGCCGGCGCATCTCGGCCGGCGAGTTCGACCAGGTCACGCACGCGCTGCCCAAGGCAATCCGCAAGTTGGCGCCGCAGCCGCGCACGCCCCGCGTCGTCGCCTGAGCGGGGCGGCGCGAACCTGGCACATATCGCGCGAGCGGGCCCGGATTGGTCTGCGCACCGGGCATCGGCGGTTTTGATGACTCCGCCCCGCCGCTCGCGTAGTCTCCTACGGCCATGCTCCTGCCGCTCAAGGACAGCAACCCGCTCAAGGTGATCCCGTACCAGGTGGTGACGGTGACGGTCATCGCGTTGTGCGTCGGCGTGTTCCTGTGGCGGTCCCTGCTGCCGGACACGGCGGCGTTCGAGGCGGCGATGTCCTTCGGGATGATCCCGGCGGTTCTGTTCGACCATGTGCAGCTGCCGCGATACCTGGCGGTAGTCCCGGCCGAGGCGACGGTCTTCACCTCGATGTTCCTGCACGCCGACTGGCTGCATCTCGGCGGCAACATGCTCTATCTGTGGGTGTTCGGGGACAACATCGAGGATTCGATGGGGCATCTCCGCTTCGTGCTCTTCTACCTGTTGTGCGGCGCGGCGGCGGTGCTGACGCACAGCCTGATGGACCCGTACTCGACGACCCCGCTGATCGGCGCCAGCGGGGCGGTCTCCGGCGTGCTCGGCGCCTACCTGCTGCTGCATCCGAAGGTGCGGGTGATCGCCCTGGTGCTGTTCAAGTTCCCGTTGCCGCTGCCGCTGCCGGCCTACATCGTACTCGGTAGCTGGATCGTCCTGCAGGTCGTCAACGCCTATGTCGGTGACGCGGCGCCAGTGCGGGGCGGCACCGCCTGGTGGGCGCATATCGGCGGGTTCGTCGCGGGGATGCTGCTGATCGTCCCGATGCGGCGCAAGGGCGTGAAGCTGTTCGACCGCGGCCGGAGGTAGCGTGGGCCCGGATTGATCGGCGCCGGCCTTCGCCGGCAAGTCATACATGCGTCACCCCCACCCAACCCTCCCCCATCAAGGGGGAGGGCTATGAAGTTGTGGGGAATATCCCCCTCCCCCTTGATGGGGGAGGGTCGGGGTGGGGGTGGCGCTCTGAAGCCTGTCGGCAAAAGCCGGCGCCACTCGCGTGTTAAGGCCGCCTTAACCGTGCCGTGCGACCATCGGCCGCCATGTTCCGTGGGAGAGGCCGATGTTCCTGCCGATCGGAGACGATATCGAGCGCGAAGCCGCGCCGTTCCAGTTCCTCACCATCCTGTTCGTGTTCGGTTGTGTCGCCGCCTTCGGGTGGGAGATTTCCCTGCCCGCAGAAACCGCCTGGCAGCAGATCATCCCGTTCACGATGACCCCCGCGGTGGTGTTCGGCTACGAGCAGCTGCCGCTGCAGATGATGCTGATTCCGGTCGAGTTCACGCTCGTTACCAGCATGTTCCTGCATGGCGGCTGGGAGCATCTGATCGGCAACATGATCTTCCTGTGGGTGTTCGGCAGCAGCGTCGAGGAGGCCACCGGGCACGTCCGGTTCTTCCTCCTGTACCTGCTCTGCGGCCTCGCGGCCTCGTTCGGCCACATCATGCTGGACCCGGCCTCGTCGGTGCCGACACTGGGCGCGAGCGGCGCGATCTCGGGCATCATGGGCGCCTACCTGCTGGTCTATCCGTTCAACAAGATCAAGGTTCTGGTGTTTGCGATAAGCTTCGTCGTCGTCCGGGTCCCGGCGCTGCTCTGGATCGGCGGCTGGATCTTCTGGCAATGCGTAGAGGTCTGGATGGCTCCCTTCAGTCCTGTGCGCCGCCGTTTCTGGCCGCGGCCAGGATCCGGTCGATCAGCGCGTTCGTCGCGCCGAGATAGTTCGCCGGATCGGCAAGCGCCTGCCAGTCGACCGGCGCGTCCGTCGTCTCGCCAAGGATGTCCATCAGCTTTCGTCCGCTCTCCGCCACCGTGCGGCAGGCGTCCTTGACCAGGGATTGCGCCTCGTCCCGCGTCATATGCGCGGCCAGCGCGAACCCCGCGGCCTCGGCGAGGATCAGCCCGTTGGACGCATCGAGATTGGCGCGCATGCGATCCGCGTGGACCTCGAGGCCGCCGGTGACGGCGATGGCGTGCTTCAGCGCGCCGCCGGCGCAGGCCACCATCTGCGGCAGCGTCGCCCATTCCAGCTGCCAGCCGGGCCCGCCGCGCTCGTGCTCCTGGATCAGCGCACCATGCATCGCGGAAACCAGCGCCGCGTTCAGCCGCGAAGCGGTCACCATCACCTCGCAATTCACCGGGTTGGCCTTCTGCGGCATGGTGCTGGAGCCGCCGCCGGCGCCGGGCGTCACCTCCGCCACCTCGTTGTGCGCCAGCAGCATCAGATCCTGGCCCATCTTGCCGATCGTGCCGGTCAGCAGCGAGAGCCAGCCGCCGAGTTCCGCCATCGACTCGCGCTGGCTCGTCCACGGTGCGGCGGGGGCGGCGAGGCCGAGCTCCGCCGCCAGCCCCTCCATCACCTCGATGCCCCCCTCGCCGAGGGATGAGAGCGTGCCCGCGGCGCCGCCGAACTGCACCGCAAGGACGCGCGGGCGGATTTCCGCGAGACGGTCGCGGTTGCCGGCCAGGCTGTGCAGCCAGGTCGCGGCCTTCAGCCCGAAAGTCGTCGGCACCGCCTGCTGCGCGCGCGTCCGCGCCGCCATGACCGTGAAGCGGTGGGCGTCGGCCAGCGACGCGAGCTGCTCCATGAGCCGGCCGAGGCGGACGTCCAGCAGGTCGAGCGCGGTATGGAGGCGCATTACCAGCCCGGTGTCGACAACGTCCTGGCTGGTCGCGCCCCGGTGGACATGGTCGGCCGCCGCGCTGCCCACGGCCGCGCGCAGCTGGCGGACCAGCGGGACCACCGGCACGCCGGCCCGCGCGGTCCCGGCCGCGATATCGTCCATGTCGGGCGTGAAGGCGGCGGCGGCGCGCTCGATCGCATCGGCGGCCTTTGCCGGAATGATGCCGAGCTGCGCCTGGACGCGCGCCAGCACCACCTCGAACGCGACCATGGTGCGCAGCGCCGCCTCGTCCGAGAACAGCGCGTTGAGTTCGCCGTCGGCGAACAGCCTGCCGTAGATCTGCGAATCGAAGGGTGAAACGGTCATGGCGAAATCATAACCGCCGCGACGCCCGGCGTCACGCGACGGCGGTCTGGCCGGCCATCGAGAGGATCCGCCTTGCCTCGTCGGGGGTCGCGGGATGGCGGCCGTACTCGGCGCAGAGGCCGGCGACGCGCGCGACGAGCTCGGCGTTGCTGGCGGCCAGCCGCGATTTGTCGAAGCGGATATTGTCCTCGAGGCCGGTGCGGCAGTGGCCGCCCATCTCCAGCGTCCAGCGGTTCATCTCCAGCTGGCTGCGGCCGATGCCGGCGGCGGTCCAGGTCGCGTCCGGCATCAGCGCCTTGAGCTGCGCCACCTCGAACTCCAGGATCTCGCGGCGCGGCGGCAGGGCGTTCTTCAGCCCGAAGACGAACTGCACATGGACCGGCTTGCGGATCATGCCGGCCTCGGCCATCTGGTGCGCGGTGTACAGCATCGCCAGGTCGAACACCTCGACCTCCGGCTTGATGCCATAATCCAGCATCCTCTGGGCGAGATCGTCGACCAGCTCCGGGTGGTTCTCGTAGATCATGTTCGGGAAGTTGACCGAGCCGGTGGCCAGCGACGCCATGTCCGGCCGCAGATGCAGCATGCCGCCGCGCTCGTCGGACGCGCGGCCGCGGCCGCCGGTGGAGAACTGCACGATCATACCGGGGCAGTGCTTGCGCACGCCGTCCTGGAACGCCTCGAACTTCGCCGGGTCCGAGGACGGACGCTGCGCCTCGTCGCGGACATGCACATGGACGATGGCGGCGCCGGCCTCGAAGGCCTCGTGCGTCGATTCGATCTGCTCCGCGACGGTGACGGGGACCGCGGGATTGTCCTCCTTCTTCGGCACCGAGCCGGTGATCGCGACGGTGATGATGCAGGGCTGGGTCATTGGGCTTCTCTTTCCGGATATCCGAACGATCTCACGTTTGTTGGCGCTTGCGCCGGCGGCGCAACCTCACCCTTCGAGACGCCCCTTCGGGGCTCCTCAGGATGAGGCTTCGAGACGCGGCTCCGCCGCTCCTCAGCATGAGGCTTCGAGACGCCCCTTCGGGGCTCCTCAGGATGAGGCTTCGAGACGGGCCTGCGGCCCTCCTCAGCATGAGGCTCCAATAGCCTACGTGTCCTCATGCTGAGGAGCGGCGAAGCCGCGTCTCGAAGTATGAGGTCGCGCCGATGCCGATGCCAAACAATCCCGGATATTCATGCATCGAAGAACACCGTTTCGGCGGCGCCCTGCAAATGCACATCGAAGCGGTAGACGGTTCCGGCCTGGGTGTCCTCGCGCGCCGCGATCAGCGTTCCGCGCCGCGCCTCGGGCACCGTCGCCAGCACCGCGTCGGCGGCGTTGGCCTCCGACTCGTCGGAGAAATAGAGCCGGGTGAAGGCGTGCGAGAGCATGCCGCGCGCCATCACGCACAGGGTGATGTGCGGCGCCTGGGCCTCGACCGACCCCGGCTTGATGGTGTCGAACACGAAGCGCGATTCCGGGTCGGTCCCGGTGCCGGTGCGGCCGAATCCCCTGAAGGCGAGGTTCGAGCCGCGCGGGTCGGCGGGATGGGCGTAGCGGCCCTTCGCGTCGGCCTGCCAGATCTCGACCATGGCGTCGTCCACGGCGTTGCCGGCGCCGTCCAGCACGCGGCCCACGATGCGGATGCGCTCGCCCTCGGCGTGCTCATCGGCCAGCTGGCTGCCGGCGATCGCCCTGAAGTCGTAGCCGTACTGTTCCGGGGTCAGGCAATAGGCGAAGTAGGGGCCGACGGTCTGCGAGGGGCTCTGCTTCAGTTTCATCTCGCTACTCCTGCGCCGGGGTGGCGTTGCGGCCGCGCAGCACGATGTCGAAGCGGTAGCCGAGCGCGAAGTCGGCCTCGGTGACCTCGAGGTCGAATTTCGAGACCAGGAGCTCGCGCGCGCCTTCGCCGGCGCCCAGGTAGATCGGGTCGAGCTCGAGCAGCGGATCGCCGGGGAAGTACATCTGGGTCACCAGCCGGGTGACGAAACTGGGCCCGAACAGCGAAAAATGGATGTGGTTCGGCCGCCAGGCATTGGGATGGTTGCCCCAGGGATAGGCGCCGGGCTTCACCGAACATAACTTGTAGCGCCCCTCGGCGTCGGTGACGCAGCGCCCGCTGCCGCGGAAATTCGGGTCCAGCGGCGCGTCGTGCCGGTCGCTCTTGTGGATGTAGCGGCCGGCGGCGTTGGCCTGCCAGACCTCGATCAGCGTGTTCGGAACCGCTTTGCCGTCCTCGTCCAGGACGCGGCCGGCGACGACGATGCGCTCGCCCAGCGGTTCGCCGTTCACCCGCGCGTTGCGCGTCAGGTCGTGGTCCAGTTCCCCGACGCTCTCACGGCCGTAGACCGGGCCGGTCAGCTCGGAGAGCGTCTGTTCCAGCGGGATCAGCGGCTGCGTCGGCCCGCGCAGGCCGGTCGACTTGTAGTCGGGATAGACATAGGGGGGATGGGCGTCCCAGTCCCGCGGGCTGAACGGTCCGTGTGCGGTCACCTCTCACCTCCCTCGGTGTTCTGCCCTTCCATTTCCTCGAACGTCTTCTTGGCCACCGCGAAGCCGCGATTGGCGGCCGGCACGCCGGCATAGACCGCGACGTGGAACAGCATTTCCCTTAAGTCGTCGGCCGACGCGCCGGTGTTGCGGGTCGCGCGGATGTGCATGGCGAACTCCTCCCAGTGGCCCTGGGCGGCCAGCAGGGCGAGGGTCAGCAGGCTCCGCGTGCGCCGGTCGAGCCCGGGCCGGGTCCACACGGCGCCCCAGGCAGTCTCGGTGATATAGCGCTGGAAATCCTCGTCGAACGGGGTCTTGCGCGCCTCGGCGCGGTCGACATGGGAAGCGCCCAGCACCGCGCGCCGGATCTTCATCCCGTCGTTGAAACGATCGTCAGACAAGGCGGTGTTCCTCCAGGAAGGACGTGATCAGGCCGGCCATGATGTCCGGCTGCTCGATGCAGGGCAGGTGCCCGGCCCCCTCGATCACCTCGAAGCGCGCGCCGGGGATCAGCTCCGCCGTTGCGCGCACCAGGTCCGGCGGTGTCGC
>CAMYKU010000061.1 GCA_947259105.1 uncultured Alphaproteobacteria bacterium
TGCCGTGCCGACAGCTTGACCGAAATGCCCGGCGCGGCGACCGGGCCGCGCCCGCCGGCTGCCTTGCCGTTCGCCTCAATGGCGCGGACATAGGCCTCGTAATAGCGGCCGGCGTCGTCCAGGGTGCGCGCCGCCTCGCCCAGCATGTCGTAGGAGTAGCGGTAACCGCGCTTCTCGGCCTCCTTCGCACGGTCCAGCGCCTCGGCGACGGTGCGCCCCATGACGAACTGGCGGCCGAGGATCCGCATGCCCCGGATGACCGCCTGACGGATCACCGGCTCGCCGCTGCGGGCGAGGAGCCGGCCGAGCGTGCCGGTGAAATCCTTCGCCGCCTGCTCGCTGTCGAGATTGACGACGCGGCCGGTCAGCATCAGCGCGAAGGTGGAGGCGTTGACGAACAGCGATTCGGAGCCGCCGAGGTGGCGCTGCCAGTCGGCGCCGCCGATCTTGTCCTTGATCAGCTTGTCGGCGGTGTCGGCGTCGGGGATGCGCAGCAGGGCTTCCGCGAGGCACATCAGCACGATGCCCTCCTCGCTGGACAGCTCGTACTCCGCCATGAAGGCGTCGAGCCCCCCGGCGCCGGCATGGCGGCGGCGCAACTCCTCGACCAGGCCGCGCGCGGTGGCGGCAATGCGGTCGCGCGAATCGGGCGGCAGCGACGCCTCGGCGAGACGTTCCTCGACGCAACGGGCCTCGTCCATGCGGATGGCGGCGCGCAGCGCCGCGCGCAGGGGCCCGGGTTCCGGCAGCGGCTTGGCGAACAGCATGGCGGGCCTCGACTATGGTTGGCCCAGTATAGGCGCAGCCGGGCGGCAAGCGGAATGCCCAAACCGCCGCCGACGCGCCTCCTACCCTTCGGCCTCGGCGGCGCCTTCGCGGAATTGCAGTTCGCTGAGCCGCGCATAGAGCCCGCCGCCGGCGGCCAGTTCCGCATGGCGGCCGCTTTCCACGATGCGCCCCTTGTCGAACACGTAGATCGTGTCGGCCCCGACCACCGTCGACAGGCGGTGCGCGATCACGATGGTCGTGCGGCCTTCCATCAGGCGCTCCAGCGCCGCCTGGACCTGCTGCTCCGATTCCGTGTCGAGCGCCGAGGTCGCCTCGTCGAGCAGCAGGATCGGCGCATTCTTGAGCATCGCCCGGGCGATCGAAATCCGCTGGCGCTGCCCGCCCGAAAGGAATACGCCGCGCTCGCCGACCATGGTGTCGTAGCCCCGCGGCAAACCGACGATGAATTCCTCCGCGGCGGCGTTCCTTGCGGCCTCGCGGATCTCATCGTCGCCCGCATCCGGGCGGCCATAGGCGATGTTGTTGCGCACGGTGTCGTTGAACAGGCCCGTTTCCTGGGTCACCAGCGCAATTGCGCCGCGCAGGGACTCCAGGGTGAGGTCGCGCACGTCCTGGCCGCCGACCGTCACCGCGCCGCCGCTGACGTCGTAAAACCGCGGAATGAGGTTCAGCACCGTGCTCTTGCCGGCGCCGGACGGGCCGACCAGCGCGGTCATGCGGCCCGCCGGCGCCTCCATGGTCACCCGATGCAAGGCCGGAATACCGCCGCCATAGGAAAAATCCACCGCCTCCAGTCGCACGCCCTGGCCCCCGGCCGAAAGGGGTTTCGCATCGGGGCGGTCGGCGATCTCCGGCCGGTAGTCGACGATCTCGAACACGCGCTCCGCGGCGGCGAGCCCCTGCTGCATGCGGGTGTTGACGTTGGCGAGGCGGCGCATCGGCTGGTAAGCGAGCAGCATGGCGACGAAGAACGCCATGAAACTGCCGACGGTGGCCTGCCCCTGCATGACCTGGTAGCCGCCATAGGCGAGGATCGCGGCGAACACGACGCCGCCCAGGGCTTCCAGCGTCGGCGCGGCGCGCGCCTGGATCTTGGTGATCTTGTACGACAGGCCGAACAGCGAGGCGAACAGGCCCTCGGCGCGGTCCGCCTCGTAACGCTCCATGGCATAGGCCTTGACCTGGCGGATGCCCTTGAGCACGTCGTCCAGGAAACTGGTCAGCACGCCGGTTTCGGCCTGGGCGCTGCGCGCCGCCCGGCGGGTCCGCCGGCCCAGCCTGACGACGATGGTGGCGCTGACCGGGAAGACGATGAAGGTGATCAGCGCGAGGCGCCAGTTGTTGTAGAACATGACGCCGACGAGGAACGCTGCGGTCAGGCTGTCCCGGATCAGCGCGGTGAACGGCTCCGCCAGCGTCTGTCCCAGCAGCCCGACGTCGGAGAGAAACCTGGCGATAAGCTGGCCCGTGGCGCGCCGGTCGATATAGCCGAGATCGGCGCCGATCAGCCGGCGGAACATCTGGCCCTGAACCGCCTCGATGATCCGCAGCGTGGCCTTCCGCATCAGCACCGCCTGGCCATAGATTGCGAAAGTCTTGGCAATGATGATCGCAACAAAGGCGAGCGGCAGCAGCCACAACACCGCCGCATCGCCGCCGACCAGCCGGTCGAGCGCCGGCTGAACGAATTGCGCCTGGGCGCCGGTCATCGCGGCGACGATGACCATGCAGACCACCGCCGCGGCGAGCTTGCCCTTGTGGTGGCGCAGGTAATCGCGCCAGATCCGCCCCAGAAGCCGCCGCGAGGAAAGTTCCGGCGGCGGCTGCTCTTGTTTACCGGTCAAATCGCGCCGTCCTGCATGGTTGCGCCGCCGATATACCACGGCGCGGGGGACGGGGCCAGTGGGGGGGGGGAGCGCGGGACTGAGCGAATTTAACGAATCATGCGGCAGCTGTCAGGGAAGCCGCAACAGCAGGCCGGAATTCATTTGCGAACTCCAAACTCCCTGCGAACGGTATCGACGAGGTTTTGCGGCGTAAGGCCGCAGGCCTCGCAGTGATCGTCATAGCTGCCATATCCGGTCACGAAGGTATCCGGTATGGCGAGGTACTCCAGCCGGAATTCCGGCACGCCACGAACGGCACGCAGCACCTCGTCGCCTAGACCGCCGGAGCGCATATGCTCCTCCAGCACAATCGCATGCCTGGTCTTCGCCACACTCGCGCGAACCGCGTCCTCGTCGAGAGGGCGAATAGTATGTACATACAGAATCTCTGCGTCCCAACCCATGGTCGCCAGGTTGTCTTTCGCCTGTAGCGCGGTTCGAAGTTGCGGACCGGTGGCGATCAAGGTTATGTCGGAACCGTCCGTAACCTTGACGGCCTTTCCGACGCCGATGTCGGATTCCGAAAATTCGACGCCGTGCTGATGCTCGGGCAGCCGGTAATAGGTTACGGCATGGTTCGCATAAGACTGCCGAAACAGGATATCGAACTCCATGGGGGTTGCCGGATAGGTAATCTGGACATTGGGCAGCGTCTTCAAGAGCGCAAAATCGCCATAGCAGTGGTGCGTACAGCCCAGCATCGAATAATCGAAGGCGCTGCCAACGGTCACGATGTTGCCATGCAGGCCATGGTAACAGAAATCGAGTTTGATCTGCTCGAAGGACCGCTCGATGAGGAACGGGGCAATCGTGTGCACCACGGGGTAGAGACCGACCCGCGCCATCCCCGCCGCCATGCTCATAATGGTCGGCTCAAGAATCCCCACATTGTAATAGCGCCCCGGACAAGCCTCGGCATAGGGCTGGAGAATCCCATGACTGATATCGCCGACCAGGACCGCAAGGCTTGTATCCCTCTGACCGACGGCCAGCATCGTGTCGGCAAATTGTCGGCGGACGGACACGGCACTCATGCCAATGCCTCCATGATCTGGGCATACTCCTGCTCATTGGGAATGCGGTGGTGCCACATGCCATGGCCTTCCAGCAAAGGCACTCCCTTGCCTTTGACAGTGCGGGCGAGGATGACCGTGGGGACATTCTCGTCGGCAAAGACAACACTGTCGAGTGCCATCTTGAGTGCGACCTCATCGTGCCCGTCGACCACAAGCGTGCTCCATCCGAAGGCTTGCCATTTGGCGGGCAGATCGTCATGCGGCAAAAGCTGCATACCCGATTCGTTCCAGTCGACGATGACGCAGAGTTTGCTGAGCTGGTAGTTTCGCGCCACATGCGCCGCCTCCCAGACTGTTCCCTCGTGGCTTTCGCCATCGCCCACGAGGACGAAAATCCGATTCTCGCGTCGCTGAATCCTCATACCGAGGGCAATTCCCACCGCGTAACTCAGGCCGTGGCCGAGGGAACCTGTGGAGGCTTCGACCCCCGGTACTTTCGTGAAATCCGGGTGTTCGCCCAGAATACCGCCCTTCTTGCAGAAATTGGCGATATCGTCGTCGCTGACGAACCCATGGCGGTGAAGATTGACGTAAAGACCCAGACAGCCATGTCCCTTGCTCAGAATGAAGAAATCCCGCTCGTTCCATTCCGGGTTTGCCGGATCAACCTTAAGAATGTCTCGATAGAGGACAGTCACGATATCGACGATCGAGAACGCACTGGGAATGTGCCCACTACGGCCCGAAACCACCATGTCCACGATCTGGCGGCGCAGATCCTTGTTTGCCAACCCACCCTCCGGAGTCCCGTGGAAAGGCTGTGGTTCTAACCTCGTCATTGTCCGAAATATCCTCGTCCTTGCCCGCCATCGACCGGTACGATACTTCCCGTGTTAAACGATGCAAGCTCCGAGCAGAGATAAGCGACGTAGTTGCCGATTTCCTCGGGCTTCCCGAAACGGCCTATACGCTGGCGTTCGGTCAGGAACTTCTCCACATGTGCAGGGTTCTCTGTTGAGGCGGTATCCCAATAGCCCTGCTCGGTAAATACCGCGCCCGGCAAGACGGCGGAAACGACCACGCCATCCGGGGCAACGACCCCACCGAAGCTACGGGTGTACGCGGTCAGCGCAGCCTTTATCGCGCAGTAGGTCACCGGACCATGGTTTTCCATCGCGGATATGGAAGAGATGTGCACCACACGGCCCCATTTTCGCTTTTGCATGCCCGGTACGATCATCCTGTTCAATTCGATCGCGATCTCGAAATTAAAGCGGTACACCCGACGCCAATCGTCGAGCGAGCAGAACGGGTCTTTGATATCCAAGGTTCCGCCGACATTGTGTACGACAATATCGAAATCAGCAAAATTGTGCTGCGCGCATTCACGCAGCAGGCCCGCCGGCGCATCCTCGGGCATCAAGTCCATGGCAACGGCGTGATGTCCAGCCGAAGGGCCGCCCATATCACTTAACAGCGCCTGAAGATCTCCCTCGTTTCGAGCAACCAGGGCGACGCGGGCCCCCTCCCCAGCGAGGCATTGGGCTATCGCTCGCCCAAGCCCGCGTCCCGCTCCCGTTACGAGGGCCCGTTTTCCCGAAAGTCCGAGATCCATCAGCCCAAACCCGCCTTGCCAATCATGATGCGCTCTGGATTGCGGCTGTCCGACCAAGGTTCGCTAATTCCGAAGGCGTCATCCGGCCCCGAATTACGATCAACATTATCATGCATGAATTAATCTTTCACCCCGACACCCAAGGCGAAAAGGTAATGGCCCATGGGCGCATATCCGGTGTGCACTACCTCGTCATTCATGGAGAAGTTGAAGACCGAGTGGAAATGCCGCGCCATCAAGTCGCGCAATGTGTCAGTGCTTTTCAAGTTGATGTGCCCCTCTTTGCTGGCCGGGCTGGCATATTGATCGGCCGTTATATTCGGCGTTCCGATTATGCACACGGCATCGGGCGACAGCGAGGCGCATACATTGGCCATAAACTGGTCCTCGGCGGACTGCGGCACGTGCTCGATCACATCCAAGGAAAAAGCGCCGTCGAAGGGGCCGCCAGCCACCGGTCCATTCGACATATCGTGCACAGCGAACATTGCCCGGTCGACACCTTCCCGGCCATAGCGTTCCGCCGCATCCTCGATAACCAGTGGCTCGAAGTCGACGCCTTGTACGCGCCCGACCGTTTGTAACACGATGGGCGTGCCCGCTGCATCGCCACAGCCGACTTCCAGAACTGCCTGCCGACCCGCCAGCATCTTGGCCACGAACTTGTAGCGCGACATCAAGAAGACCATGTGCCGTGGGTCGCTACGCCAGATGTGGCTGGTCCAGGGGCCGAAAGTCACAGGACCCAATCGCCGGTAATCGTCGATCTGGCTCTGGTTCTGCCGTTCCTTGGTTTCAGCGCTTTTTTGTGCCGTCATGACCGCTACAGGGCTCCCTAGATCAGGTGAAATGGGTACAGGATATGGCGCGGCCGGTCGGCAAGTAACCGAGTCATAATCGGCTGCACATTGTCCACGGCCGTTATTAGGACCGATGCATCACCGAGTCCACCAATCTTCGAGCCGTGCGTTACCCGAACCGGCAGGTTCCAGTAACCGAGACCGTCCTTGTCGGGGTCGTCATCGATAATGGTCCTCAAACACGCCAGATCGGTTTCCATATGATAGGCGAGTACGGGCAGCATCTGTGCCGCGCCGTAGCCGAACACCGGACCATCGAGGAGATCAAGGAACCTGGTGGTCGCCGCCATCTGTCGGCGGAACAGGTCATAGCGCGGAGATATATCCGCGCGCGCAAACGGCGGCGGGACCAAAACGGCCTTCCCGGGCAATCCCTTGCGCAGCGCAACCACCATGGCCCCCCAGTCGTGATAGTTCCGCCAGTGCCCCAGATATTCGCCACCGGCTGCAGCGATCAGGCGCTGGAAGGAAGCCAGCGAAAAGTAGTGGAGATGCTGGTGAAACACTTGATCGAATCGGCAGCGCGCAACAAGCGGCTCTAGCGACGGCACCTCGAACAGGATCAGGGCGTCGTCATCGCAGATCTCCATAAGGGTCCGCAGTATCGCGACGGGGTCGCCTATATGCTCCAACGTGTGTCGGCAGACGATAAGATCCGGGGGCTCCGGAAGCGCGGTTGCCAGGTCCAGTTCCTCGACGTCGGCGCCGAAGAGGAGAACATCCTTATCGTCACGCTCGGCTTCACGGGCTCGCCACACCGGGTCAATACCGGCGCGAATGATTGCCCGGCCATCAAGCTGCTTCAGCAGGAACAGGTCGTTGCATCCAAGATCGAGCACGCACCGGAAGTTTCTTTCAGCCGCCAATTGGTCGAGCACCGACAGGAAAAAGTGTGTCCCGCCCCGCGCGGTGGCGCTTGCGGAGGTCCGGAAAAGGTAGTTGCCGCCGTAAAGGGCCGTCGGCGAAACCTGAGATTCAAGCTGCCCATGGCCGCAGTTTTCACAGTAAAGGAACCTCTGGTCGATGCCGGGAATTGGATCCGGGACCGGTTCCCGGCAATAACTGTCGGTAAGCGGCAGTTCGGGAAGCTCGATCAGCGGCTCCAGGGGCGTGTCACACAATAAGCAGGCGTCCCGGCGCGCCGCGATTATCGGGCCGGCATCTTTTTGTTTACTCATGCGGTTATTCACGAATACATCCTCGTTCGCCCGACCCGTACCACCATACCGACGCCCCTGTGTGTGGCGTATCCGCGACGTTGTGCCCGGAAAACCGGCAACGGCCAAGGACAATTATCTCGCACATCGCGTTCTCAATACGGCCCGGTAAAGGACGGGTCGGGGGCGTCCTTCCATGCGGTGTCCGCACTGTCCTCCGGCGGCAGCGTGCGGGACGATCCCAGCGCCTCGAGCGCGGCCTGGGCGATTTGACGCGCGCGCGGGTAATACAGGTCCGCCAGTGCCGGCGTTGTTGGCGTTGGCACGTGGGGCATGGCGATCCGCCGCGGCGGCGCTGCAAGAGCGTTGAACGCCCTTTCGGCCACCACCGCCATGACCTCGGCGGTGACGCCGTACTCTTCCTGCCCGGTGTCGGACACCAGGAGATGCCGCGTCCGGCCGACCGAGTCCAGCAGGGTATCGGTGTCGAGCGGCGAGAGGCTGCGCAGATCCAAGACTTCCGCGTCGATATCGAGGTCCGCCAGCATCTCGGCTGCTTTCATGCTCTCAAGCGTCATGTAGGACGTGGCCGCCAGGGTGATATCCTTGCCTGCCCGCATGACCGCCGCCTTGTCCAGCGGCACGCGATACATGTCCTCGGGCACCGGACCCTTGATGTTGTACAGCCAGCGGTGCTCGAAGACGATCACCGGCGCGTCGTCCTCAACGGCGGCGATCAGCATGCCCTTGGCGTCGTGCGGCGTCGTCGGCATGACGACCTTCAGGCCCGGCACATGCGCGAACCACGCCTGCAGGGACTGCGAATGCTGCGGCCCCTGCCCCCAGCCACGGCCGATGATCATCCTGATCGTCAGCGGGGCGCGCAGCTTGCCACCATACATGTAGTGCCATTTGGCGGCCTGGTTGACCAGCGGCTCGATCGACAGGAGCGCGAAATCCACCCGCATATGGACGAAGATCGGCCGCTTTCCCATCAGGGCGGTGCCCATCGCAATTCCCGTCATGGCGTTCTCGGAGGACGGCATATCGAGCACGCGGTCGCTCCCGAACTCTTCCTGGAGCCCCTTCGTGGTGCCGAATATCCCGGTCGGGCCGGGCACGCCGAGGCCCATGACATAGGTGTCCGGGTCGGACCGCAGGATCTGCGCCTGCGCCTCCCTCAGGGCCTCGACATAGCGAATCTGCCGCTCCATCCCGTCGCTCCGTCAGCCGGGAAAGACATGGCGCGCGAGCGCGTCGGGCGTGGGAAACGGGCTCTGCCGCGCAAAGCCGAAGGCGCCCTCGATCTCGTCGGCGATCTCCGCAGCGTAGCGCGAGTCGAGCGCATCCGTCAGCACGCCCTCCTCGGCAAGCCTTTCGCGATAGCGCGCCACCGGATCGCGCGCCTTCCACACAGCAATTTCCTCTGCGCTGCGGTAGTTGAGCGCCGTGTCGTCGTTCGGCCCGCAATGCTCCAGCCAGCGGTATGTCGCGAGTTCGATCAGGGACGGGCCCTCGCCGCCGCGGGCCCCTGCGACCGCACCCGCGGCCAGGTCGTAGACGACATCCGCGTCGTTGCCGTCACCGGACAGGCCGGCCACCCGGTGGGGGGGGGCCAGTTCATGAATGGCGCGTCCGGCGGGCTGCCTGACGTCCATGGCGGAATGCACCGAATAGAGGTTGTTCTCGCAGACGAAGACCACGGGCAGCCGGCGGGTGCCGGCGAAATTCATGGCCTCGTGGAAAACGCCCTGTTCCGTGGCGCCGTCGCCGAAGTAGATCACCACGACACGGTTCTCGCCGTTCATCTGCGCGCCCCAGGCCGCACCGACGCCAACCGATATCGTGCTGGCCAGGATCGGCGCCGATCCCATGAAGCCGCAGTCCAGGTCGATCAGGTGCTGGCTGCCCCCCTTGCCGTGCGCGCAGCCGGTCTCGCGGCCGTACAATTCGGCCAGCATCGCCGCAAGGTCCCCGCCCTTGGCAAGATAGTGTCCGTGGCTGCGATGGCCGGTGAAGACGAGGTCGTCCGCCTCCAGATGCGCGGATACGCCTGCCGGCGGCGCCTCCTGGCCGATGCACAGATGTGTCGGACAGCGCATTTCCTGCTCCGGATAGCGCCGGGCGATGGCTTCTTCGACCAGGCGAATGCGAAGCATCTGCCGGTACATCCGCAGGCGCACGTCTGGTTGCGCGACGCTCGATCCCCCCACAGCCGGGATTCCACCTGTCTTCAAACTCTTTTTCCCAAGGTTTCACGAATCGGCCGGGCGAACCGGCCATGGCCGTATACGACACGGGCTGACGTTCTGGCAATATTTATGGCGGGAAGACCGCGTCGTGGACAGCACTTAAGCGGACCGCGACTGCGCATACGCCCACTTCCGATGCCACGAAAAACGGTCCTGCGCGCGCCGATAGGCCAAATGCATCACACGACGCCGGGCGTCTCCCGGTAAACAATTGGTTGGATCCGGTGCCGGACGCCAAGATTGCCGGCTCGGTTTGCCGTGTATATAAGGGTTCGCGCAGAAAGCGAGCATTGGGGTTCGACGGGCGATGAAACTGCTGACCGGCCTGCGCGCCTTGAATGACGGCTCGTCCCTGGCGCTGATCAAGCGGCTGCTGGGCGAAAATTTCCGGCATTACCGGGGCCGCTATGCCTTTGCGTTCATGCTGATGGGCGTGGTGTCGGCGACCACGGCCGGCACGGCATGGATCATGAAGGATATAATCAACGAGATCTTTGTCGACCGCAACGGGGCGATGGTACTGCCGATCGCGCTGACTGTCATGGCGATCTATATCGCCAAGGGCATTGCGACCTATGGTGTGAATGTCACGCTGAGCCGGATCGGAAACAACGTCATCGCGCGGACCCAGAAGCGGCTGTATGACCATCTACTGACCCAGGGTATCGACTTCTTCCAGAAATACGCGACGGCGGACCTGGCGACGCGGATGTCGCACAACGCCCAGGCGGCGCGCGAGGTGCTGAACACGCTGGTGATGAGCTTCGGCCGCGACCTGCTGTCCCTGATCGGGTTGACCGCGGTCATGATCGGCCAGGATCCGGTGATGTCATTGGTGGCGCTGGTCATCATGCCGCTGGCAATCGCCGGCATCGGCAAGCTGATCCGCAAGATCCGCAAGTTCGCCCAGCAGGAATTCATGTCACTGGCCAAGATCGTCGCCCACACCCTGGAGACCGGCTTCGGCATCCGCATCGTCAAGGCCTTCAACCTTGAAGACCGCATGCGGCGGGCAACCCATTCCGCCATTGACGCCGTCGAATATCGGGCCAACAAGATTGCCGCATTG
Source organism: uncultured Alphaproteobacteria bacterium (assembly GCA_947259105.1). Lineage (GTDB taxonomy): Bacteria > Pseudomonadota > Alphaproteobacteria > UBA8366 > JADFVY01. The sequence goes on from CAMYKU010000061.1 coordinate 10,645, forward strand.
AATGCACGGACGCTGCCGCTGATGGAGACGTTGGCCGGATTCGGGGTCGCACTGGTGATTTCCTACGGGGGCTATCGGGTGATCGCACAGGGCCAGGATCCGGGGTCGTTTTTCGCGTTCCTGACGGCGATGCTGATGGCCTACGATCCGGCACGCCGGGTGGCGCGGATGAACGTCAATCTGCAGACCCCCCTGTTCGGCGTGCGGATGCTTTACGACCTGCTCGATACGCCGTCGTCCATGACCGAAATGCCCGACGCCCCGCCCCTGAGGGTGACCGGCGGGCATGTCCGTCTGTCCGGGGTAACGTTCGGCTACGATTCGGAGCCCGTGTTGCGGAACCTCTCGCTCGAGGCGAAGCCGGGGCAGCTCACCGCGTTGGTCGGCCCGTCGGGCGCCGGCAAGACGACCGTGTTCGCGTTGATCGAGCGGTTTTGGGACCCTTGGCAGGGTACGGTATTGGTCGACGGCCAACCCGTGGACGGCGTTTCGCTGCAGTCGCTACGGGAGAATGTTGCTTTGGTGACGCAGGATACCTTCCTGTTCGACGGCACCGTGAAAGAGAACATTGCCATGGGACGACCCAACGCCGGCGACGATGAGATCGTTGCCAGCGCGAAGGCCGCCAACGCGCACGAATTTGTCGCCGCGATGCCCGAAGCGTATGACACCCATGTCGGCGAATCCGGCAATCGCCTGTCGGGCGGGCAGAAGCAGCGCATCGCCATCGCCCGCGCCATGCTGCGCGACGCGCCGATACTCCTTTTGGACGAAGCGACATCGGCCCTCGACGCGGAGTCGGAAGCCAAGGTACAGGAAGCGCTGGACCGCCTTATGAAGGGCCGGACGACGATCGTGATTGCGCACAGGTTGTCGACCGTGCGCAATGCAAATGTTATCCATGTAATCGATGAGGGACAACTGATTGAATCAGCGTCCCATATCGAACTGATCAAGATGCGCGGCATGTATTCCCGCTTGCACGGCTTGCAATTCGCGCTATAGCCTCAGACTGCGCGCGCCAGTTGCGGCGCTGCGTTTTTTATTGCATGGTTCTCTCCGTAGCCAATTCGTGTTGCTGGCGGGCCGCATGACTGAAACGTCTTTTGCAGCCATAGACATAGGCAATTGTGAACATGTCGATTCGCATTCGAAAATTCACTCGCCGATTGGCGAGAATGATAGCTAAGAGAGAGAAAAAGGCTGCTCAGCGGCGATACACGCGGAAAGCCTTGCGGCAACTCCTTGCGGGAAACGACGCGGGGGCCATCCTGCATGCACGCCGAGCGATTCGTCACGACCCAGTATACGCCCTGCCGCACCAGAATCTGGCGGCGGCGGCCAGTTCTCTCGGTTATTTTTGCGCGGATGAACCAGGTTGTATTTCCGACCAGGAAATCCTCTACGACCTCTGCAATCTCGCGGGGGAGCATTACTTTCATAGCGGTCAGCGCGCTGATTCGCTTTACTTCTTCGGAAGAGCGTTAAGAATTCAACGCAAACTTTCGGAGCAGATGCCGATACCCGAGCCAATCCGAAAGAAGCTCCGCGATCTTTACGCGATACCGATCGACGAACCGGTCCGAATCCTTCCCTTCGAATGGACAACGAGAATCGGTCATATCGGTTTGCTTGATTCATACCTACGTATGAAAAAACTGGGGTATCTGCCTGAAGGGCATCCCATCCTGCTGCCCCATCCGAACGGGACCGCCAATCCCTATTTTCTCTCCTTGTGGAGCAAATATATCAACATCGTTCACGATAAAGCGTTGATTCGTGACCTGTACCGGTACCAGCGCGCATGCGGCGAGACTTTTATTGCTACCCTTTCCAAGGGAAACGTTTGCACGATGTGGAACCATCAGGCTTCCCTCGCGAATATCGAGTGGGAACGACGGGGGCTTGGTCCGATTGTCGCCCTCCCTGAAAAGGACAAGGCCAGCGGCCGCGAATTGTTGGCAGCAGTGGGAATTCCCCATGGCGCATGGTGGGTTGCTATGCATGTCCGGTCGGGAGAATTCCACGGAGACCGTCAAAACCCTCGAAATGCGAATATCGAGGATTATTACCCGGCAATCGAGGAGATCACGAAACGGGGCGGGTGGGTTATCCGTTTGGGCGACGCAGCGATGCCTCGGCTACCACCGATGACCAACGTCGTCGATCTGGCGCACCATCCTCACAAATCGGCGTTTCTGGACATATACGTCTGCGCCGGCGCGAAATTCATGATCGGGACCGTTTCCGGCATGCTGAATGTCCCGGTTGCGTTTGACACGCCGTTGCTGCTGACGAACTCGTACTCCAGCTGCTGGCTGAACTTGAGCGCAAAGACTCGGTACCTGCCAAAAATCGTTGTGGGACCGAATAGCCGACCAGTCCCGCTGTCACGTTATGTGCAAGACACTGTGCATGCGAAACTCGGAGACGGGGAATTTTCGCTCGTATATGACGGGTATGAGCTGATCGACAACGAATGCAAGGAAATTCGTGAGGCGACGTTGGAGATGCTGGAAGAAGTGAACAACGGCATGAATGGCGTCTCTCCGTGTCATAACATCGGCAAATGGACCCGGGCGTTGGGCGACCGCCCCATATTCGGCCCGGCCTTGCCTGCACCATCCTTCGTCACGCGCCACACCGAGTTAGTCGAGTGAGGGTGGCCACCGTTCGGTCAGACTCCGCGGTTTTGACATCGACGTAAAATGCTGGAGACGGCTGCAGAGACCACGGAGCCGATTTCACGGGATGCCAATTCGAGGCATGCGCACCGGTGTCGGATCCGCACACGCGCTTGCAAATCATCAGCCCATGCCGTACCTCTCCCGCTCAGGATCAAACCCGGACCGCGTGCCGGTTTTTTCTAGTTCTCCAGGAATTTATGGATAGATGAATATCTTCGTTACCGGCGCGTGCGGATACAAGGGCACGCAACTCGTTCCCAAGCTGCTGGCGCGCGGCTGGCGCGTCACGGCGCTCGATACGATGTGGTTCGGCAACTATCTTGCCGAACACCCCGACCTCGAAATCATCGAGGGCGATGTTCGTGACACGGATGCGCTGGACCTGCACGGGTTCGACGCGATCATTCACCTGGCGAGCATCGCCAACGATCCCTGCGGCGATCTCGATCCCAAACTGACCTGGGAGGTCAGCGCACTGGCCACCATGACGCTGGCCGACAAGGCCGTCCGCCACGGTGTCGGCCAGTTCATCTACGCCTCTTCGGGCAGCGTTTACGGTATCAAGGACGAGCCCCAGGTCACCGAGGATCTCGAACTGGTGCCGATCTCGGAGTACAACAAGACCAAGATGGTCGCCGAACGGGCCCTGCTGAGCTATGCCGGGGACCTGACGGTCCAGATCGTCCGCCCGGCCACGGTCTGCGGCTATTCGCCGCGGATGCGCCTGGATGTCTCGGTGAACATGCTGACGATGCAGGCGCTGACCAACGGCCGGATCACGGTTTTCGGCGGCCAGCAGACGCGCCCCAACATCCATATGGACGATATCACGGACATCTACCTGTTCATGCTCGACCATCCGCAGCACACGGGCATTTACAACGCCGGGTTCGAGAACATCTCGATTCTGGATATCGCCAACCTGGTCACAAAGCATGTGCCGGCGGAAATCGTCGTGACGGAATCGAACGACCCGCGTTCCTACCGCATCAATTCCGACAAGCTTCTGGCCACCGGGTTCAGCCCGAAGAAGACCGTCGAGGACGCCATCGTCGAGATCTCCGATAAATACCGCGCAGGCGAACTCAGGGACGAGGAACGCTTCTACAATCTGAAATGGATGCAGAAGGAAATCCTGCGGTGACCTCCCCGGTGAAGTCGGTCGAGGATTACTCGGCGCGGCTTCAGGCCGTGCTGGCGGCCACCGACTGGAGCGGCGTGGCCCAGCTGGCCGACGAGCTGTTCGACTGCTGGAAGTCGGGCCGACAGGTATTTCTGTGCGGCAACGGGGGCAGCGCCGGGAACGCGATCCATCTGGCCAACGATTTCCTCTACGGCGTATCGAAGCGCAAGGGGTCGGCGCTGCGGGTTACCGCGCTTCCGGCGAACAGCTCGGTTCTGACCTGCCTTGCCAACGACGAAGGGTACGAGAGCATCTTCTCGATGCAGCTCGCGGTTCTTGGACGCCCGGGCGACCTGCTGGTCGCGCTGTCCGGCAGCGGCAATTCGCCGAACATCCTGCGCGTCATCGAGCAGGCGCGGGAAATGGATATCAAGAGCTACGCCATCCTGGGTTTTTCGGGCGGAAAGGCAAAGGCAATGGCCGATGTCGCGCTGCACTTCCCCGTCGACGACATGCAGATTTCCGAGGATCTGCAATTGATCGCCGGCCATATGGCCATGCAGTGGCTTTACGCCAATCGCGACTGGTCCGGAGCATAGCCGATGCCGGCGAAATATCTGGTCCTCGGCTCCAATTCCTTTTCCGGTGCGGCGTTCGTCGACTACCTGCTGTCGCTTGGGGAGGACGTGATCGGCACCAGCCGCTCGGAGGAGGTCGCCGAACCGTTCCGTATCTACGGTTGGGCCCCGCATCCCGGCAGGTTCCGGTTCCACCGGATCGACATCAACAGCGACCTGGACGCACTGCAAGCCCTGCTGGACCAGGAGCGTCCGACACATTTCGTGAACTTCGCGGCCCAGAGCATGGTCGGCGAAAGCTGGCAGAACCCGGACCACTGGATGATGACGAACGTGGTCTCGACGGTTCGCCTGCACGAGAGGCTGCGGCATCTGGATTACCTGGAGCGTTACGTGCACGTCACCACGCCCGAGGTCTATGGCAGCACCGGCGGGTGGGTGAAGGAAGATCACCGGTTCAACCCGAGCACGCCCTATGCCGTATCTCGCGCGGCCGGCGACATGAGCCTGCGGACCTATTTCGAGGCCCACGGTTTTCCGGTTCTGTTTACCCGCGCCGCCAACGTATTCGGGCCGGGGCAGCAACTCTACCGCATCATCCCCCGGACCATCCTGTTCGCGCTGACCGGCAAGCGCCTGCAACTGCATGGCGGCGGGCATTCGGAGCGTTCATTTATCCACGGGCACGACGTGGCCGCGGCAACGCAAGTGATCGCGGAAAAAGGGACGGTCGGCGAGACCTACCATATCTCGACCAAGCGCAGCATCTCGGTTCGCGCGCTGGTCGAAATGATCCTCGACCGCCTCGGCAAGTCGTTCGACGAATCGGTCGATATCGTCGGCGACCGCCTCGGCAAGGACCAGTCGTATATGCTCGATACGACGAAAATCCGCAACGAGCTGGGCTGGACGGACAGTATCAGTCTGGAGGCCGGCGTCGAACAGACGATCGGGTGGGTCCAGCGGTTCCTGGCCGATCTGAAGGATCAACCGACGAACTATATTCACAAGCCCTGAGGGGAAGCATGGGACAGGAAATCGATCTGCTGGCAAACTATCCGCGCGCCAAACGGAATGTGGAGGAGCGCGGCGCGAGCAAGAGCGAAAAGGACCGGGCGATCGCCCGCAAGTTCGGCAAGGAATTCTTCGACGGCGACCGGCAGCACGGTTACGGCGGGTTTCAATACAATCCACGATTCTGGCAGCCGGTCATTCCGACCATGCAGGCGCATTTCGGACTTGCCGCCGATAGCTCCGTCCTGGATGTCGGCTGCGCCAAGGGCTTCATGATGCACGACATGGCGGAACTGATTCCCGGCATAACCGTGAAGGGCGTGGATATCTCGCAATATGCCATTGAGAACGCAATCGACGACATGAAGACGCATGTCCAGGTCGCGGACGCAAAGGATCTGCCGTTTGACGACAATACGTTCGACGTCGTCATCGCGATCAATACGATCCACAACCTGGTGCGCGAGGACTGCGCGCAGGCGTTACGCGAGATCATGCGCGTATCGAAGGGTGGCGCCTTCGTGACGGTAGACGCCTATCGGACCGACGAGGAAAAGGAGCGTATGTATAATTGGAATCTCACGGCCGAGACCATTATGCACGTCGATGACTGGATCGCGTTCTTCGATGAAATCGGCTACACCGGCGACTACTACTGGTTCATACCGTGATCCGCGATGTGTCGCCCTCACGGAGGGAGGCGGCAGCGCAGCCCGGGAGGGACCGTGTCGACTGCACCGCCACCGGAATGAGCGCATGAAGGCAGCCGTCCTGACCGATCTCGAAAAACCGCTGTCGGTCCTGCCCGACATCGAGATTCCCGGTCTCGGGCCGGGGCAGGTTCTCGTGCGAATCGCCTTCAGCGGCGTGTGCCACAGCCAGTTGATGGAGGCAAGAGGCCGCCGGGGCGAGGACCGCTGGCTGCCGCACCTGCTGGGGCACGAGGGGTCCGGCAAGGTCGTAGCGGTCGGTGACGGGGTCACCAAGGTTGTCCCCGGGGATTACGTCATCCTCGGCTGGATCAAGGGCGAGGGACAGGACGGCGGCGGTACGCAATATCGCCATAACGGCAGAACCATCAACGCAGGCAGCGTAACCACGTTCGGTGAACAAGCCATCGTGTCGGAGAACCGGCTCGTCCGCCTGCCCGACGGGCTGCCACTTGATATCGCGGTGCTGTTTGGATGTGCGGTCCCCACGGGGGCCGGAATTCTGACGAACGAGATACAGCCGGCGCCCGGCAGCACGATCGCGTTTTTCGGCCTGGGCGGCATCGGGATGTCGGCGCTGATGGCGGCGGCTCTATTCGACTGCAAGACCGTGATTGCCGTCGACGTCTCCGAGCAGAAGCTGGGCCTGGCGCGCAGCTTCGGCGCCGACATGACGATCAACAGCGCCGAGCGCGACGCCGTCGCCGAGATCTACCGGATCACCGACGGGCGCGGTGTCGATTATGCCGTCGAGGCGTCGGGCGTCTGCGCGGTGATCGAATCGGCTTTCGAGGTTGTCCGCACCGGCGGCGGGCTGTGCGTGTTCGCCTCCCATCCGGCGCACGGCGAAAAGATCAGGCTTGACCCGCATGCCCTGATCAGCGGCAAACGGATCCGGGGCAGCTGGGGCGGGGGATCGAATCCGGATGCCGACATACCGCGGTTCGCAGAGCTCTACAGAAAGGGACTCCTGCCACTGGAGAAACTGATCACCAGGCGCTACAAACTCGAGGAGATCAACGATGCTCTCGACGATCTGGAATCAGGCAGCGTCGGACGCCCGATCCTCGAGATCGATCCGGATCTGTGAAACCGTCGCAGGTGCATCATCGCTGCCATGACAGGGCGCCATATGGACGACATCCCCGCGAGCAATGAGATCGCCGCCGAAATCAGGGCGGAAGTTCCGGATGGCGATTCGATCGTCTTCGTTTCGGGCAATTTCAACGTCGTCCACCCCGGCCATGTGAGGCTGCTGCGTTTCGCCAAGGAGGCCGGCGGCTTCCTGGTGGTCGGCGTCAACCCGGACAGCGAAGCGGGCGTGAGCGTGCCGGCCGATCTCCGGCTGGAGGCCGTCCTGGCCATCAAGGTCGTCGATTACGCTTTCGTCGTCCCAGGCGATCTGGCCACGGCCATACGGGCTATCGAACCGGACATCGTCGTCAAGGGCAAGGAACACGAGACACGCGACAACCCGGAGCGCGCCGTCCTGGAAACCTATGGCGGGCAGCTGTTGTTCAGTTCCGGCGATGTACGGTTCTCATCCTTCGATATCCTCGAAAGGGATTATCGCGAATCGCAGACCTCCTCGATACGGTTGCCGCTCGACTACCCGGGTCGCCACAAATTCAGGCTTGGGGATTTAAGCGAACTGTCCGGCAGATTGTCGGACCTCAAGGTCGTCGTCGTCGGTGACCTCATCATTGACGATTATATCGATTGCGACCCGCTGGGAATGTCGCAGGAGGACCCCGCAATCGTCGTCACGCCGATCGACACGCGCAGATTCGTTGGTGGCGCGGGAATCGTGGCCGCCCATGCGGCCGGTCTGGGCGCCAGCGTGCGTTTCATCACGATTGCCGGCGAAGACGAGGTCGCCGATTACGCCGAGCGGAAACTGCGGGAGTTCGGTGTCGAAAGCCAGGTGTTCAGGGACCCGAGCCGGCCCAGCACGCTGAAGCAGCGCTACCGGGCGGCGGGCAAAACAATGCTGCGGGTCAGCCATCTGCGCCAGCATGCGGTGCCGCTGGCGATCGCCAACCGGATTTACGCCGAGCTGGAAAAGGCGCTGCCCACAACCGACCTGGTCCTGTTTTCCGATTTCAACTACGGCTGCCTGCCGACAAGTCTGGTGAACCGCCTGATCGAAGCTTGTGGGAGGCACGGCGTGCCGATGGCGGCGGACAGCCAGGCCTCCTCGCAACTTGCCGATATTTCGCGCTTCAAGGGAATGAAGCTGATTACGCCGACCGAGCTGGAAGCGCGCCTCGCCCTCAAGGACCGCAATTCCGGCCTCGTCATTGTCGGAGAAGAGCTGCACAACCTGTCGGCGGCCGAGAACATCATCATCACGCTGGGTTCGGAAGGGCTGCTCGTCCACGCGCCGAAACAGGGCGCGATGGTTACCGACCGCCTGCCGGCGATGAACTCGGCGCCAAAGGACGTGGCCGGCGCCGGCGATTCGCTGTTCACATGCACCAGCCTCGCGCTGGCCGCCGGCGCGGATATCTGGCAGGCCGGCTATCTTGGCTCCATCGCCGCCGCCTGCCAGGTCGGGCGCGTCGGCAATACGCCGTTGTCGCGCGACGAGATAACGGCGGAAATCGAATTGTTTACCTGATGCGCGCCCTGCTTCTGGCGGCGGGGCTGGGGACGCGGCTGCGGCCCCTTACGGACACGGTCCCCAAATGCCTGGTCCCGGTCCACGGACGCCCCCTGCTGGACTACTGGCTGGATGGACTGTTCGAGGGCGCAGTCGAAGAGGTTCTGATCAACACGCATTACCTGGCGGATGCGGTTGCCCATCACGTGGCGCAATCGCAATGGAAGGACAGGATAACGCTGGTCCACGAGGAGGAGCTCCTCGGGACCGGCGGGACCGTCCTTGCCAACCGGGCGTTTTTTCGCGAACGCGCCTTCCTGGTCGCCCACGCCGACAATCTGACCGAGCTGGACGTGCGCGCCTTCAGGGCCTGCCACGAAGCGCGGCCTGTGGGGGTCGCCATGACCATGGCCCTGTTCCGGACCGACACGCCCGAGACCTGCGGCATCGTGACCCTCGACGGGCGCGGTGTGGTCCAGGAATTTCACGAGAAAACCACCGAGCCGCACGGCGATCTGGCGAACGGTGCGGTCTATATCCTCGAGCCGGAAGTCGTCGATTTCATGGCATCGCTGGGATCGCGCACCGTCGACCTCAGCACCCAGGTGATCCCGCATTTCATGGGCCGGATCCTCGGCTACGAGGTCGCGGGATACTATCGCGACATCGGGACGACCGAGAGCCTCGAGCGGGCACGGCGCGAATTTCCGGCGCCGGGATGACCGTTCGCGATCCGGTAGGACAAACCGCGTGCCCCGTCAGACCAGCCTGGCGTATTTCCGCAGAAAATCCCGCCCGATCCGGGATTCGGGGCCGGTCTCGCATCGTCCCGTGGCAAATGCCACCCGAAAGCGTTCCTGGAGCCGTGCATCTTCGTCCGTATAGGTCGCCGTGCCATCCAGCCGGTCCATCAATTCGACGGCAAGATCCCTGATGTCCTCGGCCGTGTTGTCGACATTTTCCAGGCCGTCGTTTTCGAACTCGGCTGTAAACACGAAATTCGCTGCCGGCGAATTCAGGATATCCGCGAACGGCACAAGCTCGCCGGATGACCGCGCCTGAAGCTTGGGGATGCCGAGATCCGCCCCCGAAAGCGGATATACCTGCGCAAGCGGCGTGAGATTGGCCAGCGCCGCCGGCACGCCAAAGACATACGAGACGACATAGAGTCCCGACGTGTTGCCCAGAAAGAACCGGCACTGCGCGCACAGAAAAATATCCATCCAGTCGCTCTTCAGGGGGGAGCGGGCGTAATCGACAACGCCTTTTTGCGGCGCAAGCGGCTGCATCGTCGCATCGCCGACCCGGACGCACCAGCCGCCGCGCGCCACGATCGCTTCCATCGCAAGGGCATAGGAGCCGATTGCGGTGTTCCGGAATCCATGCACATGCTCGTCCTCCGGCGAATAGCCGCCCTCGCGCGAATGCACGCAGACGAACCAGGCGTCTTCGGGAACACCGAGCTCCGCAAGCGCAGCCATTCCCCTGGCTCGGTGCTCTTCCGACAATTTGAGCAGCGGGGGGCGCGTCCCCCACAGGGACAAGATGTCCGGGCGCTTGCCGACCAGCCGCATCGGGGCCATGGATTCAAACAGATCCACGCGCAAAAACGGGAAAATCCGAAATGGCCTTAACAAGGCTATGGCGAACCGGCTGCGGACGATGTGAAGGTACTTTTCCCAATATCCCAGCAAACAGGGGTTGGGGCAGTCTTTTCGCGACATGAGCAGGACAGGCTTCACGCGCGGGCGCGCGCCGATGGTCATTTCCTTGACGAACCAGTCGGGCTCCAGCGCGACATGGCCTATCCTGCCGGGATTGGAGATCTTCACGAATCTGACGTTCAGCAGATAAAGGCCGAGCGCGGGGATGCCGTAAACGAGCCAGCCGGGCGCAGCGGAGACCCTCTTGATCTTGTTCCAGTTGCGCCGAAACCACGAACGGCTCTTGTTGCGCAGATAATACTGCTTGACCGCTCCCGGATCGGCACCATCACCGCTCAGACGACCGCTCGACATCTATCGCTCCGATTGCTCCATTTCCGGCCGCGCGGCACAGGAAACACGCTACCTCTTACCATTCATCCGTGCGCCGTTCAAAAAACGAATGGCGGAAGCGGTGGTTCCGGATCGCACGCGCTGACCGGATTGAGGGCATTGGCCTGCACCCCCCCGGTCGGGGCGCTGGTCATCGCCTGCCTGCCGGGCGGTACGCGCCGGCTGCGGACGGATTCCGGATTCTGTTCCTCGTTGTCCGGCACCATTATGAAACGGAGATGACTGCGATTGACCACCCGGCAGTCGTGCGTATGATGCGCGAAGTCCGCTGAGGCACCGTGGCGTAACGAGATTCAGCTGGCCGATTCGGTGAACGCGGCAGGCCCCAGATACCCTTCCGGCAATGGAGTGGGTGTTCGAGTCTTCGGCGGCGCACCAGATGACGTGGCGAGAGTCATGGGAGAGGCAATGGGATGAGCGAATTCTTTCGTCGGGCAAGACGGCTGATTCCGCGTCGGATAAAGTTATTCTTTATGAATCGCGTCTTTGGGCTGGTGGCGGATGAGCGAAAGCCCGGGCGGAGTGTGGCCCATAATCGAATGGTGCTGGCAGCGCGCTATTTGCATGGCGAGGGTATCGAAATTGGTGCGCTGGGCCGGTCGCTTCCGCTGCCGACAGGTGCCAAGGCGATGCAGGTCGGTCATTTGCAGTTCCGCATNCCGGATACGGTGAGGCAGCGGCACACGCGTGCGCCGGACATCGTCGACGACGGCGAGACGTTGAGCACAATCTCGGATGCGTCCCAGGATTTCGTCGTCGCCAACCATGTGATCGAGCATTTCGAGAACCCGATCGGCTTCCTGCACAACGCCTGCCGCGTGCTCAAAGACGGCGGCATCCTGTTCCTCGCGATCCCCAACAAGGAGGAGACGTTCGACCATAACCGACCGGTCACCACCTTCGAGCATCTGGTCGAGGACTTCGAGAATGGCGCGCAAGCTTCACGGGAAGCGCATTTCCGGGAGTTCGTGCAGCTGGCAGACATGCCTATCGGCACCGGGGCCTGGACGACCGAGGCGGAGTGCGAGGCCCAGGCGCGCAAGCTGATGGACCAGGACTACAGCATCCATTTCCACGTGTGGGACAGATTCGCCATGATGGAGATGGTCCTGCGGGCGCATGACCGCTTCGGCCTGCCGCTGGTTCCCGAGGCGATGTTGTCCACTGGCGACGAGGTGATCTTCGTTTTGGGGAAAGCGCCGGACGTCGCTGCCGGATAATTTCCGACCGCCGCCAGAGCGGGCAAATCGTGTCGCCCCGCAGCGCCAGTATCGCGAGCGCCCGGTGCAAGGGCGACGCGCGGGACTCGACGAAATCGGCACCAAGCCAGAGCGCCAGGACAAAGAAGCGGCGATTTTGCGGTGATATGCTCGCAGTGAGTTCGAGGCTTATAAGAGTTTTGCAGGTTCAATGAATAACGCATCCCCGAGACTCGCCGCCGTCCACCTGGTGCGCCAATGTAACGGCGTCGACTGCTTCCGGCGATTCATCGCCTCCTACCGGGCGATGGATGAACCGCTCGCCCACGACCTGGTGGTCATCTTCAAGGGCTTCGAGGGCCACGACAAGGGCCCGTACCTGGAACTGCTGGAAGGCATCGCGCACACCGGCGTGGATGTTGCGGATACCGGGTTCGACATCGGCCCCTATCTCGAAGTTGCCCGGCAGTCGGAGCATGCGCGGATGTGCTTCCTCAACTCCTTCAGCGTCCTGCTGGCGCCGGGCTGGCTTTCGAAACTCGATCGTGCGCTCAGCGAAATGCCCAAGGCCGGGATCGTCGGCGCCACGGGCAGCTACGAGCCGGCGGGCCCGGACGCGCCGTTTCCCAACTACCACGTCCGCACCAACGGGTTTCTCATCGCGCGCGAACTCCTTCTCGACCTCGAGGTCTGGGAAATGCGGGACAAACCCGACGTCTCGCGCTTCGAGGCGGGGCCCAGGAGCCTGACGCGGCAGATCATGCAACGGGGGCTGGAGCCTTATATCGTCGACCGCGACGGCGTGGCCTATGCCAAGGAGAACTGGGAGGCCAGCGGCACCTTCCGCTCCGGCGAGCAGGAGAAGCTGCTGATCGCCGACAACCGAACGAACGCCTGGCTGGAGGCCGACCCGGAAACGCGCGAATGGCTGCGCCGCCTCGCCTGGTCGCCGGGCCATGCGGGGCGGAACCCGCAAAGAGACCGGAAACTCTCACGGCGCCTGCGGCGCTGGCTCGGCGGTTGAAGGGCGTCAGGCGTCCTGACCAGACGGCCGCCGCAGAAAAAACGCCGCCTGGTCGCCGCGTTCCTCGCGGTTGAGTTCCACCGCCCGGGCCTCGTAGGCCTTCATCTGCGCCTTGCTGAAGATATCCCGTGCCGCCCTGGGCGCATTGGCCGGAATATCGCGGCAATACAGCTCGCTTTGGGAAAACTGCGTTCCCGTCGAATCGTACACTGTGTGGAAAATCTCCATCCCGGCTTCCCGGGCGACACGGCGGAAGCTGTCCTGCGTATGGAGGTACAGGTGACGGGGCGGGTCCAGCGAATACCAGTTTTCGCGGTAGTGCTCCCAGGCCTCGCTGGCCACGACGGGAATGCGGATCAGCAGCCGTCCGTTCTTCGCCAGCAAACGCGCCACCTGCCGCATGAGTGTTACCTGGTGGTCAATATGCTCGAAGGAATGGTGCATCATCACGAAATCGAACGCCCCTTCGTGGCGCTCGATCATCTCATCCAGCCCGGCCTTGTGGATCGTCACGCCGGGATAATGGATGTCCCCGGAAATGAACGGGTCGGCGCCCTCGAGACCGCGGAACCCCCCTTGCATCATCCTGATCAACATCTTGCCGGCGCCGGAGCCGAAGTCCAGAATGCGATCATCGCGCCCGACATGCGCGATCCGGGCCCATTCCACGTAATCCAGTTCGGGCAGCAGGGCGTGGGCGACCCGCCCGAAAATTCCCTTGCCGGAAAGTGCATAGCCGACCCGGGCGCTGTCCACCACTCGGCGGGTCCGGTTGCGTGCCCGTCGCCCGTAATTCTTGTAAACTTGATAATCGGACGGATAAAACCTTGCGAGGTCGGGCGGCACCTCGGAAATCTGGACGCAACCGCAATCCGAGCATTCGAAATACTCGAACGGCTCGCGTGTTCCATGCAGCATTTCCCGCACATTGTACGTGCGGTTTTCTTTTTCGTTTCCACAGATCCGGCATGTATGCAAAGCCACGGTCGATCCTGTCATGATGGTCTACCCGGCACAGAACATTTCAAAGACGTCCGTTAGCATATCGGCGGCGCCCCGAAAACAGTTCTGCTTGCGTGCGGCGCGAAACCGGACGGTATCATAGTCGAGTCTTCAAAATATCCCCTCGCCGAGCGGCCTTCCAATCGGCCCGAAACCCGTGTAAGCGAAAAGGACTCTTGTTCATCCGACCGATCTGGAGAGTCCCATCTGGCAGGGCGAAGAAGATTTGAAACGAGTCCTTGTTACCGGTTCCACCGGATATATCGGGCGCTGGAGCGTACCGTCGCTTTTGGCCCGGGGCTACGAGGTGCATGCCGCCGGGTCACGGGAAGCGGGGCCCGGAAATTTGCTGCCGGTTGAACTGGACGGCGCGGCCTATCACGCTGTCGACCTTTTCGACGCGGTGGCAGTTGCGGCGCTGACCGATCGGGTTCGTCCGACGCACCTGCTTCATTTCGCCTGGAACGCCACGCCCGGAGTCTACTGGACGACGCCGGAGAATTTCCGCTGGGTCGCGGCCAGCCTGGGGCTGCTGGAAAACTTTCATCGTGCCGGCGGCGAACGGGCGGTGATGGCGGGGTCCTGCGCCGAATACGACTGGGCGCAAGCCGGTGTCTGTCACGAGTTCGACACGCCGCTCGCCACCGACGGCGCCCGTACGGCAACCCCCTATGCGACCGCCAAAATCGCCTTGCAGAAAATGCTGGAGAGCTATGGGCGGCAGGAAAAACTCGGCACCGCCTGGGGGCGGGTCTTCTTCCAGTACGGGCCATACGAACATCCGGGCCGCCTTGTCGCCTCGGTGATCAACGCGCTGCTCGAAGGGCGCGAGGCGGAATGCTCGCCGGGCCAGCAAATCCGTGGATTCCTGCATACGTCGGAGGTCGGGGACGCGTTCGCCGCGTTACTCGACAGCGCGGTCGACGGCCCGGTCAACATCGGCGACGATACGCCGGTAACGATTGCCGAAATCGTGCAAACGATCGGCGGCATTATCGGCCGGCCGGACCTGATCGGCCTGGGCAAGCGGCCGGCCTCCGCCGGCGAGCCGCCATTGCTGCTGCCCGACCTGCACCGACTGCACGATGAGGTGGGCTGGCGTTCGGACCGGCCCCTGCGGGAAGGGCTGGAGAGCGTCGTCAAATGGTGGGCGGCGCAGAAATCGGCATAGAGCTTTTCTATACTGTTTGATATCGGCACCTCGCGACCTCATGCTGAGGAGGGCCGAAGGCCCGTCTCGAAGTATGAGGTCGCACCGCTGGTGCAAGTGCGACTCCGAGCAATCTTGAAATGCTCTAAGGCCGGATATCCGGATAGGCCGCGTCGCGGTCCGAAATCACGCTCGGCGTGTCCGGCCAGTCGATGCCGAAGGCGGGATCGTCCCAGCGTACGCCCCGGGCCAGATCGGGGACATAGAACTCACCCATCAAATAGCTTACCTCGGTCTCGTCGGACAGCGTAAGGAAGCCGTGTGCGCAGCCGGGCGGTATGAATAACGCCTTGCGGTCCGACTCCGTCAGCTCGACCCCGACCCATCCGCAATAGCTGTTCGAATCCGGGCGCAAATCGACGGCGACATCGAAGATGCCGCCCCGAACGCAACTTACCAGCTTGGGTTCCGGTTGGGGTTCGGCCTGATAGTGCATGCCGCGCAGCGTGCCCTTGCGCGTGTTGAAAGAGACATTGGTCTGCGCCACCGTCAATTCCAGCCCCGCCGCCTTGAATTCCCTGCCGCAGAAGCCGCGGGCAAAAAACCCGCGCCCGTCGGCGATGGGTTCGGCCTCGACCAGGGTGACGCCCGGAATTTTCGTGGCTGTGAATTTCATGCCGGCGCGTCGAGAATGCGCAGGTCGGGAATCGCGGTGACGAATTTGCCGCCCCAGCTTGCCACATGGGCCATCTCCGCCATGATCTCGTCGCGCAGGTTCCACGGCAGGATCAGCACGTAGTCAGGTTTCGCCTCGGCGATTTTCTCCGGGCCGAAGATCGGGATCCGGCTGCCCGGCAGATAGCGTCCTTGCTTGGCCAGGCTGCGATCGACCACCAAAGGAATCAAATCCGCCTTCACCCCGCAATAATTAAGCAACGTATTGCCTTTCGCCGCCGCGCCATAGGCCGCGACGGTTTTCCCCGCCGCCTTCGACGTCCGCAGGAATTCGAGCAACGCCTCGCGGACCGCGATCACCCTCGGCTCGAACCCCGCATAGCTATCGAGCCGGTCCAGCGCCGCGGCGCTCTCCTTCGCCCTTACGGCGGCGAGGCCCGGTCCGTCGCGATGGGTTTCGCTGTCATTGTGGCAGGCATACACCCGGAGCGAGCCGCCATGGGTCGGCAGTTCCTCGACATCGAAGACCCGCATGCCGTGGGCGGCCAGGATTTTCTCCACCACCAGCAGGGACAGGTACGAATAGTGTTCGTGGTAGATCGTATCGAACTGGACCTCGTTGATGAGGTTCAGGAGATGCGGGAACTCGAAGGTCACCACGCCCTCCGGCTTCAGCAGGATCGGGAAGCCGCCGACGAAGACATTCAAATCCGGGACATGGGCCAGCACGTTGTTCGCCGCCATCAGGTCGGCCGCATATTCCTGTTCCTTGAGGCGCCTGGCGGTATCCCGGTTGAAAAACGCCACCTCGGTCCGCACGCCACTCTCTTCCGCAACCTTCGCGACATTCGCCGCGGGCTCGATACCCAGCACCGGAATGCCGGCATCCACAAAATGCTTCAACAGGTAACCGTCATTGCTCGCCACCTCGGCAACCAATGATTCCGGGCCCAGATTGAAACGCCTGGCCGTCGTTTGCGCGTAAGCCCTGGCATGGGCGACCCAGCTCTCGGAATAGGACGAGAAATAGGCGTAATCGGAGAAGATTTCCTCCGCCGGCACGACCGACTCGACCTGGACAAGAAGGCAGGAACGGCAGACCCGCGCATGCAGCGGATATTCGGGCTCCGGCTTCGCCAGATCCGCCTCGGACCGATAGCTGTTGGCAAGCGCCATCCTGCCCAGATCGACGAATGTATCGGTCAGGCCGGCGCCACAGAAGTGGCAAAGGGGCGTGTCGGCGCTCATAGCTGTCCCCCGAATTCGCTGAGCTGGGCCAGCGTGAAGTCGTGCATGTCGGCTCCCTCGTTGTAGGCACGGTACCAGTCCGCGGTCCAACGCACGGTGTCCTCCATATCGAGCCTCGGAACCCAGCCGATGGTTTCCGTCGCCAGCGACGCGTCGAGCGTGAGCGCCTGCTTCTCCTTGGGAAACTCACCTTCCGCCTGCACCCAGCCCGTGGCCATACCCAACGCGCCCATCACCCGGTCGGCGACCACCGATACGGTCAGCGTTTCGGCGTTGCCGGGGCCGAAATTCAAGGCGCGTTGACCGCAATCGCCGGCGGCCAGACGTTCCAGATAGAGCAGGTAGCCGTTGACCGGGTCCAGCACGTGCTGCCAGGGGCGCGTGGCCCGCGGATACCGCAAGCTCACCGGTATTCCCGACTTCCCGGCGCGCCACAGATCCGGAACCAGGCGGTCTTCGGAGAAATCGCCGCCGCCGACGACGTTGCCCGCCCTCGCCGTCGCCACCGGAATATCCCGTTCCTCAAAGAAGCTGCGCGCCATGGACGCGGTGACGATCTCGGCCGCGGCCTTCGACGCCGAATAGGGATCATCGCCGCCAAGCGGGTCGGTTTCGCGGAACGCCCGGCCATCCTCCTTGTTCTCATAGACCTTGTCGCTGGTCACGATGAGAACCGCCTTCACGTTCGGGGCGTCGCGCAGCGCATTCAGCAGGTTCACCGTGCCCATGACATTTGTATCGAAGGTCTCCGCCGGCTCGCGGTACGAACGCCGGACCAGCGCCTGCGCCGCCATATGGAGGACGATTTCGGGCTTCGCCTCGGCGACCGTGTTTCGCACGATTCCCGGGCCGCGGATATCGCCGATCCGCGACGAAATCGCCGACCAGTCGGCAAGGGTATCGAACGGGTTGGGATCGGAATCGGGCGCCAGCGACAGGCCGTGGACCTTTGCGCCCATCCGGGTCAGCCAGAGCGCCGCCCACGAGCCCTTGAAGCCGGTATGCCCGGTCAGCAGGACACGACGCCCGCGCCAGAAATCGGGATTTACGGTGCTTGTTCGCATCGCAGTGCGATCAGTCCCAGACCCGCCAGGGAGGGTTGCCGCCGGCCCAGAGCTGCTCGAGCAGGTTCTTTTCCCTTAGCGTATCCATTGCCTGCCAGTAACCGTCATGCTTGAACGCGTGCAGTTGCCCGTCTTTGGCGAGGCTCTCCAGCGGGGCTGATTCCCAGGTCGTTGCATCGCCGGTGATGCGGTTCACTACGCTGGGCTCAAGCACGAAGAAGCCGCCATTGATATAGCCGCCGTCGCCTGCCGGTTTCTCGATGAACCGCCGCACATGGGTTCCGTCCAGTTCGGTCGCCCCATAGCGGCCCGGCGGACGGGTCACGGTCATCGTCGCCTCGCAGCCATGCGACTTGTGGAAGTCGATCAACGCAGCGATGTCGACATCGGATACGCCGTCGCCATAGGTCAGGCAGAAGCTCTCGCCGGGAGTCAGGTATTGGGCGACGCGCCTCAGGCGCCCGCCGGTCATCGAATGCTCGCCGGTCTCCGCCAGCGTGACCCGCCAGGGCTCGGATTTGTGGCTGTGGTATTCGATCGCGTTATTGCCGAGGTCGACCGTCACATCGGACCGATGGAGCACAAAATTGGCGAAATACTCCTTGATCATATAGCCCCGGTAACCCAGGCAGATGATGAAGTCCGTCACGCCGTGATGGGCATACAGCTTCATGATGTGCCAGAGGATCGGCCGGTCGCCGATCTCGATCATGGGTTTCGGGCGCAGATGGGATTCCTCGGAAATCCGGGTTCCCAGCCCACCCGCCAGTATTACCGCCTTCATTCAGCAATCCACCTTTCGTGCTCGGTCGGCCAACGCATAAACAAAGAAATCTCCAAGCGCAACGCCGATCCTGAACCGCCCGGGGTCAACGGCCGGTCAGGCTGCGCAATGCCATCCTGCTGACGCGGAACGTCCGCTTCGAAGCATACCGGACCAGTGACGCCTTGAGTATCGCCCGCTCCACGACCCCGAAATCGCTCTGGTCGACCAGCGCGGAACAGAAGGCCCGGAAGCTGCGGTAGATATCCCATTGCAGACTGGTTTCCATGGGTGTGTAGGACGGGCGAACAGAATCGGCGCCGACACGCTGGATGAGGAACGTATCGTCGGTCGTCGCGACGCTGCGTTCCAGGAAATACGGAAAGAGCGTCAGATGGTCCCAGGCCCAGACGTGCGGCAGGGCCTCGATTGCGGCGCGGTAGCGATCGGCCATCCTGTTGCGCCGGAACAGGCCGTATATCCAGCTCGGATGGGACCGGAACATCAGTTTCAGCGTTGCCGGAAGCGGTTGATCGGGGACGTCGAAAACGCGGTGGATATTCGTCTTGTTCTTGTACGGTTTCTCGGTCCGGATCGTGCAGGCCGCAAGATCGGCCGCGGGGTTCGAATCGAGCAGGCCAACAAGGCTCTCCACGAAGTTCGGAGCGGACAGGTCGTCATGCGCCCGCCATGCAAAATAATCGCAGTCCGTCTCGTCGGCGGCCTTTATGAAATTCTCACCCATCGAAACCGTGGTCTCGCTCCGGATCACCCGGAACCGCAAATCTTTCTCCGCAACCGCGTTGGCGGCCGCGTTCGTCCCGTCGGTCGACCCGTTGTCGAAGATGCGTATCTCAAAATCGCGGAAGGTCTGTGTTCGCAGGCATTCCAGGCTTTCGCCGACAAGCTGCCCACCGTTAAAAACGGGCATGGCGATAACGACTTTGGGCACGATTCAGCCTTCTTTTCTGGTCAGGATCATCGGACGATTTCGCGGCCCCGCCGCCCCTTCATCGCACCAGGATCACGTTCATATGGGTCGTCTCGGCGAGCCGGTAGCCGTTGTCCCTGCACAGCGCGACGCAGTCGGTGCCCCAGCGCGCGGGCGCGTTCTCGAGGATGATGGCGCCGGGGTGGCGCTCGGACGGCGCGGCTTCGAAGAACGCGGTCAGGATGATGTCCTCGGCGCCCTCCACGTCGATCTTGAGCAGGTCCGGCCGCTCGATGCCGTGTTTGTCGAGCAGCCCGAGCAGGGTGGTGCAGGGCACCGTGATACGCCGGCCGCCCTCGGTCGCGGCCCCGCTATGGCCCAGATTCCTCTCGTCGATGACAATCTCCAGCGCGCCGTCGCGGTCGGCCACCGCGCCCTGCACCGCCGTCACCCGGTCCCCCAGCCCGCTGGCCGCGATGTTGAACGCGAGCCGCGCGAACACCGCCGGCTGCGGCTCGATTGCCAGCGCCCGCGCACCGGCCCTGGCGGCCAGCAGCGAATAGATGCCGACATTGGCGCCGATATCGATGAAGTGGCTGTCCGGCCCCAGATGCGCGGCCAGATAGGCGCGTTCCGCCGTGTCGAAGAATTGCGGGGTGAAGAGGATGCGCTTCTCGCACAGATTGTCCGTGGGATGCAGCCGGAAGGGCACATCGTAGGCCTCGACATCGAGCGGCCGCTTGAGCCCGGCGAGCACCAGCCGGCGGGCGAAGAAGGACAGCCGCTTGCCCAGCCAGGTTTCCTTCCGGCGGCGCGTGAACGCGATCACCGCGCGCTGGAAGCGGTTCGGTGCATAGGCCCCGAAGGGCAGTGAGCCCGCTGATTCCGTATCCATCGCCGGTGCGCGTCCCATATCGCCAGTCTCAATCTCGATCATTCATAGAATCCTCCGACGCGCCGCACAATTGCCGGTTCGCACCCGTCAACGGCGCCCGGCCCGGGCGCGAAGATGCCGCTCGATCATCTTGGCGGTCTTCAGGAAGCGGGAAACGACGAACATCCCGGACACGATAAAACCGAAGGCGCCGCCGGTGAAATGCCGGCGCCACAGATACGCCTTCAGGAAATCGAGGGGCGGTCCGAAGACCAGCTGGACGATCAGGAACCAGAACGGTTTCAGCGGCTGGTGTTCGGCCTGCATCGAGCTGTAGGAGTTGATCTTGTCCATATAGTGGCCGACGCTGCGCCAGGTATAGTGCAGGCAGGGCGCGCCAAGCTGGCCGACCGCCGCGCCGGCCGGCGGGACGATGGCATCCCAGGTGGGATGGTCCGGGAAACGCGCCACCCGCCGGTCGTACAGCCGGACGATATTCTTGTACTCGGCCAGGAAGCGCGGCTTCCGGTGGTGCGGATAGACCGTCGTCACCTTGATGCGGTACAGCGGCGCCGGCGGCGCGCCGGCCGCGAACAGGGCGGCGATCTCGTCGCGCAGGGCCGGCGTGATCACCTCGTCCGCATCCAGGTTCAGGAGCCAGTCGTTGCGGCACAGCGATTCGCCGTGAACCTTCTGCGGGCCGTAGCCCTTCCATTCGTTGAATTCGACCCGGGCGCCCAGTCCTTCGGCCACCGCCACCGTGTCGTCGGTGCTGCCCGAATCGACGACGATCACCTCGTCGACCCAGTCGCGCACGCTCTCGATGGTCAGCGGGATGCGGTCGGCCTCGTTCAGCGCGATGATGAAGACCGAGATCGGCAGTCGTTCCACGGCTCGTCCGCGCCCCCTACGCCGCCGCGCGCGCGCTCAGCCGCGCCACCGGGCGCTCGTCGATCGGCCAGTGTATCAGGCCGGAGAACACGCCGAGCGCCACGCTGGCCCACCAGACGACGTCGTAGGACCCCGTGAGGTCGTAGAAATAGCCGCCCAGCCAGGCGCCCAGGAAGCTGCCGAGCTGGTGGCTGAAGAACACGATGCCGAACAGCGTCGCCATGTAGCGCGGCCCGAAGATCTGCGCCACGAGGCCGCTGGTCAGCGGCACCGTGCTGAGCCACAGCAGCCCCAGCACGAACGAGAACACGATCACCGAGACCTCCGTGACCGGCAGCAGGATGAAGAAGAGGAACGCCACCGCGCGGGCGAAATAGATGAAGCTGAGCAGGTAGCGCTTGCTGTAGCGCCCGCCCAGCACCCCCGACAGGTACGAGCCGATCATGTTGGCCAGCCCCACGAGCGTGAGCGCGAGCGCCCCCAGCGCCGGCGCCAGCCCCCGGTCGACGACGAAGGCCGGCAGGTGGGTGGCGATGAACATCACATGGAATCCGCAGACGAAGAAGCCGGCGTTTAGCAGCCAGTAGCCGCGATGCCCGCCGGCCTCCTGAATCGCCTGGCGGATGGTCTGCTGCCTCGCGGCCTCGCTGATCCCTTCCATGCGGCGCGGATCGCTGACCAGGGCTGCCGCGAGCGGCACCATGATCACCGACGCCGCCGCCAGCCAGACCAGCGCCATCGTCCAGTCCATGGTCAGCAGCAGCCCCTGCGCCGCGGGCACCATCAGCAGCTGGCCGGACGACCCGCCGGCCGCGCCGAGGCCGAGATAGAGGCTGCGCTTCTCCTCGGGCACCGCGCGCCCGATCACCGCCAGGATCACCGGGAAGCTGGTGCCGCTGAGCGCGATACCGACCACGATTCCGGCGCCGACCGTCATGCCGAGCGGCGTCGCGGCGCCCGCCATGACCAGCACGCCGGCGACGTACAGCGCGCCGCAGGCGGCGATCACCCGGCCGGAGCCCCAGCGGTCGGCGATTGCCCCGGCGAAGGGCTGCGACACCCCCCACATCAGGTTCTGCAGCGCCAGCGCGAAGCCGAAGACCTCGCGCCCCCAGCCGAGATCGCCGCTGATCGGCACCATGAAGATGCCGAAGCTGGTGCGGATGCCGAACGCCAGGATCAGCACCAGAACGCCCGCGGCAAGAATGACGGCGGGCGTCCGCCAGGTGGAACCGGTAGCCATCGTTAACCCTCAGCGCCGATGGGCGGGCGGCGCACCGCCCCGCGACACCCTACGCATTTGCATCGCAATTTGAAACCGGTTCGGGGCGCAAGGCGACAATTCGGGTGCTCCGGCGCAAAATATGCAACCCCAGGGTAGCGAAGTGCAGGACTCCGCGCTGGCACGACTCTTGCTTGTATTTTCCCGGCTGGGGTCTGCGAAAAGACAGCGGAGCATAAAAATGGCACACAGAATGTTTGCGGAATTTTCACTGGGACAGTTGGTTCATCATCGCGAACTGGACTACCGCGGCGTGGTCGTCGACGTCGATCCGATGTTTCTGGGCGACGGCGAGACGGCGGCCCTGGCGGTCAGCGAGGATGAACCGCTCGAGCGGCCCTGGTACCATATCCTGGCCGATGGCCGCAATCACGTGACTTACGTGTGCGAAACCAGCCTGACCGCGGACGAGAGCGGCATGCCGGTCGAAAATCCGTCGCTCGGCCTTTTCTTCACGAGCTTCGAGGGCAACCACTACACGCCGCGACGCCTCGCGAACTGAAATCCCGACGCATATTTCGCCTTCCGGCCGGCGCGCTGGTCCCGCGCCGGCCTTGAAAGGCTCGATCTTCGAGGCAATGCGGCCTTGTGGGGCCACGCGCGATCCATTAGACAGAATGCCGGAACAAGCGAACAACTTCCGCCACGGATCGCAAAATGCAATCGGACGCCGCGCGCATAACCGCAGGCATTCTCCTTGAGACCCAATCGGTCCTGATGCGGCCGGACGAGCCGTTCACCCTGACCAGCGGGCGGCAGAGCCCGGTCTATGTCGATTGCCGGCGGCTGATCGCCTTCCCGCGGGCGCGGCGGCGCCTGATGGCGCTGGCGGCGGCGCTGATCGAGGAGAAGATCGGCTTCGAGGCGCTGGATATCGTCGCCGGGGGCGAAACCGCGGGCATTCCCTTCGCCGCCTGGATCGCCGACCTGCTGATGCTGCCGATGTGCTACGTGCGCAAGCAGCCCAAGGGCTTCGGCCGCAACGCGCGGATCGAGGGCAACCTCGCGCCGGGGCAACGGGCGATCCTGGTCGAGGACCTGGCGACCGACGGCGGCAGCAAGCTCTCGTTCGTCGAGGCGCTGCGCGAGGCCGAAGCGGACTGCGCCCACACCTTCGTCGTCTTCCATTACGATATTTTCCCGGCGGGCATCGGGAAGCTGCGCGACGCCGGCGTTGCCCTGCACGCGCTGGCCACCTGGTGGGACGTGATCGCGCTTGCCGAGGCGGAAGGCGCGCTCGACAAGGCCGGCCTGAAGACGGTGCGCGCCTTCCTCGAGGACCCGGAGGGCTGGGCGCCCGCCGCCTGACAGCGGTAGGCTCCCCGATACGGGGTAAGTATCTGGCAATCGCCGCCGCCCGTGTTACCATTCCCGCACATGGGGGTCACGACGGCGGAGGCTCGACGATGCGTATGCGACCGGCGCTGGCGGGGCTGGCGCTGCTGTTGACAGTGGCGGCCGCACCGGCGATGGCGGCACGGGACGAGCTGGTCATCGGCATCAGCCAGTTCCCCGGCAACTTCAATCCGAACATCGATTCGATGATGGCGAAGAGCTACGTGCTGGCCATGGCGCGGCGGCCGTTCACGGTCTACGACGTGGACTGGAAGCTGATCTGCATGCTGTGCACGGAACTGCCGGACATCGCGAAGGGAACCGCGGTGCCCGAGAAGACCGCCGACGGCAAGGACGGCATTGCGCTGACCTACACGATCCGCCCCGATGCGGTGTGGGGCGACGGCGTGCCGGTCACCACGAAGGACGTGGTCTTCACCTGGGAGGTCGGCCGCCATCCGAAGACCGGCGTCGCCAGTTCCGAGCTGTACGAGCGGATCACCGCGATCGACGCGAGGGACGACAAGACCTTCACCATGCACGTCAACAAGCGCACCTGCGACTATCGGGGCATCAACGATTTCACTGTCCTGCCGGCCCATATCGAGAAGCCCAATTTCAGCGATCCCGCCGAATACAAGACCCGCAGCGCCTATGAGACCGATACCACGAATCCCGGCCTGTGGTTCGGCCCCTACCGGGTGACGGAAGTATCGTCCGGCTCGCATATCGTGCTGCAGCCCAACCCGACCTGGTGGGGCGAGAAACCCCGGTTCCGGCGCATCGTCGTAAAGGCGGTGGAGAACACGGCGGCGCTGACCGCCAACCTCCTGGCCGGCGACGTCGACATGATCGCCGGCGAGCTCGGCATGACCCTGGACCAGGCGCTGCAGTTCGAGAAGCGCTACGGCGACCGCTACGACATCCTCTACAAGCCGGGACTGATCTACGAGCATATCGACCTCAACCTCGACAACCCGATTCTGGCCGACCGCCGGGTGCGACGGGCGCTGGTGCACGCCATCGACCGCGAGGCGATCAGCCAGCAGCTCTTCGAGGGCAAGCAGCCGGTGGCGCATGGCCAGACCAACCCGCTGGACCGCGTCTATTTCGACGGCATCCCGAAATACGCCTTTGACCCGGCGAAGGCCGGGGCGCTGCTCGACGCGGCCGGCTGGAAACCGGGCGAAGGCGGCGTCCGCCGCAACGCGGCAGGCGAGAAGCTGCAACTCGAGATCATGACCACGGCCGGCAACAAGTCGCGCGAACTGGTCCAGCAGGCGATGCAGAGCCAGTGGAAGCAGGCCGGCATTGACGTGCGCATCCGCAACGAGCCGCCGCGGGTGTTCTTCGGCCAGACGGTGAACGAGCGCAAGTTCACGGCCATGGCGATGTTCGCCTGGATCTCCTCGCCGGAGAACGTCCCGCGCACGACGCTGCATTCGGACGAGATTCCGACGGCGGAAAACGGCTGGGCCGGCCAGAACAATACCGGCTTCAACAATGCCGAGATGGACAAGGTCATCGACGATCTGGAGGTGGTCTGCGAGGAACAGGCGAACCAGGCGCTCTGGAACCGCATGCAGACGTTGTACGCCGAGGAATTGCCGGTGATCCCGCTGTATTTCCGCGCCAACGCCTTCATCCTGCCGAAGTGGCTGAAGGGCGTGGTGCCGACCGGGCACCAGTACCCGACATCGATGTGGGTCGAAACCTGGTCGGCGGAGTGAGCGGCGTGGCGGGCGGCGGAAAAGGCCCCCTCCCCAACCCCTCCCCCGCAAGCGGGAGAGGGGCTCTAATTCGCCGCCTGGAGGCAATAGCCCTCTCCCGCTTGCGGGGGAGGGTTGGGAGGGGGTGGACTCACCGCCCTTGCGGATAAATGCTCCGCTTCGCCGCCATCCGGCTGATCGAGAGCCTGATCGTCCTGCTGCTGGTGTCGTTCGCGGTCTATGCGCTGATCGGGCTGATGCCGGGCGATCCGATCGACATCATGGTGCAGTCGGACCCCGACCTCACGCCGGCCGACGCGGCGCGGCTGAAGGCGCTGTACGGGCTCGACCGGCCGATCGTCGCGCGTTACGGCAACTGGCTCGCGGCCGCGCTGCACGGCGATTTCGGTTTTTCGCGCACCAACATGCGGCCGGTGCTGGAGATCCTGTGGCCGCGTATGGGCAACAGCCTGCTGCTGCTGGG
>CAMYKU010000062.1 GCA_947259105.1 uncultured Alphaproteobacteria bacterium
TCGCGGATGGCGGCGCAGGTGCCAAGGTATCCCGCCGCCGGGGTGCGCACCAGCATGTTGCGCCAGCCGGCGGACTCCTCGGGCCGGCTGCTTCGGAATGCGGCGGAAAGCCAGCGCTCCATGATCGCATCGGCGATCGCTTCGATGCCGTCCCGCGCGATCGCCTCGATGCGCGAGTCCCACAATTCCGCCGTGCCGATCTTCGCCGCGGTGTCGCAAAGGATCAGGGCGTGCAGGCGCTCCTTCTGCCGGGCCGCCAGCCCCTGGGCGATCAGGCCGCCGACCGACAGGCCGCACAGCACGACCCGGTCCAGCCGCAGATGGTCGAGCAGGCCGATGAGGTCCGCGATGTGGTCGTCGATGCGGTACGGCGCCGGCGTCGCCTGGCTGAGCCCGTGGCCGCGCTTGTCGTAGCGGACGATCCGGAACCTGTCGGCGAGCAGGGACGCGAGCCGGTCCCAGGTCCGGAAATCCGTGCCCAGCGAATTGGAGAAGACGAGGGTCGGCGCGTCCGGCCGCGGCCCCGTGTCGCTGAAGTGCAGGACGATCCCGTTGATGGCTGAGAATTGCATTTGCGTCTCTCGTCTTTGGTCGGGGTCGGATGCTAGCGCACCGTCCGTTCATGTGGAACCGGTTCCCGCCGGTGGCGCGAACTCATGCTTCGAGACGGCGCTTCGTGCCTCCCCAGAGCTTGTGAATCTTTCGAATAAGGCGCCGGCGATGCCGGTAAGCATTGTATTTTCCACCCCCTCCCCGACCCTCCCCCATCAAGGGGGAGGGGGAAATTTCCCGCAAAATCGAACCCTCCCCCTTGATGGGGGAGGGTTGGGAGGGGGTGACGCACAGGCGACTTGCCGGCATCGCCGGCGCCGATCACGTGAACGCCGAAAGATTCACAAACTCTCAGCATGAGGCTCCAACGCTTGTGCCCTCATGCTGAGGAGGGCCAACGGCCCGTCTCGAAGTATGAGGTCGCTCCCGTCCGGCCAACCCCAAGTTAACGGAAATCGTTCTAGGCCGGGGCCGCGGCGGCTTCAGCCGCCGCGCTCTCGGCGCCGGCAAGCGCCCGCGTGCGCGCCTCGGCAACAAGTGCGGCCGGGTCGCCTTGCGTCAGCTCGCCGTCGAGGATCGGCGCCACCAGATCGTCGAGAATCCGCTGGTAGTCGGCGCGCCCGCGCTGCGCCGTATCGGAGTATCCCTTGATCAGCCCGGACAGAAGGACGATCTCGCGGGCCAGCGCCGGGTCGGAGTCCGCGGCGCGGGCCACCAGTTCAAGCCAGCGTTCGATCGCCTTCTGTTCGACCCCATAGCGGTAGGTCAGGCGGCGCGCGTGGCGCAGCCTCGCCAGCAGCCAGAGCCTCGCATAGCCCCAGACCGTGGTCGACCGCAGCCGCATCCCGACATGCAGGCGGCGCAGCCAGCCGGCGTGCCCGGCCAGCCACAAGAGCGGCCGTGCGGCGAGCGCCGGCAGCACGTCGCAGATCTCGTTGATCCCCGGCTTCAGATACTCGGCCACATGGAACGGTGCGTCGTCCCGCATCCCCAGCTCCTCGCGGATGCGCCGGAAGCGCGCCGGCCGGGCCTTGAGCTGCGCCACCCTTATCACGTCCTCGTAGCCCATGCGCAGCGCCAGCTCGCGGGCGAGGTCCGCGCACAGCGCCGGGTCGCGCAAGGCGATGGGCTCCAGACGGTCGAGATAGAGCCTTGCGTACGGCGCGCCCTGATAATCGCTGAGCCGCTCCAGGCCCGCGGCGATCGCCGGCCGCGCGGCCTCGGGGAACGCGGTGGTGATCTCCGGCGGCGCCGGGGCGGCCTCGGCGGGATGGGGATCGATATCCTTCGCTCCCTCCCGCGCCGCGCCGCAGGCAGCCGCGAAGGCCGCGAGGTTGGGCTCGACCGCCCTTCCGTCGGCGCGGATGGCGTCCTCGAAGGCGGCGCGGGGGATCGGCAGGAGTTCGGCCCCCGCAAGCGCCCCCAGCATGGCGGCGCCGATCGGCACGCCGAACCGCCGCGCCAGCGCGTCGAGATCGGCCAGGACCGCCCGCTTGGCGCGGGAGTCGAGCGCCCGCCGGATGGTACCACCGTCGCGCCGCCCGTCGGTGACCGCGGTCTTCTCCGGCATGGTGAAGACGCGGTGGGTGGAGGCGACGACAATCGTCCGCCCGGGCGTAACGAACCCCCCGGCGACCGCGCGGCCCGCCTCGATCAGCTCGCTCGCCAGCACCACGTCCACCTGCCCGGCCACCGGCACCAGCGCGAACACCGGCGCCCGCCCGCGCCGGTCCGGTTTCGCGAATTCGATGTAATAGGTCGTGGCCCCGGTGCGCTGCGCGACGCCGGGCACGGAGGTCGCCTGGACGGCAAGGCCCTGCGCCCGCGCGGCGGCGACGATCCAGCCGGTCAGCACCCCGCCGCCCTCGCCGCCCATGGCGTTGATCAGCAGTGTGATGGTATCCGGCATCCAGACCCCGCCCCGGGTTTCGTCACTGTTTTCTTTGGCGTCCGCCGGGCCGAATGCAAACCCCGGCCCGGCCGCCTCCCGACCGGAGCAAAACACAGGGGCGGGGAAACGACAATATGTTCCGGTGGTGGGGGATGCCGCGGGCACGGCCGGGATTGCCGTGGCGACCCGCGCCTCGCGATGACGGGAGAGGGCCTGTCGAAGGCCGGGCCAGACACTCAAACCATCCGGGCCAGAAGTCCGGAAACGCGCACCACACTAGGTATTCGCGGCCTGCAACTCTGCAAACAGCTCGTCCAGTATTGCGTAACCGCTTTCCCATCCCTTGCCCATATTGCTCACGGCGCCGGCAAAACAGGCAATCTCGGCATCGCTCGCTTCGAAAGGCGCCCAGGTCAGCCGGACCCTGGTCCCGGAGCCCTCGTCCTCAAATGTCACGGTTGTCAAAAGGACACGGGGCCAGTCCGGCATCTTTGGATTCGATACGGTGTTCCACTCCGAATCGGTTGCGGAGTGGTGATGCCAGACGAGCCGCTCCAGCGGTGCTATTTCTTTGAAAACAACTTTACTGAGCATGGAGTTTTCGCCCCATTTCATCTCGTTGAGCCACATCCCGCCGGGTTTCAAATCGAATTTGTGGATGATCGTTTCCACGTTCGGGCCATACCAGCGCGATAGCAGGTCAGGATCGGTCCAGGCGCGCCAAACCATTTCGCGGGGCGCGTCGAACACGCGGTCAAGTATATATTCCGGTAATTCACTCACTGTCTGTCTCCTTCTCCTTGGCAAGTTTCATACTGAGAAGGACATCATCCAGCTGGTCGAAGCTCGTCCCCCAGAAAACCTTGAATTCGTTCAGCCAGTCGACAGCAACCGCCATCTTTTCGGCCTTCAGTCTCGCAGGGCGGCGCTGTTCATCCACGTCGCGCTCAATCAACCCGGCCCGCTCAAGCACTTTCAGGTGCCGTGATACCGCGGGTTGACTCATGTCAAACGGTGCCGCGATCTCGTTTACCGAAGCCTGGCCATCCGCAAGCCGCGACAGGATCGCCCGCCGCGTCGGATCAGCCAGCGCCGCAAAGATGGCGTCGAGATTCGATTGTGTATTTATATAACCAGTTTCTTCCATAACTGTATAGTTATATAAACAACCGGTCGTGTCAACAGGATCTAAATCAACCCGAACCCAGGGACCGTTCTGGGCGTCAATCCGGCCATCCCCCTCACCCAACCCTCTCCCACCAGGGGAGAGGGCTTATCTTCGAGGCGGCACGATGGAACCCTCTCCCCTTGCGGGAGAGGGCAGGGTGAGGGGCCGCGGCGCAGGCCGGTGGGATCGGGTGCTGAAACCCGCAGAAAACGCCGGTGCATGGGGTTGTTCCACACGGCAGGGGCCGGAGGCCGCCCCCAGCCCCCTCAAACCGTCCGCGCCAGCCAGCCGATCACGGTGCGGCGGAGGCGGTGCACCAGCCGGTCCCACAGCCCCGGATTGTGGATGCGCGCGGCGCGGTAGAAGGACGGGCAGAGCACGGCGGCGTGGGCCATCTCCCCGCACAGCCCGCAGTCGACGCAATCCTGCGTCACGTGGCTCACCGGCTGGTCGCGCAGCGGGTCCGGGTTGGGCGCGACGGTGAGCGACGGGCAGCCGGAGAGGCGGATGCAGGCGTGGTCGCCGGTGCACAGGTCGGCGTCGATGCCGTAGCGCGCGGCCTCGACGCGTCCGCCCTCGGCGATCCGCCAGTCATCCGCCGCCTTTTCCCGGCGCCTTCTTGCCAGCATGCATTCGCCGTCGGCGATGATGACCTTGAGGCCCTTTTGCGCGCTGGTGAAGGCTTCGCGCAGCGTCTTGACCATCGCCTCGACGCCATAGGTCCGCAACGTCTTCAGCCAGGTCACGCCCAGCGCCTTGAGCGTGCGCTCGATGTCCATGGAAGGCGCCTTGCCGCCGCCGGGGATATCCTGCTGGCCGGTCGCCGCGGCGTAGCCGTTCTGCATGATCACCAGGACCCCGTCGCCGTCGTTGAACAGGTTGCCGGCGACACCGGTCTGCAGCCCGTTGTGCCAGAAGCCGCCGTCGCCCATCACCGCCAGGGTCCGGCGCTGCTGGATCGGGCCGACGGCCGCCGCGCTGGCCAGCGACATGCCGTAGCCGAGGATCGAGTTGCCCATGCCGAAGGGCGCGAAGGTGGCGAAGGCGTGGCAGCCGATGTCGGCGGCGACGTGGACCCGGCCGATCTCGCGCTCGACCAGCTTGACGGCGCCGAAGACCGGGCGCTCCGGGCAGCCGGTGCAGAAGGTCGGCTCGCGCGGCGGCGGCGGCGGGCCGTCGAAGGCTGCCCGTCCGGCGGCGACGGCCTGATCGATCCCGTCGGCCAGCGCCTGGATCCGGGCCGATGAGTCGGGTCCGTGCGCCGCGAGGAATTCGGCGAGGCCGCGCGCCACCACCTCGCCGGTGTATTCGCCGGCGCCTTCGAACATGTCCTTGCCGCGAACGGCGGCCGCGGTCCCGGCGCGCACCAGGATCTGCAGGACCTGCTGCTCGATGAATTCGGGATAGCCTTCCTCCAGCACCAGCACCGCGTCCTTGCCGCGGCAGAACGCCTCGATCTCGTCGGGGACCAGCGGATAGGTCACGTTGAGAACCAGGAGATCGAGCTTCGACTTGCCGTAGGGGTCCGCAAGCCCGGCCAGGGCAAGCTGGCGGATTACCGTGTTGTACAGCCCGCCCTGCAGGATCAGGCCGACGCCGCCGGTCTTGCCCTTGATATGCTCGTTCAGTTTGTGCCGGCGGATATAGTCCCGGGCGGCGGGAATCCGGACGCTGCGCTTGTCGCGCTCCTGCCCGAAGGTGACCGGCGGATGCGAGAGGCGCTCGTAGAGGAACGGCGCGGGCTCGACAAGCTTCTGCCGGGCGCTGATCGCGGGCGCGACGTTGTCCCTGGCCGTGAACTCCCCCTGCAGGTGGCAGGCGCGGATGCGCAGCTGCAGGAAGGCCGGCGCGTGCGATGCCTCCGACAGCGCGAATCCGTGCTCCACCATGTTGACGATGGTGGTGAGGTCCGGCTTCGGGTCGAGCAGCCAGATCGTCGATTTGAGCGCGAACGCGTAGGTGCGCTCCTGGATGACGCTGGCGCCGTCGCCGTAATCCTCGCCGACGACGACCAGGGCACCGCCCTGCACGCCGGCCGAGGCGAGGTTCGACAGCGCGTCGGACGCGACGTTGCTGCCGACGATCGACTTCCAGGTCACCGCGCCGCGCACCGGATAGTTGATCGACGCCGCCAGCATCGCCGCCGCCGCGGCCTCGTTCGCGCAGGCCTCGACATGCACGCCGAGCTCGCCGAGGTCATCCCGCGCCGAGACCATGACGTCCAGCAGGTGCGAGACCGGCGCGCCCTGGTAGCCGCCGACATAGGCGACCCCGGACTGCAGCAGCGCCTTGG
This sequence comes from uncultured Alphaproteobacteria bacterium, assembly GCA_947259105.1. GTDB lineage: Bacteria > Pseudomonadota > Alphaproteobacteria > UBA8366 > JADFVY01. Next base: position 5,905 of record CAMYKU010000062.1, read on the forward strand.
TGACGGCAAGGATGCCCTCGCCGCGGAAGGTCTCGCCCGCGCCGAGCTTCAGCTTGCCGATTTCCGATGCGAAGCTGCGTTCCATGGCCTAGTCGCGCGCCGCAAAGCGTTGTTTGATGTCGTCCGGCACCGGCACGGCGCGCAGGCCCTTCGGCGCGTCCGGATCGCGTTCGACCCAGGCGCGGATCTCCCGGCCTTCGACCGACAGCACGTCGCCGTTGAAGATCCGGTGGCCGACGACGAAGGAGGTGTTGCGCCATTCCTCGATGCCGCTGGTCACGGTGACGACGTCGCCGAACCGGACCGGGGCGAGGAAGGTCGCCTGCGCATCGAGCAGCGGCACGCCGACGGTGTCCCGCTCCTTGATCAGCAGGTGGAACGGCAGGCCGACCGCATCGAACAGCATGTGGGCGCCCTTGTTGAACCAGCGGAAGAAGTTCGGGTAGTAGACGATGTCCGCGGGGTCGCAGTCGCCCCATTCGATCTCGATCCGGATGCTGTTGGTGAACATCTGCGCCCCCGTCATTTCAGCAGGTGCGGCAGCCACAGGGTCAGCGCCGGGAACAGGATCAGCAGCGCGACCCGGATGGCATCGGAGGCAAGGAACGGCAGCACGCCCATGAAGGTCTCCTTCAGCCGCACGTTCGGCGCCATCGAGTTGATAACGAAGACGTTGAGGCCGACCGGCGGCGTGATCAGCCCGACCTCGACGACGATCAGCACGATGATGCCGAACCACATCTTAAGGTCGGCCTCGGGCATGCCGAAGTCCAGCCCGGCGATCACCGGCCAGAACACCGGCACGGTCAGCAGGATCATCGCCAGGCTGTCCATCACGCAGCCGAGCACCAGGTAGATCGCGATGATCACCAGCAGGATCGTGATCGGCGGCAGGGTGCTGGCGCCGATCCACTCGGCCAGTTCGATGGGCATGCGCGAGAAGCCGAGGAAGGCGTTGAAGAAGTCGGCGCCCATCAGGATCATGAAGATCATGCCGGTGGAGATCGCGGCGCCCCTGACGCAGTCGATGAATCCCGCAAGCCGGAGGCCGCCGCGCCATATGGCGATGATCGCGGTGCCGAAGGCGCCGAAGGCCGCGCCTTCGGTCGGCGTGAAGACCCCGGCATAGATGCCGCCGATAACCACCGCGAAGATCAGGATCACCGGCCAGGTCTGGACCACCGCCCGGATGCGCTCGTCCCGTCCCGCGCGGTGGCCGACCGGCCCGGCTTCGGGCCGCACCCGGACATAGACGGAAATCGCCAGCATGTAGCCGGCGGCGGCCAGGATCCCCGGGATCAGCGCGGCCTGGAACATGGTGACGATGTTGCCCTCGACCGCGATGGCGAAGATCACCAGCACCACCGACGGCGGGATCAGGATGCCCAGCGTGCCGCCCGCGGCCAGGGCGCCGGTCGCCAGCGCGCCGGAATAGTTGTAGCGCTTGAGCTCCGGCAGCGCGACCTGGGCCATGGTCGCGGCGGTCGCCAGCGACGAGCCGCAGATCGCCCCGAATCCGGCGCAGCCGCCGACCGCCGCCATGGCGACGCCGCCCTTGCGATGGCCGAGATAGGTGTTCGCGGCCTCGAACAGGGCGCGGCTGAGGCCCGCCTTGCTGGCGAACTGGCTCATCAGCAGGAACATCGGCACGACCGACAGGTCGTAATTGGAGAATGCGTAATAGACCGACGACTTGGCGTAGCTGAGCAGCGGCATCCAGCCGTTCAGCGAGACATAGCCGCCGACGCCGACGGCGATCATGGCGACCGCCACCGGCACCCGGATGACCAGCAGCAGCAGCAGGATCGCGATCCCCAGAAAGGCGATCTCGAAACTGCTCATCGGGCGATTTCCCGGAAATCGCGGACCGCTGTGTAGAGGCAGGACGCCGCGAGCAGGGCCAGCGCCAGCACGGCGACCGGAAACACCGGCCAGATCGGCAGGGCCAGAATGTACGAGACCTCGTTGTACCGGTGCATGTCGAGCCCACCCTGGGCCATCCGCCACGACAGCACGCCGGCGATCGCCGCCAGCAGCAGCCCGCTCGCCCCGTCGAAAAAGACCTGGACCTTGCGTGGCGCCCAGGACAGGAACAGGTCGACCACGACGTTGCCGCGCTGCAGGTGGCAGTAGGGCAGGAACAGGAACACCGCGATCGCGGTCCCCATGGTCACCAGCTCGAAATCGCCGGGAACCGGCGCCGAGAACAGATAGCGCCCGAGCACGCTGACCACCGACATCACCGTCAGCGCCGCCATCAGGAAGCCGCCGGCGAGGATCAGGACATAAGCGCAATAAAACAGGGCACGGCCCACCGGATCGGCCGGCCGCACGGCGTCGGTACTGGTTTCAGCCATACCCCTCTGTTATCCGAGCGGCTGGATCGAACGCGATTCCCGGCCCGTTACATGCTGTGCTTGGCGATCAGGGCCCTGGCCTCGTCGACCAGCGCCTGGCCGTCGACGCCCTTGCCCTTCATTTCGCCGATCCACTTGTCGATCACCGGCTGCTCGATCTTGGCGCGCAGCTTGGCGACCTCGCCCGCGGACATCGTGATGATCTCGCCGGACGCCGCGGCCTTGGCCTTGCCCGGGCCCTCGGCGGCCTCCCAGATCTCGCCGAGCCACTGCGAGAGGGCCATGCCGGAATTGTCGTCAACCACCTTCTTCAGGTCGGCCGGCAGCGACTCGTAACGCGCCTTGTTCATGGCAATGATGAAGGTCGAGGTGTTGACCCGCGCAATATCGCCGGCGAGAACCGTGTGGTAGTCGACCATCTCGTCGACCTTCAGCGGCAATGTCACCTCATAGGGGATCAGCACCGCGTCGACCACGCGCTTGGACAGCATTTCCGGGATCTTCGGCACCGGTGCGCCCACTGGCGTTGCGCCCATCGCCTCGATCAGCCAGCCGCCGGTGCGGGTCGGCGTGCGGATCTTGAGGCCTTCGAGGTCGGAAGCGGTGCGGACCGGCTTGGCCGAATGGATGACCTGGCCCGCATGGACGAACATGGCGATGACGTGATAGTCCTCGTACTCGTCGCCATGCCTGTCGAGGAATTCAGTCAGTGCCTTGTTGGTGCTGACAGTATCCCTGTGCATGAAGGGCAATTCGAAAACCTCGGTCTTGGTGAACCGGCCGGGCGTGTAGCCGGGCAGGGTCCAGACGATATCGACGATGCCGTCACGCACCTGGTCGATCAGCTGCGGCGGCTTGCCGCCCAGCTGCATGGCCGGGTAGATGTCGATCTGGATGCGTCCGCCGGAGTCCTGTTTCACCTTCTCGGCCCAGGGCACCAGCATGTTCTTGTGCGCATGCGAGACCGGCGGCAACAGGTGGTGCAGCTTCAGCTTGACCTCCTGGGCGCCGGCCGTTCCGGCAGCAAGCCCCAGGCCCATGACGGCGGTGACCGCCGCCAGGAAAACCTTGCGGATCATTGTTGGTTTCCTCCCTCCGTTTAATTTGTTGCAGCGTTGCTAAAGCAATCCTAGTCACCGGGCCCGCGCGAAATCAATCTCCGATCGGATTCCGCCGTCCGCTGGCGTGCGTGGATTCCAATCCGCGGCCTTACGGCCAGACCGCATTCGCGACCTCGACACAGCGCTCCAGCTTGCGCCACTGGTCGTCCTCGCCGATCTCGTTGCCGTGCGCGGTGGAAGAGAATCCGCATTGGTGGCTGAGTGCCAGTTGTTCGATCGGCGCATAGGCCGCCGCCTCCTCGATCCGCTGCGTGATCTCAGCCTTCGATTCCACGGTCGGGAACTTCGAGCTCATCAGGCCGAGAACCACCATCCTGCCCTTCGGCAGGAAGCGCAGCGGCGCGAAATCGCCGGAGCGCTCGTCGTCGTATTCGAGGAAGAACCCGTCGATGTTCATCTCGTTGAGCAGGATCTCCGCGACCGGCTCGTAGCCGCCCTGCGCGACCCAGGCGCTCTTGAAATTTCCGCGGCACAGATGGACCGAAACGGTCATGTCGGCGGGCCGGTCCCGGATCGCATCGTTGACCATGCGGCAGTACAGGTGGGCAAGGTCGTCCGGGTCGTCGCCGCGGTCGATCGTGCTCTGGCGGATCGCCGGATCGCAGAGATAGGCGAGGTTGGTGTCGTCCATCTGCAGATAACGGCAGCCGCGCGCGGCAAGGTCGGCGATCTCGTCCCGGTAGGACGCGGCGAGGTCGTCGTAGAACTGCTCGAGATCCGGATAGATCTCTTCGGAGATGCCCTTGCGGCCGCCCCGAAAATGCAGCATCGACGGCGCCGGGATGCAGACCTTGGGCGTCTTTGTGACCACCGATTTCAGGAAATCGAAATCCGTCCCCTGGATCGGCCGGGCGTGGCCGATCTTCGAGTCGACCCTCATGGTGGGCGGCTTGAAACCGACCTCGGACCCATCGTCCTTGCGGAACTTGGCGGTGAACTGGCCGTCGTAGTCGACCGTCACGCCATCCAGGTGCTCGAGGAAATCGACATGGAAATAGGTGCGGCGGAATTCGCCGTCGGTAATGCCCTGCAGGCCGACCTGTTCCTGCCTCGCCGTGACCTCGCGGATGCATTCGTCCTCGATCGCCCGGAGTTCGGCAACCGGCAGTTCGCTGGCGAAGAATTTCTCGCGCGCTTCTGCCAGCCGGGCCGGGCGCAGGAAACTGCCGACATGGTCGGCCCGGAACGGGGGGGAATTGGCCATCGCGTCCTGTCCTCGGTACGTCGTTGTCTGGTTAAGCGAAAGGGCCCGCGCGGCATAATGCGACGGCCCACCGTCTTGTTCAAGCGCCCGGCGACCGGCTGGAGTCGGGACCGGCGGGCGTATATGGTCGACGGTACTTGTTTTGCAGAACGTTACACGGGGGCGGGGAACGGGCGCCATGCGCACGCAGGTTGGAATCATCGGGGCCGGGCCCGCGGGATTGCTGCTCTCGCACCTGCTGCATCGGCGGGGAATCGAATCGATCGTCATCGAGAACCGCAGCCGCGGCTATATCGAGGCGCGCGTCCGCGCCGGCGTGATGGAGCACTGGGTCGCCGAACTGGTCGACGAGATCGGCATGGGCGAACGCATGCGCCGCGAGGGGCTGGTGCACGAAGGCATCGAGATCAGCTTTTCCGGCGGCCGCCGGCGCATCGATCTGAAGGCGCTGACCGGCGGCAAGTCGATCATGGTCTACGGACAGCAGGAATTCGTGAAGGATTTCGTCGCCGCGCGGCTGGCGGCCGGAACGCCGATCCGTTTCGAGGCCGGCAGCGTCTCGGTCCACGATCTCGGCGGCGGCAGCCCGGCAATCCGCTTCACCGACAGCGATGGTGCGCTGCGGCAGATCGAATGCGACTTCATCGCCGGCTGCGACGGTTTCCACGGCATTTGCCGGCCCGCGATTCCCGACCTCGCGATCTTCGAGAGGAGCTATCCGTTCGCCTGGCTCGGCATCCTCGCCGAGGCGGCGCCGTCCTCGGACGAGTTGATCTATTCCAGCCACGACAACGGCTTCGCGCTGCACAGCATGCGCTCGCCCGAGTTGACCCGGCTCTACCTCCAGGTGGCGCCCGACGAGGACATCGCCGAATGGCCGGACGACCGGATCTGGGAGGAGCTGCAGACGCGCTTGACGCAAGACGGCGGCTGGCGGCTCAACGAGGGCAAGGTGCTGCAGAAGGGCATCACCCCGATGCGCAGCTTCGTATGCGAGACGATGCGCCACGGCCGGCTGTTCCTCGCCGGCGACGCCGCGCATATCGTGCCGCCGACCGGGGCCAAGGGCATGAACCTCGCGGCCGCGGACGTGCTGGTGCTGTCGCGGGCACTGGTCGCGTACTACGAATCGGGCGAAACGGCCCTGCTGGACGCGTATCCCGCGGCCTGCCTCGGCCGCATCTGGAAGGCGCAGCGCTTCTCGTGGTGGATGACCTCGATGCTGCACGTTTTCCCGGACCAGGACGAATTCCTCCGCCGTATTCAGCGCGCCGAGATTGATTTCGTCACCGGCCACGAAGCCGGCGCCCGGGCGCTGGCGGAGAATTACGTGGGCCTGCCGTTCGACGCGTAGGGCGGACATCAGGGTCATATCCGACCGCATTCCGCGCAGGGCGCCTGAAACGGTCTTCGCGGCGCACCCGGAAGAACCATCCGAAATCCGTCGCGTTGATCGACTTGGTTAATGATTTCTCAATTTCGCCTCCGCTATGTTCAGGCCGTGAGAGACCGGGATGCGGCCTCAACTGAGGAGGGAATTGGGCATGAGATTCAGGTGGGTTTGCCGATTAGGTCTGGCTGCGGTTCCAGGCTTTTTCGCAGCATGGAGCGTTGCCCAGGCCGGCGAACCGCATCCGTTGTTCGTTGCACTGAACCAGAAGTTGGCGGCAATTGGCGCAGAGTACCGTGCCGATCTTTCCTCTACAGTTTCCGGCGCCGCCGGGGCCGGCGCAATCCGCAGGACTTCGGCGACCAGGGGGTCGGTCTGGTCCTCGGCATTCCCCCGCATCGGCTCGGGCGACACGAATGATAGATTCGCGGCGCTGCTGCGTTGGCGGCTCGCCGGGTGGCGGGCCAGGGCGGAAACCGGCATCTCCGTCATGACGCAAAACCAGTATCTCGGCGCCGACCTCGCGCCGCTCCTTGGGGCGCGTGACGAAACGGCTTCCAACGCCGCCCTGGTGGCGGCGCTCCGGCGGATCGCCGACAACGAATTCCCGCGGCGTGCGGAACGCCTGGCCCGCCTGATCGCACAACGGCGGCCGCACTTGGTCGGCTTGCAGGAGGTATGGTCGCTCCAGTGCATCGACCTTGCCGTGCCGCCGCCCGGATTCGGCTGCGGCGACCCGTCGATCGCCGGCGCCTTCAACGACCATTTGAGCGAAACGCTGTCGGCGCTCACTGCCCGGGGAGCGATCTACCACGCGGTCGCCACGGTCGAAAACCTGGACGTCCGGGACATTCAGGCACCTGGCCTGCCGCCCGGCATGCCGTTCGAAATCAACGGCGTGCCGGCCCTGCTGGTCGCGCTGGACCGGGACGTCATCCTGGCCCGAAGCGACGTCGTCGCAGCCGGGCCGGTAACCCCGGTAACCTTTCCCTGCGTCCGGCCATCGGCGAACGGGTGCAATTTCCAGGCGTTCCCCCGGGTCGAGACGCCGGCCGGACCGCTCGCGATCGAGCGGGGTTTCGTCGCGGTCGACGCGACCGTCAATGATAGGAACTACCGGTTCGTCAACACCCATCTCGAGATCCGCAACCCCGACCCGACCGACCCGCTGTCGAGCTTCTTCCAGGCGGCCCAGGCGGCCGAGTTGATCGAGACGCTGGAGCTGACCACGCCGGCGGATCGCTCGCTGATCATGGTGGGTGACATCAATTCTTCTCCGGAAAGCCTCGGCGTGCCCGGCCCGCTGCCTCTGCCGGAGCCGTTCGACGAGGGCATCGTGACGCCCTATACGCAGCTCGTGTACAGTGGTTATGTCGACGCCTGGACGCTGGGACGGCCGCCGCCCGACGGCTCCACCTGCTGCCAGCTGCCCGATCTTTCCAACATGGCGAGCTTGCTGGACAGGCGGATCGACATGATCTTCGCGCGCGATATGCCGGTCGCGGTCAGGGGCGTCGCGGTGGTGGGCGATCGGGTCTTCGACCAGACGCCGCCGCCCGGGCCGGCCCTGTGGCCCTCCGACCACGGCAGCGTCACAGCCCGGATCCTGTTCTGACGCCGCGACGCAATGCTGAGAAATCCGGGCCAGAGCGGATCGTGATTGATCGTACTCACGATCAACTGCGTGAATCCGCTCGGCATCATAAAGATAGAGCCGATTCTCCGGGTTGGTGGATCGCCAAAGGCGATTCAATTCAACCCGGATCGGCTCCAGACTCGAGAGTCCGCCTTACCCCGTAAGGCGGACCTCGGCGGCTTGCGGTGGTTCAGGGTTTGGTTGCGCGGTGATTGGCCATGACCCCACCGATGGCGTCTTCCGCCGTCACCGGAGAGAACCCGACATGCTCGAGCAGTTCGGTGATCTCGCGCGACGAGTAGAACATCTCGATGGCCTCGACGAAATAATTCCGGCAACTCCGGGCTTTTGCTCCGCTGCCGAAAATCAACGCCGTCGCAGACACGCAGCCCTTCAGGTAGGTGCTGTACAGCGACTGCACGACAGGGTTTTCGGGCCGCAGCATGTCGTGGTGATGGAAACGTCCACCGGGCTTGAGGACACGGAAAACCTCGGAAAAGACATCGACGATCTGCAGGTGCCTGGACGCCCACTGCAGGGTCGCGACGTCGAACGAGTTGTCCGGGAACGGGAGTTTATGCACATCGCCGACGACGCTCTTGATCTCGACGCCATTCTTGCGTGCGATTTGCTGGCCGACATCCTGCATCTCCTGGCTTCGGTCCATCGCGGTGACCCGGGCCGCCGGCTGTCGTTTCAGGAGCCCTATTCCGACCGCATTGGTTCCGGCGCAGACATCCAGCACCTCGTCGCCCGGCTTCAGATCTACGGCCGAGAGAAACTTTCCGCGCCAGGTTCTGCACATCCCCAGGCTCGCGACATTGCTTGCGACATCGTAGTAGGGCGCGACATCCTTGAAGACGGCGTGCAACTCGTCGCCCCAGATGCCGGAGAATGCGTGTTTGCGCTTCTCTTCCCGTCCGGAAAAATACTGGGCGGCAGTGTCTTGCATGTCACTCATCGAGCCTGGCCTCCAACGTTTCCGGGCCGCCGCAGCGGCCATGTCCAAACAGCCATCGCGCCGAGTGCGCGCCGCGCCGGAAGCGCAAAGGCCGGGGATGGGCAAAGATCACTCATTTCAAGCTTCCTGTTTCTATATCGGGAGATGTTGCGACAGCGTTAATGGGACGGTCGCGCCAGCCGGTAACGTCGCGAATATACGTCCGGCCATCTCTGCAAACCTTGATCGAGGTCAATATTGATCACGACTCCCAAGTTGAACGGGGTAATGAAAAGCGGACATATTCTTGGTGAGTATCCGCTTTCGGGTGGCAGGCGGCAAGGCTGCCACTTCGCATACCTCGGAAAGGCAATGCGCGCTCGTGGCATGCCGAATTTTACTCTCCCGGAAACGTCCCGTCGGGCGTCACGATAAGGCCATCGGTCAACGGTAAGAATGCATGCCATCCACCGTCGTCGATCGCACCTGTGACGCGGATATTGCCATCGGGCTCGTCGTCCCAGCGCACTTGGACCTCGATCTGGTAGGCCAAGCCATCAGGGCTTGCGACGTCGTAGGCTTCGACCTGGTCGACCAGGCCCTTGAGCTCTTCGTATGGCTTTGTTCGGTAGATCAAGAGCTGGCCTGCCAGAACGGCCTTTGCTTTACCTGCGTCCATTGAGCAAGCGCTCTCGATTGTTTTGGCGCGCTATCAAGAGCACGCAATAACAGGATAGCCCCGTCAGGCCGGATTCATTGCGGCGACGACATCGTCCGGGAAGCTTCTTGTGTTCCTGTCGTCTTCCTCGGCATATCGCGGCAGGCTGGCGTCGGTCTTCTGCCGCTCGATGTAGGTTTTCTTGTCGACAACGGCGTCCTCGATGTGGAACTTCGGAAAGCCTGGATCGAGATTTCCCTTGTGGTCCCATTGTCTTTCTATGCCGTGACGCCCGTCCCTCCAGTGCAACTCGTGCCACACGGTGACTTGATCCTCATTCGCCCACCATTCGAAGCCGTGCGGATAGCCGTCCTTCATCGAATGTATTTCGGATATGTAGTGACCGCCGTTCTCACCGCGATGGCGCCACAGATCGTAACCCGTGCCACGATCCAGCGCATAGGATCCCATCAAGGTTCCGTCGTCGGCCCACTGCCGGGCGGTGCCGTGCGGCAGCCCGTTCTCGTAGGGCGCGGCCAGTTCCAGGCAGCCGTCGTCCCATGTATATTCCATCCCGTGCTTAACGCCGTGCCTGACCGGCGTTTCGATCGTCAGGGTGCCGTCTTCGTCGTAATACCGGTAGCCGACGATCTCGCCGTCAACAGTGCATTCCCGCTTTTCCAAACTGGTACGGCCACCCTCCGACCTGTAGGCCGAAACACTTCGCTCGACCGCGTTATCGGGGATGTCGGATTTGTATTCGGTCATTCAGCCGACGAGCTTCGCCGCCGCCTCGACCGCCACCTCGTAGCCGTGGCTGCCGAAGCCGCAGATGATGCCGGTTGCGGCCAGCGAAATATAGGAGTGATGGCGGAATTCCTCGCGCCGGTGGATGTTTGAGAGGTGCAGTTCGATCACCGGGATGTCGCAGGCCTGCAGCGCATCCATGATCGCCACCGAGGTGTGGGTATAGCCGGCCGCATTGATGACGATGGCGGCGCAATCCGTGCGGCCTTCCTGGATCCAGGTGACGAGTTCGCCTTCGTCGTTGGACTGGCGGAAATCGACCTCCACACCCAGCGCCGCGGCGCGCGCATGCGTCTTCGCCTCGATGCTGGCGAGGGTCTCCGTGCCGTAGATTTCCGGCTCACGCGTGCCGAGCAGGTTCAGGTTCGGCCCGTTCAGAACCATGATTTTCGCGGTCATGCCGGGATCGCTTCCATTGGCTGTGATCCGCGCACGCTATGTCAGCGAACGGCGTTTCGCAAGCGCCGGATGGTCGCAGTCGAATCGCGGCTCAGTTGATCCAGCGCACGATGCCGGCGACGCCGTCGACGCCGACCTGGGCGCCGTCCGGGATCTTGTGCGTGGCGTCGAGCACACCGAGGACCATCGGAATGCCGCGCTCGCGGGCCAGCGAGGCGAGATGCGAGGTGCTGCCGCCGAGTTCCGCGACGACGCCCGACACGCGCGGCAGGACCTGGGCCAGCGCCGGCCCGGCGACCCGCGTCACCAGCACGTCGCCCGGACCGACCCGGCCCAGCTCGCACTCGCAGTTGATCACGCAGGCGCGCCCGGCGCCCCAGCCGATCCCGCCGGGATGGCCCCTGACCCCCGGGTGGCGCAGCCAGATCTCGTCCGGGACCTGCGCCGTCTCCATCTGCAGCGGCCGCGCCTGCAGCATGTGCAAGCCGGACTCGTCCATCGCCCACTCGATCTCGACGGCGCGGCCCATCATATCCTCCGCCTTGCGCATCATGCGGCCCAGCTCGCGGACATGCGATTCGTCGAGGCACGGCTCGGCGGCCTGGTCCTGCGCGACGGCGCGGCTGCTCGGGCCGTGACGGTGGCAGTGCACGCTGTGGTCCTTGCGGCCCATCGTGGTTTCGGTGATCTCGCCGTCGCGGGTCATGTCGTAGCGGTCCGGCACCACCTCGCCCTGGGCGATGGCCTCGCCAAGGCCCCAGGTCGCGCTGACCGACATGCCGCCATTCGCCGTCCGGCTCATGCCGCCGCCCGATGCGCGGGCATCGACCAGGGTCTGGACCAGCACCCCCATGGCGGTATCGTTCGGGTTCAGATTCTGGCCTTCCATGTAGCGCATGGCGCGGGACGACCACAGCGCGCCCCAGCAGGCCCGCACCGTGGTCAGAAGGTCCGTCTCGTTTTCGATGCCAAGGTAGCTCTGGAACTGCCCGGCGAAGGAGGTGCCGGCGCGGTCTTCCATGATCGAGGACGAGCGGACCGCCACAAGGCGGCCGGTCTTTTCGACCAGCGCGCGGTACGCATCGACCAGCGGCTCCTGGATGTGCGGCGCGACCGGCGCCCCGAACAGCGCGACCCGGACCCGCGAGAGATACTGCCGCGACTCCATGAAATCGAGCGTGACCGCCTTGTGTGCGGCGTCCGTCAGGCCGAGCGCTTCGAGCTGCGCGCGGTAGGCCGCGGCATCGAGGCAGAAGCCGTCCGGAATCGGCAGCCCGGCGTGGCCCAGGGCGGCCTGGTTCGCCGCCTTGGGGCCGAATCGCTCGGGGTCTGCCGCCGCCGGGTCGCCGAGGGGTACGATGAACTGTGTCACCGGATCACATCGGGTCGACGACGGTGATCTTCTCCACCGGGAAATTCGAGATGATCTCGGTCTCGTCCTCGTGGACGATCAGCATTTCCTCGATCCGCACGCCGTATTTGTGGACCTTGCCGTGCTGGGTCTCCAGCGCGAACACCATGCCCGGCTTGATCTCGATCGGATGGTCGAGCGACCAGATGCGCGAGATCACCGGCGGGTCGTACTGGGCGAGTCCCAGCCCGTGGCCCCAAAGATTCGCCGCCGCCTGGTCTTCTTCCTCGTACCCCCAGGCCTCCTTGGCCGACGGCCATTTGGAGGCGATATCGCGGGTCGTCGCACCGACCTTCACGGCCTCGATGGAGTCGTAGAGCCACTTCAGCGCGGTCTCATAGGTGTCCTTCATCTCCTGGGTCGGCTCGCGCCCGACGCAGTAGGTGCGGTAGTAGCAGGATTTGTAGCCGTTCCAGGTCAGCGCCGCCAAGTCCATGAACACGATATCGCCGGGCTGCACGATGCGGTCCGAGAAGTTGCGCCAGTTCGGCCAGGTGTTCGGACCCGACGAGACGATCACGTCCTCGACGTCTTCCATGCCCGGGATGTTGTACAGGAACTGCATGATATGGGCGGTCACCTGGTTTTCCGTGACGCCGGGTTTCAGGAACTTCATCGTCTCGTAATGCGCGGCGTCGCCGATCGCCGCGACGATGCGCATGCATTCCTGCTCGTCCTCGTTCTTGATCGCGCGCGCCTCCATCATCGGCGTCATGCCGTCGACCCAGGTGATGCCCGCGGAATCGAACGCGCCGATCATGTTGATGTCGATGAAGTCGACGCCCAGCTTCTCGCCGGCAACGCCGAAGCGCTTCATCTCCTCGCGGATTGCCGCGGTGAACTTCGCGACCTGCTGGTCGGAAGCCGAGCCCGCCGCGCCCTTGATCCAGGCATAGGAGTAGCGGATGTTTTCCGGCGGAATCCAAGGCGAGTGGCGCTCGATCTGGATGCCGATGTCGCCCTGCTCGAACAGGATCGGGTCGCCGTCGCCGCACAGCATCGCATAGCGCAGGCCGGGCTTCAGGCGGTTCCAGCCGGGCGTCAGCGTGCTGGTCACATAGCGGACGTTCTCATCATACATCAGCAGCAGGGCGCCGAGCCCATGCGCCTTCATGCGCGCACGCGCGCTCTCAAGCCGGTACTTGCGCAGCCGGTCCCAATTGATGCGCTGTTGCCAGTCGACGCCGGTGATGCCGAAATTCGCGGTGCCCATGGTTCCCCCCAAGGTTGCATTTTCAATCCGACCGGCACGCCCGACCACTTCGGGCCGGCGCACGCGATCATCGTCCGGCCGCCAGAATGTCCCCGATGGCCGCGCAAAGTCAATGTGTGGAAAGGGAATACCGTCATGCTCTGGAGTCATGACTGCGTCCGGAGTCGGCCGGCGGCGGAAAAATCCCGGCGGCCGCGCGGTTCCGGAATGAAAAGGGGCGCCTTGCGGCGCCCCGGATGGGTCAGTCGCCGCCGGCCAGGTACCGGCGCATTACGAGGTACGGGATCTCTTCGCGCTTGAGACCGCGGCGCGCCAGTTCGGCGTCGCCCATCACGCTGTACCGCTCGAAAGCGTCGCGGGCGTAAAGGCCGGCGCGGACCGACTCAAGGAAATGCGAAATTGATTTGCCGAAACCGGTCAGCACGGAAAGTGCCCCGATTTTGCGGTGCGGCAGAGTGAAGTCGGCCATGAATATTCTCCCAAGAGGTTCAAAATCTAAGCTTAAACTAATGACTATCGGCTATGCATCAAGCGCGGAATGCTGCAATGCAGCAATGCATGATGCGCATGGCTTGAAGCCGGGGCCGCAAGCGTACTGTTGCTTTTTTTGCACCGGCGTCGATTATCGTCCGATAGCCGCCGCCGGCGGCGGCAGAGAACCCAGGGAGGCGATTTTGACGGCATACTGGCTTGCACGGGCGCGGATCGTCGATCCGGTGGAGTACAAGAAATACACGGACCTGGTGCCCGGCATCCTCGCCAGGTTCGGCGGCAAGGTGCTGGCGCGCGGCGGCCGCTTCAGGATCCTCGAAGGGCCGGAGAATTTCGAGCGCCACGTGGTCATAGAGTTTCCCTCGCTCGAGCAGGCGGAAGCCTGTTTCGATTCGCCCGAATATCGCAAAGCGGCCGCGTTCCGGCGCGCCGGCGCCGGCATCAATGAGCTGGTAATCGTCGAAAGCGGCGAGGCGACGAGATGATCGACGCCGCGATCATCGGCCTCGGCTGGTGGGGCCGGCACCTGGTCGAAAGTGTGCAGGGATCCAGCGAGCGGATCCGGTTCGTCCGTGCGGCAGATCTCGCGCCGGAGCCGGCACAGGAATTCGCCGGCCGCCACGGGCTCCGCCTGTCCGCGGATTACGCGGACGCGCTGGCCGACCCGCATGTCGAGGCCGTGGTCCTGACGACACCGCATGCGGGGCACGCGGAACAGGCGATCCGGGCCGCCGAGGCGGGCAAGCATGTGTTCGTCGAGAAACCGCTGGCCCTGTCCGGCGGTGATGCCGCGCGCATCGTCGCGGCGTGCGAGAAGGCGGGCGTGGTGCTCGGTGTCGGTCATGAGCGCCGGTTCGAACCGGCGCTCATCGAGATCAAGCGGATGATCGCGGCCGGCGAGCTCGGCACCATCATGCATGCCGAGGCGAATTTCAGCCACGACTCGCTGGCCAGTCTCGATGCGGGCAACTGGCGGCTCGCCCCCGAGCATGCCCCGGCGGCCGGGATGACCGCGATGGGCGTTCATCTGACCGACTCGCTGATCGACATGCTGGGGCAGGTCGACCATCTCTACGCCGAAACCGCGAAGCAGGCGATGGCGGCGCCGGGCGGCGATGTCGTGTCGGTTCTCCTGAAGCTCCGGAGCGGCGCCACCGCGTTCGTCACGTCGATCCTCAAGACGCCGTTCTTCATGCGGCTCCATGTCTTCGGGTCGGACGCATGGGTCGAGGCCCGTGACCGGGTGCGGCCGGAAGCCGAAGGGCTGGTTGACTTCACCGTATGCCGGGCCGGCGGCGATCCCGAAACCCGGCAGATCCAGGCGATCGACGCGGCGCGCGCCAACCTCGAAGCCTTTGCCGCGGCCGCTTCCGGCGATGCGCCGTACCCGATCCCGGCCGGCGAAATGATCCACAATGTGGCGATCCTTGAAGCGATCTGCGCGTCCGCCGAGAGCGGGCGACCGGCGCGGGTTGCCGCTTCGTGAGCCGGCGCATGTCCGGCGGTCATTCCATCATGCCAATTTCGTATGGCGGCGGCGGGTGCATCGCCGCTAAGCTGAAAAGCAAACCGGGTCATTCCTGCAAGAGAGGACATCATGGCTGAAGCGCAGATCATCAAGATCGAGGACGCGCCGGTATTCGCCCGCGGCAACGGCGTCGAGACCACGCTGCTGGTTGGCGCCGAGCGCTGCGAAGGGGCGCGGATCACGACCGGCATCACCCGATTTCCGTCGGGCCAGAAGGTCCCGATGCATTCCCACAATTGCGACGAGCAGGTCACGCTGCTCGAAGGCGCGGCGGAGGTCGAGATCGACGGCAGGCGGACGCCCGTCAAGCCGTACGACACGACCTTCATCCCCAGGGACAAACCGCACCGCTTCATCAATGTCGGCGACGGGCGCTGACGATCCTGTGGGTCTACGATACCGACTCGGTCACCCGGACCTTCACCGAAACCGGCAAGACGGTGGAGCATCTGTCCGGCAGCGACGTTACGACCTGACGCGGGCGCCGGCACCGTCATGGTCGCCATCGACATGCGGTTTGGCGGGTACCAGATTCCCGCCTCGGTGCACAGCCGCGCCCTTGCGGTCCTCAGGCGCGAGATCGAGGCCCGGCTCGGCGAGGGCGTCCGCATCGAGATCGACGGCAACATCGTCGCCAGGGGACAAAAGGCGTCGGAC
Organism: uncultured Alphaproteobacteria bacterium; assembly: GCA_947259105.1. Taxonomy (GTDB): domain Bacteria; phylum Pseudomonadota; class Alphaproteobacteria; order UBA8366; family JADFVY01. The sequence goes on from CAMYKU010000062.1 coordinate 21,718, forward strand.
CTGCTGACCATGGTCGAGAGCGGCGGGCTGACCATGTGCTACTTCTCGACCAGCTATCTCGGCAAGCTCGTGCCGGAGTTCGCGGTGCTGGACCTGCCGTTCATGGTGCGCGACCGCAAGAAGGCGTATGCGGCGCTGGACGGTAGCCTGGGCGCCCTGCTGACGGAGAAGCTGGGCGCCTGCTCGAACTATCGCATCCTCGGCTTCTGGGACAACGGATTCCGGCATTTTTCCAACCGGGTCCGGCCGATCCGGACGCCGGAGGACTGCCGCGGCCTGCGCATCCGCAATCTGTTCAGCGAGTTGCATGTCAGGACGTTCGGGATCCTCGGCTTCGAGGCGGTCACGCTGGACGTGCGGGACCTGGTGCCCGCGGTGCAGAGCGGCGAGGTCGACGCCCAGGACAATCCGCTGACCAATATCCGGAATTTCGGGTTTCTCGATCATCACCGCTGGATCACGTTGAGCGGCCATTTCTTCGGCTCCGCGGCGCTGCTGTGCCACGCGCCGAGCTACGGGTCGTGGCCTGATGAGGTGCGCGAAGCGGTCGACGCCGCCGCAGCGGTCGCCACAGGCGCGCAACGCGAATTCGCCGCCGCGGAGGATGCGGCCGTACTGGCGGAAATCGACCCGGACCGCAACGAAATCATCCATCTTTCGGAGGACGAGCGCGCGGCGTTCGCGGCCGCAGTCAAACCGCTGGTCGATGAGCAGCGCGAGCGGTTCGGCGCGAAGCTCATCGGCTATCTGGTCTGAGGCGACGTCATGACGGGACAGGAGAAGGGCATCCACCGTATTTCCCATGACCGCCTGGCCGGGTTCGCGGCGCGTGCGCTGGCGGCGGCGGGGCTGCGGCCGGAGGACGCGGCGGCCGGCGCCGCCCTGATCGTGGAGCCGGACCTGAACGGCGCCGACGGGCACGGGATCTTCCGCCTGCCGCAATATGTCCGGCGCATCCGCGCCGGCGGCATCAACACCCATCCGGATATCCGCATCGTTCGCGAAAAGGCGGCGATGGCGCTGGTCGACGGCGACAACGGGCTCGGGCATCTCGTCGTCAGCCGCGCCGCCGAAGCGGCGGTGGAGAAGGCGGCCACGAACGGCGTCGGCTGGGCCGGCGTGTGCAACGGCAATCACGCCGGCGCGGCGTCGACCTATGCGCGGATTCCCCTGGAGCGGGGGATGATCGGGCTCTATCTCGCGGTCGGCAGCGCCAACCACCTGCCGCCCTGGGGCGGTATCGACATGCTGCTGAGCACCAACCCGCTCGCCGTCGCCATACCGGCCATGGAGGAGGCGCCCATCGTGCTCGACATGGCGACCACCGTCGCCGCCTACGGCAAGGTCAAGACCGCCCTGCAGCGCGGCGAGATGATGCCGGAAGGCTGGATGATCGACCGCGAGGGCAATCCGCTGACCGATCCCAAGCGCGCGGACGAGGGCTTCCTTCTGCCGATCGGCGGTTACAAGGGGTACGGCCTTGCGCTGATCATCGGGTTGCTGGCCGGCACCCTGAACGGCGCCGCCATGGGCCGCGAGGTGATCGACTTCAACGCCGACGACACGACTCCGACCAACACCGGCCAGGCGGTCCTCGCCATCTCGCTGGAGGCCTTCGGGGACCCCGGCGATTTCGGGCGGCGCGTCGACGAGGTGGTGCGGACGATGCGTGCGTCGGCGCTTATGCCGGGCGTCGACAGGATACGCCTGCCGGGCGAGATGAGCCATGCCAGGCGCCTTGACCGGCTGGAGAACGGCATCCCGATTCCCGCGCCGCTGCTGCAGGCGCTGGAGACGCTGGCCCGGACGCTGGAGATCGAAGGGCCGGAGTGAACTTCACGGATAACGCGTCAGCGCCGTATGAATGCCGGACATATCGATAGGTTCAATAGGAATTTTCCTTGATACTATATCGTCCCTATCATCTTTGGGTTTATTTCCCTGAAGTCATGTAACTGCAAAAAAACGGGAGGCTAAATTGGGAAACGACACAGGTAGGAAGGGCAACGGCAACATCGTCATGCCCGGATTCGACCGTCGGCAGTTCCTCGGCGCGGCCGGCGCGGCAGCCGTCACGCCTTTCATCCTTTCATCGAAGAGCGCCAGCGCGGCGGGCTGGCCGGAACGCGCGATCACCACGGTGGTGATGTATGGCGCCGGCGGCGGCACCGACACCGTGCTGCGCACGATCACCGCCGAGATGGTCAAGACCACGGGCTGGGAAATCAACGTCATCAACAAGCCGGGCGCGGTCGGCGGTATCGCCACCAAGTTCATGCTCGGCAAGCCGGCCGACGGTTACTGGTGGCTGGGCGCCGCCAACTACAACAAGTTCGTCCGCGTCATGGGTCATTCCGATTCGGTGGCCTGGGACGACTGGCAGTACTTCCAGGGCGGCAACTCGCTGGCGGCCTGGTCGGTCAAGCCGGATTCGCCCTATCAGACGGTCGAGGACGTCATCGAAGACGCCAGGAAGAATCCGGGAAAGATCTCGATCTCGACTTCGGGCACCGGCGGCGTCTGGCATGAGCTGGCGGCAATCGTTTCGGAGGCTGCCGGCATCAACCTGAAATTCGTGCCGTACAAGGGCGGCAAGCCGGCGACCCTGGCGGGGCTGCAGGGCGAAGTCGACATCGCCGGTGGCGGTGTGCATGAGCATATCGAGCACGTCCGCGCCGGAAACCTGCGCATGCTGCAGCAAACCGGCGCAACGGATCTCGAAGTCGAGGGAGTCGGCACGCTGCGCTCGATCGGCGACGCCATCCCGTCGCTCAAGCCCCTGCTGCCGCTTGGCGGTATCTACAACCTCGCGCTCAAGCGCGATACGCCGGTGGGTATCCTCAAGCAGATCGCCGTTGCCTGGGAGAAGGCGTTCCATTCCGACGCGTGGAACGCGGTCGCGAAGCAGAAGTTCTTCCAGACCGATATTCGGACCGGCGAAGCCGCCGACCGTCGTGCGGCGCAGGTCGAATGCCTGACCGCGGACACCTTCACGCGCGTGCAGGAGCAGATCGGCAAGCCGGTGCGTGGCACCAAGGAACTCGGCCTGCCCAATCCGAACGAGTTCGACGCATGGTGGCCGCCGAAGGGCTACAAGCCGCGCATGGCCTGATCGCCCGGGCGGCTGTCTGAAACTCCCTGCCCGCCGGGGCCGCTTCGCGGGTGTGAGGCGGCCCCGGCGACGGGCGACCCGCAATTTGGCGTCTGGAAGAAATGTCGCGCGATAACGATCAACCCGATTCGGACGCCGCCGCCGGTTTCGTCGGTGAGGAAGAGGTCGGCGAGCCCGTCACCGCAAAGCAGAACCTGATCGCCGCGATCATCATCGGGGCCATCGCGGTTCTGGCGATGGTCCTTGCGGTCCGGCTCGAAGTGCCCGGGAGGCTGGTTGCGGCGCCCGGCCTGTTACCGTTCGTCGTCGGTTTCAGCCTGTTGTTGATGGCGGTGGCTCTCGGCGTTCTGGCGGTGCGCGCCGGCGGCGCGAAGGACCTTCTCGGCGGTCTCGGAGGCGCCGGCGAATGGCTGCGGGACGAGGAGCGCCGCCGAACCGCGCTGCTGCTTGGTATCGTCGTCGCCTACGTCGTCCTGGTCGACATGGTGCCGTTCGAGTGGCGTTTGCCCCTTGGTATCTTCGAATTGCGTTTCAGCGGATACGAGCTGTTCTCCGTCGCCGCGCTGACCCTGATCCTGTGGATATTCTGGCGCCGCCCCGTTTTTCCGCACTGTCTGGGTGTGTCGCTCGCCACTGTCATGGCGCTCGCCGTGGTCTACCGCTACGGCTTCCGGACCCTGCTGCCGGGCCTGGGTTGAGGGCGCGCGATGGTCTGGGAGCAAATAGTCGAACAGGCGCTGCAGGCCTTTACGCTTTACATGCTGGCGGTCTGCCTGCTCGGGGTGACACTGGGAATCTTGTGGGGCGCCATGCCCGGCCTGTCCACGACCATGGCCATGGCGTTACTGATCGGCCTGTCCGCCGGCATGGGGCAGAACGTGGCGATCATGTTCATGCTCGGTGTCTACACCGGCAGCGTCTTCGGGGGCGCGATTTCCGCCGTGCTGATCAATATCCCGGGCACGCCGGACGCCGTGCCCACGATGATCGAGGGGCATCCCCTCGCCAAGCGGGGCGAAGGCGGACTCGCCCTCGGCACGGCGATCGCCTCGTCGTTCCTCGGCAACTGGGTCGGCATCGTGCTGCTGATCACCTTCATCCCGGCGCTGCTGGCACTGGCGCTGAAATTCCGGTCCTGGGAGATGTTCCTGCTGTCGATCTGGGGGATCGCGATCTGCGGCTCCATGTCGTCGGGCGAGCGGCCGCTGAAGGGCTGGATCTCCGGCTGGATCGGCCTGCTGATCGCCTTCGTCGGGCTGGACCGGATCGACGCCGTGCCGCGCTTTACCTTCGGGGTCTGGATCCTGGAGGACGGCATCAGCTACATCCCGATCCTGATCGGCCTGTTCGGCCTGACCGAGATTCTCCGGGTGCTGCCGCAGAAGAGCCCCTATGCGATCCCGGCCGAGGTCGGCCGTGTGGTGCCGCCGATGTCGACGCTGTGGAAATACGCGCGAACCTCCCTTCGTTCGGGACTGATCGGCACTGTGATCGGGGCGATTCCCGGCGCCGGGGCCAATGTCGCCTCGTTCCTTTCCTACGATATTGCGCGGCGCCGCGCCAAACCGGAGGAGCGGAAGAAGTGGGGCAAAGGCAGCTACGAGGCGATCGTTTCGGCCGAAGTCGCCAACAACGCCAACATTGGCGGCTCGATGCTGCCGACGCTGACCCTGGGCATCCCCGGCAACGCCGCCGCCGCGGCAATCCTGGCGGCGCTGGAGATGAAGAACGTGGTGGTCGGGCCAACGATCCAGACCCACAACCCCGGCCTCATCTATTTCATCTACATCGCGCTCATCATAGCCAATTTCCTGATGTACGGCATGGCGATCGCGCTGGTCAGGCCCTGCGTTAAGCTGTTCAGCCTGCCGCGCACGCTGCTGCTGCCCTTGATCATCCCGATCTGCGTGATCGGCGCCTTCTCGGTCAGCCTGAATTATTTCGACGTCTATGTGATGCTGGTTGCCGGCATGGTCGGCTACGTGATGCGGAAGTACGGCTTCCCGCTGGCGCCGATGGTCCTGGCCGTGATCCTCGGGCCGCTGGCCGACGAGAATCTGCGCCGCGCGCTGATCATTTTCGAGGACAAGTCGGTGGGCTACGTGCTGACCGAGCACTGGATCGGTTCGATCCTGATCGTCGTCGTGCTCTATACCTTCTATGACGGCATCTTCGGCCGCACGAAGGGGAAGGCGGCGAAGGCCAGTTAATCGTTGTTGTCCGGCCCGCACCGGGCCCTCACAGGGAGACGTCGATGAGCGAGAAGAAGGACATCGGGCTGGCCGTGATCGGCTGCGGCGTGGTCGGGCGCATCCGCGCCAAATTCGCGCGGGAATATCCGGGAATCGGCTGGCTCGGGCTGTGCGATATCAAGGAGGATCTGGGCCGCAAGCTGGCCGAGGACACCGAGGCCGATTTCTTCACCACCGATTTCAGCGAGTTGATCAACCGGCCCGAGGTCAATGCGGTCATCATCGCGACCGACGAAAACCATCACGGCCCGCCGACGCTGGCCGCGGTCGCACGCGGCCACAAGCACCTGTTCATCGAAAAGCCGCTGGCCACCGACGCGAAGGAATCCAGACAGGTGCTGGACGCCATCGAGGCCGCCGGCGTCGATGCCGTGATCGGCTATACCCAGCGCTTTCGCCGGCGGTTCCTTGCCGTCAAGGAGAAGCTGAGCACCGGTCAGATCGGCGAGGTCACGGGTGTCGTCACCCGCGCCTTCATGAACCGCATGGTGCCGATCGCCACCGTCCAGCGCACCAACCAGCGCAAGACGCTGACCCCGATGGTGGTGTCCGGCACCCACAGTCTGGACATGAGCATGTGGCTGATGGAGGGCAAGGAGCCGGTCTCGGTCTATGCGGGCTCCAACGATAAGGCGCTCTCGCAGTACGGCACCAAAGATTCGACCTTCGGCATCTTCACCATGGACGACGGCACGTTGTTCAGCATGAACATCAGCTGGGCGCTGCCGGTGGTCTGGCCCGGGTCGGTCTACGGGCTGGAGATCGGCGTCGTCGGCACCAGGGGGGTGATCGACATCGAGGACACCCATCGCGATCTGGTGCTGGCCTCGGACGTGCCTCAGGGCGCCGGTTACGACCCGGAGGGGTTCGATAAGGGCATGGACCGACATGTCGATTTCCTGACCAGCTATCCGCCCGGCGACATCTGGGAAGGGCAGCTCTGGGGGCCGATGCGCGAGGAGACCAAGGAGTGGTTCGGGCGCGTCCATATGGGTCTCAGAACGCCGCACGCAACGGCACGGGAGGGCCACCGCAACCTGGTGCTGACCATGGCGATGGACCTGTCGGCGGCGCGCGGCGACGTGGTCAAACTGCCGGTCGATCTGGATGAGCTGGTTTTCTGACGTTGTTCAGGATTGCTTGGGTTCGCGCTTGCCCCAGCGGCGCGACCTCATACTTCGAGACGGCGCTTCGCGCCTCCTCAGCATGAGGACACATGCGTTCGAGCCTCATGCTGAGGAGGGCCGCAGGCCCGTCTCGAAGCATGAGGTCGCGAGGTGCCGGAGCCGATCAACCTTGAAATACTATAGCCACAGGCCGCACCCATGATCGGCCAGCTCTTCTCCATCGTCGCGCCGGTGATGATCGCGGTGGCGGTCGGCTATGTCATGGCGCGGCTGGGCAAGAAGGAAGAGCCGGAATACGTGACCCTGCTGGTGACCTATGTGGGCACGCCCTGCCTCGTCTTCTCGACCCTTGCGAACATCCAGCTCGACCTTTCCGCGGTCGGGCAGATCGCCGGCGCCGCGGCGCTCAGTCTCGTGCTCGCGGCGGCGGTCGGCTATCCGCTGCTGCGGCTGACCCGCCTGTCGGTGCGCGGCTATCTGCCCTCGCTCATGCATCCGAACACCGGAAACATGGGTCTGCCGCTCTGCCTGTTCGCGTTCGGCGAGCAGGGGCTGGCCCTTGGCATCGCGTTTTATGTGGTGATCGCCTCCAATCATTTCATCACCACGCCGATCGTCGCGTCGGGCAGCGTCTCGCTGCGGCGCATCGCGCGCAGCCCGATCATCTACGCGGTGATCATCGCGCTCGGTTTCCTGGCGACCCGGACCGCGGTGCCGGAATGGATCAACAACTCGACCCGGCTGCTCGGCGGGATCACCATTCCGCTGCTGCTGATCACGCTGGGCTTTTCGCTTGCCCGCCTGAAGGTCGGCAACCTGCGGACCAGCCTTTTCCTAGCCGTCGCGCGGCTGTGCATCGGTTTCGCCGTCGGCCATGCGGTCGCCGGAATTTTCGGGCTCGAGGGCATCGCCCGTGGTGTCGCGATCCTGCAGGCATCGATGCCCAACGCCGTGTTCAATTATCTCTTCGCCAAGCAGTACGACGCCGAACCGGACGGCGTCGCCGGCATGGTCGTGGTCTCGACCCTGCTGACCTTCGCCGTGCTGCCGCTCCTCCTCTGGTACCTTTTGTAGGTGCGGGTCCTATGTAGACCCCGCATAGCGGTAGATTGATTTGGAATTTTCGCTCATACTTGTAAGGTTCTAACATTAGTATGGGGTTTGGACTGCGAGCCGCCGTGTACGCGGTCGAAACCCCGCGAGAACAGAGATTCCGGACGCGGCGCAAGGTCCGACATGCCGTCCCGCGGGCGCCGCGCCATCCGATTTGAGGACAGAGTTACTGGAGGAGCCATCAAATGAGTGAACATCCCTGGCAATCCGACGACTGGTTCGTCAGTTCCTGGAACTACGAAAAGGAAGTGACCAAGGACTTTGCCTTCCCCAAGGAAATCAAGATCCACGACGTGACGCTGCGCGACGGGGAACAGCAGACCGGCATCGCCTATTCGATCGACGACAAGATTCGCATCGCCGAGGGGCTGGCCGAGGCCGGCATCCACCGGATCGAGGCCGGCCTGCCGGCCGTGTCCAAGGACGACTTCAAGGCGATCTACGAGATCAACAAGCGCAATTTGGGCCCGGAGATCTATTCCTTCTGCCGCTGCATGAAGAACGACGTCGACGCCTCCGTCGATGCCGGCGTGAAGGGGCTGATCATGGAGGTTCCGGCCAGCACGCACCTGATCGAGCACGCCTACAAATGGCCGCTGGAAAAGGCCATCGAACTGTCGATCGAGGCAACCGGTTACGCGCATGAGAAGGGCCTCGAAGTCGTCTTCTTCCCGATCGACTTCACGCGCTCGGACATCGACTGGGTCATGGCCCTGATCAACCGTGTCGCCGACGAGGGCCATATGGACGCGCTGGCGCTGGTGGACACCTTCGGGGTGGTCTCGCCGCACGCCATGAAATTCTTTGTGCAGGAGGTCAAGAAGCGGACCAGCGTCCGGCTCGAAACCCACTTCCACCAGGATTTCGGCATGGGTGTCGCCAATACCATCATGGCGCTGGCCGAGGGCGCGGAAGTCGTGCATTCGACGGTCCTGGGCATCGGCGAGCGGGCCGGCAACGCGCCGACCGAAGACGTCGTCATGGCGCTTCGCACCATGTACGGCATCGATATCGGCATCAACTACGACAAGCTCTATCCGCTGGCCAAGCTGGTCCAGGAGATCTCGGGCATCGCCGTGCCGAGCAACCGTTCGGTGGTCGGCGAGCAGCTGTTCCAGGTCGAATCCGGTATTATCGCCAACTGGTTCCGCAACTGCGGCACCGAACACCAGACCGAGTTGTTCCCGTTCCGGCCGGAATTCGTGGGGCAGCCCCGCGCCGACGTCGTCATGGGCAAGGGCAGCGGCATGGATTCGATCAAGGTCTGGCTCGAGAAGTTCCAGATGCGGGCGAGTGACGAGCAGATGACCGAAATCCTGATGGGAGTGAAGCAGTTCGGCCTGGATCACAAGCGGCTGCTGACGGACGACGAGTTCAAGACCATCGCCAACGGCGTCCTGGAAGGCGCCGCGGCCTGACGCGAAGCAATACGGGGCGGCAAGGCGGACCGCCCCGCGATCCGATGACCCACCGTTGCGTGGAAGAGAGGCGGGAGTGAGACCGTTCGAGTATCTGGCGCCGGACTGCATCGAGGATGCGGTGGCGGCGCTGGCGGAAAACAGTGCGGATGCCAGGGCGTTGGCCGGCGGTACCGATCTGCTGGTCGACCTGAAGCATGAAACCGCGTCGGCCGGGCTGCTGGTCGACCTGACCCGCATCGCCGAATGCCGGGGGATCGAGGAGTCCGCCGACGGGCTGCGGTTCGGCAGCCTGGTGACGCACACCGAGATCATGGAGTCGGATCTGGTGCGCCGGCATGCGCCGTCGATGATCGATGCCGCGCGCACCGTCGGCGCCGTCCAGACCCGCAATCTCGGCACGCTGGGCGGCAACCTGGTGACCTGCGTCCCGTCGCTCGACAGCGGGCCGGTGCTGGTGGCGCTGGATGCCGAGGTGACGGTGGCCGGTGTCGGCGGAAGGCGGCGGATGCCGTTGACGGAGTTCATGGTCGGCCCGCGCAAGACGGCGCTGGAGAAGGGCGAGATCCTCGTCGACATCGTCATTCCCCGGGCGAGTCTCGGAAAGCCGTGCAGCTTCCGCAAATTCGGCCTGCGCAAGGGGCAGGCGCTGGCGCTGGTCAACGCGGCGGCGGCCGTAAACCTTGAAGACGGCAAGATTGCCGATGCGCGGATCGCGCTGGGCGCCGTCGCGCCGACGGTCGTGCGGGCCCGCAAGGCAGAGGCGGCACTGGACGGCAAGGCGCCGGACCCTACTCTTATTGCCGAAGCCGCGGAGATCGCGGTGACGGAAGCGAAGCCGATCGACGATTTCAGGGCTTCGGCGGCCTATCGGCGCGAACTGATTCGGGCGCTGACCGGCCGGGTCCTGAACGAAGCGATCGAACAGGCCGCGGGCTGACGGCCAGGGAGGCTTAGAGATCATGGATGTCACGATCACGGTGAACGGCAAGGAGTGCACCGCGGCGGTGCCGCCGGAGACGACCCTGCTCACCATGTTGCGGACCGACCTGTCCCTGACCGGCGCCAAGCTGGGCTGCGACGTCGGAGACTGCGGAGCCTGCACCGTGCTGGTCGACGGCGAGCCGGTCAACGCCTGCCTGATGCTGGCGGCCCAGGCCGACGGGCGCGAGGTCGTGACCATCGAAGGGTTGAGCGATTTCCAGGCCCTCAGTCCGCTGCAGGAGATGTTCGAGCTGTTTTCGTCGTTCCAGTGCGGGTTCTGCGCGCCGGGCATGATCATTTCCGCCAAGGCGCTGCTGGACAAGACTCCCAGTCCCACCGTGGCGGAGGTGCGCGAGGCCCTGTCGGGCAATCTTTGCCGCTGCACGGGCTATACCAAGATCATCGACGCGGTGATGGAGATCGGGGCCCGGAGCGCGGCCGGGGCGGAACGCGCATAAAAAGAGGAGACGGGTATGGTTATCAAGGTCGAGGACGCGCTGCGCACGGACAGGCTCACGGATCTGAAGGAAGCCGACGAGTCCTCGGGGGTTCCGGCTGTATCCCGCGAGGGCGGCCGGACGCCGCAGATCGTGCCGGATGCGAATCAGCAGACGCCGGCGGTCGGCCAGCGGGTCACGCGCCCGGACAGCCGGCCCCACATCACCGGGCAGACCCGCTATATCGACGATCTGTCGTTCCCGAACATGCTGCATATGAAGATCCTGCGCAGCGAATACGCCCATGCGCGGATCGTCGGTATCGATGTCAGCGAAGCCGAGAAGATGCCCGGCGTCGTGGCGACGCTGACCGGCAAGGAAATCCCGGTCAATTCCTTCGGCCCGTCCTATCAGGACCAGCCGGTCCTGGCCGACGACAAGGTCCGCCACATGGGCGACGGCGTGGTGGCGGTGGCGGCCGAGACCGAACAGCAGGCGCAGGACGCGCTGGCCAAGATCAAAGTCGAATACGAAAAGCTACCGCTGGTTCTCGACCCGCTGGAAGCGATGAAGGAGGACTCTCCCAAGATTCACGGCGAGAGCAACATCTATGCGACCAAGGTGATCCGCAAGGGCGATGTCGACAAGGCGCTGGCCGGGGCCGACCTGGTCATGGAAGCGCGGTTTACGACGCAGATGGTCGAACACGTCCCGATCGAGCCGCACGCCACGATCGCCATGTGGGAGCCGGACGGCCGCCTCAAGATCCTGTCCAGTCTCGGCCGGATCACGCTGGGGCGGGCCGATATGGCGCGCACCCTCGACATGCCGGTCAACAGGATCCAGGTCGTCGGCACCATCGTCGGCGGCAATTTCGGCGGCAAGAACGAAATCACCACCGAGCCGATCCTCGCCCTGCTGGCCCGCAAGACCGGCCGCCCGGTTAAGGGCATCTACACGCGCAAGGACGAATTCGTGTCCTCGACGACCCGCCATCCCTTCGTCATGGACTACCAGACCGGGGTCATGAAGGACGGCCGCATCGTCGCCCGCAGGGTGCGGATCGTCGCCGATGGCGGCGCCTACTGTTCGTGGAGCGAGACCACGCTCGGCAAGGGCGCGATCCTGTCGGTCGGGCCCTACCGGATCGACAATCTCGAGGTCAAGGCCTACGCGGTCTACACCAACAAGACGACATGCGGCGCGATGCGCGGGTTCGGCGCGCCCCAGGTTTGCTTCGGATACGAGTCGCACATGGACGACATCGCCCACGAGCTGGGCATCGACCCGCTCGAGATCCGGCTCCGCAATGTGTTCGACGAGGGCTCGTCCAGCCCCACCGGGCAGGTGCTCCACAGTGTCGCGGTCAGGGAATCGCTGGACACCGTGGCCGACCGGATCGGCTGGAAGGAGCAGACGCAGTGAAGCGGCGCGGACGCGGCATCGCCTGCATGTGGTACCCGATCGGATTCACCGTCGCCGCCAATCCCAGCGCCGCGATGGTCAAGGTCAACGAGGACGGCACGGCCACGGTGCTGACCGGCACCGTGGAAACGGGGCAGGGGGCGCTGACGGTCCTCGGGCAGATTGCGGCGGAGGAGCTTGGCATTGCGGCGGCCGACGTGCATGTGGTGTCAGGGGACACCGACGCGACGCCGATGGATACCGGCGCCATCGCCAGCCGCACCACCTACGTTACCGGCAACGCCATCCAGATGGCCGCGGCCGAAGCCAAGAAGATCCTGTTCGAGGTGGCGGCGCCGATGCTTGGCGTGCGGCCCGAACAGCTGGAGGCGCGGGACCGCAGGATCCAGATCATCGGCTTCCCGCAGAAGAACCTGCCAATCGGCGAGGTTGCGAACCATGCCCAGGTGGTGATGGGTCGCCCGGCCCTGGGCAGCGCCTCCTACAATCCGCCGACCGTGGCGATGGACCCCGAAACCGGCCAGGGCAAGCCGTTCAGCACCTATGTCTACGCGGCCCAGGTGGCCGAGGTCGAGGTCGACGACGAGACCGGCGAGGTCGAGGTGCTGCGCATCGTCGCCGCGCATGATTGCGGCACGCCGATCAACCCGACCCTTGTCGAAGGTCAGGTCGAGGGCGGCATCTCGATGGGCGTCGGCCTGGCGCTGCAGGAGGAAATCCTGTTCGACGACGAGGGGCGGCAGATCAACCCGAACCTGACCAACTACATCATGCCGACCAGCCTCGACATGCCGGAGATCGAGGTGGATATCGTCAAGAATTACGACCCGACCGGCCCGTTCGGCGCCAAGGGGGTCGGCGAGCCGACCTCGGTGCCGACGGCGGCCGCCATCGCCAACGCGATCTTCGATGCGGTCGGCGTGCGCATCTACTCGCTGCCGGCGACATCGGAAAAGGTCCTGATGGCGCTGCGCGAAAAGCAGGCCCGGCAAAAACAGATCCCGGCGGAGTAGCGGTCTGCGACACTGGTGCGACCTCATACTTCGAGACGCGGCTTCGCCGCTCCTCAGCATGAGGAAACAGGCGTTGGAGCCTCATGCTGAGAGTTTGTGAATGTTTCGACACTTGCCTGTCTGGCGCCGGCTTTCGCCGGCAATTAATCGTGTTTTCACCCCCACCCCAACCCTCCCCCATCTGTATGGACCGGGGAGATGGTGGACACCCGTTTGGGGACATGGTGGACGCATTTTTGTCATGGCGCATGTTTGAGATCAACG
>CAMYKU010000063.1 GCA_947259105.1 uncultured Alphaproteobacteria bacterium
TGGATAGTACGATAGTGATCGCCGGGACCGATTCCACGCAAGTGGAAAACGCGCCTGCTTCGCCGCCGGCAAATCGAAAGGCCGGCCCCACGTGGCGCCGGCCCTCGAAATTTCGATCAGGTTGAATCCTGTCCTACATCATCGGGATTCCGTCCACCAGGTAGCGGAACAGCAGGTACGGCCAAACCATGCCCGAACCCACGCCTTCCACGAACTTGGCGGTAAAATAGTCCATGTCATCACCCCAGTAAGTCGCCGAGTAAATGATTACATAGACGCCAAAACCCAACAAATACCCTGCGACCCCTGTCATCATGATGATCTTGTTCATGATGCACCTCCTTATTGAGGGGACCTGGGTCAGGTCCAGTTGTCACAGCCTAATTGTCCCGGAAATTCCTTAACGAAAGCTTAATCGGCCGAAGGCAAAAAAACGGCCTCCGCCGTCCGAGTTCAGGCAGCGATGCGGTCCAGCTCGGCGAGGACCGCATCGCCCATCCCCGTCGTCGATACCGCCTCCATGCCGGGACCGACGATGTCCTGCGTCCGGCCGCCTGCGGCCAGTACGTTCTGCACCGCCCGCTCGACGAGGTCCGCGTCATCGCCTAGCCCGAAAGAGTAGCGCAGCATCATGGCGAAGCTGAGGATCGTCGCCAGCGGGTTGGCCATGTCCTTGCCCGCGATATCCGGGGCGCTGCCGTGCACCGGCTCGTACATCGCGCGGCGCCGGCCGGTCTCGTCCTCGGCGCCCAGCGAGGCGGAAGGCAGCATGCCCAGCGAGCCGGTCAGCATCGCCGCGCAGTCCGACAGGATGTCGCCGAACAGATTGTCGGTGACGATGACGTCGAACTGCCTGGGCTGGCGCACCAGCTGCATGGCGCAGTTGTCGGCATACATGTGCTGCAGCTCGACGTCGCCGAACCGGGATTCGTGCAGGTCGGTCACGACTTCGCGCCAGAACACGCCGGTCTCCATCACGTTCGCCTTCTCGACCGAATGCACCCGGTTGCTGCGCTTGCGCGCCAGCTCGAAGCCGACGGCGGCGACCCGCTGGATTTCCGCTTCGGTATAGGACTGGGTGTCGATCGCGCGGCGGGTGCCGTCGGCCAGGGTTTCGACGCCGCGCGGCTCGCCGAAATAAACGCCCGCGGTCAGCTCGCGCAGAATCAGGATATCGAGCCCTTCGACCACCTCGCGCTTGAGCGTCGAGGCGTCGATCAGCGCATCGAACACCAGCGCCGGGCGCAGGTTGGCGAACAGGTCCATTTCCTTGCGCAGGCGCAGCAACCCGGCCTCGGGCCGCTTGTCGCGCGGCGCGTTGTCGTATTGCGGGCCGCCGACCGCGCCCAGCAGCACGGCGTCCGCATCCATGGCCTCGGACAGCGCCTCGTCGGTCAGCGGCGTGCCGTGCGCGTCGTACGCGGCGCCGCCGACGGGCTGCTCGAGGATATCGAAGCCGACCGCGCGGCGCCTGTCGAACCAGTCGACGATCCGGCGCACCTGGACCATGACTTCCGGGCCGATGCCGTCGCCCGGCAGAATCAGCAGTGTCTTGTTGGCGGCCATGCCCCCAGTCCTTTCAGGCTCGTTTTTCGCAACGCAGCGGTTACAGCCAGGGCTGCGACGTCGTGCGGCCGGCCTCGAAACTGTCGATCTTCTCCGCCTTCTGCAGTGTCAGCCCGATGTCGTCGAGGCCGTTCAGCAGGCAGTGCTTGCGGTGTGCGTCGATCTCAAAGGCGATCTTCCCACCGTCCGGCCGGGTGATTTCCTGCGCCGCCAGGTCGACGGTCATGGTCGCGTTGGCGCCCTTGCCCGCGTCCTCCATCAGCTGGTCGACCTGCTCCTGCGGCAGTTTGATCGGCAGGATGCCGTTCTTGAAGCAGTTGTTGTAGAAGATGTCGGCGAAGCTCGGCGCAATGATGCAGCTTATGCCGAAATCGAGCAGCGCCCAGGGCGCGTGCTCACGCGACGACCCGCAGCCGAAATTGTCGCCCGCAATCAGGATTTTCGCGTCCCGATACGGCGCCTCGTCGAGCACGAAATCCTTCGGCGTCCCGTCGACGTCCCAGCGCAGCTCGGAAAACAGCCCCTCCTTGAGGCCGGTGCGCTTGATGGTCTTCAGGAACTGCTTGGGGATGATCATGTCGGTGTCGACATTGACCATGTTGAGGGGTGCGGCCACCCCGGTCAGCGTGGTGAATTTGTCCATATCTGCTTCAGCTCCCCTGGTCCAGGTCGCGCACGTCGGTCAGGTGGCCGGCGATTGCCGCGGCGGTGGCCATGGCGGGGCTCATCAGATGGGTGCGCCCGCCGCGTCCCTGGCGGCCCTCGAAGTTGCGATTGGAGGTCGAGGCGCAGCGTTCGCCCGGCTCCAGCCGGTCCGCGTTCATGGCAAGGCACATCGAGCAGCCCGGATTGCGCCACTGGAAGCCGGCCTTAACGAAGATGCCGTCGAGCCCCTCCTCTTCGGCCTGCTGCTTGACCAGGCCCGAGCCCGGCACGATCAGCGCGGTGACGCCGTCGGCGACCTTGCGGCCCCTGGCGACCGCGGCTGCGGCGCGCAGATCCTCGATCCGGCCGTTGGTGCAGGATCCGACGAACACCTTGTCGACGCGGATGTCGCTGATTTTCATGCCCGGCGTCAGGCCCATGTAGTCCAGCTTGCGCCGGACCGCATTGCGGCGGTCCTCATCGGCGAAATCCGCGGGATTCGGCACCGTGCCGTCGATCCGGACCACGTCCTCGGGGCTGGTGCCCCAGGTGACCTCGGGGATCAGCGCGGCGGCGTCGATCGCGACCTCGGTGTCGTAGGCCGCGCCGTCATCCGACGGCAGGGTCTTCCACCAGGCGACGGCCTGCTCCCACTGCGCACCCTTGGGCACCATGGGCCGGCCCTTCAGATATTCGAAGGTCGTCTCGTCGGGCGCCACGAGTCCGGCGCGGGCGCCGGCCTCGATGGTCATGTTGCAAACCGTCATCCGCTCTTCCATCGACATCGCCCGGAGCGCCTCGCCGGCATATTCGATGACATGGCCGGTGCCGCCGGCGGTGCCGATCTTGCCGATGATCGCCAGGATCAGGTCCTTGGCGGTCACCCCGGCCGGCAGCGCGCCCTCGACGGTCACGCGCATGTTCTTCGCCGGCGCCTGGATGAGCGTCTGGGTCGCCAGCACGTGCTCCACTTCCGAGGTGCCGATGCCGAAGGCCAGCGCGCCGAATGCGCCGTGGGTCGCGGTATGGCTGTCGCCGCAGACGATGGTCATGCCCGGCTGGGTGAAGCCCTCCTCCGGCCCCACCACATGGACGATACCGTTGCGCAGGTCGGGCACGTCGAACAGCGGCACCCCGAACTCCCTGCAGTTGTTCTGCAGGGCCTCGATCTGGATGCGCGACTCCTCGGACACGTCGCCACCGTCGGGGTCGGTGGAGATATTGTGGTCGATCACGGCCAGGGTGGCGTTGGGCCGCCGCACCTTGCGGCCGGTCTGCTGCAGCCCCTCGAAGGCCTGCGGACTGGTGACTTCATGGACCAGGTGCCGGTCGATGTAGATCAGGCAGGTGCCGTCGTCCTGCCGGTCGACGACATGGCTGTCCCAGATCTTGTCGAATAGCGTACGTGGCTGTGCCATTGGATTTCCCGTCTATCCTCTTTTCCGGCTCCGGCCCGCTCCCCCGCCCGGAGCCGTGCAGCTCAAAAGATTCAGTCCTTGCCGTTGTCCTCGGGCGCCGCGGCGGCCTCCTTCGTGGCCTCCTTGTCGCGTCGCGTCGTGCGCTCGGCGATGCGGGCGGACTTGCCGCGGCGGCCGCGCAGGTAATACAGCTTGGCGCGGCGCACATCGCCCCGGCGCACCACTTCGATCCCGTCGATGCGCGGGCTGTAGAGCGGGAAGACGCGCTCGACGCCCTCGCCGTAGGAAATCTTCCGCACGGTGAAGGAGCTGTTGATGCCGGCGTTCTTGCGCCCGATGCAGACGCCTTCGAAGGCCTGGATGCGCTCACGCGTTCCCTCGACCACCTTTACCCGCACGCGAAGCGTATCGCCTGGCTGGAACTCGGGCACGGGCCGCTCGGCTGTCAGCTTCTCGATCTGCTCGGCTTCCAGCTGTTCGATCGTGTTCATGGCTTGGTCCTCGATACTAATGATTGATCGTACAAACTATTCGGCTTCTTTGCGGTCGGCCGATCCGTTTCCGCCCGCGTAACGCGCCCATAAATCGGGTCTGCGCTCGCGGGTGATCCGTTCGGCCTCGGCGCGCCGCCAGGCGCGAATCTTCTCGTGATGGCCGGACAGCAGGACCTCCGGCACCGCGCGGCCGCACCATTCCGCGGGGCGCGTGTAATGCGGATATTCCAGCAGGCCGGCCTGGAAACTCTCTTCGTCCAGCGAGGCCTCGGCGCCCATGACGCCCGGCAACAGCCGCACGCAGGCATCGATCAGCGCCAGCGCGGCAGGCTCGCCGCCGGACAGCACGAAATCGCCGAGGCTGATTTCCTCCACGCCGCGCGCATCCAGCACCCGCTGGTCGACGCCCTCGTACCGGCCGCACAGCAGGATCATGCCCCGCCCGCCGGCCAGTTCCCGGCATCGCGCCTGGTCCAGCACCCGGCCCCGCGGCGACAGATAGATCAACGGCGACGTTGCGCCGTCAGCGCGGTCCGCCTCCAGGGCGTGGCCCAGCGCCCGGTCGGTCACGTCGGCCCGCATCACCATGCCGGCGCCGCCGCCGAACGGCGCATCGTCGACGGTGTCGTGCCGGTCGTCCGCAAAATCGCGGATATCGATGGTCTGCAGCGACCACAGGCCCCGCTCCAGGGCTTTGCCGGCGAGCGACAGGCCGAGCAGTCCCGGGAACATCTCCGGGAAGATGGTCAAGACCCGCGCCGTCCAGGGCCGCGCCGCGTTGCTCATGATCCGTCTCCGTCCGGCGCGTCGTCCGCCGCAAGCTCTCGCGGCGGAACGATCACCATGCGGCCGGCGTCCAGGTCGATCTCCGGCGTCACCGCCTCGGTGAACGGCAACACCACCACACCGCCCTCGGCCAGTGCGATCTCGATCACGTCGCCCGCCCCGAAATCATGCAGCGCGCGGACCGTTCCGTATAGGGAGCCGTCCGGCCGTTCCGCGCGCAGGCCGACAAGATCGGCGTAATAGAACTCGCCGCCTTCCGGCTCCGGCAGGCGGTCCCTTGCGGCATACAGCTCGACACCGGCCAGCGCCTCGGCCGCATTGCGGTCCTCGACGCCGTCCATATGGGCACGCATCATCCCGCGCGCACTGCCCAGGATGCGCAGCTTGAACTCCCGCGTGCCGCCGGCGTCGGTCAGCGGTCCGTAGGATACGAGATCCTCCGGATCGTCGGTAAAGCTCTTGACGCGCAGGTCGCCGCGAACGCCATGGGCGCCCACGAACACACCGACACAGAGCTTATCTTCCGCCATGATGTCCGCCGCTGTCGACACGCCGTTTCCTCGCTACTTCTTCGGCTTCTCGGCCGTCGCGGCCAGCGCTTCCTCGGCCGGCTCTTCTTCGGCAACGGCCTCTTCCGCGGGCGCTTCCTCGGCCGGTGCGTCTTCGGCAACGGCCTCTTCCGCGGGCGCTTCCTCCGCCGGCTCTTCTTCGGCAGCAGCCTCTTCCGCGGGCGCTTCCTCGGCCGGTGCTTCCTCGGCAGCAGCCTCTTCCGCGGGCGCTTCCTCCGCCGGTGCTTCCCCCGCAACAGCCTCTTCCGCGGGCGGTTCCTCCGCCGGGGCTTCCTCGGCAGCGGCCTCTTCCGCGGGCGCTTCCTCGGCCGGTGCTTCCTCCGCAACAGCCTCTTCCGCGGGCGCTTTCTCAGCCGCAGCCTCCTCGACCGGCGACTCCTCGGCAGCGGCCTTTTCCGCCGGCGCTTCCTCGGCGGCAGCTTCCTCGACCGGCGCTTCCTCGGCCGCAACCTCCTCGGCCGGCGACTCCTCTGCAACGGCCTCTTCGGCCGCCGCCGCACCGGACGCCACCGCGGCCGCCGACGCAGGCGGCTCCTTGGCCTTCTCCTCGGCCTCGCGCAACCGCTCCTGCGCCTTGGCCTTCGGCAGGTTCTTCTTGGTCTGTTCCGGGATCGCCGGGACCGCGGCGATCTCGACCGCACCCAGGAACCGGGCGACGCGGTCGGACGGCTGCGCGCCGACCGAAAGCCAGTGCTTGATGCGGTCTTCCTGCAGGACCACCCGGTCCGAGTGGTCCTTCGGCAGCATCGGGTTGTACGACCCGACCCGCTCGATGAAGCGGCCGTCCCGCGGCATCCGCGAATCGGCGACGACGATACGATAGTAAGGGCGTTTCTTGGCGCCCCCTCTGGCAAGGCGAATTCTGAGCGACATGTGCTGTCTGTCCTTCAGTCTCTAGGTTAGAATAATCTCATAGCGAATTGAAAATATTTGGTTACGTTCGTCTCTTGAACTTGGCGGCCAAGCGCCGCCCTACATTCCTGGCATGCCTGGCAGCCCCTGCCGCATCAGGCCCTTCTTTCCCAGCTTGCCCACCTTCTTCATCACCTTGACCATCATCAGGTGTTGCTTGAGCAGCTTGTTGACCTCGGAGACCGAGGTTCCCGAGCCTGAGGCGATGCGGCGCTTGCGTGACGCCTGGATCACCTTGGGGCTCTTGCGTTCCTTCGACGTCATCGACGAGATGATCGCTTCCTGGCGAATAATGGCCTTGGGGTCGATCCTGGCCTCGGCCATCTGCTGCTGGACCTTGCTGACGCCGGGCAGCATCGACATCAGGCTCGACAGTCCGCCCATCTTGCGCATCTGGCGCAACTGGGCAGCCATGTCGTCGAGATCCATATTGCCCTTCTGCATCTTGCGGGCGAGCCTTTCGGCCTCATCCTGCTCGATGGTCTCGGCCGCCTTTTCAACCAGGCTGACGATATCGCCCTGGCCGAGAATCCGGCCGGCGATCCGCTCCGGGTGAAAGGCCTCCAGCGCGTCCAGTCCCTCGCCGACGCCGATCAGCTTGATCGGCTGGCCGGTCACCGCGCGCATCGACAGGGCGGCGCCGCCGCGGGCGTCGCCATCGACGCGGGTCAGCGCGATGCCCGTCAGCCCGACCCGTCCATGGAAGCCCTCGGCCACATTGACCGCGTCCTGTCCGGTCATGGCGTCGGCAACCAGCAGCGTCTCCACCGGGTTTGCCGCGTCGCGCACGCCGGCAACCTCGTCCATCAGCTGCTCGTCGACATGCAGCCGGCCCGCCGTATCCAGCAGCACGATATCATAGCCGCCGAGCCGCGCGGCCTGCATCGCGCGCCGCGCGATATCCAGCGGCTGCTGCCCGGCGACGATCGGCAGCGTCGCAACGCCGGCCTGTTCGCCGAGCGTCCTGAGCTGTTCCTGCGCGGCCGGGCGCGCCACGTCCAGCGAGGCCATCAGGACCTTCTTCTTCTCGCGCTCCTGCAGCCGCTTGCCGATCTTGGCCGCCGTCGTCGTCTTGCCCGAGCCCTGCAGGCCGACCAGCATGATGGCGGCCGGCGCCGGCGCCGCAAGATCGAGGCCGACGGCCTCGCCGCCCAGCATCTCCACGAGATGGTCGTGCACAAGCTTGACGACCATCTGGCCCGGCGTGACGGAGCGCAGGATTTCGGTGCCCGCCGCCTTCTCCGAGACGTCCTCGACCAGCTTCTTGACGACCGGCAGCGCAACGTCGGCCTCGAGCAGCGCAACCCGCAACTCCCGCAGCGCGGCGGTGACGTCGGAATCGCTCAGCGCGCCGCGGCGGCGCAGCCGGTCGAAAACGTCACCCAGTCTTTCCGTCAACGCGTCGAACATGATAACGCGGGCTCTCCAACGTAAAACACGCCAGTGCGCGAAACTCGCGGACCGGCGGGGCCCCTCGGGACCGGAAGGCTCTGTATTCCCTGTGGAACAGGCAGCGGGCTTTTAACCCCTGGATACCGGCAAGTCAAGTCATTGCGCGGCAGCGTCCCGGGTTGAGATCCTGCCGAAACGATGCCCCCGACTTCCTGGACTTCCTCTAGCTGACGCGCCTTTCTTCGCCGGCCCCGATGTCCAGGAAGCCGCCGGACTGCCGCGCCCAGAGCCTGGCGTAGAGTCCGCCCGCGGCCAGCAGGTCGTCGTGAGTGCCCTGCTCGGCGATCCGGCCATCGTCCATCACGATCAGCCGGTCCATGGCGGCGATGGTCGAAAGCCGGTGGGCGATGGCGATGACGGTCTTGCCGGCCATGAGACCGGCCAGCGAATCCTGGATCGCCGCCTCCACTTCGGAATCCAGCGCCGAGGTCGCCTCGTCCAGCACCAGGATCGGCGCGTCCTTCAGAATCACGCGGGCGATGGCGATCCGCTGACGCTGGCCGCCGGACAGCTTGACGCCGCGCTCGCCGACATGGGCGTCCAGGCCGGTCCGGCCCTTGCGGTCGGCCAGGTCCGGGATGAAGCCGTCGGCCTTCGCCGCCTTCACGGCCGCGGCGATCGCCGCCTCGTCGGCGTCCGGCCGGCCGTAGCGGATGTTGTCGCGCACCGAGCGGTGCAGCAGCGAGGTGTCTTGCGATACCAGGCCGATCGCAGCACGCAGGCTGTTCTGGGTGACTCCGGCGATATCCTGGCCGTCGATCAGAATCCGGCCGGCTTCGGTATCGTAGAACCTGAGGAGCAGGTTGACGACGGTCGACTTGCCGGCGCCCGAGGGGCCGACAAGCCCGACCTTTTCGCCCGGCGCGATCGTCAACGACAGTTCATCCAGGACGCCGCTGTCCCTGCCGTAGTGAAAGCTCACCTGCTCGAAAGCAATGCCGCCCCGGCCGACCGTCAGCGGCCGCGCCGCCGGCCGGTCGACCAGGCCGTGCTTGCGCGCGATCGTCTCCATCCCGTCCTGGACCGTGCCGATATTTTCGAACAGGGAGGCGATCTCCCACATGATCCAGTGGGACATGCCCTTCAGGCGCAGGATCAGCCCGATCGCGAGCGCCACGGCCCCGGCGGTCACCGCGTCCTCCGTCCACAGCCAGATCCCGATCAGCCCGGCGGAAAACAGCAGCAGGCCATTCAGCGACTCGAGGACGAAGTTGAGCCCGGTGACCAGCCGGAACTGCCGGTACACGGTGTCCATGAAGGGGGTCATGGACTCCCTGGCATAGCCCTCTTCGCGCGCCGCGTGCGCGAACAGCTTGACGGTCTGGATATTAGTATAGGAATCGACGATCCGTCCGGTGAGGTCGGAGCGTGCGTCCGCCTGTGCCTTGGAGATCCGCCGCATCCTGGGAATGAAAATGCGCATGGTCGCGGCATAGGCGACGAACCACAGCGCAAGCGGCGCCATGATGCGCCAGTCTGCCTTCGCGAACAGCACCAGCGCGCCCATGAAGTAGACCGCCACGTAGACGAAGACCTCGGTGGTGAGCGCCATCACCTGCCTTACGGCCAGGGCCGTCTGCATGACCTTGGTCGCGACCCGGCCGGCGAAATCGTCCTGGAAGAACGTCATCGACTGACGCAGCAGGTAGCGATGCGCGAGCCAGCGGATGCGCATCGGGAAATTGCCCATGATGCCCTGGTTGGCGACGGCTTCGTGCATCAGGTCGACGAGGGGCATGACCACGAGGATCACCAGGCCGACCCCGATCATCCACCAGAGATGGTCCGACCAGAAGGTCTCCCGGTTCGCGTCGGCAAAGAAGTCGATCAAATTGCCCAGAAAGCCGAACAGCGCGACCTCCAGCGCGGCGAAGGCGGCCGCGGTGAGCGATACGAACAGAAGGTGCGGCGCGATCGGCTTCGAATAGTGCCACAGGAACCCGAACAGGCTGCGCGGGGGCTTCTCCGGCACGGCTGCGGGAAAGGGGTCGACGAGTTTTTCAAAGAAGGCAAGCATGGCTTCAGTCCAGGTGCAAAGGGAACCGTTCCCCGACCGGACCAAGCATCGCGCTTGCGTGGCCGGGAGTCAGATGAGGGGGTAGAACCAACCGATCATGTGAATCTCCGTATGAGCGCAGCGGGACTCGCCGCGGCCAAGAGCCGTTATAGTCAATCCGGCGCCACAGGCCAACCCTGAATTGCGTCAGGTTCTGGAAATTCGGCCCGTGCGGCGGCGTGATTCACGAGCGAGGCCCGACCCGAACCAGCGGACCGCCGCAGGCGAGTCCACTCGACCCCGATCGGATCGAGGCGCACGGGCATCGGCACAGCAGCTTCCGAACTGGACCGCTTCGTGCTTTCGGCGCGTCCGAATTCAACCTGAGGCATCCCACCCGCCGACCGGCGTCCAAGCACGGGTTGCAGCAAGATACTCCAAAAGGAGTACTATTTTGCTTTTCTTGTGTACTCTTGTGGCAAAAACGCTTGGATTACCGCTATCAGGAAGGGTATTAGTATGGGGACGTATACGCTTAAAGTGATCATGGCAGGATTCGGAAGTGGCAGATCCCGTCGACACGCATGTGGGCATGAGAATCGGCCAGCGCCGCCGGGAGGTGGGCTTGAGCCGCCGCGCCCTTGGCGAGCTTGTCGGGATCGGCCTGAAGCAGATCAATAAATACGAAACCGCCGTAAACCGGGTCAGCGCCGGGCGTCTGTTCGATATCGCGGCCGTCCTCCGGGTGTCGCCCGCGTTTTTCTTCGACGGCTTCAGCGAAGATGGGGCCGGAGGCCGCGGCCGTCGGGCCGGTATCGAGGATGCACAGCCCTCCGGCAGCCGGCGCGAGGTCCGCACCCTGGTCGATTCCTACCACACGCTCGCGCCGGAAATCCGCGGCCGGTTCCTGCGCCTCGTCCGGGCGATCGCCGACAACGGCTGAGCCGCGGCCGAAACGGTTGGACTTGTTGGCCCTCCTCGCCATATAAGGCGGGGAAAGCCGAAGGGACAGCCGGATGGTGCCGTTCACGAAAATGCATGGGCTCGGCAACGATTTCGTTGTGCTCGATCTGCGCGGCGGCGCGACAGCGCCGGGCGCGGAGGGCGCGCGCGCGATCGCCGACCGCCGCCGCGGAATCGGCTGCGACCAACTGGTGCTGATCGAGCACGCCGACACCGCAGGCGTCGATGTGCGTCTGCGGTTTCTCAATCCCGACGGCAGTGAATCGGCCGCCTGCGGCAACGGCGCGCGCTGCGTGGCGGCCCGGCTGATGCAGGATGCCGGCCGGGACCGGCTGGTGCTCGAGACCCTCGGCGGCCGGCTCGAGGCGACGGCCGCCGGCAGCGGCCTGTATACCGTCGACATGGGCCCGGCGCACCTCGACTGGCGCGACATTCCGCTGGCCGGCGAGGCCGATACGCTGCAGCTCGACGTCGCGCTGGGGCCGCTCGAAGGCCCGGTGGCGGTGGGCATGGGCAACCCCCACTGCGTCTTCTTTGTGGACGATGCCGAGGATATCGAGCTCGCGACGTTCGGCCCGCAGCTGGAGCACCACCCGCTGTTCCCGGAGCGCACCAACGTGGAGGTCGCCACCGTCGTCGACGCGCACAGGATCCGGCTGCGCGTGTGGGAGCGCGGGACCGGAATCACGCTGGCCTGCGGCTCGGGCGCCTGTGCGACGCTGGTCGCCGCGCACCGCCGCGGCCTGGCCGGGCGCAAGGCCGAGCTGATGATGGATGGCGGGTCGCTCACCGTCGAATGGCGCGACGACGGCCACGTATTGCTGACCGGGCCGGTGGCCGTCAGTTTCACCGGCGCCCTTGACGACCATACCGCGGCATGAGCGACGCGCCCCGGATCATAACCTTCGGCTGTCGCCTCAACGCCTTCGAGTCCGAGGTGATACGCGGCCACGCGCGCGCCGCCGGCCTCGCGGAGGCGGTCATCGTCAACACCTGCGCCGTCACCGCCGAGGCCGAACGCCAGGCGCGCCAGGCGATTCGTCGCGTGCGCCGCGAGAATCCGGGGGCGCGGATCGTCGTCACCGGCTGCGCCGCGCAGGTCGATCCGGCGCGCTACGCTTCCATGCCGGAAGTCGACCGGGTGATCGGCAACGAGGAGAAGCTCAAGGCGGAAAGCTACCTGCCGGGCCGCAACATGGCGGTTGCGGTGGACGACATCATGACCGTGCGTGAGACCGCACCGCACATGGTCGAGGGATTCGAGGGCCGCGCCCGCGCCTTCCTGCAGGTCCAGCAGGGCTGCGACCACCGCTGCACGTTCTGCATCATCCCCTTCGGGCGGGGCAACAACCGCTCGGCCCCGCTCGGCGCGATCGTCGACCAGGCGCGCCGGCTGGTCGAGTCCGGCTACAACGAGATCGTGCTGACCGGGGTCGACATCACCGGATACGGCGCCGACCTGCCGGGCCGGCCGTCCCTCGGCCAGATGGCGCGGCGTCTGCTGGCGCAGGTGCCGGACCTGAAGCGGCTGCGGCTCACCTCGGTGGATTGCGTTGAGGTGGCGGAGGACGACGCGCTGATGCGCCTGATTGCCGAGGAGGAGCGCCTGATGCCGCACCTGCACCTCTCCCTGCAGTCCGGCGACGACATGGTGCTGAAAAGGATGAAACGGCGCCATTCGCGCGGCGACGCGGTCGAATTCTGCCATCGGGCGCGGGCGCTGCGGCCCGGCATCGCCTTCGGCGCCGACCTGATCGCCGGCTTCCCGACCGAGACCGGGGAGATGTTCGAAAACACAACATCGCTGATCGCGGACTGCGACCTCAGCTGGCTGCACGTGTTCCCCTATTCGGTGCGGGAGGGCACGCCGGCGGCGCGCATGCCGCAGGTGCCTGCCGCCGTCCGCAAGCAACGGGCGGCGCGGCTGCGCGAGGCCGGCGAAGCGGCGGCGGCGCGCTTCATGGACGGCCGCATCGGCAGCGAGGCGGCGGTGCTTGTGGAGCGCGGCGACAGCGGCTACAGCGAACATTTCGCCCCGGTGCGCCTGACCGCGCCGGCGCCGGAAGGCGCCCTGGTGCGCGCGCTGATCTGCGGCCGCGACGGCGCCCGTCTGATCGGCGCGCCGCAGAGGCAGGCGGCGTGAGCGATACCGTCGAGCGGAAGAAGGGCTGGTTCGCGCGGCTGAAGGCCGGACTCTCCAAATCCTCCGGCAAGATCGCATCGGGGCTGTCGGCGCTGGCCGGCCGCAAGCTGGACGATGCGCTGATCGAGGAGATCGAGGAACTGCTGATCACCGCCGACCTGGGGCCTGGACCGGCCGCGAAGCTCGCCGCGGGGCTGGCGAAGGGGCGGTTCGACAAGACCGTCACGGCCGAGGAGTTGCGCGACGCGCTGGCCGGCGATGTGGCGGCGATGCTGGAGCCGGTGGCGCGGCCGCTGGTCATCGATCCCGGGCACAGGCCGCATGTCGTGCTGGTGGTCGGCGTCAACGGCAGCGGCAAGACGACGACGATCGGCAAGCTGGCCAAACAATTCCGCGACGAGGGCCGGTCCGTGATGCTGGCGGCCGGCGACACCTTTCGCGCCGCGGCCGTCGAACAGCTGCAGATCTGGGGCGAGCGCACCGGCTGCCCGGTCGTTTCGGGCAAGCCCGGCGCCGACGCCGCGGGCCTCGCCTGGGAGGCGTTCGAGCAAGCCCGCGCCCGGGGCATGGACGTGCTGCTGGTGGACACCGCCGGGCGGCTGCACAACAAGGCCGAGCTGATGGCCGGGCTGGAGAAGATCCACCGGGTCATCAGAAAGCAGGACGAGACCGCGCCGCACGACGTGGTGCTGGTGCTGGACGCCACCACCGGCCAGAACGCGCTGACTCAGGTCCAGACCTTCAGGGACATGGTCAGCGTTACCGGGCTGATCGTCACCAAGCTGGACGGCACCGCGCGCGGCGGTGTCCTGGTGGCGCTGGCCGACCGCTTCGGGCTGCCGGTCCACGCCGTCGGCGTCGGCGAGAAGGCCGAAGACATGCGCCCCTTCACGGCGGCGGAGTTCGCGCGCGGCCTGATGGGAATGGAGGCCTGAATGAAGAAACCCGTATCGACCGGGGTCCAAAGCCTGAGGAAATTCACCGACGCTGAGGCGGCGGTGGCGCGAATTGCGGACATCTACGGGACCGGGACGCGGCGGGTGCGCGAACGGTTCGACGCCTTTACCGCCGGCGACGGCACGTCGCCGGCCGAACCCGCCTACTATCCCTATGTCATGATCCAGGCCAGGGCGGCGCAGATGCAGTTCGACGCCCGCTCGTCATACGGCACGCTGAGCTACCCCGGCTCCTACGGGACGACGCTGACGCGGCCGGACCTGTTCGGCGACTACTACCGCGAACAGATTGCCCTGCTGGTCGAAAATCACGGGGTTCCGGTTTCGGTCGGCGTCAGCAACCGCCCGATCCCGCTGCCCTTCGTCATCGAGCACGCCAGCGCCGAACTTTCGGCCGACGAGATGCAGACGGTGGAGGGACTGTTCCACATGCCGGACCTCGCGACCATCGACGACGCCATCGCCAACGGCACCCGCGTGACCGCGCCGGGCCAGCCCTGGCCGCTGTCGCTGTTCACCGCCGAGCGCGTGGATCTGGCGCTGCACCGCTTGCGGCATTATACGGCGAGCGAGCCCGAAAATTTCCAGCAGTTCGTGCTGTTCACCAACTACCACCGCTATGTCGACGAGTTCGTCGAGCACGGGCGGGCGATGGTGGCGGACCGGGCGGCCGATTACACCGCGTTCGTCGAGCCGGGCGGGGTGATCACCAGCAGCGGCGGCGCAACGGAGGGCACGGCGCCCGTCCACCTGCCGCAAATGCCGGCTTATCACCTGGTGCGCGAGGACCGACAGGGCATCACCCTGGTCAATATCGGCGTCGGCCCGTCCAACGCCAAGACCATCACCGACCATCTGGCGGTGCTGCGGCCCCATTGCTGGCTGATGATCGGCCATTGCGGCGGGTTGCGGCGGTCGCAGAAGCTCGGCGACTACGTGCTGGCGCACGCCTATATCCGCGAGGACCACGTGCTCGACCAGGATCTGCCGCTGTGGGTGCCGGTGCCGCCGATCGCCGAGGTGCAGGTGGCGCTGCAGGACTCGGTGGCGCAGGTGACGGGACTGCACGGGCGCG
Organism: uncultured Alphaproteobacteria bacterium; assembly: GCA_947259105.1. Classification (GTDB taxonomy): domain Bacteria; phylum Pseudomonadota; class Alphaproteobacteria; order UBA8366; family JADFVY01. Next base: position 14,976 of record CAMYKU010000063.1, read on the forward strand.
AGATGAAAACCCGCATGCGCACTGGCACCGTCGCCAGCACCGACAACCGCAACTGGGAGCTCCGGTTCGACGAGCTGTTCGAGCGCTTCAGCCAGTCGCGCGCCATCGCCGTCGATATGGAATCGGCGACCATCGCCGCCAACGGCTTCCGTTTCCGCGTGCCCTACGGCACGTTGCTGTGCGTCTCGGACAAGCCGATGCACGGCGAGATCAAGCTACCCGGCATGGCCAATGCGTTCTATAACGAGCGCATCGGCCAGCATCTGAAGATCGGCCTGGAGGCCGTTCGCATCCTGCGCGAGGGCGGCGTCGAGCAGTTGCATTCCCGCAAGCTGCGCAGTTTCGACGAGCCGGCGTTCCGCTAGGCGGGCGGGAGCCGGCCTTGGTGCTGCAGCCCGATCTGGTTTTCCTGGTGCTGCTGGCGGCGCTGGCGCATGCCGGCTGGAACGCCGTCGTCAAGGCCAGCGGCGCGCGCAACCGGACCTTTGCCGTCATGCTGCTGACCGGCGGCGCCGTGGGGCTGGCCGGGGCTCTGCTGCTGCCGCTACCGGCGCCGCAGGCCTGGGTCTACCTCGCCATCTCGGCGGTGGTGCACTACGGCTATTACGGCTTCCTGCTGCTCGCCTACCGCCATGGCGACCTCAGCCACGTTTATCCGCTGGCGCGCGGCTCGGCCCCGCTGGCTGTCGCCATGGGGGCCTGGCTGCTGGCCGGGGAGCTGTTGACGCCCTTGGGCGTTGCGGGGCTGGGACTGGCCTCGGCGGGGCTGATGAGCCTTGCCTTCGAGAGCGGCTTCCCCCGGGGGAATGCCGGCAAGCCGGTCTTTTACGCCCTCGGCACCGGTTTGCTGATCGCCGCCTACACGGTTGTCGACGGGCTCGGGGTGCGGGCCTCGCGGGCGCCGCTCAGCTACATCGTCTGGCTCAACCTCATCGAAGCGCTGCCGGTCGTACTGTGGCTGGCGGTGCGGTGGCCCGAAGGCTTCGTCCGCGGCAGCGGCCCGTGGTGGCGGCACGGCCTGATCGGCGGCCTTCTGGCGACAGCGGCCTACGGGCTGGTGATCTACGCCATGTCGCGCGGTGGCATGGCCCATGTCTCGGCGCTGCGCGAGACCTCGACCCTGTTCGCCGCCCTGATCGGAACCCTGATCCTGGGCGAGAAGGGTGCCAGCCCGGCGCGCCGGATCGCCGCCGCGGCCATGGTGTCCGGTGGCATCCTTGCCCTGCAGCTGGCGTAACGCGAATGATTGACGGATCGGTCGGTCTTCTGGTTCTCGGTGCGGCGGTGCTGCACGCGTCGTGGAACGCCGTCGTCAAGCACGCCGGGGACTCGCTGGTGATGCAGGCCTTCATCATCGCCGTGTCGGCGGTGATCGCGCTGCCCTTCGCCCTCGCCCTGCCGCTGCCGGCGCCGGAGACCTGGCTCTATATCCTGGCCGGCGTCGCGGTTCACGGCCTGTATTTCGGGCTTCTCGTCAAGGCCTACGAGATCGGCGATTTCAGCCATGTCTACCCGGTGGCGCGCGGCACCGGTCCGCTGATCGTCGCCGTCGTCGCCACCCTGTTCCTGGAGGAGACCCTGTCGCCCCTGCAGTATGCCGGCGTCGCGCTGGTCTCGCTCGGCATCATGAGCCTCGCGTTCACGGCCCGGGACGGCGGCGGCCGCAAGGCGATGAAGGCCGCGCTCGGGGTCGGCGCGCTCATTGCAACCTACACCGTGGTCGACGGGTTGGGGTCGCGCAGCGGCGATGAACCTTTTGCGTTCATCGCCTGGCTGCTGGCGCTGTCGGCGCTGCCGATCGGCATCTATGCCGTATGGCGCCGGGGTCCGCGCCGCGCCATCGCCGCTTCCCGCCGCCAGATCGTGCCGGGGCTGCTGGCGGGTGCGGTGTGCGGGCTCGGTTACGCGGTCGTGCTTTGGGCCTACAGCCGGGGCACGCTGGCCGCGATCGCCGCGCTCCGGGAAACCTCCGTGATTTTCGCGGCGCTGATCGGCGCGATGCTGTTCGGCGAGCCGTTCGGGGCACGGCGGGTCTTTGCGGCCATGCTGGTCGCGGCCGGCGCAATCCTGCTGAACCTTGCCTAACGGGGTGTGCCTGCCCAGATTGGCTTCACGAGAGGCTTCGAACCTGTTACCACCTGCTCGTCAACTGTCAAGGAGGACCGGCCGGCCATGAACGCCCGCCTCAACGCCGCGATTGAATACGGCCCGCTGGGCGTGTTCCTGCTCACATATGTGGTGGGCGGCCGGTTTCTGGGCGAAATCGACCAGATCCTGGCGGCCACCGCGGCGATCATGCTGGCGACGGTGATTGCACTTTCGGTCGCCTGGACGGTGCAGCGGCGGGTCCCCAAGGTGCCTCTGGTGTCCGGGGTGCTGCTGATGGTCTTCGGGGGTCTAACGCTCTGGCTGCAGGATCCGGTCTTCATCAAGATGAAGCCGACGATCGTCTACCTGCTGTTCGCGGCGGTACTGTTCACCGGTCTCGCCGTGCGCCGGCCCCTGCTGAAGCCGCTGCTCGGGCACGCATGGCAGCTGACCGACGCGGGCTGGAACGCGCTGACCCGGCGTTTCGGGATGTTCTTCCTGGTGCTGGCCGGCCTCAACGAGGTGGTCTGGCGCACCCAGTCGACCGACTTCTGGGTCAATTACAAGGTGTTCGGCACCATGGGCCTGATCTTCGTGTTCACCGCCCTCCAGATCGGCCTCATCCAGCGTTATCAGCTCCCCGAGCAGGCGGCGCCGGAGGACGAGTCGTAGCGAACATTCACGGGTAATCGGGAGTGCACTGGAAGCAGCGGTGCGGCCCCACCCTTCGAGCAGGGCAGACGCGCCAATGCCCGGTTTTCGCGCAAGATCGGACGCTCCGCTAGACCCCTGTCCACGTCGAGTTTTAGCCAGAAGTCGACATTCGGGACAAGCGTTTCGCCGTCTAGGCTGACCTTTCTGCTTCGCAGCCAGGGAGTGATGCCGTCGCGCCTTCTGCCGGATTGTTAGCCAGTTTGCGCCCCGCCTGTGGCGCGATGAAGTAACATGAGGCACGCTCGGCATTCCAAGCCACGGAAGAGAGAAAGCTGCCTATGCCGACCCGCCGGAGGTTGGTCTCGTTGGCACAAGTTGACCAAAGAGACGGGCAGTCGTGGCATTCAAGGTTTATTTTTCAGGGGCGTCGCCCGCGTGCAGGTCATAACGTGTCATGAGGGCGTGGTGGATTACACCGGCGTGAAGCGTGAGCAGCACGAGGCGAGCATCCAGGCTGTCCCCGACATCGAGCGCCGCCTGCAGCCGCCCCTCCAGCCTCCGCGTCGCACCGGGGCCGTTCGCCTCTTGGAAACCCCGGTCGCCCAATATGCAGTAGGCGAGTATTTCCGCCGCCACGCCACAGGCCGAGGGAGCAGGGCTAACGCCTTGGCCGGCCTCCTTCAGGAGCTTGAGCGCCGCGATCTTCACCGCATCCGGTACAAGGCCGGGATGCAGGCCCGCCGCGCGCAGGGCGTCGTCCAGACGCCGCACCTCGCGCGAACGGCCAAAGAGAGCTGAAAATTCAAACATTAGGTCGGGGTCCGCCGATTTGGGGGTGAAGTCGGCTTGAGAGGGGTCATCACTCCTTGACAGCGCCCTTGAGGAGCCTCTCGATCAGGAACTTCCAGACCAGCACGACCAGCACCAGCGACGCAACAGTCCGAGAAAGACACCTGTGTTCATAAGCCTCCAGGAGGGCATTGTCAGGCTAATCTCCGTCGGTGCAAGGAAGCATCAAGCCAGGCTTTTCACCCGAGCATATGACGCCACTCGACCATTGCAGCATAGCGCTTCTCTTTGAAGATGTCTCGGCGAGGGTCCGGGCGATACTCGATGCCGAGAAAGGTCAGGCGGCGTCAGAAAGAAGCAGGTCCGAATAGCGGTTTCGTCTCATTTGGGTCACTTTCCCCCGTACGCTGGAGCCACCTGTCACGTCCGTAGCTGAGGGCAACCCGGAAGGATTCGGGTCGAATCCCGACCTGCGCAGGTGCGCAGGTCGTGTCCCTTGGGAGGAGCCATCTGGGGAATCCCGGTTCAATAGTGCTAAGGCTTTGTCTGCCGCCAACTTCCCGAAATTCTCATACCTTAAGCGAACGGCTTGCCGTGGGAGGGTGAGGGGGTGTTGTTTCAAAGCCTCTGAATTCAGCGTGTTGCCCGGCCCGACCGGCCCGCGCGCTGGACTTGATCGAGATCAAGGCCTTCGGGACCTTCCCCTTTTAGCGTGGCGGCGGCGCCAGGACAGGGAGCGAAAAATGTCGGACAATTCCTCCGATAGCGACAAGACCCCCGGGGTCTTGCTTGCGGCGATCCAGCATTCCGGCGAGCGCCGGATCGACGGCCTGGTCGCGTTCATCGCCGGCCAGCTCAAGCGTCAGGGGCTTCGCGTCGGCGGCGTCGTCCAGTCGAACGTGGAGCAGGCCGGGAAGTACCGCTGCGACATGCGGCTGGAGGAGCTGACGACCGGCCGGGTCGTGTCCATCTCGCAGCAGCTCGGACCGCAGTCGCGCGGCTGCCGCCTGAACGACATGGCGCTCGAACAGATCGTCGCCCTTGTCGAGGCTTCGCTGGAGGACGGTCTCGACATCCTGATCCTGAACAAGTTCGGACGACAGGAGGCCGAAGGTAAGGGACTGCGCACCGCGCTCGCCCACGCGGTCGCCGCCGGCATTCCCGTGCTTGTCGGCCTCAACCGCGCCTACGCTGCCGAGTGGCGCGAGTTCTGCGAGGGCGAGGGCCAGCTGCTCGCGGCTGAGCCCGCCGCCGTCGCCCGCTGGCTGGATGCATGCCTCGCCGTTTCGGGCCGCGCCCTGTGGCAAACGATCAAGCTCGCCCCGGCGACCCGCTGAGTTTGCGTTGCGCGGAACGGCCGCCAACTAAGCAGGTAAGCCGCTACAAATATGTTCACCAAACACGATATTGTTTGAATCAATTCAGCGTAATGCGGTGAACAAGCCTGTCTAACAGCACCGTGGCGGTAAAATAGCGATTGCAGAGGCCCCCGGAAGATAAGCGCCATGCATGGCCGGTTCGGGCCAGCAGCGGCGGTCGGCGATCATCCGAAGCGTTGTCCGCCATGCGGTCGAAGGTTGACCGGCATTTATCAGTGTCTGACCCGGAGCGAACCTGTCGGATGGCGCCCTACCCCCGGAAATGCTCGAGGATCGACCAGCCGCCGAGGACGATGAAGCCGATCCCGGCGATCAGCTTCAGCGGCAGCGCGTCGAGATACCGCGCCCCGTAGTTACCGACCGCGACCGCGAGGCCGGTGGCCACGACCAGGGCCCCGGCGGCCGCGAGGAACACCAGGACCGGATGCTGGTCCCGGTCGCTGGCGAACAGCAGCGTCGCCAGCTGCGTCTTGTCGCCCAGCTCGGCGAGGAAGACGATCGCGAATATCGATGCAAGCTTCATCATCGGCAGGGGGCCTCCTCGCCCTCATGCTGGAGCGGTCGCCCGCCCTAATAGTCCCCTGTCTCGCCGGGCGGGTTGAAGCGGGCCGCGAAATCGGTTTCGCCGCGCACCTCGTCGTAATGGCGCAGGGCCCAGTGCACCGACGGGAAGGCGAGGTCGTCCCACGGGATCTCGTCCCAGCCGAACAGGCCGACCTCCTGGCTCTCGGGCCCGGCCGCGATGTCGGGCGATACCAAGCGCGCCCGGTAGATCACCTGCACCTGGCTGATCCGCGGGATGCTGTAGACCGCCAGCACCGTCTCGATCTCGATGTCGGCGCAGGCTTCCTCGCGGGCCTCGCGCGCGGCGCCCTCGGCCGCGGTCTCGTTGGTCTCCAGATACCCCGCCGGCAGGGTCCAGAAGCCCGTTCGCGGCGGGATCGCGCGCCGGCACAGCAGGATCCGGTCCTGCCACAGCACCACCGAGCCCACCACCACCTTCGGGTTCTCGTAATCGATGAAGCCGCAGTCGGGACAGACCATCCGCTCCCGGTCGTCGCCCTCGGGAATCGCCCGCACCACCGGGCCGCGTGCCGTGTCGTCGGACTCGCTCATCAACTCAGTCTGGCACAATCCGGCACGCCGCGTCACCGCTTCCGGCGCCCCGGCCGGACGACGCCGGCGACGTCAACGGCAATCAGCAACCCCGCAAACTTACGCATTCGAAATTCCCCGGCGTTCGACCTCGCCGCGGAGTACGCCAGGCCGAACGTCACCCCCTCCCCAACCCCTCCCCCCATGGCAGGCCTCGTCCTCCCGCAGGCCGGCGGCGCGAGGGAGAGGGGCTTTATTGCCGGCGAGCGCACCAGCCGAGCCCTCTCCCGCCTGGGTGTATGGACCGGGGAGATGGTGGACACCCGTTTGGGGACATGGTGGACGCATTTTTGTCATGGCGCATGTTTGAGATCAACGGTTGCGAGGCGATG
>CAMYKU010000064.1 GCA_947259105.1 uncultured Alphaproteobacteria bacterium
CCGCGCAAGAAGAAAGAGGATGCACCCGAGAAGGCGAAACCCGCCGAACGCGAGAGGGGTGCGGGCCGCCCGACCAAGAAGGAACGGCGGGAGACGGACAGATTGCGGGGATGAGGGGGCGACCACGCGATGCGGGGAGCCTCAAGTCGGGCGCCGAAACCCGCAGAAATCGCCTTTGCATGGGGTCGATTCACCGATTCACGCGGGCCGGCGCGAACCAAACGGACGGTGCGCCAGGAGTAGCAACATGCTGATCGACGATTTCGCGCGCTCCGATCTGGTCTCGAAGCTGGGCACGCCATGGCGGGGCGTCAGCGACCGGGTGATGGGCGGTATCTCCGACGCCTCGGTTGCGCACGATGTGATCGACGGCCGCGCCTGCCTGCGCCTTTGCGGCGAGGTCCGGCTCGAGAACGATGGCGGCTTCATCCAAGCGGCGCTCGACCTCTCGCCTTCCGGCGATCCCGTCGATGCGTCGGATTACTCCGGGTTGCGGATGGTCGCACGCGGCAACGATGAGCAATATTCGGTGCACCTGCGCACGCCGGACGCCGTTCGTCCCTGGCAGTCCTACCGGGCCCATATTACGGCCGGGCCCGTCTGGGAGGTGACCGATCTTCCGTTCGCCGCGTTCACGCCCCACCGGCTGGATGCGGGGCTGGACATCTCACGGCTGCGCCGCATCGGCCTCGTCGCCATCGGGCGCGCCTTTTGCGCCGATCTCGCGGTCTGCGAGCTCGGTTTCTATCGTTAGTCCATTGTCCACGTGCGTGGACTCGGCGCTGGCCCACTCCCCCACCCGGCCACCCAACGGTATCGTAAGCTCTGGGTAACCGGGTGGCGGAGTGGGCCGGAGCGAACCGAACGGAAGTGCGTCAGCCCGCGTTGAGCACCCATAGCGCGGCGTTCAGCGCCGTCGCGTAGGCCACCCAGGCGAGGTAGGGCGCCAGCAGCGCCCCAGCCCACCGGTCGATCCGCCAGAACAGGACGGCGGTGGCGGCGATGGCGAGCCACAGGATCACGATTTCCGCCAGCGCGAGGCCGATCCGCTGAAACCCGAAGAACAGGAACGACCAGCCGAGATTCAGGGCGAGCTGCACGGCGAACACCGCCAGCGCCGGCCGGGTCGCCGCGATCGGCGCGCGGCGCCAGACGCGCCAGCCGGCGATGGCGATCATGAGGTAAAGGATCGTCCAGACGATCGGGAAGAGCCAGTCGGGCGGGTTGAACACCGGTTTCTCGAGCGCCTGGTACCAGGTCGTAACGCTCGTCGCGGTGACGGCGCCGCCGACGATGGACACCGCGGCGCAAAGGGTCACGAAGACGACGAGGCCAAGGATATCCTGGCCACGCGTGAGATGCCGTCCGTCGGGTTCCGTCATGCGCCACTCGCTCGGTCTCGATTCGGGAAACGATTTCGGGGGCCAGTATACCTGATTCCGCGACGACGCAATCGTGACGAAACAAGACTACGAGCCGCCACGCAGTGCGCTGGCGATGATATAGGCGCCCAGAATCAGCAGGGAGACGAAAAATACCCGCCGGAAAAGCTGCTCCGGCAATGCTTTTCTGATCCGCTGTCCAGCGGCCATTCCGACAATTGCCGGAAGCAGGGCCGCCGCCGACAAGGCCCCAAGTTCAACGGTCAGCAGACTGTTCCCCTGCAGCGCGACGGCAAGAGCCAGGGTGGATGCCGTAAACAGCACGCCCATGGCCTGGATGAGCATGTCGCGCGGCAGCCCGATCGCCTGAAGGTACATGACGCCCGGTACGACGAACGATCCGGTCATCCCCGTCAGCAGGCCGTTCACCGAGCCGGCCAATGGGCCGACCCAGACCTCCTGGCGCGCGGTGAGCGCGAAGCGGCGGCCGGCCAGGCTGACGGCCGCGTAAACCACCAGAAGCACGCCGAGGAGCGCCGAGAGCAGGGGCGGATCGACACGCGTCAACGCGTTGGCGCCCAGCCAGACCATTGCCGTCGCCATGATAAGGAATGGCCATATGCGCCGCAGGATGGCTCTCCCATGGCCGCCGACGACCGCCTGCCAGAGATTGGTGACGAACGACGGCACGAGCAACAGGCTCATGGCTTCCGGCAAACCGATCGCCACCGTCAGGATTGCAAGGCTGAAGGTTGGAAGGCCCAGGCCGATCACACCTTTCACGGCGCCGGCGATCAGGAACGTTCCGGCCACGATGAGGACGGTGAAGGCATCGAACATAAGGCCAGACTATCACCGGCGGTTCGCGGTCGACAGTCCGCTCGGGAAGTCTCTCATATCCGCCGAGCCGGTTGCGGGTTCCCGAAACGGGATTGCCGCGGGACGCAAATCCGCCACGCTGCGAGACGGCGAACATCGCGCGGCGCGCAGCAGGATCACGATCTCTGCCAGCGCCGGAGCCCGCCTCGACATCCGCGGCGCAAGCGTTACAATCGGAATCCGCGTGGAGAGGGGGCGCACTGCATCTGTTCGGGAGAACGCAATCATGTATGGTTCCGCCGCCAGTTTCATCAACCGCCTCACCGCCGGCACACTGGCCCTGGTACTCGCCGGGGGTCGCGGCGAACGCCTTGGTGCGCTGACCGACTGGCGGACCAAGCCCGCCGTACCCTTCGGCGGCAAGTTCCGCATCATCGACTTCACGCTTTCCAATTGCCTCCATTCGGGAATCCGCAAGATCTGCGTGCTGACCCAGTACAAGTCCCACGCGCTGATCCAGCACCTCATGCGGGGGTGGACGTATTTGAACACGGAGCGCGGCGATTTCCTCGACTTCATCCCGGCGCAGCAGTGGACCGACGACGAAACCTGGTATCAGGGCACGGCGGACGCCGTCTTCCAGTCCCTCGACATCATCGACGGTTATGGCGTCGAACGCGTACTGATCCTCGCCGGCGACCATGTCTACAACATGGATTACGGCGGGATGCTGGAGGAACACGTCAACACCGGCGCCGACTTCACCATCGCCTGCGTCTCCGTTCCCGTGGCCGACGCCGCCAACCAGTTCGGCATCATGGAGGTGGATGAAACCGGCCGCATCGTCGGTTTCGAGGAAAAGCCGGCCGTGCCCAGGCCATTGCCCGACGATGCCAGCCACGCGCTGGCCAGCATGGGCATCTATATCGCGTCCGTGGATTACCTGGACGAGGTCCTGCGCTGGGACGCCGCCCAGGCTTCGTCCAGCCACGATTTCGGCAAGGACATCATCCCAAGGACGCTTGAAGGCGGCTGCCATCTCCAGGCGCACCGGTTTATTGGACCGCACGCCGAAAGGAAGGCTTACTGGCGCGACGTCGGCACGCTCGACGCCTTTTACCGGGCCAACCTCGAACTGCTGTCGCCGAACCCGCCTCTGGACCTCTACGATCCGTTATGGCCGACGCTCACCTATCAGCCGCAGCTGCCGCCCGCCCATTTCACCGACGGCAGCCGCCCTCACAGCATCGAAGATTCCATGGTCAGCGGCGGCTGTGTCATCGGGGCATCCCAGCTTCGCCACTCGATCCTGTTCTCCAACGTCAAGGTCGGCCAGGAGTGCGAACTCGACAGCGTGCTGGCGCTTCCGGGGTGCGAGATCGGCGCCGGCTCCAAGCTCACGAACGTGATCCTCGACAACCAGTGCCAGATACCGGAGGGCACGGTGATCGGCGCCGACCCGGGCAGCGACCGGCAGGCCTATCACGTCACGGAAAACGGTGTGGTCGTCGTAAACCGCAGGCTGCTCGGCCAGGGAGACCGTTACATGCCCGGCATCGTTCCGCCGGGACCGGGCCAGTCGGACGCTGCGAAATAAGACCGTCGCGGGATTACCTGGTCATCGTAAACTGGGGGCGAACGCTGGCCAGCGCGTTTTCGATATAAAAGTAGTCGATGGCGCCGTCGTCGAGGAGTTTTCGCTGCTCGTTGCTGGAGAATACCAGCTCGCCGAGAATCTCCAGGCCGCCGACGAGGTCGGCAACGCCGTTCAATCTTGGTTTTACGCGGTCGCGCGGCGCGAAATAGAGCGACACCTCGCCGTCACGTCCGTCCGCGGCGGCAATGAAGTTGGACGACATGCGGCCGATGCAGTCCCGGTTGCCGGTGACCCACCGCCGGATCCAGGCCGTCGCCTTGTTGACCACCTCGCCGGCGTTACCTTGCCAGCGCCCCACCGGAAGCGGATAGTCCCGCGCCCACGCCGGCGTGTCGCCATATGAATGTGCTTCGAATTCCCAGCTTTCGAGAGGAAACACCGGTTCCTCGTCGGGGCGTCGGAAAATCTGGAAGTGCAGGTGTCCGGGGATCGAGGCCCCGGCGTCGACGCCATTGTAGAAGCCGACGTGCTGTGGCATGCGCTTGGCCGTATCGCAGAGGTCGAGCAGGAGGCAAAAAAGATCCACGCCGCCGGCGCCGTCCATGTCCCATTCCTGGGTGATGTGCTCGTCGGCGGCGATGACCACGTGGTTGGGCATCAGTGGGAACGGGTTCATCAACGCGTTGTATTTATTGCCGGTCATCCTGATCTCGAAGCCGACCTGGACGTCTCGCTGCTGCCAGCGGATGTTCTCGCGGCACAGGAAACAACCGCCGTTGACGTGGCCGACGCCGACCGGTGGTGTGCCCAAGCCCGCACCGCTGAAACGCAGCGCACGCTTCGGATTGTACTGGACGCGGAAGAACCGGTCGGGATCGTCGGGATGAACGAAAACACGACGCTCGACACTGGAGAGGTCGTCCTTGATGAAGCCGGTCTCGCGCTGATGGTGCTCGAGTTCGGCGAGCACGGCGGTCAGCCCGCCAATCCCTGCTTCCGTTTCACGGAGGCGCGCATTAAGCTCCGACCATGTGAGATCGTAATCCACTTTCTTACCCGTCCAGCCGTAGTGGTTTTTGTTAGCGTGTCATTATAAATTTGGGACGTAAAAATTCAGTTTCAATAAAATCGTACAGCGTGAACATTCCATTAATCAATTCTTTCCAAAGGTCAACCGGGAATGATACTCCCGGTCCGCTTTTGACAAGGTTGCACCGGAGTGCAAACGCAGCAACGGGTACCGATCATGCGCGGCGACACAATCATCGTTGAGGACCACCACCGCAGGGCGGCGGCCGAGATCGTCCCGGCGCTGCTGCCGGAAATCCGCGAATCGGCGGGTAAGTACACCATCTCCGTGGCCGGCGAATCGGGAAGCGGCAAGTCCGAGACGGCGACGGCGATCGCCGATGCCCTGGCGGGAGAGGGGATCGACAGCGTCATCTTCCAGCAGGACGACTACTTCGTCTATCCGCCCAGGTCCAATGACCGCGCGCGGCGCAAGGACATTACCTGGGTCGGCCCCGGGGAAGTCAGGCTCGACCTCCTGGACGAGCACCTGAACGCGTTCCGCGGCGGCGCCGCAAGCATCGACAAGCCGCTGGTGGTCTACGAGACCGACAGCATCACCGCCGAGGACATGCCCACCGCCGAGGCCCGGGTCGCCATCGCCGAGGGCACCTATACGTCGCTCCTGGAGAACGTCGACACCCGCGTCTTCATTGCCCGCGATTACGAGCAGACCCGCGCCCACCGGGAAAAACGCAAGCGCGACGCCGCCGAACTCGACCCCTTCATCGACGAGGTGCTGAAGATCGAGCACGCCATTATCTCCGGACACCGTGCCCGCGCCGATGTCGTCATCGACGCCGACTACTCGGTTACGGCCAAAGGCTGACCGGCCGCCCCGCGCCCGCTCATGCACATTATCTTCCTGAACCCGCAAGGTAACTTCGATGCGGCCGACTCGCACCTGGCCGAGCACCCGGACTTCGGCGGCCAGCTGGTCTACGTCAAGGAGGTTGCCCAGGCCATGGCCGCGCTCGGGCACAGGGTGGATATCGTCACGCGCCGGATCGAGGACCCGGCCTGGCCCGAGTTCGCGGCCGGCGTCGATGCCTATCCGGGCTTCGAGGACAATCTCCGCATCCTCCGCTTTCCCTGCGGCGGGCCCGGGTTCCTGGACAAGGAACGGCTGTGGCCGCACATGGGCGAGTTCGTCGACAACGTTCTGGGGTTCTATGGCGACGGCCTGCCCGACTTCGCCACCGCGCATTACGCCGACGGCGGCTACTGCGCGGTTCTCGCCCGGCACCGGGCCGGCATCGGCTTCACCTTCACCGGCCATTCACTCGGCGCGCAGAAGCTGGACAAGCTGGGCACGTCGCTGGCCAACATGGACGACATGGAAACCCGGTTCCGGTTCTCGCGCCGGATCGCGGCCGAGCGGCTGAGCATGGCGCGCGCGGCGCGCATCATCACGTCGACCGGCCAGGAACGCCAGGAGCAGTACGGCCACGCCCTTTACGCGGGCGCCGTCGATCCCGCCGACGAGGCGCGGTTCGCCGTCATCCCGCCGGGGGTCAACGGGCATGTGTTCACCACCGAAGCCGGCGACCGCGACGGCGCCGTCCGCGACGCCCTCGACGCCGCGATGGGCGGCCGCGCCGGACAGGCGATCGTGGTGTCCAGCCGGCTGGACGAGAAGAAGAACATCATCGGCGTGGTGCGCGCCTACGCCGGATCGCAGGCGCTGCGGGAGCGCGCGGCGCTGGTGTTGTGTGTGCGCGGCATCGACGATCCCTACGCCGAGGTCGGGACCCTTGCCGGGCCCGAGCAGGAGGTCCTCAAACCGATCCTCGCCGCCATTACCGGCGCCGGCGTTCGGGACGAGGTCCGGTTCCTGAACATCCCGTCGCAAGGGCAACTCGCCGCCACGTACCGCTATTTCGCCGGGCGCGGCTCGGTGTTCGCGCTGACGTCGTTCTACGAGCCTTTCGGCCTCGCCCCCATCGAGGCGGCGGCCTGCGGGCTGGCGCCGGTGGCGACGCAGTACGGCGGGCCGACGGAAATCTTCGCCGACGGCTCCGGCGTCCTGGTCGACCCGTTCGACGTGGACGACATCGCGCGCGGGCTGTTGCGGGCGCTCGACGACCACGCGGGGCTATCGGCGAAGGCCATCCGCCGCGTGCGCGACACCTATACCTGGCAACGCACCGCGGAAGCATACCTGGCGGTCATCGAGGCGGCCAGGAAGGACGCGCCCGCCCGTTGGGACGCCCCGCCGGAACCGGACGCCGGCGCGCGCATACGGGACTACCTGGCGAACGGCTGAAACCCATGACCATCCTGGCTTGCTTGCCTTAGCCGGATTACAATGTCCAGTCGGGGAGACAGGGCGTCTGGACATTCGAGAGGGGGGAAGTGGCTGCGAACTTTCGCCCCGGCCAAACCGGGACCATTCCAGGAGATTATCGGCGGTATGCGGACGTTCGAAGGCAATGCGCCCGGTGCGATCCGGCGGCCTCGCATTTTCCGACGCAACGTCATCCAACGCAACGTCAGCCAATTTCCCGAAATCCACCATTTCACCGGCGGTGGTGCGTCATGCCACTCCAGCGCCGATGCGGGCTGCCTGCTTGCGCCCGGCATCGCAGAGGGCCACGAAGACCCCGAGCCCAAGGATATCCCGGCCGCGCGTGAGATGCCGAGTATCGGCTCCTGACATGCGCCGCTCACTCGCTCTCGATCGAACCAACGACGGAAATCTCTCCTTTCTCGGACCGGCGAACAATCACCAGTTCACCCGACGCAGGATAGACACCCGTCAACGCCGTTATGTTGACCTGATGGGTCACCAGCACCAGCGGCTGGTCGAGCGCCTGACCGGCTAGCCATTGCCCGAGTGCCTGGGTCTGCGTGCCCCCGCCTTCGGGCCTCTCGAAGAAGGAGTTGAGGATCGGCAGTTCCTCGACCGGGCCGAGCGCGAGCCGTTCGGCGGTCTCGCGGCAGCGGCACCATTGGCTGGAAAAAACTTTTGCCGTCGCGACGCCGTTGGCCCGAAAGCGCGCGCCGATGCGGGTTGCCTGGTCGCGCCCGCTATCGGAAAGGTTCCTTTGCGTGCTGCAGTCACCGAGGACAAATGTCGGTGGATCACCTGTCCCGGGCGCGATGGCGTGCCGCAGCAGGGCCACGTGTCCCCCGGATCGAAGCGCGTCCCACAGGGCCGTGCCGTCTGCGGCCGACGGCCCGGGGGCGAGGCAGAGAAGAAGGGCGAAGCACCCGGTGACAGGCGCCCGGCTCAGTTTTGAGAGCCGCCCGGAAGCGTTGCCGTTTTGCCGCGGCCAGCCGATCCCTGTCTCGTCGGGCACCGATCCCAACTCCTTGTGTTCCATCGCCTCTACGACCAGCCGCTCGAAGGTTTACGCCGCCGGATGAAGAGCGTCCGCACGCGACGCGGATTTCTTCACGCACATCGCCCGTGCATGTAAATGGACTCGGCGATGGGTCAGGCGAGCCCGCCCAGCAAAAGCGAGGCCACGACCACCACACTGAGCGGCCAGCGCAGCTTCGGATACCAGGCCGGGGCCTCTCCGATCTGGCTGGCGTGTGAGTCGAAGATGACCGCCCCGGTAAACGCTGCGGCAAGAACCGGAAGCCCGATCGGCTGTGGCAACAGGAGGGCGCCCCACCCGATGAGAGAGGGGATGACGCTGTAGGCGAGGCGGCGGGAAGTTCTGCACACGGTTCCTTCGGGTCCGAAACCGGCGATTGTCAGGCCCCAGTGAACGCCGCCGAGAAACGAGAGAATGACGGCGCCGTATACGGCCAGGGCAAACGATGCGTGCTCTCGCAACGGGCCGTCCAGAAAAAGGCCGGCAAGAGCCGGAACAACGAACGGCAGCGCACCGAGCGCGCCCAGCCATTTCGCCGCTGGCGGCACGAGGGTGTGGGTTGAGTCCGCTCCCCGATCCGTGGGAGCGGCTTCTCTTGCGCCGGGCGAGGTCGCGCCCGCGGCTTCATCCTGTTTTGTCATTGCCGGGCCTTTGTTGCGAGGAGCAAATAGTTGACGCCGGTATCCCGGGACAATCGCCAGCGCCTGGCGATCGGGTTGTAGGACATACCCATCACCTCTCTGGTCCGGAGGCCGTGCCGCCTGATCATGGCGCGGATCTGGTCCGGCCGCAGAAAACGGCGCCAGTCGTGCGTTCCCTTGGGAAGCCAATTCAGAACGTATTCCGCACCCACGATCGCCAGAGCAAAGGAGCGCATCGTCCGATTGAGCGTCGCGACGATCATGAAGCCGCCCGGCTTCACCAGCGCGCTGCATTCTTTCATCAGCTGGCCCGGATCGGCAACGTGCTCGACGACCTCTGTGTTGAGCACGACGTCGAATTGCTCTCCGGTCTCGAGAACCTGCTCGGCCAGGCAGTGCCGGTACGCAACCGAAACCCCCTTCTCTGCTGCGTGCAAGCGGGCGATCTCGATGTTTCGTGCCGTCGGATCGATGCCGACGACGGCTGCGCCCCGTTCCGCCAGGGGTTCGCACAGCAGGCCGGCGCCACAGCCCACATCGAGAATCCTTAGTCCGGCGAATGCGCCCTCGCCGTCACGGTCGCGCTCGAAGTGACGGGCGATCCGGCTGACGATGTAGTCGCGGCGCACCGCGTTGAACTCATGCACGCCGCGAAAACGTCCATCCGGTTTCCACCATTCGCCTGCAAGGCGCTGGAAACTTTCAATCTGTGCGGGATCGACGGTCCTGCCGCCATCCCATGGTTGGTCGAGGTGGTCTTTTGCCAGCATGTCACATTGCAGCCTTTTCCTGGGATTTCACTCTTGCCCGGTCTTTCGGGTCAACTCGCCGC
Organism: uncultured Alphaproteobacteria bacterium; assembly: GCA_947259105.1. GTDB lineage: Bacteria > Pseudomonadota > Alphaproteobacteria > UBA8366 > JADFVY01. Next base: position 9,666 of record CAMYKU010000064.1, read on the forward strand.
CGGACGGCTTGGCCCGCGCCAGCTGCGCCTCGATGGCGCCGGACACTGTGCCCGATGTCGGCGCCGTCGGCGTCGGGAACCAGGTCACGAGATCGCCCTCGGGGCCGATCAGGTATTTATGGAAGTTCCAGCGCGGCGTACCTGCCGGGCCGACCTGGCCGGCCGCCCATTTGTAGAAGGGGTGGGCATCCTCTCCCTTGACCTGTACCTTGCTGGTCATCGGAAAGTCGATGTCGTAATTGACCTCGCAGAACATCTTGATCTCGTCCTCGCCACCAGGCTCCTGGTTGCCGAAGTCGTTCGACGGCACGCCCAGGACCACGAACCCGCGATCGCGGTAACGCTCCCAGATCGCCTGAAGATCGGCATACTGGGGGGTAAAGCCGCACAGCGACGCAGTATTGACGACGAGGACCACCTTGCCTTCGAAGCTCGACAGCGGCAGCTTGTGGCCTTCGATCGCTGTAAAGACGAAGTCATGGGCGGAGTCCGGCGCATCCGCCGCGGCGCCGAAACTGCCGGTCAGGAGGATTGGCAGGGTCATCAACAGGCGTGCGAGCATCTCTGGCGGCCTCATGTGAGTACGATCTACAGTAAGATACGTTCATGGACCGGCTTTGGATCAGTTCGTTTGACCCACCGGTGCGGATCGGGCTGCTGTAAACGTGGATCGGGCCATGGGTCTTCGTGGCGTCCGCCGGGATCGTCGCTGTCATCGCACCGATAATGGTCTTCGTCGGACGTCCGGAAGCCCTGGAAAGCCGGTAGGCCCCGGCAGGACCTCCGGAAACCCCCGGAAAACCCTGGCGCATGGGGTTGAATGCCGGGCGGGCCGCCGATACCCCTTGCCGGCCCCGGGTTGCCGCGCCGGGCGCCCCGTGCTAGAGCCGGAACTTGCATTTGAGGCATTGCCATGGTCGATTTCCTGCATAAATTCCTGTTCCGGCGCAAGGGCCCGGCGCCCGCGGGGGCGGCCGGCCACGCCGATGCCGAGTTGCGGCTGGCGGCGGCGGCGCTGATGGTCGAGGCGGCGAAGCTGGACGGCACGTTCGACGCGTCCGAGCGGGCCAGGATCGCGGCGCTGCTGGACCAGCGCTTCGGCATGGATGCGGACGATATCGCCACCCTGATCGCGGCCGCGGACGAGGAGACCGACCTCGCCGGCGGGCTGTACGGGTTCACCAAGACGGTGCGCGACAGGTTTGACCATGCCGAGCGCGTGTCGATGATTGAAATGTTATGGGAAGTCGCGTATGCGGATGGCGCCCTGCACGATTTCGAAGCAAACATGTTGCGCAGGGTGTCCGGACTTTTGTATGTGACCGACCAGGAAAGCGGCGCGGCACGCAAGCGGGTGCTGGGCCGCATTTCTTCCGGGCTCGACGGGTCCGGCGGGCAAGGGACGTGAAGCTGAGGAGAAGGCCGGCATGACGTATGTCGTTACCGATAACTGCATCCGCTGCAAGTATATGGATTGCGTTGAAGTCTGCCCCGTGGACTGCTTCTACGAGGGCGAGAACATGCTGGTCATCCATCCCGACGAATGCATCGACTGCGGTGTCTGTGAGCCGGAGTGCCCGATCGAGGCGATCCTGCCGGACACCGACAGCGACGGCGAGGGCTGGGTCGAGATGAACCGCGAGTATTCGGAGAAGTGGCCCAATATCACCCGCAAGGGGGAATCGCCGCCGGATGCGGACGACTGGAAGGACATTCCCGACAAATTCAAGAAGTATTTCAGCCCCGAGCCGGCCAAGTCCTGACCGGGCGCCGATCCGGGTTGCGTGGACTCGCCTTCGGCGATCCGCTCCAGAAGCGGCATTTTGCCGCGATGCATGGCCGCCAGGAGCAATCTTTTCACCGCCGTTGCGCCTGAATCGAACAAGCCTCTGTAAACTTGTCGAAAAATCTGTTATATTATTACCTGTGTAGCGAGCGAGGACACCGTTCGCCGGTTCCGTGGGCAGTATTCGGGCGGGGTGGTCCCTGCATCAAGCGAGTTGACAGAGTGGTCGTGGGCCGGGCGGCATGCCGGCGGTTCGCGTTGGTTGGCGCAAAGTGCGCTGACGCGGGGTCATTCATGCACACCGAACTGCCGCTGGTGTGAAATCCTGGACCGCCAGGGCACGCAGGAACGTTCACCGGTCGCACGGAATCGGTGTTGACGACAAGTATAAAGGGGCTGAAGAACTACATGAGCGGAACAATTGACACGTTGAAGTTTTGCGGCGGCGAATGGGTGGTCTACCCCACCCACGGAGTCGGGAAGGTGGCCGGTATCGAGGAGGCGGAGATCGCCGGGTGCCGGCTGGAACTGATCGTCATCCATTTCGACAAGGACCGCATGACGCTGCGCATTCCGGTCGCAAAGGCGCGGAATTCCGGGCTGCGCCCGCTGTCGTCGCGCGACCAGATGAAGAGTGCGCTGAAGACGCTGAGGGGCCGCAGCCGCGTCAAGCGGACCATGTGGAGCCGGCGTGCGCAGGAATACGAGGCGAAAATCAATTCGGGCGATCCGATCTCGATCGCCGAAGTGGTCCGCGACCTGCACCGCAATGCCGACCAGCCCGACCAGTCCTACAGCGAACGGCAGATCTATCAGGCCGCGCTCGACCGTCTGGTGCGTGAGTTTGCGGCGGTCGAGGATCTCGACGAGAACGCAGCCACGGAGAAACTGGAAGCGATGCTCAAGGCCGCCTGACGGCGGCCGGCGCCTCGTGGCGGGCGCATAACCGGCGCGGCATTCACGGCCTGGTTTCATGCGGGATCTGAAATCGATTGCCGAAATCCGTGGTGCGTCGCGGATCTGGGCGGTGGGCGCCATCCATGGCGAGGCCGACCGGCTGGCGGCCCTGCATGACCGGCTGGAGCCGCGCATCGGGCCGCGTGACGCGCTGGTCTATCTCGGGAACTATCTCGGATGCGGCCCGGACGTCGTCGGGACCGTGGAGGAACTTCTGGGCTTCAGGCGGCGGGTGCTGGCGCATCCGCCGCTTCGCGTTGCGGCGGATGTCGTCTATCTGCGCGGCAGCCAGGAGGAAATGTGGCAGAAGCTGTTGCAGCTCCAGTTCGCCAGCGACCCAAAGGCGATTCTCGCCTGGGTCCTCTCACGCGGCGTCGCGGCGACCCTGCTGGCCTATGGTGGCGACCCGGACGCCGGAGCGCGGGCCGCCGTAGGCGGCACGATGTCGTTGAACGTGTGGACCCGGACACTGCGCGAGTCGGTCCGCGCGCATCCGGGCCACGATACCTTCTTCGCGGCGCTGAAGCGTGCGGCGGTCAGCGACGATTCCGGCGGCGTTCTTTTCGTCAACTGCGGTATCGACACCGAACGGCCGCTCGCCGCGCAGAGCGACGCCTTCTGGTGGGCCGGGCGGAGCTTCGGCGACATCTCGGAGCCCTACGAGAACTTCCGCCGCGTCGTGCGCGGTTACGACCCCGACCACCGCGGGTTCGCCGAGACTGTCTATACCGCCACCGTCGATGGCGGCTGCGGCTTCGGCGGCACGCTGACGGCGGCCTGCTTCGGTCCCTCCGGCGACGTCGCCGACCGCATCGAAGTATAACGCCGTACCCGGTTGAACCGGACCGGCGCCGGTCCGCCGGAGTGTGTTCAAAAAAAGTTGACTAGCCTGCTGTGTTTTTTGCTATGATTATGGCGCTGGTGCTTTCGGCTTTAACCATTTGGGAGAGGACCGCTTGGCGGTTCAGCGGCGACGACAATGGCCCATATCGACGATCCTAAAACCCAGCGGGCAAATCTGCATTTCATCAAGACCTCGATGAAAGAGCCGCTACTCGCGCGCGAGCACGAGTTCGAGCTTGCACGGCGCTGGCGTGAGGAGGGCGACGAACTGGCGCTCCATGAGCTGGTTCGCAGCTACATGCGGCTGGTCGTCAGCACCGCGTCCCGGTTCCGCAATTACGGGCTGCCGATGGGCGATCTCGTGCAGGAAGGCAATGTCGGGCTGATGCAGGCCGCGGCCCGTTTCGAGCCGCAGCGCGAAGTGCGGTTCTCCACCTATGCCACCTGGTGGATCCGTTCGGCCATGCAGGACTACGTTCTGCGCAACTGGTCGATCGTGCGGACCGGCACGACCGCCGCGCAGAAGTCGCTGTTCTTCAACCTGCGCCGCCTGCGAGCGCGGATCGAGGATTCGATGGGCGCGCGGATGAGCGACGAGGGCCGCCGCACCATCGCCGAGCAGCTGAAGGTCGATGTCCGCGAGGTCGAGTCCATGGAAGTCAGGCTCAGCGGCTTCGACCAGTCGCTGAACGCACCGCTGTCGGAATCGTCCGACGACGACTGGATGGATTTCCTGCCGGATAACGGCCCCAGCCCCGAGACGGTCGCCATCGGCATGCGCGACGCCGAAACGCGCTCGCGCTGGCTTGCCGAGGCGCTGCGTGAGCTGAGCCCGCGCGAGCAGACCATCATCCGCCAGCGACGCCTGACCGACGAGGGCGCAACGCTCGAGGAGCTGGGCCGCGAACTCGGGGTCAGCAAGGAACGCGTGCGCCAGCTGGAGAGCCGCGCCCTTGGCAAGCTGAAGGACTCCATGCTGCGCCGCGTCCAGACGCCGCGCGACCTCCTGCTCGAGAACTGACCGCCCGGCGCCAGTCAGGCGCGGTTGGATAAAGTCCTACTCCCCGACCAGCTTCATCAGACGGCCCGGGCGGACCACGGGCGGTTCGCCGAGGCCGTTGAGGATGGCGAACCGCTCGGCGGCATGATCCGGGAATGCGTTCAGCTGAACCATTGTTTCGATCGTGTCGTTCGCGCCCGCGGTAACGATGCGCAGGCGGCGGGGACGCAGCGCCGCGGCTTCTTTTTCTCCCAGGGTACCGAAGCTGTATGTCGTTTTCCGCATGCTCTCGCTCAGCCGGGCGGCGATCCGCGTCGGCGACAGGAACAGGAACCGGTAGATCGTGCCGGTCCCGGCGCGCACCGCAACGAGGCGGAAATCGATCGGTCCCTGTGTGGTCTCGCCGCGCAGCCAGCCGGTGGCGGCCTCCAGGCCGTTGATCTCGAATTCGCGGACATCCTCGAGCCCGACTCCGGCCGCCCAGATGCCTGTCAGGTATTCCACCACCGGTCCGGTGACCAGCAGCCGCGAGGGTTCGAACAGGATCGTGGCGCCGCCCGGGCCGAGCGCCGTGACCCGGCGGCTGTCGGTATAGAGCGTGTAGCCTTCCGGCACGGTGAAGGTGACGCGGCGGATGGGATGGGCGTATGTCCGGCCGACAACGAAACCGTATTCCCGCCTGTTGCCGTACAGCAGGCCGTCGATGGCGCCGAGATACGCGGTATCGCCCACCGACCCCGCAGACGCTTCGGCACCCTCGATCAGCGCGTTCGCCTGTTCGATCCGCGCGCCGGTCAGCGGGTGGGTCGACGAATAGCCGTGCGAATCGCGCTGCGCCTCGGTCAGGCCGGCAATCCTGGCCTCGAGATCCCGCTGCGCCTTGAGCTTGTGGAGGAAATCCGTCATGCCCCGCGGGTCGTAACCGGCTTCCACGAGATATCGCAGGCCGAGCCTGTCCGCCTCGAGCTCCTGGTCCTGGGTGAAGCCGCCGAACGCCAGCCTGATGCCGACCGCGGCCGTATCGCCCAGCACCGGGAGTTCGAAATCGCAGCCGATCGTGGCGCAGATCCTGTTTTCCGCCTTCATGCCGCTAAGCCGCTGGGCGCCGTGCCGGGCGTTGACATGCGCAAGCTCGTGGCTCAGCACGCTGGCCAGCTCGGCCTCGCTGCTGGCCAGCGCCAGCAGGCCGCGGGTGACGTAGATATAGCCGCCGGGCAGGGCAAACGCATTGACGGTCGGGGAATCGAGAACCGTAAACCGGTATTCGAAATCCTGCAGCTCGGTGATTGCAGCGATCTTCCGCCCGACCCCCTCGACATAGGCGGCGAACCCCGGATCGTAATAGACGCCCCCGAACTCGGCCAGCACCTGCGGGTGGGACTTGCGGCCGATCTCCTCTTCCTCTTCGATGGACACCAGCATGAAGTCCATGCCGCCGGTCGCCGGGTTGATGGCGCAGCCGCCGAGTATCGACGGCAGCGCCGCGGCGAGAAGGACGACGACCGGGCGAACAACGAGGCGGATCATTGCCCGTCGACCAGCTTGACCTTTGTCCCCACCGGCAACGGCTGGTTGGCGCCAAGGCCGTTCATGACCAGAAAGCGTTCCTGCTGCAGCGAGTCGAACGGGGACCGTCGCGACAGGCCATAGACGGAATCGCCGGCGCGAACCCCGACGACGCGGAGCCGCCAGGGTTGGGCCGCTGCGGCCTCTGCCTTGCTGATCCGGCGGAAGCTGAACAGCGTCTCGCGCAGCACGGCGGGCAGCCCCGCGGCCGATTCGCGGGGCGCCGCGACGATAAACCGGTATATCCGCCGCGAATCGAACCGGACCGCCGCAAGGCGCAGATAGATGGCTCCGCTGCGCGTCTCGATGGTCGCCTTCGCGGTTGCCGCCGCCAGGCCGTTGACCGTGACCGGCGTGAGTTCCTCGACGGTCAGTTCGCTTGCCCATTCCCCGGCGATGTAGGCCGTCATGTCGCCGCTGTATGGCTTCTCGGCCGAATCGAACTGGACCAGCATCTTCGCGGGGCTGGAGGCGATCGCGGCGGTCGGGAGGCTCTTGAGCCGGAAACCGTCCGGCACCTCGAACCGGTACCGCTGCATCGGATGAACGAACAGGCGTCCCCGCGCGTATCCGTGATGCGGGGAATCGCCGTAAATCATCGTGTCGATCCGGGCCAGGTAGCCATCCCGGTCGAGTGTCCCCCGGCCGGCCGTCGCGCCGGCGAGCCGCATCGCCTGCTCTACGCGGTCCACGGTTCGCGGGTGGGTCGACATGATGTCACGCGCGTCCACCGCGTCGGGATTCCGCCCGGCGATCCTGGCCTCCAGGCGGCTGTTCTCGCGCATCTTCGACAGGAAGCTGGTCATCCCCACCGGGTCGTATCCCGCGCGGCTGATGTAACGCACGCCGAGCCGGTCCGCCTCAAGCTCCTGGTCGCGGGAAAACGGCTGGACGAACGTCAGGCTTCCGATTCCCGCCGCGATGCTGCCCACCGTCTCGCTGCCTGTCACGGCCCCGAGCAGGCCGGCAATCCCGCCGACGATCAGTCCGCGGCTGTAACGCTGCGCAGCGTGGCGGGCCACGACGTGTCCCAGTTCGTGGCCCAGGACGCCGGCGAGTTCGGCCTCGTCGCTGGCCAGCGCCATCAGCCCGCGGGTGATGTAGACATATCCGCCGGGCAGCGCGAAGGCGTTGACCACCGGGCTGTCGAGGACCGTGAAGGTATAGTTTTGATCGGGCAGTTCGGTGGCCTTCGCAATCTGGCCGCCGAGCGCGGACACGTACCGCGTTACCCCGGCGTCGTCGTATAAGCCGCCGAATTCCTTGATCACCTCCGGGTGCAACTCGGCGCCTCGCCGGCGTTCGTCTTGCGGCGACATCAGCATGAAATTCTGCTGGCCGGTCGCCGGGTTTACCGCGCAGCCCGCCGCGCCGAGCGCTAGCGCCGAACAGGAAAGGCCGCAAAAATGTCGTCTCGTGAGATCCATCGTTTACCCTATGGCATCGTCGTACCGGCGTTTCCGCCACCGGTATCCGTCGCGATACAGCCAGGAAATCGCTGTCCCGGCGGCCGGTTTCAAGGCGAAATATACCGGACCGGCGGTTATTTTTCTGCCGCGACGGGCCGGCTTCCCGTACCGGCTACGGTGATATAGGTTCCCATAGCACCGATCACGGTGGAAAGGACACGTGCAAATGGCGGCGGCCCGAAAGTTCCTGCCGGGGATCATGCTGGCGGCGATGCTGGCGCTGACGGCACAGCCGGTGCGCGCCGGTCCCGACGGGCCGGTGCGTGCCCTGGCCGATGGCGGGCAGGCCGTCGTTACCGGGATCGTCGACGGCGACACGGTACTGCTCGCCGATGGCCGTGAGGTGCGGCTGGTCGGCATTCAGGCTCCCAAACTCCCCCTCGGCCGCAGGAATTTCCGCAAATGGCCGCTGGCCGACCGCGCCAGATCCGCACTCGAGGCGCTGACGCTCGGCCGCACGGTGTTCCTCGCCTATGGCGGGCAGCGGGTCGACCGGCACGGAAGGCAGCTGGCCCACCTGACGCTCGACGACGGAAGCTGGGTCCAGCACATCCTGCTCTCGCAGGGACTCGCCCGCGTCTACAGTTTCCCGGACAACCGGGCGCTGGTCGCCGAGATGCTGGCGGCCGAGCGCATGGCGCGCGAGGCGCGTGCGGGGATCTGGGACAATGCCTTTTACGCCATCCGATCGCCCCTCGACCTGACGCGGGATCTCGGCACCTTCCAGCTCGTCGAGGGGCGGGTCCTGGATGCGGCCCGGGTGCGGGGCACGACCTACCTGAATTTCGGGGCGGACTGGCGGACCGATTTCACCGTCGCCGTGCGCAGTGCCTCCCGCGCCGCGTTCAACGCGGCCGGATTCGACCTTCTGGCGCTCGAGGGCCGAACGGTCCGCATACGCGGTTGGCTGGACAACCGGAATGGCCCTATGATCGCCGCCACCCATCCGGAGCAGATCGAGGTGCTGGGGGACTAACCCACCTTCGCAGGAGGACGATGCGCACACAGGACGACAGCGTGCCGCCGCGCGGGCCGGGCGGCATGAGCCGCAGCCGGCTCTACCCCGAGGTCGAACCCTACACCTCGGGGCGCCTCGCGGTGTCGCCGCCGCATGAGCTCTACTGGGAGGAAAGCGGCAACCCGGACGGGCTCCCGGCGCTGTTCCTGCATGGCGGGCCGGGGGCCGGGCTGACCGATGCCGGCCGCCGCTTCTTCGACGCCGCCCATTACCGCATCGTCGCCTTCGACCAGCGCGGCGCCGGCCGCTCGACACCGCACGGGGAACTCGCGGGCAACGACACGGCGGCGCTGATCGGCGACATCGAAACGCTGCGGGGGGACCGCGGAATCGACCGCTGGCTGGTGCTTGGCGGGTCGTGGGGTGCGCTGCTCGCGCTGGCCTATGCCCAGGCCCATCCGGAACGCTGCCGCGCCCTGGTGCTGCGCGGCGTGTTCCTCGGCGGGCGGGAAGAGGTGGACTGGTTCCTCTATGGCATGCGCCGGTTCTTTCCCGAGGCCTGGCGGGACTTTTCCGGCCATCTGCCGGCCGCGGAGCGTGACGGCCTGCTGGCTGGCTACCACCGCAGGCTCGTCGACCCGGATCCGCGGATCCACATGCCGGCGGCGCGTGCCTGGAGCCAGTACGAGGCCGCATGCTCGGCACTCGTCCCGCGCGCCGAGACGCTGGGCCGGTATGATGACGACAAGTCGGCGCTCGGCCTCGCGCGCATCGAAGCGCACTATTTCGCGAACGACTGTTTCCTGGACGAAGGCGCGTTGCTGGCCGGCACAAGGCGCATCGCCGATCTGCCCGGCGTCATCGTCCAGGGGCGGTACGACATGATCTGCCCGCCGGGCAGCGCGGAACGACTCGCCCGGGCCTGGCCGAAGGCCCGCTTCGACATCGTCCCGGACGCCGGCCATTCGGCGCTCGAACGCGGCATTGCCGCCGCGCTGGTCGCCGCGACCGACCGCTTCAAGGGGCTGGAATAGCCCTCGCCATTCGCTGGCATGGACCCCATCTTTGCGGTATACAGGCTCGCAACGCGCCCGTAGCTCAGCCGGATAGAGCACAGGATTCCTAATCCTGGGGTCGCAGGTTCGAGTCCTGCCGGGCGCGCCATGTTTTCTGCCGCCGATTGATTCTTTGCCGGCTCCGACTGCTCTTCAGGTGGGGGCTTGCCGCGCTGACGCAGGACTTGTGCAAAAGCGGCCTTCGACACGGATTAAGCGTTTTTCAACCCTCGCCGCGCACATAATCCTCCTGCAGGACAGATGCATGAGGCCCTTTCCCGATTCTCGAATCCGGGATTGCAGGTTCGCGCAAGGAAACCCGATGGTTCACAGGAAACTCGGAATGCCGCCTGCGATGGGAACGTACGGCATCGAGAAGACGGTCGGAGAAGACGGAAGCCGACTGTTCCCGGTCCTGGGCTCGCAGGTCCGGGTTCCGCCGGACGCCGACACGGTCAAAGCCGCGTTCGACACGCTGATGCGCGGCCTCGCCCACGGCTCGGGCGAGCAAACCTATTCCGGTTACCGGGCGCTTTACGAGTTCGGCCACGCCGTGGTTCCGGCACTGGAGCAACGAATCCTGCAAGCGGACTGGAAGACCGTCACACGACCGGACGCGACGCGTATGCAGACGGCCCTGATAAGCCTTCTGCACGATATCGACGAGGTATGGTCCCGGAGTATCATCGACCGGCTGCTCGAGGCCGGCTGCCACCCGTCGCTGCGAGGCGTCCTGAACAGCATCCGACGCTACGATGGGAGGAATTTCAAGGTCCATCAGGTTCGGGGGCTGCGGGTTCTGGTGGCCAGGGAAATAGACGAGCCCGACGACGTTCGCTCTCATATGGACCGCTGGCTGGCCAATGTACCGCCGGAAGACCTGTCCGGCATAGAGCGGCTCTACGTCATCAAACGCCCGCCGAAGGCGGATTACGCCGGCCAGTATATGCCGATCCTCTCCACGATCACGGTAATCTGGAAAGATCCGCTCCTGGGTGGGAAGACGATGGAGTGGCTTACCCGGATCGGTATAGAGCACACACTGTATCACGAGATCGGCCACCACGTTCACCGGCATACGTTCGGCCAGCAGCCGGAACAGGAAAAGGAGGCCAACCGTTATGCCGCCGCGCGCATGCGCGAAATCCATCCCTGGCTTGCCAGGGTCACGGCAGCGATCCGGCGTATCCTGCCCGCTGACATCTGTCGTGGATAACCGATCGACGGGCAGCATACTTGACCCGCGACCTGTGCAAGGTGGCCGCGTATCCGCGAAACTGGCAATATGGTGTCCGGCAATTTCTGGAGACGCGCATGGCTTCGGAACCTCAGGCCCTGGTGCTCGACCTCGTCGAATGGGTGGCGGCCCGGCCGCGGCCCTATGCCGAGGTCATGGAGGCGTGGCGGACCTCGTGTCCGCGCCTGACGATCTGGGAGGATGCCGTCGACCAGGGGTTTGTGGTCCGCGAGCACCGCGACGGGCGCGGCACGTTCGTGCGCGTGACGCCCTCGGGACGCGCCCTTCTGAAGGCGCATCGGGAACAGCGTTAGCGCGTTGCCCACTTACGTGGAATCGGCTCCGGCCCACTCCCCCACCCGGCCGCCCACAGTTTAACGATACCGTTGGGC